>JBFWUW010000077.1:0-29515 GCA_050247075.1 Pirellulales bacterium | reverse complement strand
GTCGATGGCGGCGCTGCCCTCACCCCCATCCCCTCTCCCGGAGTACCGGGAGTGGGGGGCCGATGTTGGGATGCGAAGCTTCCTGTTCCACGCTACCCGCACCATTTCACGGTGTGGTGCAGATAACGAACTGCTTCTATTCCGCGAAATCGCGGGGTTTTTTGTCGTCGTGGCCGCGCTACCTGTTCCAACACGCGGTGTGGTGCAGGTAACGATAATCGCCCATCCCACAGGAGACGCTCCTACTGCCCAGCGCGCACCATCAGCGCCCCGCGTGACGACCGCGTTTCAAAAAATGGACAGGCCCCGTGGCATGTACCGGTCGGCGGAGGGAGCGGCGAGAAAGATCCCACTCCCAAATTGGCCGAGCAGCCGGCAACGGTAGCCGTAATAAAGGACTCGCCCGATCGACCGCCCGCCACGGCCATGCTGTTCGAGCACGCGGCGGACGACGATGCTTGGGCGGTTTAGGGGCTTCTGCGCCCATTGGACGTGCAATAGTCACGTCGGCGCGCAAAGCCGCTCAGACGGGATTATAGAGCAATATCTGTATTTGTAAAGTAATAAAATATGTAATTTATTATCTTTATATATTCGTAATAGCAACGACCCCACCCGTGGCACGGGCGTCCCGCCCATGTCTTCACTTTCAAGTAGCTCTTGCCTGGACGACCAATAGACGGGCCACGGGCAAGATGCCCGTGCCACGCGGGGGGCTTGAGCGCCGGTCGGTCGGGTTTCTGCCCGCGATATCTCTCGCCTCGCAAACTCACCTGATCTTCAGGTACAATCTCAGCATTCACGGCAAAGGATGGGTGCCCCGAGCGGGCCGAGTACCGCTCCGCGTACAGACCGGACAAGGAAACACCCCATTCCGCCAACCACGGCCGCTTCAACCCAGCACACAACGTCCGACGATTGCGGGAATGGCGAACAAGGGACATGAACCGCACGCGCATGCTGATCTATTTGGTTCTTTCGATCGCCGCGATTCTGATCGTGAGTTCCCTCGCGCCGTTGCTTCCGGTTAACTGGTGGTGGGTCCGAATCGGCGACTTTCCGCGGGTTCAAATTCTGATTGCGACCATCGTCTGGTTGGCCGTCTTGGCCCTCCTGCACAAACAGCCCTACGTGAAGCCCGCGGCGGGACTGCTGCTGGTCTGCGTCTGTATTCAGTTGTATTGGATATTTCCATACTTGCCGGTCGCTCCGCGCCAAGTCGAATGGGCCAAATCGAGCAACGCGGAGGGGCGTCTGCGGATTCTGACGGCAAACGTCCTGCAAGATAATGCAGGCGCGGCCGCACTGCTGAAATTAATCGACGAGGAATCGCCCGATGTCGTCGTCCTGTGCGAAGTCAATCAACGCTGGATCGACGACTTGGCACCCCTGCGCCAACGGTTCAAGCACCACGTCGAGCATCCGCTGGAGAATAAATACGGCATTGCCCTGTATTCACGGCTCGAACTCGTCTCGGCCGACGTGCGGGCCATGGTGAAGGAATCGATCCCTTCCATTGACGCCGTGGTGCGTCTGCGCTCGGGACATCCCGTCAGGCTTTTCGCCGTGCATCCCAATCCGCCGCGCCCCGGCGAGGACACCACCAAACGCGATGCGGAATTGGTCTTGGTGGGCCGGGAAGTTCGCTATAGCGGAAGCGTCGTCGTCCTGGGCGATATGAACGACGTGGGCTGGTCGCGAACCACGGACCTGTTTCAAGAGGTCAGCGGGCTGCTCGATCCACGGAAAGGGCGGGGCCTGTATGCGACGTTCAATGCAAAGTCATGGATTTGGCGGTACCCGCTCGACCACCTGTTCCATTCCGACGACTTCCGCGTGGTATCCCTGGGAACATCGCCGTCAATCGGGTCGGACCATCTGCCCCTCTCGGTGGTCCTAAGCCATGAACCGGACGCCAAAGCGAAACAAGAGGCACCGCACCTCGACGCCGAGGACCGCCAGGATGCCGAAGACGCGGTGAAGGCACTCCAGGAACCCGGTGCCCTGGAACAGCCTGAGGAGTAGTACGTTTTGCCTGGGGACAGGCCCGGTCCGCCGGTCGGATTTGCCTCGCAACTCCCCTTGTTCTTGGAGTACAATCTCTGCATCTCAGGCAAAAAATGGGTGTCGACGAGCGAGCGCCCTGGCCACGCGCTGTACTACAGCCGGTTCGCGCGGAAGCGGAAGTGCATGAGCGATACGTATTGTTTAAGAGATTGCCATCGCCTCAATGGGGCAGATATATGGCTATGACCAAGGCCGAAAAGGTCTATCATCGAGACCAATATTACCAACTGCTCTCAGCGGCCAAAATCGCCGTCTCAAACAGCCTTTATTCTCTTGGAATTGAACGCGCCCTTGCTGCATGCGAATTCGTCGACGGAATGATGCAGTATGAAAGCAAGTACGAGCAAAGAGAATTCTCGAGCGTCGAGGCAATCGACTTAATACTGCAATGGGCGCCGTTGATTTTCGATCTGCAGAGTCTGGACCGTTTGGCTGCGCTGTTAAAAAGCCAAAAACGGATTGATCGAAATGCTAGTGATGATTTAACGGATAACGTGGCAAGGGCTAAGAAATGGATGTGGGCGGCCCACGCAATCTGGGATCAAGTGGAGCGATCGCCCGGTATCGAAATTGGAACGGTTTCGCGGCTTATAGGTTACGAAGATAATCGTTGCGAGGAAATCGTAGAAGCATGGAAGCGGATGGGGTTGATTCTGCTAGAGCCGCACGGGGGTAAATTCCGTTTGCTTCTTGCCACGCGAACTGAGGGCACAGTCAAAGCCAAGTGTTCATCTTGTGGAGTGCTGGTCAGAGGTACGCAGCGCAAGCTGCTTGACGATCAGAAGTGCCCAAAATGCACCAGAATCGTCGCGTTCGTGACCGTTGCGCGTGAAAACACATACGGTTAGTAAAGGGGCAGGGCATGGCATACGCTTTTTTCGCGATTCTGGGAATTGCCGCTGGTGCGATTTGCACCTTTGTTGCTTTGGACGCAATGCGGCGGTCGAACGACGATACCCGCCGCAAGAATGCTCAAATTGAAGCCCAGATCAAGGCGAGTAACGACGCGTTGGATCAGCGTATAAAGCAGGTGAATGCGCAGCTAGCAGAAGAAAAGCAGAGTCAGGAGGCCCGCATTCAAGAATCCCTTGGCGCATTGAATGCCCGTGAGATCGAGATGAGTCAACGAGCTTCAACTCTGGCAACTGAACGAGCGTCGTTCGACTCGCAAGTGGTTAAGTACAAGGATCTCCAAGACGAAAACTCGCTTTTGAGGCGAGATTTAAGAAATCTCGACATAAGCCTGCGAAAAATAACCTTGGACCGCGAACAACAGCGCGAGCGTCAAGAAACGCTTGACCAGCGCGCCAACGATCTTAGCAGCCGGTATCTCAAAGAAAACATCAAGTGGATCGGCGTTGCGCTGAACCAGAACAATTTTGCTAATTGCAAGAAGCGACTTCAAGACGCCATCGAGCGGTGCCGAGGAATTGGATTTGAGGTCTCTGAATCCGAGGAATCTTCGTATTTCGCAAACCTGAGACGCGATTACGAGATCGTGGTTCGAGCGGCATTCGAGCGCGAGGAACAGGCCAGAATTCGCGCCCAAATCCGAGAGGAACAGCAACTCGCGAAGGAGGTGGAGCGTGAGATCCAACAACTCGAACGCGAGCGGCAGGCAATCGAGGCAGCACTCGCCAAAGCCATCGCTGATGCCAAAGACCAGCACAGTGAAGAGGTGGAGAAATTGAAAGTGCGATTGGCCGAGGCTGAAGCGAAGTCGCAACGCGCCATTTCACAGGCACAGCTAACGAAGTCGGGATATGTCTACGTCATTTCTAATCTCGGGTCGTTCGGGGACGGGGTATTCAAAGTTGGCCTCACTCGCAGACTAGAACCGTTGGACCGTGTGCATGAATTGGGTGGAGCTTCAGTCCCTTTTCCGTTCGATGTTCACATGATGATTTCTTGTGACAATGCTCCTGCCCTCGAGCATGCCCTGCACAAGGCTCTCCACAAACACCGTGTGAATAAGACGAATCCCAGAAAAGAGTACTTCAAAACCACCATTGGCTACATTTCGGAAATTGTGCGTCAAAATCACGGTGAGGTCGAGTTTATCGCCGATGCCGAGGCGCTTCAGTATCGCCAGAGTCTGGAAATGTCGGAGGAAGATCAGGAATTCATCGAGCGAGTCTACAACGATCTTGAGAAAGCTGATGTTAATGGCGATGAGGATTAGTCGCCGCTTGCTCTTGTTGCCGGCGGTCAGGGGCACCTATCACTGGTTCCTGCTGCTGCCGTTTTCGCCGCTGATCGCGATGGGCGTAGCCTGGCACAGGTTGGAGGCGGCCGTCGGCTAGGCCGTTCAATTGTCTAGCCATTATCGAGCTTTGATTGCCGCCCTTATCGCTGGCTGATAAGCTAGGGCCGCGAACTTGGCTGGCGGTTGGGGTGTCCCGTTCGCGGTAGAAGCTTGTTCGTTGGCCCTTACTATCACCGCTGTCCCGCCCGTTTTGAACCCGCCGATGCATTCGCCCGATTTTGAAACGTTTAGTCGGTTGGCCCAGGGGGCTGGCCGCGTGCCGGTCTATCGGCGGCTGGTGAGCGACATGCTGACGCCCGTCTCGGCCTTTCACAAGATCGACCGCGGCCGGTGCAGTTGCCTGTTTGAAAGCGTCGTGGGGGGCGAAAAGGTTGGCCGCTACAGCTTTCTCACGGCGGAGCCGTTCCTGGAATTCACCGCGCACGGCAACCAGGTAAAGGTCGTGGCGGGGGGCAAGACCGAGGAATTCACCTCTGACGATCCGCTGGCCGATCTGCAGCACCGGGTGGAACAGGTCCGCGCGGCGACCTTGCCGGAGTTGCCCCCCTTTGTGAGCGGGGCGGTAGGCTACGCCGGCTACGACACGGTCCGCTATACCGAGCGCCTGCCCAACGCGCCGGCCGACGACCGCGGCCTGCCCGACCTGTCGTTTGCCTTCTACGACCGCATGGTCGTTTTTGACAATGTCAACAAGACGATGGTGGTGATGGTCATGGCCCAGGTGGAAGGGGCCGCCAACGCCCGGGCCGCCTACGACACGGCTTGCTGGAAGATCGACGAACTGGTGGCCCGGCTGGCATCGCCCGACGTGGAACTGCGGCCCGCCGATATCGAAACGGGGGGCGACCCCACGCTGCCGTTTGTGTCGGACTTTCCCCAGCCCCAGTACGAGGCGGCCGTCCGCCGCTGCCTGGAATACATTAAAGCGGGGGATATCTTTCAGGTGGTGATCAGCCAACGGCTGGAGACAACGATCACCGCGCCGCCGTTCGAGATTTACCGCACGTTGCGGGTGGTGAACCCCAGCCCCTTCATGATCTATCTGCGGACCCCGCAGGTGACGCTGGTGGGGAGTTCGCCCGAAATCATGGTCCGCGTGGTGCGCGGGCGCGTCACCGTGCGACCGCTGGCTGGCACGCGCAAGCGTGGAGCCACCGAGGACGAAGACCGTCGGCTGGCCGAGGAACTGTTGGCCGATCCCAAGGAGCGGGCCGAACATGTGATGCTGGTCGATCTGGGCCGCAACGACGTGGGGCGCGTGGCCCGCTACGGCAGCGTGCAACTGACCGACGTGATGACGATTGAGCGGTACAGCCACGTGATGCACATTACCTCCAACGTCAACGGGCAATTGGCCGACGGTCGCGACGCTTTTGACGCGCTGAGGGCCTGCTTGCCGGCCGGCACGGTATCGGGCGCGCCCAAGGTGCGGGCCATGCAGATCATCGACGAGTTGGAACCCCACCGCCGCGGGCCGTACGCCGGCGCTGTGGGGTATATCGACTTCAACGGCAATATGGATACCTGCATTGCCTTGCGGACGATCGTGGTGCAAGGCAACAAAGCCTACATTCAGGCGGGGGCCGGCATCGTGGCGGACAGCGACCCGACCAGCGAGTATCAAGAAACGCTGAACAAAGCCCGCGGCCTGTTGAAGGCGATTGAGATTACCGAGAATCGGGTGAAAAAACCGGCCCGCGCGTAGGCTGCAATAATTCGACCTGGCCCCCGGGCCGAATTCCCCTCAACGGTCTGGCATGGCGAACGAAGCCGACAATACCGCGAAGGAAGGCCGCGGCGGCGCGGCTTCCGCGGACTTTTGCCAGTTGTCGGCCCGCGATCAGACGGTGAACGTGCTGGTGGTGGCCATCAACACGGCGCTGAGTTATCTGGCCGCGCCGGTGATGTATGTCGATACGGTCCATGCCGTGCTGTGCAAGGGGCTGGGGGCCAGCGCCTTCGTCTACAACTTGCCCGGATCGACCTATTTGTTGTTTTCGGCCGCGCCGCTGTTTGTGGGCTGGCTGTTGCCCAAGGCTTCCCAACTGCGGCCGATCATCGTCACCTGTTACGCCGGTATGGCCGCCAGCACGCTGTTGGTGGGCCTGCTGTTGATGGCTCCGATTTCCGACCAGGTCAAAATCGCCATGATTATCTTGCACGGCGCCTGCACCGGCATCGGCCGCACGGTCGCGGTGGCGGGCGAGTTTGAAGTATTGGGCCGGGCGGTATCTCCGTCGCGCCGCGGCCGGGCGCTGGGCCTGGCGTATGGATTGGGGCCGATTTTGGCGATCATCGGCTGGCTGGTGGGGCAGTTGCTGCTGGCCCGCAAGTTTGGCCCGCTGGAATTGGCCGAGGCACCGTTCCCCTCGAACTACAAGGCGTTGTTCTTGGCATGTACGCCCGCCCTGGCGATTGCCGCCTTGCTGGCCACGCGGTTGATTATTCCGAATGACGACCGGCCCGTTGTGCGCTCGGCGGCGGGCCCGCTGGGCGGTTTGGGCGAGTTCTTGAGCCGGCCCGTGGTGTTGCTGTCGGTGGGTGTGGCCATCATGCTGGCTTCGGGCGCGACGATGATTTCCAACCTTTCCACCTATGCCGAAGTGGTCTATGAACAATCGGCCGACCAGTTTGCCGGGCTGTTGAAAACGACGCAGTACGGATTCAAAGCAGTGGCCGGCCTGGGGCTGGGCTGGCTGTTAAGCCGCACCAACCCCAAGACGTGCGTGCTGGCAAGCGGCTCGTGTATTCTGGCGGCCGCCATGTGGGCGATTTATTCGCCAGCAAACACGTACATCCTCGGTTTTGGCCTGTTGGGCATGGGCACGCTGTCGGGCGTCTATATCACCAATTACATGTTGTATTGCGCCACGCCCGACAAGATCCGCCGTTACATGGCGTTTTGCATGTTGGCGCAAGTTCCTTGCGCCTTGGCGGGCCAACTACTGGGTTGGATCAAGGACCAATACCCCAAGGAGCTGGCCGAGAGGGGCTTTCGTGCCAGTTTTTTGGCCGCCGCGGCGTTTGTGATGGTGGGGCTGCTATTGGCGACTCGGCTGCCCAAGCGCCCCCAGGCGGAAGAAGCCGCCGGCTAGCAACGGGACCATGTTGACGGTTGCACGGTTCTTGCCGATTGCACCGCCTGGGCCATGATCGGCCTGATTCTGACCTAGACTTCATGGCCGGCATCTCCGCGCGCATGGGCAACCGCGCCGGGCAGGGCTTTCGTATTATTGTTGGAACGGCGTCTATTGCCACGGAAAGGACCAATCCCATGACGGCTAGCCGTCGTATTTATCAGCAGGGACCGATACTCGATACGTTGCACCGCCTGGCCGATGCTGTTTGCATCTTGGCGGGGTTGTTCGTGGCGTCGGCCTACGCGCCGCCACTGGACAACCGCGATGTGGCGCTGGCCGCCGCGGCGGCACTGTTGTTGTTTAACATCGTGGCCGAAATCAGCGGCCTGTACCGCAATTGGCGGGGCGTGGCTCCGCGGCGCGAGCTGTTATGCGTTGCCGGAACGTGGAGCGCGACGCTGGCGATTTTGTCGCTAGCCGCCCACTTGCTCGGTTACGAAACGGGCCTGAGGCAAACGCCGCTGCTGGTCTGGTGGATTACCGCGCCGACCCTGGCGGCCTGCGGCCGGATTGTCATTCGCTGGTTGCTGGAGCGGTTGCGGGCACAAGGTTGGAACACGCGCCGGTATGCCATCGTGGGCGTCAATGAGCTGGCGTTTGACTTGTCTCGCAATATCGAGCGATCGCCGGAATTGGGCCTGAAACTGGTGGGGTTCTACGACGACCGGCCCGTCGATCGCACACCCGACCTGCCCCATGATGTAGGGCCGCGGGTGGGAAACCTAAACGACCTGTTGCGGCAAACCCAGGCCGGCGAGGTGGATCTGATTTACTTGACGTTTCCGATGCGGGCCGAGGAGCGTATTCGCCATGTTCTGGCGGAACTGGCCGACTCCACGGCCTCGGTCTATCTCGTGCCCGACTTCTTCGTGTTTGAACTGTTGCACGCTCGTTGGACCAACATTGGCGGGCTGCCGGCGGTAAGCGTCTTTGAAAGCCCGCTGCTAGGGGCCGACGGCTGGCTCAAGCGGCTGTTCGACCTGCTGGCCACAAGCCTGTTGTTAATCGCGCTGGCCGTGCCGATGGCCCTGATTGCCTTGCTGGTCCGGTGGACCTCGCCAGGGCCGGCCTTTTTTCGCCAAAAGCGGTACGGGTTGGACGGCCGCGAGATCCTTGTTTGGAAGTTCCGCAGCATGCGGGTTTGCGAGGACGGCAATACTTTTCGGCAAGCTACCCGCAACGACCCGCGGGTTACGCCGTTGGGGGCGGTGCTGCGCAAGACCTCGCTGGATGAGCTGCCGCAGTTGTTTAATGTGTTGGATGGCAGCATGTCGCTGGTGGGGCCGCGTCCGCATCCCAACAAGCACAACGAGCAGTTCCGTTCGTTGATACCGGGCTACATGCTGCGCCACAAGGTCAAGCCGGGCATAACGGGCCTGGCCCAAGTCAACGGCTATCGGGGGGAGACCGACACGCTGGACAAAATGCAAAAACGGATTGAATGCGACCACCAATACATCCGCGATTGGTCGCTGTGGCTCGATTTGAAGATTTTGCTGCGCACGGTGCTGGTGGTGCTGCGGCGGCAGAACGCGTATTAGCACCTATAAGGATCCGATACGAAATAACTTCCTCATGCGAACTCCCTCTCCCTTTGGGAGAGGGCCGAGGTGAGGGCCGGCTGATGGCGGCCATTTCGCCACATCCCCCTCTCCCCAACCCTCTCCCGGAGTACCGGGAGAGGGAGCCAAACGGGGAAGTTATTTCGAACCGAATCCTAAGTGCCGTTTGACGAATTCCCAGGCCGACTCGTCGTGGAATTCGTGGCCCCCTTCAAACACCAGGTGTTGAAAGCGGTCGGCGATGCCGAGGCCGCGGTAGTAGGCTTCCGAGAGAGGGGCCAGCAGTTTGCCCCCTTCACGGTGGTCCATGCCGTCTTTGCTGCCTGCCTGTATTTGCAGGGCACGCGGGCAGATCAGCGCGGCCAATTCGGAATCGCGGAACAGCGTGAAACGGTCCTTGAACTTGAAATCGCTGGGGACCGACAGTTCATCGCGTTGGTAGCGGGCTTCTTGCACGCCGTAATAGCAGCTACAGACCGACACCTTGATCCGTTGGTCCAGGGCTGGCGTGACGAGCGCGTAATACCCGCCATACGAAAGCCCGACCATGCCGACGCGCTCGGCGTCTACTTCGGGACGCTTGAGGATCACATCCAGCCCGCGGCTGATCTTGGCGATCTCCACGGCGGTCAGGCTGGTGCCGATGAGCCGCATCCGTTCGTCGGTGCGGTGGCGAATATCCTTGGGAAAGCCCTCGGCGGAAAACAAGTGCTGCGGCGCGAAGACGACGTAGCCGCGCTTGACACCGCCGCGAACCATGTCGTGGTAATTGGCTCCACCGTGAAACAGGGCCACCTCGGGCGAGCCGCCGCCGCCATGCATGGAGATGATGAGCGGGGCTTTGCCTGGCAGGCCCCGCGGCACGATGTAGATTCCTTCCACATGAACGCCCGGCAGCACCGGTATTTTGGCGCGGAAGTAGGTCCCCAAGCTGTCTTCGCCCATCTTGTCGAACGTGGCTGGTTCGTCCGGCACATCGCCCGGTGGCGGGTATCCGATGCTATCGCAAAAAGCCTGCCGCAGCGGAGCGGCCGATTTCTCAAACGCCGCGGGCGAGGAATAGTCGGGACGGAACAGCGACTTCAAACGGCCCGAATCTTCCTTAACCGCCAGAATGTAAGCCTCCAACTCGCCGGCCTGCTCCGCCCGTAGCGGATCGGAAGCCTTCACCTCATCCTCGAACAAATCTCCGGCAGCCTCTTGCGCCCGCAAGCAATTCGTAGCGCAACAACCCAAGAGAACAGAAACGGCGAGCACAATAGAACGAGCAGGCATGGCCATAAAACCACAAGAAGGAATTGATGGACTGAAAACTGAAAACTAAAAACCGAACACCGAACACCGCCCCCTATTCCACCCCTTCCACCTCAATAAACATCACCCCCTGCTCCCGTTCTCCCAGCAGCAATGTTGCTTCTATCGCCGCATCTCCGGCTGGCAAGTCGAGTTGGGAGAACTGAATCGCTTTCTCACCCGCGGCCACCGGCATTTCCGCTTCGATGGCACCGCAGCGCAGGCGGGCGACACGCGGTTGGCCGGCGGGGGCGAATAGAAGCCGTAGATTGAACGTTTTAGCCTGGGGGATTTTGACCTGAAAGTGCCCGCAATCGTTGGGCCGGCCAGGCGTGCCGCGCTGGTCTTGGCGCGAAAGGATGACTGGGTTTTCATGCGGTGTTCCAAGTTGAATCCGCGGCGGCGAGTAGTTGTCGGGCCGAGTCTGGCTTACGTCCTGGAACCAGGCTTCGTATCGTGCCTGCAAGTCGGCCACCACTCGCGGATGTTGCGAGGCGACATTGGCCAGTTCAAAGGGGTCGGCTTGCATGTCGTACAGCTCCAGTTTCAGCGGACCCGGCGGCAATGATTCGCGGCCAAATCCACTGGCGTGCAGCAGTTTCCAGCGTTGGGTGCGAACGGCAAACTGATGCAACATGACAGGCACGTCACCCCGATGCGACTGTACGAACAACGTGCGCGGCGGTACTTCTTGCACCTCGCCAGTCAGTAACGGCAACAGGCTGCGGCCGTCGATATGCAAGTCAGCGGGCAGCGGCACCGCGCACGCTTCCAAAATGGTCGGCAGCAAGTCGATATGGGCTGAAATCTGGTCAGAAGTCGCGCCGGCCTTGAGCCGGGCGGGCCACCGCGCAAAGAGGGGCGAACGGATGCCTCCTTCGTAGACGGTGGCCTTTTGCCCGCGCAGCCCGGCGTTGTAGCCGACCGTGGCTTCGCCATTATCCGTCAGAAACAACAGCAGGGTGTTATCGGCCAGTTCGCGTTCCTCCAGCCATGCCAACAGCCGCCCCACATTGCTGTCGATGTTTTCGATCATGGCATAGACCCGCGCCAGCGTATCGTGGTTGAGCTGCTCGGGCGTGGGGTGTCCAGCCGTTTGCGGAAAGCGATCCGCGGCAATGCGTTGATCTTGATAGTAGGCCAGCGGTTCGGCGGGGACATCGGCGTAGGGACCGTGCGGCGCGTTGGTCGGCAGATACAGAAAGAAAGGTTGGCCCGACGAAGTGATACTATCGGCCCAGCGCATTGCCTCGCGAAAATAGACGTCGGTGCAATAGCCCTGATGCTCTGTCAACTGGCCATTGTGCAGCAAGATGGGGTCGGTGTATTTGCCCTCTCCGCCGGGTGGGTCGCTGGGCTGCCCAATGCCGCCGCCGCGATGGACCAGCGTTTCGGCAAAGCCTTGATCTTGCGGCCGCAACGGATAGTTATCACCCAAGTGCCACTTGCCAAAGATGCCGGTGGCGTAGCCCGCCTGGCCAAGAATCTCGGCCAGGGTGACTTCCGCTGGATCCATCATGGCCCGGCCGCGGTAGGTGTCGATGGCCCGCGTGCGGTAGTTGTACCGGCCCGTCAGCAGGCCGGCCCGCGTGGGCGTGCAGACGGGGCAGACGTAGAATTGCGACAAGGTGGCGGATTGCCGTTGCAGTCCGTCCAAATGCGGCGTGCGCAAGATGGTATTGCCGTTGGCACCCAGATCGCCAAACCCTTGATCGTCGGTCATCACGACGATCACATTGGGCCGTTTATGGGCATCACCAGCGGCCAATGCCGCATGGGCTGAGAAGATCAACCAAGCCGCGCCGACAACGCTACAGAGAACCGCGCGATAACAACCGATCGACCAAGGGTGCGTGTGGTTTTGCATGCCGCCATTCTAATAGGCGAACTGGCCCGGTGGGTCGTTTATTGAAGAAAAGCGGCAGTCAATGCCGTACATGATAATTGGCGAAACAAGAACCCCCGGGTGTGGCGAGTCCCGATCACCAGGTGCCGGCCGCATGATCGCTTCTTGCCTCGAGCACCCTTCCACGATTCTTTTAGCCAGCCCAAGAGTGGACGCAGCAGACGACTTTGCAATTCTTCGTTTCGCTGCCGCAAGATTCCAAGGCAAATCGCCTGGCTTCGTCGGCGTCTTCCGAGTAGCCGTAACCGAAGGCCGCCTGATCGTCCCCCAAGGCCAGCGCCGCGTATCCGTTACCCACGACCAGCACAACCGCGGCGTCGTCGGCGCGACAGCGCGACCGTGCATCCCGCCGGGCGTTTGTCTCGCTCAGCCAGCCGCTGGAATAGCCGTACTGGCCGGTTGATTTTGAAAATGCAATGGCCACGTAGTAAGTCGTGTTGGGCGGCTGCGCGCGGGCGACCGACGCGGGTGGCAAGAGTGCTAACCATAGCAGCGCCACCACCACGCGAATCCGAGAAGCGCGAATTGTATCCATGCGATCGACCCTGGTGATTCCGGGAAGAGGTAGAACGCCGATCGGCGAAAAAGCACGTCAAACGGTAATCCAGATACATGCCTATCCAGATTCGTCACTGCCACCGGACAGCTAGCGGCCAAGAATCTTGTTGCAAGAACCGCCGCCTTGCGCAAAGGCAAGGTTTGAGAGCCGGTCCTGCGTTCGACGGCAATTCGACGAAACCGCCGAAGATTACGGCTAAACGATGGTAAGGCTACCTGTCCGCCTGGATGCTACCTCTCCTCATTGCTAGACCAGAGTCTTGCGAATCCACTCCATCACCGGCGTACCCAGCGCGTATGCCGCGCCGACTGAAATGGCGATGACCGAAATCCACAGCAGGGCATCAGACAGCTTGGAGGGGGCCAGCCGAGGATCGGTGCGGCGGTAGCGCAAATACAACGCCGCCGCCGAAATCACTGGCAAGGTCAGGCCCTGGGCGTAACCGCCAATCAGCACCAACGTAATGGGATTACCCACGAACAGGTAGAAGACCAGCGCCAATAGCGGGTAGAACACGCACAACGCTCGGATGCAACGTCCACGCGACTGGGCGTTGTCGTACTTTACAAATCCGGCCAGACTGAAAAAGTCGGCCGTCAGCCGGGCGTGGCCGGCGGAGGCCACATACAGCGTCTTGAACAGCACTGCCCAGACACCGATCAAAAAGGCGAGCTTGGTCCAGTCGCCAAACACCAGGTACATCTTCGACAGGGTCGCCACCATCGTCGAGCCGTCTGGCTTGTTTTCCAGGCTGTGTAAGACCGTAGCTCCCATGAAGTAAAACGCCACCGTGGCCGAGGTGAAGACCACCATGCTGGCCCAAGCGTCCAGCCGCAAAACACGAATCCACCCCTTGGCCCGGCGGACCCAATCCTCATTCGGCGAGTTTACACCCGCGTTGCGGGCGTATCCCTTTTCCAAGCACCAATAGGGGTACGAGTAGAGTTCGCTGGCCCCCACGCCGGTAATGCCAAATGTGCTGAAGGCCGCCGCCACGCCCGCCGCCGGAATAGCAAACATGGCCACCGTGGCGCCATTCACCACATCACGAATGGGAATGGGGTAACCGGCCGAAGGGAGCATCACCACCCCCAGCACGGTGAAAAAGGTCACGGTTACGACGAGAATGGTCGTTAGCAACTCGATCCGCTTGTATCCGCCGCTAAGCAACAGGGCGATCGCCGAAAACGCCGTTAAGACAGCCCAAGGATGCGCCGGGTTCTGTTGAATGACTTGGGATAATCGCGGCATCGAATCCGCCAAAGCCGCCACGATCTTCTGGCTTACGGCTGGAAACGCCAGATCCAAGGCTTGGCCCACGCCGCCGCACATGGCCCCCAGTTGAAACACCGTGGCCAGCAACATTGCCAACCACCACCAAACCAGCCAATGCGCGCCCAAGCGCGGGCCGGGCAGCTCGTTGAGTGCGCCCAAGGTTGGCTTGCCCGACGAAATGGCGTAGCGTCCCAGTTCGATCTGGACGAAGACCTTGATCACGCAACTGAACAGAATGAGCCACAAGAACTGAAAGCCCCAATCGGCGCCCAGCTTGGTCGTTTGGATCAGTTCGCCCGACCCCACGATGGAGCCGGCCAAGATAATGCCCGGCCCGATCTTCTTCAGCGCGTTCCACAAGCTGACCGGCGGCTCCTGGACGGCGTCGACCGGCATGGCGTAAGGATCGTAGCTGGAAGACTCAGGCATGTCGGTCTCCGGAGGGAAAGTCGTCGCACGGCGGCCAGAAGGTCGTGGAATTCTGGCCCAATGCCGGGCCTCATGCAAGCGAATGGGAGCACAAACCTGGTGGCATGGGTTAGAATTGGCCGCGCATACATGCCAGTGTTGTTTGTTTCACAGGCTCTCGTGGAGAAGGCCGCATGTTGATTGGAGTGGTCAGTGATACGCACGGGCACACGCGCAACACCTTGGCCGCCGTGCGGATGCTGGAGGAATTCTCGGTCGAGCTGGTCATTCATTGCGGCGATGTCGGCACGCCCGAGCTAGTCGGGCACTTTGCAACCTGGCCAACGCACTTCGTGTTGGGCAATGTCGATGATCCCACGGAGATTCGCCGGGCCATCAAGTCCGCCCGGCAAAGTTGCCACGATTGGTTTGGCGAACTTACCCTGGCCGATACCAAGATTGCCTTCTTGCATGGCGATGATAGCAAGAAGTTGGCGGACGCCATTGATGGCGGAAGCTATGGCCTGGTCTGCCACGGGCATACTCATGTGGCCCGCCAGGAATGGATCGGCGACACGCTGGTTCTCAACCCGGGGGCACTCTACCGCACCAACCGGCTGTCACTGGCGGTCGTTGATTTGCCAGCCAGACAAGTGACCGACGTGGCGCTGTAGGAGGCGTTTCTAACGCCGATCACTTTGTAGGAGCAGTCTCTGACGGTGATAATTCGCTTTCCGCACGCTTCACATGCACGTCGTTGCCGACCGGCACCGTTTGGAAGAATAGGAAAACCGGGTGAACTGATCGGCCTGTCGCGGACGGTTTAATCCCTACAGGCGGCAAACTCCGATCCATCTTCAAGGGGGCTTTCGCCCCGACCTGGAGGCCGCATCATCGCGGTGTGGTCCTGTCATATCTACTTTCCACTGCCCCCAGGCCGATTGCTCATGTGGCGAACCTTGTTCGGACTGCTGCTTTGCCTCTGCTGCGGCTGCGCCTCGACAGCGCCTGCCGCGCGGGCCGTGCATCAGCGGGCGAGCGATTTGGCGTGGGATGTCAATTCCGACCATTACAACTATTACACGCCCCGCAGCCTGGGAGTGCTGGCCGTCGGCGTCGGTTTTGGGGCCGCCTTGGCGAATACGCCCGCCGATGACGAGTTTGCCAGCCTGTACCAGCAGAACTTTCGCGGCAGCGGGTCGAACGCCGTCTCCAGCGTTTTCAAACCGATCGGCGATGGCGGTTACGTCATACCGGCCTTTTTCGCGGCCAGCTTTTTGGGCGAATTCGCCGAACAAGGACCGCTCGACGTGACGGGGGACTGGGGCGAGCGGTGCTGGCGCAGCACGCTCGTCGGGGCACCATCGCTGCTGTTTCTGCAGTTTGCCACGGGTGCCTCGCGGCCGGGCGAAGCTAGCTGGGGTTCTACCTGGCAGCCCTTCAATGACACCAATGGTGTCAGCGGGCACGCCTTCATGGGTGCCATTCCGTTCCTGAGCGCGGCAAAAATGACCGACGATCCGTGGCTCAAGGCGGGCTGCTACGTCGCCTCGACCGCCGTCGGTTGGTCGCGGATCAACGATGACGCCCATTACACGTCTCAAGTTGTTATGGGCTGGTGGATCGCCTGCCTGGCTTCGTCCGCGGTCGATGGAACCTTCATGGAAAATAGCAACTGGTCGGTTCAGCCTATTCCCATGGGAGATGGAGCCGGAGCACTGCTGACGTTGCAATATTGAGTGGCCTTCTTGAAGTACCGTGCGGCTTTAGCCACTCTACCTAGGGGTATCATCGCGCGAAGCTGGGCAATTCAATCAGTGCCATCCGGCGGTATCGGATAGTCTCGATTGACACAATTATCAGTCCGATAGTATGGGACAGATTGGTTTATCCGGCGACGAGCATAGGCCGCGGAGTTTCCGCGAGCTTGTAAACCGCTCCCCCTGATTGCTTTGCGTCAATCAATAGTTGACTGAATTAGCCTTCTCGCTGCCGATTTCTAAAATTCACAGCCGTATTAAGCCAGACCTGCCGGTAAAAGCAGGAAGAATGGGTAGATTGTGCTTTGTAATGCATCCGGTTCGATGATAGGTTAGCGGGTTGATGTAATGACCAAATTGCCGTAAATCAGGCTGGCCACTTCGATTGCAGACAACAGAAGTGACGACGGCTGGGCTACAACGCCCGCCTGTCAACTTCTTAGAATAGATGGCGTTGAACTCGCCTGGAGTATGGCTTCGATTTCATGAGCACACGCCAGATGGATTGGATGCGCTCTAACTTCCGTGGGAGTTTGGATTAACGTGCAACACGACCCCTTTCCGGGACGCTTTTTTGGTCCCCCCACTTTGGTCGATCTGCTGCGGCATCGAGCCCATCATCAGGGGAATGAGCATTCGTTTGCTTTCTTGACCGACGGCGAGAACGAAGAAGTCTGGCTAACCAATGCCGAGCTTGACCGCCAGGCCCGTGCCATTGGTGCCTGGCTGCAAAGCATGGGAATGCAGGGCCAACGGGCTGTTTTGCTCTACCCGGCTGGATTGGAGTTTATTGCCGCGTTTTTTGGCTGTCTGTACGGCGGGGTAATTGCCGTGCCGGCCTATCCCCCACGGTTGAATCGCTCCCTGGGGCGCATCGAGGCGATCGTGGCCGACGCCGAGGCCAAGGTTGCCATGACCACCTCCAGCGTGCTGGAACGTGTCCAGCCGATGCTGGAGCAGACACCCGACCTGAAGGCCCTGAATTGGCTGGCCACGGACAACATGCCCACCGCGATCGAGTCGCAGTGGAAAGACCCGGAAGTCACCGGCCGCACGTTGGCCTTCTTGCAATACACATCTGGCTCCACGGGCACGCCCAAGGGCGTAATGCTCAGCCACTCCAATCTGTTGCACAATTCCGAACTGATCGCGCATTGCTTTGAGCATGTGCGGTCGGGCAGCGGCGTCTTTTGGCTACCCAGCTACCACGACATGGGGCTAATCGGCGGCGTACTGCAACCACTGTACGTAGGCCGGCCCAACGTCATCATGTCGCCCATGTCCTTCCTGCAGAAGCCGCTGCGGTGGCTGAAGGCGATCACCAAGTACCGCGCGTGTACCAGCGGCGGACCCAATTTCGCCTACGACTTGTGCGTCCGCAAGATTCCGCCGGAAGCCCGCGTGGGGCTCGACCTGAGCAGTTGGAGCGTGGCCTTCAACGGCGCGGAGCCGATCCGCCCGGAAACGATCGAGCAGTTCTGCGAGGCCTACGAACCGTACGGCTTCCGCCGCGAGGCGTTCTACCCCTGTTACGGGCTGGCCGAAGCTACACTGATCGTATCGGGCGGTTACAAACTAGAGCCGCCCGTCATTCGCGCGTTCGATGCCAAGGGGCTGGAGAATCGCAAGATCGTCGAAGTCGCCGGCACCGCCAAGGGTGCGCGGCGCCTGGTTGGCAACGGCCAGAACTTGCCCGATCAGCGCGTGGTGATTGCCAATCCCGACACGCTGGCGGAGGCAAAAGAGGGCGAAGTCGGCGAAATCTGGGTCATGGGACCAAGCATTGCGCAGGGTTACTGGAACCGCCGCGAAGAGACCGAGCGAACCTTTCAGGCCAAACTGGCCGACACCGGCGAAGGCCCCTTCCTGCGTACTGGCGACCTGGGCTTTATTCAACGCGGCGAGGTATTTTGCACGGGCCGGTTGAAAGACTTGATTATCGTCCACGGGTTGAACCACTATCCGCAGGATATTGAACAGACGGTGGAGCAATGCCATACGGCGTTGCGACCTGGCGCGGGGGCCGCCTTCACGATTGAGAACGAGCGGGGCCAGCGGCTGATTTTGGTGCAAGAGGTCGAACGGGGTGAAAAGGCCGAGGCGGCGAACGCACTCGATACCATTCGCCGGGCGGTCTCTCGCGAGCACGACTTGGCGGTCGATGCCATCGTGCTGGTCAAAGCGGGCAGCATTCCCAAGACCAGCAGCAACAAGATTCAACGGCATGCCTGCCGCCAGGAATACCTCGACGGAACCTTGTCTGTTGTGGCCCAATGGCCGGCACCGTTGGTGGCTGGCGAGTTGGCCGCCCCCAAATCGGCCGCGTCCGCCGGGGTCGGCAATGGCGAACCCGCCAAGCCAGTATCCAATCGCGCTTCCACGGCGGACGTCGTGCTGGAAGCGGCCAAAAGCATTGCCGGCGACCGGGGGGCCAACGCCACGATCGACTCAACCTTTGGAGAGCTGGGCCTCGATTCGCTGGAGCGGATTGAGCTGCAAGCCACCTTGGAGGAACGCTTTGGCGGAAGACTGCCCGAGGATCTAGGCCCCGAACTGGAAAACCTGCGCGAAGTAGCCGAGGCGGTAGACACCTACTTGGGCCAGCCGCGGAAGCCCGCTAAACGTGTTCCCTTGGAGGAGATCGCGCCGGAAAACTACCGCCTGGAGAAGTTCCCCGAGTACGTGCGGCTGCGTAACAACCTGGACATGCTGTCGTTCTCCGGGCTTGGCAATCCGTACTTCAATGCCCACGAGCGCGTTACCAAGGACACCACGGTCATCGGCGGGCGCGAGCTGATTAATTTTTCCAGCTACAACTACATTGGCATGTCGGGCGATCCGGCGGTGACGAAGGCCGCGCAAGAAGCAGTGGCCCGCTACGGCACATCGGTCTCCGCCAGCCGGCTGGTGTCGGGCGAAAAGGTCTTGCATCGCGAGTTGGAGCAAGCCATCGCGGAATTCGTGGGGACCGAGGACGCCATCGTGTTCGTCGGCGGGCACTCCACCAACGAGACCACCTTGGGCCACTTGCTCAAGCCGGGCGATCTCATCCTGCACGACGCACTGGCCCACAACAGCATTCAGCAAGGGGCCAAGCTGTCGGGTGCCCGCACGCGGGCCTTTCCGCACAACGACTGGCAGGCATTGGAAAAACTGCTGGTCGATTTGCGTCCTGAGTACCGTCGCGTGCTGGTGGCCATCGAAGGGGTCTACAGCATGGACGGCGACATTGCCGACCTGCCCAAGTTCATCGAGGTCAAGCAGAAGCACAAAGCGCTGCTGTTCGTGGACGAAGCCCACTCGATTGGCGTGCTGGGACGTACCGGCCGCGGCATTGGTGAGCACTTCGATGTCGATCCGGGCGACGTGGACCTGTGGATGGGGACGATGAGCAAGTCGTTCGGCAGTTGCGGGGGTTATATCGCGGGATCGAAGGCGGTGGTGGAGTATCTCAAATACACCGCCCCGGGCTTTGTGTACAGCGTGGGCTTGTCCCCCTCCAACGCGGCCGCCGCGCTGGCTTCCATCCGGCTGCTGCGGAGTGAACCGGGCCGCGTGGAACGCCTGCACCAGCGGGCGGAACTGTTCTTGAAACTCGCCAGCGAACGCGGGCTGAATACCGGCCTTAGTGCCGGTTCCTCCGTGGTGCCGGTGATTTTGGGCAACTCACTGCATTGCCTGCAGTTATCGCGGGCGTTGTTTGAACGCGGCATCAACGTGCAGCCGATCTTGCATCCGGCGGTCGAGGAAAGCGCCGCCCGGTTGCGGTTCTTCATTACGTCGGACCACCAGGAAGACCAGATTCGCCGCACCGTCGAAGCGGTCAGCGAGGAACTGGCCAAGATCAACCCCGACTACAAGGCATCCGCCAAACAGCCAGGCGGCGCGCGGGTAACTGCGTAAGCGTAGGGTGGGACAAGCGGAGATGGATAGTCCACTTCGTCACGGGTTATCCGCGATGTCCCACCATGATTCGGGATGGCGGCCGCATTTGGTGGGACATCGCGAGCAGGCCGGTTGTACATGGCGGGATCCCTGGCCGCTTGTCCCAGCCTACTTGCCTAGTAATGCGGCGGGCGGTCGGCTTCTGGATCGGGGGGCGGAGTCGGCAGGGACTCGGTGAGAGAGTCCACCCCGGCGGAGAGTTTTTGTAGTTGTGCCTCCAGCTCTTCCACCCGGCGCTGCTGCGATAGCAAGACCTGGTTCAGATCGCCGACCACTCGTTCGACGTGGGTCAGCAATTCCTCCAGCGCGGTGATTCGCTCGGCCAGGCGGCCTTCGTCTGGCGGCGGCATTACCACTTCAACCCAAACTTGTCGCCGCCAGTTCCGCGGCCGATGCCCCCCTTGAGCGGTTTGCTGGGCTGTTTGGGCATGGGCGGAGGAGGTGCCTCTTCCTCGGCGGCCGGCTCGGCATCTTTCTTGACCGGTTCGGGCTTGGCCAGCATGGCTTTCATGGACAGTGATATCCGCTGCTTCTCGGCATCGACCGATTGAATTTGGACCTCGACCCGTTGGCCCTCCTTCAAAAAGTCCGACACCCGAAAAACTCGCTGATGGGCGATCTCGGAGATATGCACCAGGCCTTCCACGCCCGGCTCTAATTGGATGAAGGCACCAAAATCCATCACCTTGGAGACCGTCCCCTCGACGGTGCTACGCGCCGGATACCGCTGCACGACGCCTTCCCAGGGGCTTTCGGTCAGCTCCTTCATGGCCAGTGACAGCTTGCCGGTCTCCGGATCGATCTTGTGGATTTTGACCGTCACCGTTTGGCCTTCCGTCAGCACATCGCTGGGATGCTTGACGCGGGCCCAACTCAACTGGCTGACGTGCAGCAGGCCGTCGATGCCGCCCAAATCGACAAATGCGCCAAAATCGCGGATGCTGCGGACGATCCCCTCGCGAACCTGGCCCACGGCGATTTCACCGCGCAGTTTCTCTTGGGCGGCTTCTTTCTCGCGCTCCAGCACGGCCCTGTGGCTAAGGATAAGATTGCGGCGGTCGGGGTTGGCTTCCGTCACAATGCACAACATCTTCTGGCCGACGAATTGGGCCAGGTCCTCTACGCGATAGAGTGAAATCTGCCCCGCCGGGATAAACCCGCGGATGCGATTGACATCGCATTCCAGGCCCCCTTTGTTGTGCCCGGTGATTTTGGCCTCGACCGTCACGCCTTGGCTAATCTGCGACCAATCACCAACCGCGGTGGCTCCGCCCGGCACATTGACCAGGTATAGGCCTTCCTCGGGATCGAAACGGCTGACGATGACATCCATCGCCGCTCCTTCCACGGGCGGCTCGGCAAAAGATGCCATGGGAGCCAGCCCTTGGTTGCGTCCCCCCAGTTCAAAGAAGACATTGCCGCGATGGATCTTGGCGACCGTGGCCTTGACGCGGGTCTCAGGTTCAATGTCGCCCAAGGCAGCCAAATTGCTGGCGGCCTTGCCCGACACAATGTCGTCCAAAGACATGCCCCCCAGGGCCTCATCCAATTCGGCTTGTAGATCGGCCGATAGCTCGCTGCGCTTGTTGGGGGGTGGAAAGCTCTTGGCGGGCGGTGCTTCGACAAACTTGGATTCAATTTGCGCCTTGGCTTTCACCTTTTCGCCGCCGCGCTGGCTGCCAATCTTTAGCCGTGGCACGGGAAAAGCCTCGCCCTCCGGCTCGGCGACCGGGTCGACCGCGCCTGGCTGGGGGGCCGTGTCGCCCGCCATCGCGGGCGTGGCCGGGGTGGAACTTTCCGTGGCCGCCTGGCTTTCTGGGGTAGCCGGCGAAGGCGTATCGGAAGCGGGCGAAGTCTCGGACGGTTCAATGCTCATGGACGGCGGCGGGCGGGGTCAGAAAGGATCGGACGAAAGGTAGCCGTGATTGCCAGGTTTTCTGTAGGAGGCGATTCCATCGCCGATACCTAGGAGTTGCATCGTTCCCAGCGGCGATGGAATCGCCTCCTACTGCCGAAGTGTCTGGCAACGGCCATAAAAACGAACCCCAATAGTTTAAGGGGACGATGGGCGGCGTCAATGCAAAGAAGGGGCCGATGGCGTTTGGATGCCAGCGCCGGGAGCGGTAACATGGGACCACCCATCTCAACCCAGGCGCTTCCGCCATGAGCCAAGAACCAGAAGTCCCGGCACAAGTCGTCCATGCCGGCCACCTGCCTCCGTGGACCGTGGGGGAATTGCCGCCCCAGCCGCGCGGCGGTTGGCGCGGGTGGATGATGTTGTTGGGACCGGGCGTGCTGTTGGCCGGGGCCAGCGTGGGGACGGGCGAATGGCTGTTCGGCCCGGCCGTCAGCGCGCAGTACGGCGCCACGCTGATGTGGCTGGCGGCAATGTCGATTCTGTTCCAGGTGTTTTGCAACCTGGAGTTCATGCGCTATGCCTTGTACTGCGGCGAGCCAACGTTGGTGGGGGGCATGCGCACCCATCCCGGTCCCAAGTTCTGGCTGCTGCTGTATGTCATCCTCGATTTAGGCAGCATTTGGCCGTACAACGCGGCCAATGCCGCCGTGCCGCTGGCCGCCGCCATGCTGGGGCATTTGCCCGGCGATGCCACGGTCACGCTGATGGGCTGGGGCGTGACGGAGGGGCTGGTCGTCAAACTCTTGGGCTATGTCATTTTCTTGCTGGCATTCGTGCCGCTGGTCTTTGGCGGGGCGATCTACCGCATGCTCGAGAAGATCATGGCCTTCAAGCTCGTGGTCGTACTTGGCTTTTTGGGCTTTGTGACGGTCTTCATGGTGTCGCGGGCCAACGTGCGCGAGGTACTGCAAGGGTTCATCAGCGTCGGCACGGTTCCGCTGCGGGCAGAGACCGTCATCGCGGGCCGGCATTTCACCCTGGCCGAGCACGAACCTGGGCGAGCTTCTTTCCCCGACACGGTCTACACGGTCAAAGGGACGATTGAGAACGGCGAACCGAAAGTGTTTGAGTTTATCGAAGGCGACGGCCAGCGGATTGTTTCTTACCCGATCGACCATGAGCCGACGGCCGAACTGCGGCAACGGCGCGAGGAGATGGCAAGCCGCGCACTCAACCTGACAGAGCGCTTTGGCTTCTACATTCGCACCCAAGACGAGGACGCGTCACTGGAAATCGAGGGCCAGATATCGCCCGAGGGGATCTGGCTGCCGACGTTGTATTCGTTCCGAGACGGTCCCTCGGTAACGCGGGCCGAGCATCTGGAAGACGTCCCCGAACCATTGCGGGCACGCTGCCAGACATTGGCCGCTTACAAAGGCCTGGAGCCGGCCAACCTGGCGGCCTACGTGGCCGAGCATCGGCGGTTGCCGCGGTTGGATTGGGCCATGATTGCGTCGTTTGCCGCCATTGCCGGTGCCGGCGGCATGACCAACGTCATGTTTAGCAACTACGCCCGCGACAAGGGCTGGGGCATGGGCAAACATGTGGGGGCCATCCCCAGCGCGGTCGGCGGGCGGCAGATAGAACTGTCGCACAACGGCCAGGTGTTTATCCCCAACCAAGAAAGCTTGCCCCGTTGGCGGGGCTGGATGCGGCATGTGATCAAAGACCAATTGGTGGTCTGGATGCTGGCTTCGTTTGTCGGCATGGCATTGCCGTGCATGATGTCGCTGGAATTCATCCGCAATGCGCCGGTCAAGGGGGATCGCGTAGCCGCCATGACCGCCGAGGGAATTGCCGACCGTTACCCAGAGTACGCGGCGATCATGTGGCCCCTGACGTTGCTCGTGGGGTTCTTGATTCTGGCACCGGGCCAAATGGTGGCCAGCGATCTGCTGGCCCGGCGCTGGACCGACATCTACTGGAACTACAGCCAGCGGGCCAAACGCATGGCCGGCAACCAGGTCAAGCTTGTCTATTACAGTATCTTGGCCGGGTACGGTGTTTTCGGCCTGATCGCGCTGACATTCTTCAACCCGCTGCAAGTCGCGGTCATCGCTGGCCTGCTGCAAAACATCGGCCTGGGGGTAACGGCCCTGTTGGCGCTGTACGTCAACCGCACCTTGCTGCCGCCCGCCCTGCGGCCCAACGCCTTCATGCAAAGCGGCACGTTCCTCAGTGGTGTCTTTTTTATGATCATCAGCATCGTGGCGGTGGTGATGTTGATGGGGAGGTGAGTTATTAGTTATTAGTTATTAGTAATTAGTTTTCAGTTTTCAGTGTTCAGAAAATGACTGATAACTGAAAACTGACAACTAAAAACTTCCTCCCCTCATCTCCTCCGTGCCAAAAAACGAAATACCGCCGCTTGCACGAATTTCTGTGTTTGCTCGCGTCGTTCTGGTTCTATTGCTTCCATCCAACGGTTGAGCATCAATGGCGCATCGGTGAGCAACGAGCCAGGCACGGCGTTGGCACCATCGGCTTGGATGTTCTTGGCGGCGGAAATAAGCTGCTGCAATTGCGTGATGCGGCGGTCGAGATAGTCGTCGCGGCTTTCGGGCGGACGGTCGAAGTAACGCTCCGCTTCGTCCGCCAGCCACAGCGGACCCAGCACATCCAGATTGGCCACCAGGCGTTCCCGCTGCTCCACCGTCAGCTCGGCCGCGCGCGTCTGCCAGTCGGCCGCGGAATTCAAGCTCTCTTCCAGTTCCGACAACGCGGCCCGTTGCTCGGACCGGTCGGCGCTGGCCAGATCGGTTTGAATGAGCTGCGTCCAACCGTCGCGCCGCACTGCGGCGGGCGGCGTTGAAAGCGATTGCCGGGCCGCCACGAATACCCCGGCGATGGAAACCGCCGTCAGGCCAATCAAGGCCGTCAACGTGATCAAGTCTCGAATCCAACGCATGGGCACAATCTTCTATAGTCCGTGTGATTTATAGCGGTTCGTTTGGATAATGATCCTGGGCGAACGCTTCAAATTGCATGGCTTTCGGCCTTCCCGTTGGTCGGCCTGGGCTCATTGGCCGTACGAAACGCAATAGTCCTCGAATCGCCACTTGCATGATACCGGGACGGGTTGAGCATGTCCCCTGCCTGGCGCTATAATGCCTTGGCATATACAGATGTATCCTCGGATTGGTTTTGCCGCGCATGCCCGACCTGGCCCCGCTCGACCTGAATGCCGTCTTGCCGCGGTTTGGGCTGGCCGCGTTTCGGCCGGGGCAGCGAGAAGTGATCGAGGTGGTGCTGGGGGGACAGGACTGTCTGTGCGTCATGCCGACCGGCGGCGGCAAAAGCCTATGCTATCAATTGCCTTCGGTCGCCCGCGAGGGCGTGACGCTGGTAGTCTCGCCGTTGATTGCCTTGATGCAAGACCAGGTGCGGCAATTGCAATCGCTGGGTCTGCGGGCGACGTTCGTCAACAGCACGCTCGATGCGGCCGAACAGAACGCCCGGCTCGATTCCATGGCGGCTGGCGAGTACGACCTGGTCTATGTCGCGGCGGAACGCTTTCGCAGTACGCGCTTTTTGGATGCGGTCCGGGCGGCGCGGCTGCAACTGCTGGCCATTGACGAGGCGCATTGTATCAGCGAGTGGGGGCACGATTTCCGCCCAGACTACGCCCGCCTGGGGCGTTATCGGGCCAAGCTGGGTAAACCGCCAACGATTGCCCTGACCGCCACGGCGACCGATGCCGTGCGGCGGGACATCATTGAACAGCTTGACCTGAACGACCCGCGTATCTTTATCACAGGTTTTGCCCGCCCCAATCTGTTTTACGAGGTGCAGCAGCCATCGGGCCAAAAGCAGAAAGACGACGCGCTGGTGGCCTTTCTCAAGCAGGCGGGCAAACCGGGCATTATTTATGCTTCTACCCGCAAGCGCTGCGAGGAAGTGGCCCAGACGATTGCCGACCGCACGCGACTGAGGGTAGGTGTGTACCACGCGGGCATGCTGCACGACGACCGCCGCCGCTCGCAAGAGGCCTTCATGGCGGGGGGTGTGGATGTGGTGGTGGCCACCAATGCGTTTGGCATGGGCATCGACAAGGCCGATGTGCGGTTTGTCATTCACTACAACATGCCCGGCACGCTGGAGGCCTATTATCAAGAGGCAGGCAGGGCGGGCCGCGACGGCCAGCCGTCGCGGTGCCTGTTGTTGTTCAGCACGGGCGACAAATTCATCCAAGAGTTTTTTATTGACAGCGCGTACCCGCCGCGGCAAACGGTCAAGGCGGTGTACGATTTCCTCCGCCGCATCGACGAAGATCCGATCGAACTGACGCAGCAAGAGATCAAGGAAACACTGGGTGCGGCTGGCCTGAGCAACGAGGGGGTGGGCACTTGCGAGCAATTACTGGAGAAAGCGGGCGTGCTAGAACGCCTGGAACCGCGGCAGAACATGGCCATTGCGCGGATCGACAGCGAACTGCCAACCTTGGTCGATATGCTGCCCCGGCAGGCGACGACGCAGCGGAAGGTGTTGCAGGCGATTGAACGGTTGATCGGTTCGCGCCGCAACGAGGCCGTCTACTTTCGGCCGGGCGATTTGCAAGAGCGGACCTCGCTAGACCCGGCCTCGCTGGGGCGTGCCCTGCGCGAGCTCAAGCAATTGCCGGGCTTCGATTACATTCCGCCCTTTCGCGGACGGGCCATCCACATGCTGGACCGCCAGCAGCCGTTCGATGCGCTCGATATCGACTTCCAGGCATTGGAGGAACGCAAGGCCAAGGAACTGCAAAAGCTCGACCAGGTGATTAACTTCGCCCGCACGGCCCAGTGCCGCCAGCAGTTGATTCTGTCGTACTTTGGACAAGACTCGGCCGAACCGTGCGGAAATTGCGACAATTGTTCGGGCCGTAGGCCCGCCGCCGTCGGCATGGCCGCGGTGCCGGCCGACGACCCGGCCATTATGGAAGCGGTCCGCAAGGTGCTGTCTGGCGTAGCGCGGACCAATGCCCGCTTCGGCAAACATGCGGTGGCGCAGATGCTGTGCGGATCCAAGTCGGCCAAAATCACCAAGGCCCGGCTGCATGTCCTTAGCACGTATGGGCTGCTGGCCTCGCTCAAGCAAGAGGAAGTGACCTGTTTGATCGATGCGTTGCTCACCGGGGGCCTGGTGGAGCAGGTCGATTCGGGCTTTCAGCGTCCCGTGCTGTTGCTTTCGGAACGGGGGACGCTGGTCATGCGCGGCCAGGCCACGCTCGAACGATTGATGATTCCGCCGGAGTTGGCGCAACGGCTGAAAGAGTCTGAGGGTGCCGACGCGCCAGCAGCAACGCCAGCCCGGCCTCCGTCGGAACCCGTCCGGCCCGCCCAGGCCGTTTCCCCGCGAAAGGGTGGTCAATCTGGCACGCCAGCCCCTCGTGAACCAGCCGCGCCCGCGTCCGCCGCCCGCCATCGGCCAGACGATGCTCAAGGGAATGTTGCTTCGCGGGACCGCTCGCCGATAGCATCGCCCACCAGCACACCGTCAGCGGCTGTGCCAAACGTCAATGACCCTTTAGCACCCGGTCGCGACGGACATCCGCCCCACTATTGGACTTGGCGGCTGTTGTCGAGTGGATTCACACCCGACGAGTGTGCCACCATCCGCGGATTCGACACCGACGTCGTGCTGGACCATGCCTTGCGTGCGGCCGATGGCGGGCTGGCCGTGCAATGCGAATGGTTCCTGACGGCGGAACAGCAAGCCGGCATTTTGGAGGTGGTTGGGCCGGAAAACCCTGCCCGCATCCGTCCTCTGCTGGACCGCATGCCGCGCGGCATTCGCTATGGGCATGTACAGTGGTATCTGAAATGCCGGGCGACTGGCGAGGCCGCTTCTTAGCGCGTGGAAGCTTGGCCGGCACGCCAGCGTTCGACTTGCTCAACCACCCGCTCGACAGCGCGTAGCGGCTGGCGGTCGGTCGCTTCAAAGTAGCGATTATGGTTGGATTGGGCCGATACGGCCATCATGGCGCGAAAGCGGAACAATTCGCCCTGCGTGCCCCACGTTTCCAGCCGGTAATGCGTGGCCCCTAGTTCACGCAAGCGATCCTCCAAGACCGAGAATTCCTCGTTGCTCATGGCCGCCGGACGCCCGCCGGCTTCCGCCGTGGGAATCTCAATCGCCAGTGGCGGCGGTTGCTGGCGTTCAGGCTCGTTCATCCGCCGGCCAGTCGGCTGCAAGCGATGTTCGTCGCGGTCAACATGCCGGATGGGTGGATTCTGTACCGCGGCGACGGGCGGGGCGGCGATGGTTTCTTCGTGGTCTGAGAGAGTCGCGGGCCGCGCTGGCAACGCTACCGTTTCGTCCCGCCAGAAAGCCGGCGCCTGGAGCGGCTTGATGGCGGGAACGGGCCGCACTTCGAGATCGGTGTGCCGGAGCGAAACAGGGGCGGCGTCGATGGTTCTGGCGGCGATAAAGTCTTGGGACGAGTCCGAGGCGAAATCCGTAGCAGACCCGGCCTGGTCGGCCATGCGGCTGGCGAACGGCGCGCGGGACCGCGCGGAGGGGGCCGGTTTGGGGCCGGTCTTGACCGTCGCCGGTGGAGGCGACGAATAGCTCATCACGGCGACCCCTGGGATGGCGATCGTGCTGGCAATCATCACCAGCGAACGAATTGTGAGACTGGCCGAGGCTGTCATGCCTGGTCGGCTCCTTCCGTGGAGAGGCCGCAAGATGATTCGCCGCGGCGAATCATTTTCCTTAGGGGGCCAAGCATCCTTGCCTTGCCGTCCAAAAGGTCGCGGATCATATCGACCGCGCGGCAGGCCCGGCAATGCCAAAAACAGGCGTTATCGCGGCGATTCGGGCAAATTGCCAAAAGTCCTCCCCGCTGGCGCTGACGCGATAGCGGCACCGCGAACTGGTGAAGCGCAGCGTTGCGTTGCCGAGTCCAAGGATGAACGGATGGCTGATCCAGTTTGAAGGCCAAGGAACCACGGATAACCCGGCGCGGCGTAGCCGCAACCAAAAATGAAAATAGCGTTGCCCGTTCGGTAATGTGAGGGCTTGAACGTCTCTCACGTACACCGAGGAGCAACGCTATGAACTCTTTTGTACAACGCCACGCGGCCGATGTCATGGGAATGTTGAGCGGCTACGACCGGTTCCGCCCGCGGGGAACGCCGCGGTGGCTGGCCAACACCAAGGGGATGGGGAGTTTTCTGTTTGCGGCCCAGGTTCTTCTGAAAGACTTCAAGGACCATGCCATCGATGTGACCGACCGCGTGCGCGAGGCCAGCAAGCGCTTGGCCGCCAGCCAAGGACGACCGTTTGAGCATCTCCGCGGCAGCGCCATCCCAAGGACGACCGTTTGAGCATCTCCGCGGCAGCGCCATCAGCAAGGAGGACACCGCTCGCCGGATCGCCGAGGCCGACAGCGTGCGAGAGGGCTTGATCTGCGTGCTGAGTTGCACGGAGTCTTGT
>JBFWUW010000076.1:0-29521 GCA_050247075.1 Pirellulales bacterium | reverse complement strand
ACAAGACTCCGTGCAACTCAGCACGCAGATCAAGCCCTCTCGCACGCTGTCGGCCTCGGCGATCCGGCGAGCGGTGTCCTCCTTGCTGATGGCGCTGCCGCGGAGATGCTCAAACGGTCGTCCTTGGCTGGCGGCCAAGCGCTTGCTGGCCTCGCGCACGCGGTCGGTCACATCGATGGCATGGTCCTTGAAGTCTTTCAGAAGAACCTGGGCCGCAAACAGAAAGCTCCCCATCCCCTTGGTGTTGGCCAGCCACCGCGGCGTTCCCCGCGGGCGGAACCGGTCGTAGCCGCTCAACATTCCCATGACATTGGCCGCGTGGCGTTGTATGAAAGAGTTCATAGCGTTGCTCCTCGGTGTACGTGAGAGACGTTCAAGCCCTCACATTACCGAACGGGCAAAGCTATTTTCATTTTTGGTTGCGGCTACGCCGCGCCGGGTTATCCGTGGTTCTTATTGCGTTTCGTGCGGCCAATGAGCCTAGGCCGACCAACGGGAAGGCCGAAAACTAGGCAATTTGAAGCGTTCGCACGGGATCATTATCCAAACGAACCGCTATAAACCTTTGGCCGAGCGCCATTTGTCAACCGTTGATTGAATCCACTTGAATTCAGGAATTTATTTCGGACCATAGCATCCTAAAGCAGGAGCCTTGCGGCTACGTGGCGGGCCGAGCAACCGGACGCGGCTATTCGAGTTTGAGAATCCGGCCGAGGGCTTTCGAGGAGCCCATGATGATTACCTGGTCTTCCGGCTGTAGCGTCGTGGCTGGCGGCGGGTTGAACAGCAGCTCGCCGTTTTGGTGACGGATGCCCACGACGATCACTCCGCGTCCGCGGAATGACGATTCGTCCAGGGATTTGCCGGCAAAAGGCCCATCGGCGGAAACATGCACCTCGGCCAGGTCCAACTCCGTGCCGCTATGGGTAAAAATCTCCAGAAAATCCTCCAGTTCCGGATTAGCCAGCAACTGGGCCACTTTGAGGCCGCCCGCCGCGTACATGCTGATGATGCGGTTGGCACCCGCCTTGCGCAGCTTGACCTCGCTCTTTTCGTCATCGACACGCGCCACGATCGGCAGGTCTGGCGACAACAATCGGGCGGACATCACCACGTACATGTTGTCGGCATCGCTGGACAAGACAGCCGCCAGCCCGCCAGCCCGATGAATGCCCGCCTCTTCCAGGACAGTATCGTCGGTGGCATCGCCGAGCAGGCTGATCCATTTTTGCTCTTGGCAATAACGGATGGCTGCTTCGGACCGGTCCACGACGACAAAGGGGAGGCCTCGGCCAGCCAGTTCCCGGCAAATAGTCCGCCCCATGCGGCCAGATCCACAAACGACGTAATGCCGCGACAGAGCCTTCAATTGATCGTTCATGAAACGCCATCCCATCCAGTCGCGGATCTCGCTCCGCACGGCAAGCTCGCCCAGGCGGACGATTCCGAAGAAAAAGACCCCCGATCCGGCCACCAAGAACACAATGACAAAGGCCCGTCCAGCCGTCGAAAGCGGATGTACCTCATGGTAGCCAACCGTGGTGAGCGTAATGATCGACATGTAGAAAGCATCAAACGCACCCCATCCTTCAATGGCCATGAATCCCACGGTCCCCAGCAACGGCAGAAGGGCCAGCAGCACCAGGATTCGGAATTCCGTTCGCATGAAAACGTGGCCAGTCGGTCTTGCGGCGATCAGCCACCCAGCCGTGCAGCCGCCATCGTGCGTTGAAGATACGGCTAAATAATCGGGTTAAAAACCAATTCTCCCGACCGATCATCCCTCATTCGACACTCGACATTCCCCACTCGCCACTCCCCCCGCTCCCCTCACCCGCCCTTCGGCCCCGCGGCGGCTATCGCGGCGCTGGCTACGTCGGCGTATTTGGCGAAGTTGGCCTGAAACAAGCCAGATAGCTTGTGGGCCGTGGCGTCGTAGTCGGCGGGGTCGCTCCAGGTCGCCCGCGGCACCAGAATCTCCGACGGCACGCCGGGGCAATGCGTCGGCACGGCCAAGCCAAACACCGGGTCCTCCTGCGTCGGGTTGCGGGCCAGCGCGCCGGAGTGGATGGCGTCGATAATCGCCCGCGTGTGGGGTAGTTTGATCCGCGAGCCGGCCCCAAACCGGCCACCCGACCAGCCCGTGTTGACCAGCCACACCTGGGCCTTGTGCTGGCGGGTCTTTTCGGCCAGCAGTTCGGCGTATTTGGTGGGGTGCCAGACCAAAAAGGCCGCGCTAAAACAGGCCGAAAACGCCACCTGCGGGTCGGTCACGCCCATTTCCGTGCCGGCCACGCGGGCCGTGTAACCGCTAAGAAAATGGTACATGGCCTGTTCGGGCGTCAGCCGGCTGACGGGCGGCAGCACGCCGTAGGCATCGCACGTCAGCAGGATGATGTTTTTGGGGTGGCCGCCGCTGCACGGCACCTTGGCGTTGTCGATGAACTCAATGGGATAAGCCGCGCGGGTGTTCTCCGTCAGGGCATTGCTGGAAAAATCGACTTGCCGCGTGCCGGGGTCGCAGACGACGTTCTCCAGCACGCAACCAAAGCGGATCGCCCGGTAAATGTCGGGCTCGTACTCGGCCGAAAGATTGATCGTCTTGGCGTAGCAGCCTCCTTCGACATTGAACACGCCGCTGTCGGTCCAGCAATGCTCGTCGTCGCCAATCAGCCGCCGCCGCGGGTCCGCCGAGAGGGTGGTCTTACCGGTGCCCGACAGCCCAAAGAACAGGCTGACATCGCCGTCGGGCCCTTCATTGGCCGAGCAATGCATCGACAGCACGTTTTGCTTGGGCATCAAATAGTGCATCAGCGTGAAGACGCCCTTCTTCATCTCGCCGGCGTACTCCGTTCCCAAAATCACCAGTTGCCGCAGTTCGAACGACATGGCGATCGACGTGTTCGATGTCATGTTGGACGTGTACGGATTGGCCGGAAACCGACCGGCGTTGTAGATCACATAGTCGGGCTCGCCAAAGTTGGCCAGTTCCTCCAACGTGGGGCGGATCAGCATGTTGTGCATGAACAACGCATGATAAGCCCGCGTGCAGATCACCCGCACCTTGATGCGGTACCGCGGATCCCACCCGGCAAAGCCGTCGATGACATACAACTGCTCGCGGGTGTTGAGGTAATCGATGGCCCGCTGCCGGTTGAGGATGAACGTCGGCTCGTTGAGCTTGATATTGACATCGCCCCACCAGATATCGCCCGAACTGGAGGGATGATCGACGATCCGCTTGTCCTTGGGGCTGCGTCCAGTCTTGGCGCCCGACAGGGCCAACAGCGCGCCGCTGCTGGTGATCAGGCTGCGTTCCGTCCGCACGGCCTCTTCGTACAGCCTTGCAGGAGGCGGATTGCGCAGCACGCGCTCTACCTGAATGTTGTAACGGCCCAAATCGAGTTCGACGTTCATGCCGGCAATTCCTCGCGCGGATTCTCGGTGCAGGGTTCAGGCCACAGCCTACCACGGAGAGGCGATTTCGGCGACGCGGAAAGCGGTCAGCGGAGAAGCTGTCAGCCATCAGCTATTCGGTTTTCAGTGTGCGGATTGCGCATTGTTGTGTGCCAAATGGGCACGCATGGTGATGCGCTTGTGATGAATACCGCGGGGCAGCGCCGGCCGAGGTGGAGTTTAGGCCAGGTAGCGCATCAGGTCTGGGTAGCTGTCGTCGAACCCTTTGTAGATTCTTTGCTCGGGGGTCATGCCGGCCAGGGCTTGGCGCAGGGCTGGCTTGTCGATGGAAGCCTCGGGAATCAGATGCTGGCAAATCACAAACAGGGCCGCGGATAAATCGGGAAAGCCGATGATGACTTGCCGCTCGTAGCGCACGAAGAGTTGCGGAGCGGCCGCGTTAAAAGGCTGGCGGGGTATTCGCGGATGGCCGTTGATGCGATCCTCGAAAATGACGGTCCAGACGTAGCGCTCGTAGGGGGAGGAGTAGATCATCGCCTCCACCATTTTGCGGCTGATATCGAGCCGCATGCCGGGCACTTCCCGGTGGACCTCCGCGAACGACTTGCCAATCTTATCCTGGGGCAGCCAACCGCTGGGGAGCGAGACATGGGCCGCGGCCAGCCAGTCGCGGTTGCCGTCCAGGCAATGGATGGCGATATCTTCCCGCAGGTCTTGGCCCATTTGCCGCAAGCCGCCGTGGGCGTGCCGCCGTTGAAAATCGCCCCCCACGGTCTGGCGGATATACTCGCCAATTCGTAACCCGCGGGCGGGGTCCAGGTCGGACTCAAAGTAGCATGGCTGATGCAAAGCGGCTTCTTGCTTGGCTTGCAAGAAACGCGGCAGTTGCTCATCGAAGACCGGTCCCGTCAACGGCTTCAGCTTCGGCAGCACGCTATAGCCATCCCGATAAGGGTGGCAGCCAGCGGTGAAAGTATCTTGCCGCGTCATGACATAAGAGGGGGCCAGAACTCTTTGTTTCCACGGGGAGACGTTCGCGGGAATCCGAGCATGGTACCACCGGTACGCGGCAATGTCGCGTGGCGCGACGTAGCCGCAAAGCTCCTGCTTTGCAGGCTTGAAGTTGTAAGTTTCCGTAGTTCTAGCGAAAGGCTTTCGGGCATGGATCGTCGAACACGATGCCGCCCCTCACCCCCGGCCCCTCTCCCGCGGCGGGGAGAGGGGGGCGGATGTTGGGAATGGTTCGCCGAATGCGCCACAAGCGGCAAGGCGGGAGTCGTGCCGCTACGTGGCCGCCGCTAGTGCCTGGTCCAGGTCGTCGCGCAGGTCGTCGAAGGCTTCCAGCCCTACGCTGAGGCGGATCAGGCTGTCGGTGATGCCGTGGGCCAGGCGGGCCTGGCGGTCGTAGCTGGCGTGCGACATGCTGGCCGGCTGTTCGATCAGCGACTCCACCGCGCCCAGGCTCACCGCTAACTGAAACAGCCGAGTCGCCTTGCAGATTCGCTGCGCCGCGGTGAAGTCGCCCGCGACTTCAAAGCTGAGCATGGCCCCAAAGCCCCCCGCCATTTGCCTCGCGGCAATCTGGTGCCCCGGATGGCCCGGCAAGCCAGGGTAGTTGACCTTGGCCACGCGGCGGTCCGCTGCCAGATACTGGGCGATCTTCAACGCGGTGCGGCTTTGCTCCAACACCCGCAGTTCCAAGGTTTTCAAACCGCGCGAACACAAGAATGCCTCCAACGGCCCCATGATCGCGCCGGTGGCGTTCTGCACGAAGTACAGCCGGTCGAACAGTTCCTTGTCCTTGACGACCAGTGCGCCCCCCATCAGGTCGCTATGTCCCCCCAGGTACTTGGTGGCCGAGTGCATCACGATGTCGATACCCAGTTCCAACGGCCGCGTCAGCACGGGCGAAGCCAGCGTGTTATCGACCGCGGTTAGCACGCCCCGCTGTTTGGCGACCGTCGCGCAGGCCGCGAGGTCGGTAATGCTCATCAAGGGGTTGCCGGGGCTTTCCAGCCACAGCAATTTGGTCGCCGGTGTGATGGCCGCCGCCAGGTTGTCCACGTCGGTCGTATCGACCAGCGATACGGTGATGCCGGAGCGGTCCAGAATCTTGTGCAGCAACCGGTAGGTGCCGCCGTAGATATCGGTGCCGGCCAGGATGTGGTCGCCCGCCCGCAATAGCATGGTGGCGCAATGCGTGGCCGCCATGCCGGTGGCAAACGCCAGCGCATGCGTGCCGGATTCTAGCGAGGAGAGCGTGGTTTCCAGCGCCTTGCGGGTGGGATTGCCCGACCGCGAGTAGTCGAAGGCCCCCCACTCACCCGCCCCTGGCTGCACAAAGGTGCTCGCCAGGTGCAACGGCGGCACGACCGCGCCGGTTTGCGGGTCGTGGTCTTGGCCAACATGAATGGCGCGCGTGCGAAACTGCATGATGCGTTACCGTGCGTAAGGTGGTGTGTTTGGAATGCCAGTGGCGATTCCAACGCCAGTGACAATCTCCCTCTCCCTCTGGGAGAGGGCCGGGGCGAGGGTTCTGATGGTTGGCAAGTGGCTCTTCACATCTCCCTCTCCCCAACCCTCTCCCGGCGTACCGGGCGAGGGGGTTTCGGCGATGGAATCGCCTCCTACGACTTTCAACGCTTAACGATCCAAGGCTTGCTTCAAATCGGCGATTAGATCGTCGGTGCTTTCTATGCCGCAAGACAGCCGGATCATATTGTCGAAGATGCCGTAGCGGGCCCGGTCCTCCGCCGGTGTTTCGTAGTAGCTCATGACCAGCGGCTGCTCGATCAACGATTCCACGCCCCCCAGGCTCGGCCCAATTCGCGGGATGCGGGCCGCATCGACCACGCTGGCCGTGGCCCGCCAGTCGGCGTCTTTCACCAAAAACGTCACCAGCCCGCCGTAGCCGCGCATGGTCTTGCGGGCCACTTCGTAATAAGGGTGCGACCGCAGCCCAGGGTAATAGACCCTTTCCACCCGCGGGTGCGTCGAAAGGAATTCGGCCACGGCCTGGCCGTTTTGATTATGCCGCTCCATCCGCAGTTCAAACGTCTTCAGCCCGCGTTGCAGCAGGTAGATGTTGTGGGGCGAATTGATGGCCCCCAAAATTCCCCGCAGCTTGCGGACCGGTTCCAGCTTGTCGGCCGCTCCCACGATGCAGCCCGCCAGCAGATCGTTGTGGCCGGCCAGGTACTTGGTGGCCGAGTGCAGCACGTAATCGACGCCGGCCAAGATTGGCCGCAGGTTGTACGGCGTGCCCAAGGTGGCGTCGATCAGCGTTTCCACCCCATGCCGCCGGCCGATCGCCACGAACTTTTCCAGATCGACCACGCTCAGGTGCGGGTTGGTGGGGGATTCGCTGACCAGCAGTTTGGTCCGCGGCGTGACGGCGGCCTCCATGGCCTCGTAGTCGCAGGCTTTAACCTGCCGCGTGACCACGCCGTAGCGCGACAGGTGCTTGGAGCAAAACTCGCGGCTGCGGTGGTAGCATTCATCGAAGAAGATGATCTCGTCGCCACTGTTGAGCTTGCTCATCAACAGCCCCACGATGGCCGCCATGCCAGTGGAATAGAGAATGGCGGACTCCGCCCCTTCCAGCGCGGCCAACTTGGCTTCGACCACTTTCTCGCTGGGGTTGCCGTAGCGGCCGTACTCCTCGCGGGGCTGCTTCTGCTCGATAAAGTCAATCACGCTTTGCGTGTCGGCAAAGGTATAGGTCGAGGAGCAGAAGATAGGGTCGGTGATGGCGTCGCCCGGCTTCTGACGGGCTTCGCCGGCGTGCACGGCCAAGGTGGAGAGGCCTGGCGAGCTGGCGGCGGTTTTTTCGGTGTTCATGGCAATTCCCAAAAGACACAAAGTGGCGGAACGATTGGGATCGCCTCGATCCATGAAAAAAGCCGCGTCGCTCTTATTGGGCGGCGCGGCTGAACATGGTCAAGCTAAGATCGTCTTTCGGCTCCAGGCCGCGCGAGACGATGGCTCTTTAGCAGTTCTGGCTGCAAGCGGCCGCAAATCCCAGGCAAGCCTGATCTTACTCTGGCGGCACGCGCCAAGCAACGGGTAGCAACCCTTGTAAACACCCCATCGCCGGCCCTTGGCCGAAAGTGGAGTTAAGCGCAATGCAAGCGCAAAAAAAACCCCGCATGGTGGGGCAGGGACCATGCGGGGCAAGATTAATTCGGTCGCGGTGGGGCAGGGACCACGACCGAACACCCGCATCGTATCAACCCACGCCGCTGCGTCAAGAAAAAAATGGCAAACATCTTTGCCGACAAACATCAAGCCGGCCGCCCTCGCTGGCCGATAGTAAGGGTTGTTCCGATTAGGCGGGTTTGCTAGGATAATCCGCCAGCCATGCTAGCCGCGAGTGGCCCTAATTAACGGCGGCAGGGCGAACATCATCAAGCCGTAACCTGTTTGCCAACAAGCAATTAAACACACGGCGCTGTAGCCAAGAGGCTAAGGCAGCGGATTGCAAATCCGTCATCGTCGGTTCGACTCCGACCAGCGCCTTTTCTATAACCTCCGCATACGTTGTGGGGGTGACCAAGGTAGGGAACCCCGGCCAGGTGCCGGGGTTCTTGTGTTTTGGGACCACCCGGGGAAGAATGCGGGCCGGGGGGCGAGTTTTTAGTTTTCAGTTTTTAGTTTTCGGTTGTCCGCCCGCAATCGAAAGCTGATCGCTGACGGCTGATAGCTTTTATACCTCATACCTCATACCTCTCTATCCCTCATACCTCATACCTCATCCTTTCGCCTTCATCCTTTCCTTAGGACTTTCCCGTGCGCTGGAGCCAGGCCCTTATCCCGACCATGAAAGAGACGCCCGAGGGGGCGGAGATTCCCAGCCACGTCTTGATGTTGCGGGCGGGAATGATTGGCCAGTTGATGGCGGGGGCCTATTCGTACTTGCCGCTGGGGCTGCGTTCCCTGCGCAAGGCTGAGCGGATTGTTCGCGATGAAATGGACCGTGCCGGCGCGCTGGAACTGCTGATGCCGGCCCTGACGCCGATTGGCCTGTGGGAACGTACCGGCCGCGTCGAGGCGTTTGGCAACGTGCTGATCCAATTCAAGGTTCGCCGCCAGAACAAGCAGGTTCACATGGCGCTGGGACCGACGCACGAGGAGATCGTGACCGACCTCGTCAGCCGCCATGTCTCTAGCTATCGGCAATTGCCGGTCACGCTGTACCAAATTCAAACCAAGTTTCGAAATGAGGAACGGCCCCGGTTTGGCGTGCTGCGGACCAGCGAATTCTTGATGAAGGACGCCTACAGCTTCGATGCCTCGGTGGAGGGCCTGAACGCCAGCTACGAAAAGATGTACCAGGCCTATTGCCGCATCTTTCGCCGCTGCGGGCTGGACTATTTAGCGGTGGAGGCTGAGAGCGGCCCCATCGGCGGCGATGCCAGCCACGAGTTCATGGTCGTGGCTGAAAATGGCGAGGACAGCATCTTGCACTGCGAGGCATCGGGCTATGCCGCCAATGTCGAGCGGGCCGAAATTGGTCCCCGGCCGCAATTGATGGGGGGCGAGGACGAGCAGCCGCTGGCCAAGGTCGATACGCCGCAAGCCGGCTCCATCGAAGCCGTCAGCAAAATGCTCAAGCTGCCGCCGCGAAAGTTCATCAAGACGTTGATCTACTCCGCGGACGACAAGCCGATCGCCGTGCTGCTGCGGGGAGATCACGATGCCAACGAGGCCAAGATCCGCCGCGCCGTCGGTGCCAAAAAGCTGGAACTGGCCGCGCCCGATGTGATCGAAAAGGCCACCGGCGCACCGGTCGGGTTTGCCGGCCCGGTCGGGTTGAAGCTGCCGCTGTATGCCGACAACGACGTGATGGCCATTCGCAATGCCGTCAGCGGCGCGAACGAAGCCGACAAACACCTGACAGGCGTCAACTTGGGGCGCGACTTTCAGATCGACTCCGCGAACATCACCGATCTGCGAAACGCCACCGACGGCGACCCATGCCCGCGCTCGGGCCAGCCGATGAAACTGCGCAAGGCAATCGAGATTGGCCACGTCTTCAAACTGGGGACCAAGTATTCCGAGGCCCTCTCGGCCCGCTTCCTGGACGCCAAGGAGCAGCAGCACCCCGTCATCATGGGCTGCTACGGCATCGGCGTGAATCGCATTCTGGCGTCGCTGATTGAAACCCGGCACGACGAGAACGGCATCATCTGGCCGATGTCGATTGCACCTTACGAGGTCATCGTGTCGCCCCTCAACGTGGCGCAAGAAGAAGTGGCGGCGGCGTCCGAAACGCTGTACACCCAACTGCAAGCCGCCGGCATCGACGTACTGTACGACGACCGCGATCTGCGGCCCGGCGCAAAGTTCAAGGATGCCGACTTGATCGGCATTCCGCTGCGCGTCGTCGTCGGGGGCCGCGGCCTGAAAGAGGGCCAACTGGAGCTCAAATGGCGCAGCGCCCCGCAGCCAGAAATGATCTCCCTGGCCGGTGCCGCCGAAGCCATCGCGGAACTCGTCGTGGCTGAACGGAACAAGTTGGCGTAGCCGCATGGCCAGGGTGACGGGCGTTCCAACCGTGTTGCCGTGGGGCGGCGTCCATCGGTTTTTCTGGTTGGAATGCAACTCCGCTGGGCCTTCCCGTTGGTCAGACGCCAGCCACCCTTCACCCCAGGCAACTACTACGGGACCGTGTTGTTGCGCTGCCCGGCGGCTATAATCAGTGGCCAGAAGTCGCCGCCGAATATTACCGCCCCAGAGGCTTCATGCTTACCACGCCCCTTGCCGACCTGACCGACCAGCTTCGCCAATTGTTGGGGACCGATAGTGTTCTCTCCACCCACTCCGACTTAATAGTTTACGAGTGCGACGGATTCGTCATCGAGAAGAACTGTCCAGATGTGGTCGTCTTTCCTCGCACCACGCAGCAAGTGGCGACGGTGGTCAAACTTTGCAACCAGCATGAAGTGCCGTTTTTGCCGCGGGGGGCCGGCACCAGCCTGGCGGGCGGATGCCTTCCGGTCGGCGGCGGCGTGATGATCGTGCTGACGCGGATGAAGGAGATTGTCGAGATCAACCTCCGCGACCGTTTTGCCGTGGTGCAGCCGGGCGTGGTCAATGTCTGGCTGACCAACGCGCTCAAAGGTTCTGGCTACCACTACGCCCCCGATCCATCCAGCCAGGGAGCCTGCACCATTGGCGGCAACGTGGCCACCAATTCTGGCGGGCCGCACACGCTTAAGTACGGCGTGACGGTCAACCATACCTTGGGGGTTGAGGCGGTGCTGGCCGATGGTTCGATTGTGACAATGGGCGGTCCCGCCGAGGATTCGCCCGGCCTCGATCTGACCGGAGTGGTAGTCGGTAGCGAGGGGACGCTGGCGATTGTCACCAAGGTGTGGGTGCGGCTCACCCGCGACCCGCAAGGCTGGCGGACGATGCTGGGCGTGTTCGACTCTTGCGACGACGCCACGGCCGCCATCAGCGAGATCATTGGGGCGGGCATTGTGCCGGCGGCGTTGGAAATGATGGATCAGGGGATATTGGTCGCCGTCGAGCAGGCCTTTCAGTTCGGCTTTCCGCTCGACGCCCAAGCCATCTTGCTGATCGAAGTCGACGGGCTGGAGGCGGGTCTCGACCAGCAACGCGAGCGGATCATTCAACTTTGCATGCAATGCGGCGCACGCGAGGTCCGCCAGGCCGACACCCCCAAGGACCGGGCCTTGCTGTGGAAAGCCCGCAAGCAGGCCTTTGGCGCGGTCGGCCGGCTCAGCCCCAGCTATTGCACGCAAGATGGCGTGGTGCCGCGGACCAAACTGCCGCACATCCTCCGCCGCATCACCGAGATCGGCCAGAAATACGACATCCGCATCGTCAACGTCTTTCACGCCGGCGACGGCAACATTCACCCGATCTTGCTGTTCGACGAACGGAACGCCGAGCAAGTTCAGCGGGTGCTGCGCGCCAGCGACGAAATTCTGGAGGAATGCCTGGCCTGCGGCGGCAGCGTGACGGGCGAGCACGGCATCGGCGTCGAAAAAATCAACTTCATGAGCAAGCTCTTCAGCCCCGACGACCTGGCCGCCATGGAGCGCCTGCGAATCGCCTTCAACCCCACCGGCCGCCTTAGCCCCCAGAAAATGCTACCCACGGCGGGAGCGTGCGGGCTGGAGCAACGGCATCCGGGAAGGAAGGCGGCGATGTGAGGGGGGAGTGTTCGGTGTTCGGTGTTCAGTGTTCAGTTTGAAGGCTTCTGCGATTGGCCCATCGCTGTCAGCACTCAGCCATCAGCATTCCGGTTGCACGAAAAAGCTGATGGCTGACGGCTGACAGCTTTTTTCTTTCATGCCTCATACCTCCTAGCTCATACCTCCATGTTCCGCCTTTCTATCTTCTTCGTACTGTCCACCTCCCCCCTCTTCGCCGTCGAGCCTTATCGCCCCGTGATTGCGGAAAAGTCCGAGGAGGGGCAGCGGACTTTGTCGCGGATCCGCGTGCCGGAGGGCTTTAAGGTTGAACTGTTTGCCGCCGAGCCGCAATTGGCCAATCCGGTGGCGTTTTGCATCGATGAGCAGAGCCGGTTTTATGTGGCGGAGACGTTTCGCTATTCGGCCGGCGTGACGGACAATCGCCGCCACATGGATTGGCTGGACGATGACGTGGCCGCTCGCACGGTGGCCGACCGCGTGGCCATGTACAAAAAGTATCTCAAGGATGATTTTCCCACGTTCGAGACCGAGCACGACCGCATCCGGTTGATTGAGGATACCGATGGCGACGGCACGGCCGACCGGTCCAGTGTGTTTGCCGATGGCTTCCACAAGGCAGAGGAGGGGATCGGCAGCGGCCTGTTGGCACGTGGCGGCGATGTTTGGTACACCTGCATCCCCAGCCTGTGGAAGTTGCGCGACAACGACGGCGACGGCGTGGCCGACGAACGCCAGGCCCTGCAATCCGGCTACGGCGTGCATGTCGCCTTTGTTGGGCACGATCTGCATGGGCTGCGGATGGGGCCCGACGGTAAGCTCTATTTTTCCATCGGCGACCGCGGCCTGCATATCGAGCACGAGGGCCGCACTTACGACATGCCCGACTGCGGCAGCGTGCTGCGCTGCAACCCCGACGGCACCGACCTGGAAATCTTCGCCACTGGCCTGCGCAACCCGCAAGAGTTGGCCTTTGACGATTACGGCAATTTGTTCACGGTCGATAACAACTCCGACAGCGGCGACCAGGCCCGGCTGGTGCATGTGGTGGAAGGGGGAGACAGCGGCTGGCGAATGGGCTTTCAGTACCTGACGTCGCCCGTCAGCCGCGGGCCGTGGAACCTGGAAAAACTGTGGCAGCCGCGGCACGACGGCCAGCCAGCCTATATCTTGCCGCCGCTGGCTAACATGTCCAACGGGCCTTCCGGGCTGACGTACTATCCGGGTGTCGGCCTGCCCGACAAGTATCGCGGACATTTCTTTCTTTGCGATTTTCGCGGCGGCAGCGCCAACAGCGGCGTGCAAGCCTTCGATGTGCGGCCTCGCGGGGCGTCGTTTGAACTGGCCGACCGCGAGGAGTTTTGCTGGTCGGTGTTGGCCACCGATTGCGAGTTTGGCTGGGACGGTGCCTTGTACGTCAGCGATTGGAGCGAAGGTTGGGAGAAGCCGGGCAAAGGCCGTATCTACCGCGTGTTTGATCCCGCTACTCGCGGCAACCTGGCGGTAGCGGAAGGTGCCCGGCTGATCCGCGAGGGGCTGGATAAACTGCGGGAGGAAAAGCTGATCGAATTATTGTCGCATGCCGATGGACGCATTCGGCAAGAGGCACAGTTCGCGCTGGTCAAACAAGGTGGCGTGGGGCTGGCGGTGACGGCCACGGTTGGCACGAATCGCCTGGCGCGTCTTCATGCCATCTGGGGCATGGGCCAGATGGCCCGCACCACCCCGGTTTTCACGGAACTCCTTACCGCGCTGACGATCGACCTGGATGCCGAGGTTCGCGCGCAAGCGGCCCGCGTGTTGGGCGACCTGCGTTTTGCCGGGGCGCACGACCGTTTCGTCCAGATGCTGGCCGATAGCGAGCCGCGCGTGCAATTGTACGCGGCGCTTGGTTTGTCGCGCTTGGGCCGGGGCGACTGCATCCCCGCCGTGGCCGAAATGCTGAAGGCCAACAACAACGAAGACGCCTACTTGCGTCATGCCGCCGTGATGGCCCTGATTGCCGCTGGCGATGCCGAGGCTCTGCTGCCGCTGGCCGACGATGCCTCGCCCGCCGTCCGGCTGGGTGCGCTGTTGGCCTTCCGCCGTTTGAACTCGCCCCATGTCGCCCGCTTTCTCAACGATGTCGATCCTTACCTGGTGCAAGAGGCGGCCATTGCCATCAACGATACGCCCGTCGCCGCGGCCCTGCCGCAATTGGCGGAAATTCTCACCCGCGACAAGCTGACAGAGACGCTGGCCTTTCGCGCTTTGAATGCCCATTTCCGCCTGGGCCAGGCCGAAAACGCCCAGGCCATCGCCGCTTTTGCCGCCCGTTCCGACGCCCCGGAAAACATGCGGGTGGAAGCCTTGGCCATGCTTTCCGATTGGGAAACGCCCTCCGGCCGCGACCGGGTGGTGGGCCTGTGGCGTCCGCTGGAACCGCGCGACAAGTCGGCCGCCGCCAACGCCGTGGCCGCCGCCCTGCCGGGCATTTTTACCGGTCCCGATAGCGTCCGCCAGGCCGGCGCGCAACTGGCCGCCCGGTACGAACTGGGCAACGTCGGCCCGCTGTTGTTCGAGTTAGCCGGCGACATCAATCGTTCCTCCAAGGCCCGGGCCGAGGCGTTGCGGGCACTGGAGCAACTTCGCGATCCGCGGCTGGCCGAGGCCACGCAACTGGCGCTTAAGGACCAAGACCCGCGGGTACGCGCCCAGGGGCAGCGGTTGTTGGCCACTGCCGACCCCGTGGCCGGTCTGGCAGCGCTGTCGGCCTCGCTGGCTAATGGCGAACAGATCGAACGGCAGGCCGCCTTTGCCGTGCTGGCCGACTTGAAATCGCCCGACGCCGACGAAGTACTGGCCCAACAGATGGACCAACTGCTGGCCGGCAAGCTGCCGCCAGAACTGCACCTGGACCTGCTCACGGCGGCGGGCCGCCGGCCGGTCGTCGCGCTGGAAGAGCGGGTGAAGCAGTACGAAGCCACCCGCGACCGCACCATACCGATGCAGCGTTTTCGCGAGACGCTGGTGGGGGGCGACGCGGAGAACGGTGCCCGCATCTTCTTCGAGCGGGCCGAGGTCTCTTGCGTCCGCTGCCACAAGGTCCGCGGCCGCGGGGGGGAGGTTGGTCCCGACCTGAGCAAGCTGGCCAGCCAGAAACCGCGAGAATACCTGCTGCAATCGCTGATCGAGCCGGACAAGGAGATCGCCAAGAACTTCGAGACCGTCATCTGCATCCTGGACGACGGCCGCACCGTCGCCGGCATCTTCAAGGAAGAAGATGACACCACGCTCCGCCTGGTCACTCCAGAAGGCAAACCGCTGGAAATCGACAAATCCCAAATCGACGAACGCCTCCGCGGCAAATCTGCCATGCCGGATACGCTGGTCAATTTTTTGACGAAGTCGGACGTACGGGATTTGGTGGAGTTTTTGAGCGGGATGAAGTAGGAGTTGCAGCATGGAGCCAATCGCGGCGAAGGGGCGGCCACATGAGGGAAACCAACGCGACGGCGATGTTCTGTTAGAGCGGCAGAAACTGAATTTCGTCTTGTATCTCGTCCGGCGAGAGAACTTTGCAGATCAGTTCCAAGTCGCGAACCGCCTGCCCTATGGTGAGCTGCAATTGGTGGGCATAGACGATGCCGCCAAAAGTCTCACCCGTCCCTTGAGCAGCCCGCCCGATGGCCAGAAAGTCTTCGTCGCGAGTGAACACAATGCGGCCAAGTTCGGCCGCGCGCTTTAGGATTGCAGCGTCCGAAGCCGACGCGTGCCCATCTTCCAGGGCCGTCAGTACATCAATGCCGCGAATGCGGCACCCCTCCGTAATGCCAAACGCACCTGATGGTCCATGTACAGCGACAGCATCAGGAGGGCTTTCGATGTGCCCGCAGCTTCGCCGTCAGCGCGGGGTTTTGCAGCTTCTCGCGGTATTGTTGGACGCGCTGCAATTGCTCTTCGATCTGCCGGTCGAAGGCTGCCCGATTTTCGTAGTAGTAGCCCAAGGCGGCGTGAATTTGCGGCAGCGAAAGGTGCGGGTGTTGCCGCTGGATTTCGTCGGCGTTCCAGTCGTAAGACAGCCGATCCATGACGACTTCCAGGACTTTCACGGTCGTCCCCATGATGGTGGGGCGCGCCGGGTCGGCGGTCTCCAGATGCGACAAGGTACTGGTAATCATGGCGGTTGCCTCAGTGCGATTTGTCTCTCCGGCGACGAATAGCGGAAATTTGATTGTACCGTCAGGCCCTCCCAGTAGAATCATGGTATCAGGAGCTTTCTTACGCAGGCATTTTCCATGACTCTCCACGGCCATATCCAGAACGGCCACGTCGTCTTTGACGAGCCCGTATCGCTGCCCGATGGGGTTAAGGTGACGGTGCAAATTGTCGTTCCGGCCCCACCATCGTTGGAAGGGGACGCGGGGCCGTCACTGTTGGACCGGTTGAGTTTGGTCGTTGGCGCGGCTAAAGGGCTGCCGCCAGACGCCGCCCGGAATGTGGATCACTACCTTTACGGCCAGCCGCGACGATGATTTCCGTCTTCGCGGACACCTCGTTCTATATCGCGCTCGTCAATCCAGGCGACGAAGCCCACACAGCGGCGCGGACGCATGCGGCCGGCTATCGCGGGCAAGTTGTCACGACGGACTTCGTGCTGGTCGAGTTGGGCAATATGCTCTCGCGCGTGGGAGATCGCGAGGTCTTCGTTCAGCTTTGGAATCAGCTTCAAAGTGATCCGCGAACGTCAATCGTTCCGGCTGATCGTGGATTGCTTTCGCGTGCCCAAGATCTGTTCGCCAGCCGATTGGACAAGGAATGGTCGTTGACCGATTGCGCCTCGTTTGTCGTCATGCAAGAAGCGGTCATCCGCGAAGCCTTCACGACCGACCATCACTTTGAACAAGTCGGATTCATCGCCTTGTTAAAGTGATCGCCGAGCCATAGGCTACGGGTGGCCAGCCTTTGCCGCCGCCCGTTTCGGCGGATAATGGGCAGACGCTTAGGGAAGAACCTTCGCGGCGAGCCAGCACGCCATGCAACCAGAAGAACAAAAGCCCCCGCGCCAGCGCCCAGAGATGCGGCAACGCCAGCCGGCCCCGGTCCCTTGGCTGGAAAGGTTCGTCGTCATCGCGGTTGCCGCGGCTTGTGTGGGCGCTTTCATCCTCTGCGTATGGGATTTTGTCCACAACTTTAACATTGGTCCCGGCGGATGATATGATGGGTGCCAATCGCGTCTTGCCGCGTTTCTTAATCAGAGAATCTCCATGAATCTGCTCTACGTCGTGCTGGTTTCGGCCGTGGTGTTGAGCATTGCCTATCGCCTGTATGGCGGGCTGCTGGCCAGGCTGCTGCGGCTGAATGCCGACGAGCCGACGCCGGCGGTGAAGTTTCGCGATGATGTGGACTATGCCCCCATCGAGGCCAAGTTTCTTCTCGGCCAGCACTTTTCGGCCATTGCCGCCGCCGGGCCGATCGTCGGCCCGATCTTGGCGGGCATGTTTTTTGGCTGGCTGCCGGCCTTGCTGTGGATTCTGTTCGGTTCAATCTTCATCGGCGGCGTCCACGACATGCTGGCCCTGGTCGCCTCGGTGCGGCATCGGGCGACTTCCATCGCCGAGGTCGTCCGCGACAACATGAGCCGGCGGTCGTATCTGCTGTTTCTGTCGTTCATCTGGATCGCTCTGGTCTACATCGTGGTGGCCTTCACCGATGTCACCGCGTCGGCCTTCATTGGCACGCAAACCTTGGAAAACGGCGACAAAATCGCCGGGGCCGAAATCGCCGGGTCGTCGCTGATCTACCTGGTGCTGCCCCTGTTGATGGGCCTGCTGCTGCGGTACACCAAACTCTCGCTCAACTGGGCCACCATCATCTTTTTGCCGTTGGTGGGGCTGTCGATCTACGCCGGGCAGTTCGTGCCGATCGACCTGCAAGGCTTCCTGGGCCTTTCGGAGGCGGGTGCCCACAAGACTTGGGACGTGCTGCTGCTGGTCTATTGCCTCGTCGCGGCCGTGGTGCCAATGTGGCTGCTGCTACAACCGCGGGGACACCTGGGGGGCTACTTTTTGTACGCCGCCTTGGGTGCCGGCGGGCTGGGGCTGTTGCTGTCGAGTTTTCAGGGGGGGCAGCCGATTGAGTATCCGGCCTTCATCGGCTGGACGGGCACGAATGGCAGTACGCTGTTTCCGTTCTTGTTTATCACCATCGCTTGCGGGGCCTGCTCGGGCTTTCACTCGTTGATCGCCTCCGGCACGACCTCCAAGCAACTCCGCACCGAGACCGACGCCAAACCGATCGGCTACGGCTCGATGCTGCTGGAGGCGATGGTCGCCATTTTGTCTCTGGCCTGCGTGATGATCTTGGCCAAGGATGCCAGCGTGCTGGCCAAGCCCAAACCCAACTACATCTACGCCCAAGGCATGGGCAACTTTTTGCAGGCGCTGCATATTCCGGCCAAATTCGCGGTGACATTTGCCCTGATGGCCTTCACCACGTTCGTTTACGACACGCTCGATGTCTGCACCCGCTTGGGCCGCTATATCTTGCAAGAACTGACGGGCTGGCGAACCGGGGCGGGCAAGTGGCTGGCCACCGCCGCCACCGCCGGCGTGCCGCTGATTTTCGTGCTCAGCCAACCGATTGGTCCCGATGGCAAGCCGGTTGAACTGTGGAGGGTTTTTTGGGAATTGTTTGGCGCCAGCAACCAACTGCTGGCCGCGCTGACGCTGTTGGGCGTAACCGTCTGGCTGTGGCGCACCCGCCGCGCCTGGTGGGTCTGGCTGGTGACGGGCCTGCCGACCGTGCTGATGTACGTGATGAGCGTGTGGGCATTAGTCAAGATCGTCACGGCCAGCCTATCTAGTCCGCGAGTACTGGAAAAAGAGGGACTGCTGGCTCGCTCCCTCGAGGCCGGGCCCGTCCCCTTTGTCGCGGTGATTTTGGTCGCCTTGGCGCTGCTGATGCTGGTGGAAGCGGTGCTGGTTTTCGCCGGCCGCTCGTCTCCCCCGCCGATGTCGCCCCAAGCCGCCCAGGCGGCGGCGTAAGAACCGGCACGGAAGCAACCGTCTCATCGTGGCTGAGGCATCTCGCCGCAGTGCTGGGGCGGGACGCCCCAGCCACGGCGTAAGTAAACACCCTACAAATCGGGGCTGATCCAGGTCATTACGACGCTGGTGAAGTTCAGGCAGAAGTGCATAACGATCGGCGCGGTTGCACGGTGCGTTTGCTGATAGAGATAGCCCAAAACCAGGGCGAAAAAGAACAAGGCCACCATGTCGGGCCAGCCATGAATGGCCGCGAACACGGCCGAGGAAATCACGATGGCCAGTTTGGGGCTTTGGTTGTGGAGGGTGTCTACCCGCGCCACTTCATCGGGATAGGGCAAAGGAGGCGGCACGGCGGGGCTGCGGTAAGGATTGTCGTCCGGTGCCTGCGAGACAACAGCCGCGGCATGGTTTTCGGTCAAATGGCTTTCGAGTCCCTGGTCCGGTGACGGCAACGGGCCATCCTCAGCGCCCGCGATTGTTGGCGGATAAACTCCATCAGGCGGCATGGCAGGCAGCGGAGGGGGCGTTTCCGCGGCTTTCAGCCCCGGGAAAATGCCTTCCAGCAATTGCCGCGCTGTACGAACCATCGAAGGCCAGCCCCCCACGGCAGACAGGCGCGTGAGCGCGGCTTCCAGCCAGCCTTGAAACAGCACGCGAAACACCAGTTCTTCGCTCAACGGCGCCACTATTACGGCCGCCACGACGGCCAGGATCAGCATTTGAGGATCATCGTTCGACTGCAGCATTTGCTGAATGGGGTGTTCCGAGGGAAACCAGTTCGATATCAGCCACTGCACGCCATAGACGGGTGCGGCGGCCACCAGGAACCCGCCCACACCCAGGGCCACGTCCGCCAGCAATCTATTGCCGCTGAGTCCCATATCGGCCCAACTGGCTCGCGCGAACCAGCGCAGCAGCACGATCATGAAGGCCGCGGTCAGCACGCTGACTACGGTGTTGGCGGCAATCAGCCAATACAAGGCGCGGGGCGAAAGGTCGCCGCGGGCCATGCTGGGCACGACGACCACCACCGCCCCCACTCCCACAATCATCAGGCCCAAGTAGGCCAGCAGTACCAACCCGACATGCGCGGCCCCCCAAGGAACCAGGGTCCGCGGCTCGTGCGGGGCCGGCGGCCGGCGCCTGCTGAAGGCGGCAATCGTCAGCGCTCCGACGGCCAGGCTTAACAGTCCCAGCCCTATCAGCACAAAGTCCGCCGGATCGTTCATGCCGCGCTGCGTCGGGTGAATTGAAGAGGTCGAGTCATATCCAACCGGCATCCGGCGTCATTGGTCCCGCCGGCCGCGGGCATTTTCGGAAGCAGAACAGATCGGCTGGCCAAGTTCAAGGGCGCGGCGGGGGTGGCGCGAAGTGGACTGGCTTGGGCGATTTCCCGGCCAGCGATTGGCGTTGGCCGAGAGGATCGGCGATAATGGGTGGAGGGATATGGGCATGATGTCGGCATGGGAATTTTGAGGACTCTTCGGAATGTCGGACTTCGGCCAGATCGACCAACACCAGGCGCTCGACGCCAACAAGCGCATCGCCGGGCTGGCCAGTGTTTTGGAAGTCACCAAGAGCCTGGCGGCCGAAGCCGATCTGGAATGCTTGCTGGAATTGATCATTCAGCAAGCTTGCGGGGCATTGTGCTGCGAGCGCGCCAGCCTGTTCTTGCACGATGAAGAACAACGGCAACTTTACACTCGCAAGGTCACGCAGCTCGAGGGCATCACCGAGATCCGCCTGTCGCTGGACGAGGGAATCGTGGGCTTGGCGGCCCGCGAACGGCGGATGATCCATGTGCCCGACCCTTACGAGCATCCCCTGTTCAATGCCGATTTCGACAGGCAAACGCGGTTCAAGACTCGCAATATTTTGTGTGCTCCGCTGATTTCCTGGGGGCAGAAAGTCAAGCTGTTGGGAGTGCTGCAACTGCTGAACCGCCAGGATGACTCCTTCGATGAAGCCGACCACGCGCTGCTCGACGCCTTTGCCGCGCACGCCGCGATCGCCATCGATCGGGCGATTTTGGCCCGCCACTACGAGGAAAAACTGCGGCTGCTGGTAGCCTTGGATGTGGCCCGCGGCGTTCAGGCGGGGCTGTTTCCCAAACATTTGCCCGACCTGGCCGGCTACGAACTGGCGGGCACCAGCCGCCCGGCCGACGCAACGGGCGGAGACTACTACGATGCCGTGCCACTGGCCGACGGGCGGTTAGGGCTGGTCGTGGCCGATGTGTGCGGGCACGGCCTGGGCCCCAGCTTGTTGATGGCGACGGTGCGGGCCACCTTGCGTGGGCTGGCGCTGCGCGATGCCGAACCAGGCAAGCTGCTAACCGATCTGGGCTTGAGCATCAATGCCGACCTGGCCGCCACGCGGCGGTTTGTCACGCTGCTGTTTGGCGTGCTCGACACGCGGTCGCACTGCTTTCAGTTCGCCAACGCCGGGCATGGGCCGATCGTTCTGCACTACCGCCGCGCCGAAGACGCGTTTGTCTCGCTGGTGGACGACGACGCCCGCGGCTGCCCGCTGGGCATCATGGAAGAGACTTACGGCACGGCGCGGCCCGTTCCGCTGCAACCGGGCGATTTGCTGGTGCTGGGGACCGACGGCCTGGTGGAGACTCGCCGCGACCGCGAACTGTTTGGCATGGACCGGTTTTGCCAACTCATCCGCGACATGCGCGACCAGCCGTTGCGAACGATCATCGACAACATCTTCGACGCCTCCACGGCCTTTCAATCACCCGGCAAGCCCGAGGACGACCTGACGTTGCTGTTGGCGCGGCGGACGTAGGACAGCCGTATCAGTTCATCGTGGGGTCGGGCGGCACATGCTTGATGCCCAACAGTTCCACCATTTGGGCTCCGGCAATCTGCCGCAACGATTGCTCCCACAGGGAATCTCCCTGGTCAAAGACCTGCTCCAACGAGGCCGGTCCCACGCGCCACGAACCTTGCTGGAGCTCGGCTTCCAACTGGCCGGGGCTCCACCCCGCGTAGCCCACAAACAACTTCAGCGGCTGCTCGTCCAACGTCAGCAGCTTTTGCAGTGATTCCAGATCGGCGCTGAAGTGCAAGCCCGGCAAGACTTCCATCTCCGATTCAAACGGCTGCCCGTGCAGCGCCATCAAAGGGCCGGCCACGGGCCCTCCCAGGTGCAGGCGGGCGGTTGACTCGCACGGCGTCTGGCTGACCTCCTTCCAAACTTCTTGGACGGACGTTCCGCTGGGGCGGTTGAGAATCACCCCTAACGCTCCTTCCTCCTGGTCGTGGCGCACCATCAGCACCACCGCGCGGTGGAAATTAGGGTCGCGCAGTTCCGGCGCGGCGACCAACAGATAGCCTTGGAGAGAACTTGCACTCATGGAGCACAGTCGAGATAGCCAGCAGAGAGGTTGCGTTCAATGAACCATTGATTGCAACGTAGCCAAGCCCGCCGGGCCATGCAAGAGTGCGACCCGGGCAACGTAAGGAACCTGCCGTGCCATAGAGGGGCGGAACGGCGCTTACGCCCGCGCCAGGCAGGCGGCGGCTTCTTGGGGGCTGGCCGAGCCGAGGGCGTCGATGATCGCCGCCGCCGCATGGCCATCTCCGTATAGGGGCGGAGTGCCTGGCAAGGCAGGCGCGGCCAGGGCCGCTCGCAACATTTGTTCCAGCCGGGCCTCGGTCAGCGGCGTTACCAGGCGATTCACACCCAGATCGACCAACTCTTGCCACTCTGTCTCTTCACGCAGGGTGAGGCAGGGAACTCCGCAGAAGAATGCCTCTTTTTGGACGCCGCCAGAATCGGTGGCAATCAGCCGTGCCGATCGCTCGAGCGCTAACATATCCAGGTAGCCGACGGGCTCGATAATCTTTAGGGAGCGTTGCGCCTCGGCCAGCAGGCCCAGCCGTTCGAGCGTGCCGCGTGTCCGCGGGTGCAGAGGCAAGACCACGGGTACTTCCGCGGAGATCCGCCCAAACGCGGCAAAGATAGCCCGCATACGTTGCTCGTCGTCGGTATTCTCCGCCCGATGAATGCTGGCCAGAATGTACTTCCGCGGCTGGACCTGGAGTGTTTTCAGAATGTCCGACTGGTCGGCCCGCGGGCCGTAATGCAGGGCCACATCGAACATAACGTCGCCGACCCAGCGAATACGGCCGGGCGGAATGCCTTCGTCGCGCAAATGTCCGACGGCAATCTCGGTCGGCGCCAACAGCAAGTCGGCGGCATGATCGGTCAGCACGCGGTTGATTTCCTCGGGCATGCGGCGGTTGAATGACCGCAATCCCGCCTCTACATGCGCCACCGGAAAGTGCTGCTTGGCCGCGGCCAGCGCTCCGGCCAACGTGGAATTGGTATCGCCGTAGACCAGCACCCAGTCGGGCCGGACATCGAGCAACACGCGTTCGATAGCGGCCAGCATTTTGCCGGTCATTTCGCCGTGCGGTCCCGATCCCACCGACAAATTGATATCGGGAGAGGGGATTCCCAACTCGTCGAAGAAAATCTGCGACATGTTGGCATCGTAATGCTGGCCCGTGTGAACCAGGATTTCCTGGGTATCGTCCCTCCGGGCGATCTCGCGCGAGACGGCCGCCGCCTTGATAAACTGCGGCCGGGCACCAACGACGGTCAAGACTTTCAGCATGGCCTAAGGCTTCCTGGTTGTAGGAGGCGATTCCATCAGGCGGATAGCAACATCCGGTGCCGCGACTTGCCGGCCAGTGCCGCCGACATGCCCGCCACTACCCGCGATTGCTGTTCGGCGGTCAGCTCCGGAAACATGGGCAGGCTGACGCAGCGGCGGGCGGCGGCTTCCGCCAGCGGAAAGCTGCCAGGGCCTTGGCCCAGGTTGGCGTGTACTTCTTGCAGGTGCAACGGCACGGGGTAGTAGATCATGTTGCCGATACCCGCCTGATTCAGGTGTTGCATGACCGCTTCGCGATCGTCGACCAGCACGGTGTACTGATGGTAGACGCTGCGCAACGGGCTGATGTGCGACGTCGGCGCGACAAACGGCACGACCGGGCCATTGTACGACAGCTCACGCGGGCACTGCACGCCATCCAGGTTGGCCAGCAGCCGGTTGTATCGAAAGGCGTTGTGGCGGCGGCATTCCGTCCAGGCTTCCAAATGCTTAAACTTAACCCGCAAGATGGCGGCCTGCATTTCGTCGAGGCGGCTATTCAGGCCCAACTCGCAGTGGTGGTACTTGACCTTGCCGCCATGCCGCCGCAGCATCTCCACCCGTTCGTAAACCTCGCGGTTGTTGCTGACGACCATTCCGCCATCGCCAAAGCAGCCCAGATTCTTGCTGGGGAAGAAGCTCAGGCAGCCAGCGTCGCCAAACGAGCCGACTCGCCGCCCCTTGAACGTCGCTCCGATGGCTTGTGCACAGTCCTCGACCACGTACAACCCCTTGCGGCGGGCGATGTCCATGATGGCATCCATGTCGCACGGCTGGCCATACAGATGGACCGGAATGATCGCCTTGGTTCGCGGCGTGATGGCCGCTTCAATGCGGTTGGGGTCGATGTTGAAAGTCCGCGGGTCGATATCGACGAAGGCGGGCGAAGCCCCCACGATGCCGATGGCCTCGGTCGTGGCTACGAAGGTGAACGGGGTGGTGATGACCTCATCCCCCGGCCCAATCTTCAGGGCCCGCAACGCCAGGTGCAGGGCATCGGTGCCGTTTCCCACGCCGGCAGCGTCGTCGCAATGACAATACTCGGCAATCTCCTTCTCCAGGGCCTTCACATTGGGCCCCAGCACGTAGTGCGAATCAGCGGCTACCTGCTGCATGGCCGCGTCAATTTCCGACTTGAGCGCCTGGTACTGCGGCTTGAGATCACAAATGGGGATCATGGCGTGGGTCCTGGTTTGGCAAAGGCCCCAATGGGGGCGGTGGTTGGAAGGGGGGAGATTCTTACGCCGCGGCCCGTTTGGGGTCTTGGTCCACCCGGACCAGTTGCTCGGCGGCGTTTTGGTGATAATGTTTGCCGCACTCCTCACAGGTGCCGCTGTCGTATTTCATGTTCATCTTCAGCACCACGCCGCACTCGCAGGCCCAGCCGCGGCGCCGCGCGGGGTTGCCGTAGACCACGGCATAGGCCGGCACATCCTTCGTAACCACCGAACCAGCGCCGACGAGGGCGTGCTCGCCAATGGTGTTGCCGCAGACAATCGTGGCGTTCGCGCCGATGCTGGCACCGCGCTTGACCACCGTTTTCAGGTCGTCTTCCGCGCGATTGCGCGGGTAGGCCGAACGAGGCGTGTGGACGTTGGTGAAGACCATCGAAGGCCCGCAGAAAACGTCGTCCTCCAGCGTTACGCCGCGATAGACCGAGACGTTGTTCTGAATCTTGACGTTGTTGCCCACGCTGACATCGGGACCGATCACCACATTCTGGCCGATACGGCAGCGCTGGCCGACCTTTACGCCCCCCAACAGATGGCAGAAGTGCCAGATCTGCGTGCCATCGCCGATTTCCACGCCATCGTCCACATAAGATGACTCATGCACGAAAAATGGTGGTTTGCTCATGGTGATTCAAGGGATTGGAGAAGGGGGCCGACTCTAAGAACCGCTAAGCCGCATGCGTCTTGTTGAAGCCCGCCAAGGGGAAGATCGTAGGCTGCTGCCGCAATTGGCGTTCCACCTGTTCCAGCACCCGTACCACGCGCAACCCGTCGTAGCCATCGCTACGGGGAACGGTGTCATGGATGATGCTGTTGATGAAGTGCTGCGTTTCCACATCCAGCGGTTCGCCGCCACTGATGTGCGGAATATGGATGTCGCCGTGCCGCACGCCAATGGCTTGCATAGCCGTGCCGCTAGGCGTCTGAGATTGAGTTCCTTTGTCGTAGATCCGGACTTTCTCCGATGGCTGCATGTCATCGAAGACGAGCATCTTCTTGGAACCCACCACCACCATCTTTCGCTCTTTCTGCGGATCGAGCCAAGAGACGTGAATCTGGGCCATGCGGCGGTCGGCAAAGTGCAGATTCACAAACACCACGTCCTCGACGCCTGGCTGCAAGTAGCACTCGCCGCGGGCGTAAACGCCATCGGGTTCGGCCCCAAACAGGTACATCACCACCGAAATATCGTGCGGCGCTAACGACCAGAAAGCATTCTCGTGCTGACGGACCACGCCCAGGTTCAGCCGCGAGCAATACATGTATTGAATATCGCCCAGCGAACCGCTGTCGATTTCTTGCTTGATCCGGTCGATGGCCGGGTGGTACTCCAGCAAATGGCCGACCATCAGTTTTTGGCCGCTCTCGTCGGCCAGTTGCACCAATTGCCGGGCGTGCGATTCGGTCAACGTCATCGGCTTTTCGACGTAGACGTGCTTGCCCGCGTTTAGCGCGGCCTTGGCCATGTCAAAGTGCATGGGGGCGGGCGTCACCAGCGCGATGGCGTCCAACGTGGAATCGGCCAGCAACTGTTCGTAGGAGTCGGTCGCCGTGGCTTGCGGATAGAGCTGGCGATGGTGGGCCAGGGTTTTCTGGCTGGCATCGCAGACGTAGGCCAACTGGCAGTTTTTGGCGGCGGAAAAACTGCGGACGACATTCTTGCCCCAGCCGCCCAAACCGACCACGCCAATCCGCACCTTGCGAGCATCCATGCTGTTTCGCCCATATAGGTTAACAATCTGCCGATGGCCAACCACGGCCACTTTTCACCTGGGAAATCCATTCCCCAGGCTCGGCATTCCACTGTTTGCGCTTCCGTCGAAAGACGATCGGCCATCAGCCGCCAAAAATTTGGGGGCGTCGACCGCGTGTCTCTCATCAAATCGAGGCAGATTGTAGGAGCCTGGCCCGCCTTGTAAAGGCCACTTTTATGGGTGGGCAGTCCTGGCCTGCTAGCACGGCCGATCGTTCCAGGCAGCGGCGTTTACTCGCAGATCGATGTGGCCGGACAATTAATCTGCTCCATCATCCAACGGTCGATGTCGGACAGCATGTTGAGGGCGATTTCTTGGCCGCAAGGATACTGCCGCAGCGCCACTTGAAAGCCCGCCGTGTGGAACAGCCGCAGATCCTCGCAGACTTTCTCGGGCGGATAAACACCGCTGTCTCGGCCGGTGGAGAGCAGGATCGGCAGATTCCGCGCGCGGTTCAACCGTGCTAGCGGCGAATGCCGGCTGGGAAAGGCCCCTCCCAGGGAAATCACGCCCGCGAACATCTCGGGGTGCATCAGGGCCAAACGAAAGGCCATCGTGCCGCCGCAATCGAAGCCGGCCAGAAAGATCCGCCGTTCGTGGACATGGAATTTTCTTCGGGCCGCGTCGATACCGTCGAAGACGCGTTGTTCCGCCAGGCCAATCTCGGCCTGGTTCTGCGGCCAGCCGTGGCCCGACCGGCCGGCCGAGGCACCAGTGCCGCGCGGCGCAACAGCTACGTAGTTGCGCAGGCTGATCATTGGCATAACCCGCCGCAACTGGGTTTCATCGTCGCCCGGTCCATGCAGCCAAACCAGCAGCGGATAGGCGTAGTTGGGTTCGTAATGCAGCGGGCCAAACAGCGCCTGGGGGGCGTGGGGATGGCCGGGGCTGTAGACCGCCGTCGATACATTCGTATCGGAAGCCGGCGGCGCGGGCCGCGGCATTGAGAGCGATTTCAAGCGATTCATCGGGTGCGAGGCCTCCGGGACCGCTGGATCAAACCGGGCATGCGCCGCGGTCGGCCGCCGGCCGATGACGTTTCCGCCTACCTGGCCGGCGAACGAAATACAAGGGTGGCGTTTTAGCGGAACGGCGGGACGACTGTCAACCGCACCAAGGTGTGGGCCATGCTAGCATGAACCGTGCCGGCAGTCGTGCCGAACCGTTCACCGTGCGTTACAATGTTGCCGGCGGCGCGGCACATTTTCGTGCCAGCCGCCGAGTTGAACAATCCCTAACGCTACCACGTTCACACTATGCGCGTTCTTTCCGGCATTCAGCCTACCGGCCGCTTCCATTGGGGCAATTATTTTGGTGCGATTCGGCAATATATCGACCTTCAGACAGCGGACGAAGCCTATTACTTCATTGCCAATCTGCACGCGTTGACCACCGTGCGCGATCCGCACATGTTGTCTCAGCTTACGCTCGATGCGGCCATCGACCTGCTAGCGCTGGGCCTGAACCCGGAACACGCCGTGCTATTCGTGCAGTCGGACGTGCCCGAGGTCAGCCAACTCTGCTGGCTGCTGATGACCGGCACGCCGATTGGCTTGCTGGAACGTTGCCATGCCTTCAAAGACAAGAAGGCCAAGGGCCTGCCAGCCGACGCCGGCCTGTTTACCTACCCCGTGCTGATGGCGGCGGACATTTTGGCCTACGACGCCGACACCGTGCCGGTCGGTGCCGATCAATTGCAGCATATCGAGGTCTGCCGCGACGTGGCCGGCAGTTTCAACCACCATTTTGGCGAGACGTTCGTTCTGCCCAAGGGCAAGACGTTGGATACTTCCGCCAAAGTCCCCGGCACCGATGGCGAAAAAATGTCCAAGAGCTACGACAATACCTTGGAGATTTTTGAAGAGGCCAAGGCCCAACGCAAGAAAATCATGCGGATCACGACCGACAGCCGGCCGATGGAGCAGCCCAAGGAGCCGGATGACGACCACCTCTACCAACTGTACTCGTTGGTAGCTACGCCCGCCGAAACCGCCGAAATGGCCGCCCTATACCGCCGGGGCGGGTTTGGCTATGGCGAAGTCAAAAAAGCCCTTTCGGACGCGGCCGAGCGCTACTTTGGGCCCGCGCGCGAAAAGCGCGCCGAACTGGCCGCCCACCCCGACCGCATTCGCCAAATCTTGGCTGACGGCGCGGCGCGTGCCCGCAAGAAGGCGGCCGCCGTTTTGGCCCGCGCGGAAAAAGCCTGCGGCGTGCGCTGGCAATGAGAAGATGGCCGGGTGTTGCATGAATGATTCGCGCAGCGATTTGCCCCCAGAGGCGCGTCGATCGAACGGTACGGACGGCGTTTTCACAGTTGCATACCGCGTGGCTGGTTTCGTATTGGCCGCGCTGGGCCTGTCGGCTGCCGCGGCCACGTTGGTTGCCAGCTTGCGGCCGCCGTGGACACCGGTGCTACTGTTGCCGATCTGCCTAGGGCTGGCCCTGGGCCTGGCGGTGCGAGCCATCTTTGTGCGGCTGGAACTGCGCGATCGGCGGTTACTGCTGGGCATGGCGTTGTTGACGGGCCTGGCCACGGCGGGTGGACAGCACTATGCGGCATTCCGGCACTATCGGCACGAGTACCTGCAGTCCACCCGCGACCCACGCTGGCAACTCCTGGAAGCGACGCGGGCCGACATGGGTGCGCCGTCGTTCGCCGGTTTCATGCGGGCCCAGGCCACGGCGGGCCGAAGCTGGATCGGCGGCACTTGGCGCGGTCCGAAAGCCTGGGTGACTTGGGGCGTGGATGGCTTGCTGCTGATTGTGGCCAGCATCTTGGCGGCCCGTTATCGGCCCGCGGCCAAGGTGAAGGCGGCGGGGATTGACGCTGGCCCACCCGCCGGGCAGCATGAAGCGTAGCGAATCAATCGGCGATGGAATCGCCTCCTACAAACGAGCGGTGAAATCGCCGGATAGCATAGGCGACAGACAAACAGGATTGACGATGCACAACGTGGTGGGAATTGGCACGGACATTATCGAGTGCCTGCGGATTGCGCAAATGGTTGATCGGCATGGCGAACTGTTCGTCAACCGCGTTTATACGCCGCTGGAGGTGAAGTATTGCCAGTCTCGCAAGCAAGCCACGCAGCATTTTGCCGGTCGCTGGGCCGCCAAGGAAGCAGAGCTAAAGGCGCTGGGGACCGGCTGGATCAAAGGCATCAGTTGGCGCGACGTGGAAGTCGCCAATGACGAAGGGGGCCGCCCCTCGATCATCCTTCGAGGCGGAGCCAAG
>JBFWUW010000075.1:0-30612 GCA_050247075.1 Pirellulales bacterium | reverse complement strand
AGATGGTTGCCCGGTGAGTCGACAGAAATTCCTCGCGGTCTTCCAGGTCGTGGATATCATCCGCGACCTTGGCACTGGGCAACTGATAGGGAGAGACAATGCTGCTGGGCGTGCGGCGGGCTTGCCGAACGCCGCGGCGATCACTCCAGCCACGAGCGCGAATCGCGTCGGGGGCGGGCGAAAACTCAATCTGCTCCGAACGATAGCCCGGTGGAACCGGCGGCGATTCCGCCTCGTCAATGAATTCGGGCGAGCCGAAATCGTCTTCGGCCCAGGGGGATGCCTGGTCCAGTGCCTGTACGTCTGAAGCGGGCGGGTTCGGTTCTTCGCCCAAAAGAGACGCGGGGGGCCAACAAAGGCAACCCAGGGCGAGCGACATCAACAACAACGGGCGAGTGGAGATCATTTCGATCACCTCCTTGTGATCCAGGGTCTGCGTCCATTCCTGGCGGCACATGCGCGACGAAGCGGGACTTTTTCGCCGAACGAGCCATGAATATCCAGGACGGCCGATTATAGCGCCCATCCGCATGGCTCTGAAAGACCAGATTCGCCATGTGCCGCAAATGCTAGAACTAGAGTGCTGCTGGCGGCATGCGCGCTAGGGGCACCCATTCGGATGTGACCGAACGATTTAGCCATGACAAGGCATTAGCGCGGCGGGCCGCTCGGGCGAATCGAGGGTCTCTTGCTTGAGCGCATCGCACAGGCGGCGAAACTGGACCAGATCGCGTTCGATCGACTCGGCCAACCAAGGGACCGAGCGCTGCTGAGGTGCTTCCCATTGCTCGAAGCAATCGTGCAAATGGTCCAGAATGTCACGCATCATGATGATTTTTTGGCGACGATCCATCGTCGTGGGCCTCCCGAATTCCGTTTCATAAGGCGGGCAAACTTTTCCGCACTTTATGCAGATGGCGTGCCAGAACGCAGCGGGAACATCGCATAGGCGGGGCGTTCCGCACACAACACTTGCGGTGGCAATGACTTAATGGTCAACGAGCGGTTCTGGCTTCCGCCCGTCGGCGGCGGTTGCAGAGGGGCGCTTTGTAATTTCTTCCAAGAGACTTGCCCAAAGTTGGATCGTTTCCACCGCTCCATGCTAGCAATGCCAAGGCCAAACAGCCGATCTCTTGTGAAAGCTGTCAGGCAGTATCGTTCCGCCAACAGAACACCCGTGCGTTATGGAGGGAAGACCGATCCATCGAGGGTGAACCAATGATGCTTGCAACGCCTCTTACCTTGCGCTACCCTGCATTCTCTCTGCCACGGATCTAGCGGCAATTCAAAGCCCGCGATGTTTTTCGTCCGCCCCGACATGAACCACCAGCTTGATCCGGCCACCCGGCAGTCGATTCTGGACATCTATGAGTCTGGCCAGTACTTGCAGGCTTATCGCGCCTGGCAACAACTTGGCCCGTTGGATGCGTTTGCCGAACCAGACGATCGGGTGTTGGCCGGCCGGCTGGCCAATAATCTGGGCAGCCAGCGGCTGGGCGGGATGTTGCATTATCTGGCCTGGCGCGGTGCGCCGGCCCACCCCGAGGCCTGCTACTTTCGGGCGCTGCTGATTTTTCATCGCCGCGGGCCGTTGCCTGCCTGGCGATTTTTGCGGCAACAAGGAGACTTGTCCACCGCCGAGCCCAGCATCCAGGCCGCCTGGTTTGCCGCGCATGGGCATGTGCTGGCCATGCTGCGGGACTTTGAAGCGGCGGACCAATGGATTGCGCGGGCCCTGGAGATTGGCGCCGAACTGCCTTGGATCTGGCTGGAACAATCGCATGTGCTGGAATCGCAAGACCGGCACGAAGAATCGCTAGAATCATCGCGCCGTTCGCTGGAACTGCATCCCTGGTATCGGCCGGCCGTGCAGTTCACCGCCCACCGCCTGGTGCAACTCAACCGCGACGACGAGGCGTTGGCCTTGCTGAACGAAGCCGCGGGCCGGTTGGAAAGTGGCGATGTGCTGGGCCAATTGGCCTATTTGCAGAATGAGCTGGGCCTGCATCAAGAGGCACGGGCCAACTTTGAGAAGATTGAAGAGTTTCAGCCGTTGATGCACTTGGAAAAGGGCCGCCGGGCCGCCCTGGCCGCATCGTGCTCGGACGCGGCCTACTACTCTGGCGATCATGCCGCGGCCGCCCGCTATGCCCGTCTGGCCGAACAGCCGCTGTACGAAAAGCTGGCCGAACGCCTGGAAAAAGGGGAGGCCGCCAGGCGCGTGCTATTGCCGGTCAAGTTTGTCCGCCAACACCATGTGACTTGCGCGCCGGCTACGCTGACCGCCCTTTCCAGCTTTTGGTCGATGCCGGCCGACCATTTGGACGTGGCGGAAAAAATCTGCTACGACGGCACGCCCGCCCACAGCGAGCGCCGCTGGGCCGATGAGAATGGCTTTGTAGCCCGCGAGTTTTGCGTTACCTGGGATAGCGCTACGGCGCTGTTGGACCGGGGAGTCCCTTTCACGTTGACCACGGTTGCCCCCGGCATGGGGCACTTGCAGTCGGTGATTGGCTACGACCAGCTTCGCGGATCGTTGTTGATTCGCGATCCGGGCGAGCGGCACTTTCGCGAGTTTCTGGCGGAAGCCCTGTTTGAAAGCCACAAGTCGAGCGGGCCGAGAGGCATGTTGATGGTCCCCAGCGACAAGGCCACCCTCTTCGCCGGTATCGAACTGCCCGACGCGGAGTTGTACGACTTTTTCTATCGCATTCAACGGGCGCTAGAAAGCCACCGCCGCGACGAAGCCCGCGGGATTTACGAGCAGATGCGCGGCGTTCATGCCGGCCATCGGCTGACAGCCTGGGCACGCCGTAGCATGGCGGCTTACGACTCGGACAATGGCAGCCTGTTGCGCTGCGACGAGCTTCTGCTCCAGCAGTTTCCCGACGATACCCAGACGCTGCTTTCCAAGCTGCATTGCCTGGCCGAATTGGGGCGAAACCAAGAGCGGACGGAATTGCTCTCGCAACGAGCCACACAACAAGGACAAGACCCGATCTTTTGCGCCCAGTACGCCGCCGACCTGGTGGGCGACGCCCGCCTGAACCCGCGGGTGGAGGAATTGCTGAAGCGGGCGCTGCGCTATCGCCCCAATGATTCGCGGTCGCTGTCGCTGTTGGCTGAGGTTCGCACCAGCCAGTCGCGCCATGCGGAAGCCTTGGAGCTGTTTCGCTTCGCCGCTTGCCTGGACGACATGAATGAGTTTTGTGCGCGCAATTATTTCCAAGCGGCCCAGTCGGCCGGCCAGACGGAAGTCGCCCTGCGCTGGCTGCGGGATCGCTTCCAACGGTTCGGCGGCAAGTCGAGTTGGCCCGCGCGGACCTTGTGCTCGGCGCTCGACCGGGTCGATCGCACCAAGGAAGCCTTCTCGATCTTGCAAGATGCGCTTTCGCAGCGCCCGCGCGATGGCGAACTGCTGCTATACGCGGCCGATCTTTGCCTGCGCTACGGCAAACAGCAGCCCGCCCAAGATTTGCTGGCCAAGGCCCGCGGCAAGACGCATCCGGTGGAATGGCTGCGCGCGGCGGCCAACCAGGCATTGTTCCGCGACGACAAGCCGGCCGCGCTGGAGTACTGGCGGCAAGTCCTCAAGCTGGAACCGCAAACCCGCGATGCCAACGCGGGTGCGGCCGGCCTGTTGTCGCAGTTGCAAGGAGACGAGGCGGCCCTGGCCCATCTGCGTTCAGCCGTGGAGCGGTTTCCGCACAACTTTGCCTTGCGCGTGCTGCTCATCGACCAATTGCGCAACACTTCGCCCGATGAAGTCACGGCTGCCTTGGACGAACTGGTGGAACGCTTTCCCAGCGATGCCTGGGCCCAGCGCGAACGGGCCATTTGGCTCTGCCAGTGCAACAATTGGGACGAAGCCCTGAAGGCGGCCACGGTCGCCGAACAGCTCGATCCGATCAGCCCGGTGGTGCCGTACATTCGCGGCCAGGCCCATCGCCGCAACGGCGAGGTGCCGCAAGCCAAGGCCCAATTCCGGCAGACCTTGCGACTCTCCATCGACTACGATCTGGCGATCAGCAACCTCATTGAAATCTGTGCCACCCGGGCCGAGCGGTCCGAGGAGTTGCGGTTTATCTTCGACGAGCTGAAGCGGCAGGTCATGCAAGGGGACGGGCTGCTGAGCTATCGCGAATACGCCCTGGGAACCCTCGATGCGGAGGAACTCTTGGGGCTGTTGCGGCAAGCCCTGGATGCCCGTCCCGACCTGTGGCACGCTTGGGTAGCGGTCGGACGGCAATTGTTGGACATGAGCCGGCTGGATGATGCGCACTCTTTGGCGGTATCGGCCACGCAACAGTTTCCGCTGCTGCCGCGGATTTGGCTGGAACTGGCGGCGATTTGCCGCCAACGGCACGATTTTGCCGGCGAAGTTGACGCCCTCAAGAAGGCCTGGGCGATAAATCCGTCGTGGGGAGAACCTGGCCGGCAATTGGCCGAGACTTACAAGCTGCAAGGCCAACCGGCCCTGTCCCGCCAGACCTTGGAACGCACGCTCAAGCGAGAACCAGACGACGCCCGCAATTACGGGCACTTGGCCGACCTGCTGTGGACGCAAGGCGAGCGCGAAGAGGCCTTGTCCAAGGTGCAGGCGGCTGTCCGCGTGGCACCCGGCTACGACTGGGCTTGGGACAAACTGCGCGAATGGTCGAACGAGTTGAACCGTCCCGAACTTGTCTTGGAACAAGCCCGCGAACTTACTCGCACACGCCCGCACGAACCGCGGAGCTGGCTGGTGCTGGCCGACATGTTGGACCAGCCAGCCCAACGCGACGAATGCCTGGCCGCGATCGACCGGGTGCTGGCGATCGACCCGCGAAACGTCCACGCGCATGAGGCCAAGGCCAAACGGTTAGCCGCCGATGGCCAGTTCGACGAGGCGCTGCAAGCCTGTTCTCCGCCCGTCTTTGTCGCCGGCCCGCCGCAACCGCTGGCCATTTTGCGCGGTGAAATCTTGATGCAGCGAGGCGATGCCCCCGCCGCCATCGCGGAATTGAAGCGGTTGCTGCAAGGCGATCCCGATTGCTACGTGGCCTGGGGACGCCTGGCAACATGGCACGAAGAGAGCGACCCTGCCGAATACCTGGCGGCGGCTCAGCAAATGGCCCGCATCGATCCGCGGCGGCCGGTATCTTGGGGCTACCTGGCGGAGGCCCGGCTCAAGAACGGCGATCGGGCGGGTGCCAAGCGCGATTTTCAGCGGGCGATTGAGATTGCGCCCGACTACCTGTTCGCGGAGTCGGCGCTGTTCGATCTGCAACTGGAGGATGGCGAGTTCGACGAGGCGGAACGGACCTTGCAGCACTGCGCAGCCAGCATTCCTCGCCCCTGGCTGCTCAGCGACAAGGCCAAGCTGGCCACCCACCGCGGCGATTGGAATGCCGCCGTACCGCTGGTGCAACAACTGTGCGTGACGCCGATGGAGAACCCCGGCCCGCTGGACTCGCTGATCGGTGCCATGTTCAAAGCCAACTGGGGGCAACATGTGGAACCCGTGCTGGGCGACATGCTGGCGCGGCCCGACGTGCAGCCGCAGGCGGGTTGGGTCTGGATGAATCTGGCATCTTCGCTAGAGATCTGGCCGCGGATGCTGGCCAGGCTGAACGAATTGGCCGGCCGAGGTGCGTTGTATTCCTCAGCGGCCGAGAAGTACATCCACGAGGCGGCCGATGCCCAACGGCCCGATCTGGTCTTGGACCTTATGCAGCGCCACGGCCAGCATCTGCACGAGCGGACGGAAACCTGGTACGCGGTCATCAATGCGTTGCATTTGTTCGATCGCGATGCGGAACTTTTGCACTGGTCGGCCGATTGGCGGACGCGAACCGACAAGACCGGCCGGATGCTGTTTCCGATTGCGCTCAGCCTGTGGACCGTCAAGCGCGACTCCGAAGCGGTGGAGGTGGGCCGCGCGGCGTTGGAGTTACCGCCCGATAGCGGCACGGCGGTCCACCAGTTGTTGCTCTCCGTCCACGAATTGCAGACTGGTGGCGCGGCATTGGCGGCCGGCTGGCTGCGGCTAATTGATCCCGACGCCTTGCCGCCATTCTACCAGGCGCTCTATCGGTTGGAGTCGATCTTGGCTACCCTTCTGGCGTCGATCTTTCCGGCCGAGCAACGCAAGCCTCTCTATAAGCAAACCGTGCGGCAGCTTGATAAATGCTGGAAGTCCCTGCCAGAAGCCAACCAAAAGGACCAGCTTCTGCGCCGCATCTACCAGGCCTTGCGGGACCGGTTGGCCAAATACCTCAAGCAATCGCCCGGTTGGCCGTTGTTGCGGATGTTTACTCGTTAGGCAACATCAGTCGTCGCCCTCCGCGACCGCCAACACATGTTGGGCATCGGCCAGGACCAGGCAAGACTCGCTGCGAGCGGCCAGGCGAGCAATGTCGTCGGGACCAGACGCCGCGGCCATTCCCAACTCTTCGACCGCCGTTTCATCCAATGGACTGAGTAGATAGATGTGGGTCATTTCGCGTGCCCGTACCAATCGGGTGGCAACGGCCAGATCGGGTGCCGACGCCTTGCGAAGCCGCCGTAGCACGGAGTGCGGGTCGTCGGCCTGGCAGGCCAGCCGCAAGGCATCGCTGGGGGGAGTGGACAAGCCGCAGCAGACCGCGATCGCCCCGCCATCGGCCACCAGCTTGCTTGCTTCGCGAACGGCGCGGCCAACATTGTCCCAGGTTTGATCCCAACTTCCGCCAGAAATCGCGGCAATCACCAGGTCCGCCCTGGCAGCGGCTTTGCGCTCCCAAGCCGCGCGGTATCTGCGGCGGGCCACTTGTTTGAGTTCGCCAGCCGTGCCCGCCAGCACCGCGCAGATGCCGCCATTGGCACCAGGCACGGCCTGCAACAGGCATTGTACTCCCAACATCCAGGCGACGTTATCGGCTTCGTCGGTGTCGGCCGGCGGGGTGTCTGCCTGCTTCTTGGCGGCGGCCTGCTTGCCGGACGAGGGCGGGTTTCCGGCAAAGGTAGGAAACAGGCTGCGGGCGGGCGACGACTTCTTACCACCGCGAACCGTGCCAATCGGTAACACCAGGTCGGCGTCGCACAGCAGCCGGTTGAGATGGACGTCGTGCTGCTCGCTGGTCAGCCCCAGATAGCTAATCTGGCTGCGATCGTTGGGTTGATGGATCGCCAACCGCACGGCGGCCGCAATCTCCGGCGGAAAGCGGCCGCGCGGGTCGGGCAGACCGGCATCTACATCGGCCTGGGTGCGTAAGATGGTAAAGTCGCTGGCCTGCCCGCCGGCTTCCAGCAACGACTCAATCGCCCCCGCGCATAAGCAATCGGCCCGCGGAACCCCAGTTTCAAGCGCAATAACCACCTTATCGCCCGGCACGGCGGCCTCACGCAGCGGCGGAAAGCCCAACGGCTGCCGCAGCGCCTGCCTGGCCGCTAGCAACGGATCCTCCAGCTCGCCATCGTCCCCCGCCCGCACCGGCCCCAACAGGGCATCGGCCGGCAGATCGAGGTGCATTTCGGAGTTTTGGCCGTAGCGGAGGGAAAACATGGAGCAAGGATGAAGGCGAAAGGCTGAAGAATCAAACTGAACACTGACAAATGACAACTCTTCTCCCCCAACTTTCCCATTTATCGAATCTTACGGCTTGTATCGTGACGCGGTCAAGAAGTCGAGCTTTACGCCAGCGGCTACTTTTTCGATAATCGAATGTGCTATCGGTGACGGTGGCCACCAGCATAGCAAGAGTTGCCGCCGTGGGATGGCGGCAGTCCGTTTGCCCATCGCTGCACGAAATTAGCGAGTTAAGAGATCATCGCTTTGCGGCTATTGCCTTAGAAGCGCATCAACCTCCAAGGATTCTGGTTATGGCAAGGATGACACGGACATCGGCAGTGGGGCTTTCTCTGTTGTGGCTGCTGGCGGCGGTCCTTGTACCGGCGACGGGCTGCAACAATTCCACGTCGGCCTCGGGCGATAAGCCGGCGACATCAAACGACGGCCAAAGTGGTGCCCCGGCGGGCACTTCCGAGGAAGATGCCGGCGAACCGCTGCCGGCCGCCAATGCCGACGAAGTTTTGGAGAAGATGGCCGCCGTCTATCAACAGGCCCATTCGTATCGCGATGCCGGACAGGTGGAACTGCGGTTTCAGCCAAGCGGCGACGGCCAGCCCGAGCGGCACGATTTTGACTACAGCGTGGCATTTGTTCGTCCCAACCAGCTACGCGTGAAGGCACAATCCGCGGTGGTTGCGGCTGATGGCGAGCGTTTTCGGGCAATCATCAAGGACGAGGAGAAGACATTTGGCGATGACGTCTTGGATGTCGAATGCCCCGCCAAAATTGTCCCCAACGACTTGATGCTCGATCAGGTATTGGCCAGTTACTTGGGGAGCGGGATGGGGGGACCGCCCGTGCAATTGGTGTTGCTGGCGGCGGACGATCCGCTCAAGGAGATTCTGGCCGACGTGACCGGCACGGAGCTATTGCCGCCGGAAAAGTACGATGGCCGCTGGCATCACAAGATCCGCTTAGACCGAACCGATGGCCGGCTTGTGCTGTGGATCGACCAGCGGACCAGCTTGCTAAGGCGTCTGGAGTATCCCACGGAAGTCTTGCAACAGATGTTTGCCGAACGGGGAGCCGATGGAAATATGACGTTGGCCGCCGATTTCCGCGATGCCAAGGTCGATTCCAAGATTGACCCGGCGCTGTTTGAATTTGAGATTCCCCCGACGGCCAAGGCGGTTCCACGCTTCAACCATTATAAGCTGCAGCCCGTTCCGCCCGCTCCCTCGCGCGAACTGGGAAAGCAAGTTGGCGAATTCTCCCTGACCGGCCTGGATGGCACCGTGCATACCCGCGAGTCGCTGTCGGGCAAGGTGGTGGTCCTCGATTTCTGGGCCACCTGGTGCCAGCCCTGCCTGGCCAGCCTGCCCAACTTGCAAAAGGTGTACGACAAATACGCCGACAACGACGCCATTCAGTTCTTGGCGGTGAGCGTGGATGAATCGTCCGTCGATAACGATGCGTTGCTGGAGCGGTTTTCCCAGATTGGTGCTTCGTTGCCGATCGCGCGGGCGGACGCCGCCGCCTTGCAAGCCTTGGGACTGGCCGAATTGCGGCTGCCCAACTTGTTGGTGCTGGGGCCCGACGGCGTGCTGGAAGACAATGAAGTTGGCTATAACCCGGCGCTAGCCAGCGAACTGCCGCCGCGGCTCAAACAGTTGTTAGATGGCCATAGCCTGCATGAAGAGACACTGGCCCGCTACGATGCCAAACTGGTGGAATACTACTCGCGGATCAACGCACCGCCCGAAGCAACGCCGGGCGACGGCGCGGCGGCGATTGCTCCGCGCGACGAGCCAAAGACCGTCAAGCTGACACAACTTTGGTCGACCAGCGACCTCACGGATGCGGGCAACGTGCTGGTTGTCCCGCAAACCGACGGCCCCTCTCGGATTTTCGTCCACGATGGCTGGCGGCATGTGGTGGAGTTGAACGCCGAGGGCCAGACTATCTCACGACATGCCTTGGAGAATGTTCCGGCCGACGCGGTTACGGCCTTTTTGCGAACGGCCGTGGATGCCGCCGGTAAGCGTTACTACCTGGCCCTGGCCAATGGCGAGCAGTACTTGTTTTTGTATGACGAGCAATGGCAGCCCTTGCTGATGTATCCCGAGGAATCGGGCCACGCCGGCATTGCCGATGCGCTGCTGGCCGATATCGACGCCGATGGCGAGCTGGACCTCTGCGTCAGCTATTGGGGCGATGTCGGCGTGCAGCGGGCTAACTTGGATGGCAAACGCCGCTGGCGTTATCGCGACGAAATGAACGATGCCTACTCAATGGTGCTGGCACCGGGCCTGGATGGCGACACTCCCCGCCTAGTCTGCGCCAACGGCTTGATCCGCGACAGTGATCCGCCGTTTTTGGCGGTGTTGTCGGCCTTTGGCGAGCGTGAGGACAAGGTCGTCGTGCCCAACCAGCATCTATTTAAATTGGCCGCCGCCGATCTCAATGGCGACGGAAAGCCGGAATACTGCGGACTGGCCCCCTCGGCGACGGGCAATCAACTGCTGTTGGGATTCAATCTGCAAGGCGAGGAACTGTGGCAACTGGCGCTGGCCACCGGCAACCACACTTCGCCCGTCGAAAGCATCACCAGCGGCAAACTGCTACCAGGCGACAACGCCCATTGGCTGGTGGCCAGCCCCGACGGTTCTGTCCTGTTCGTCGCCGCCGACGGCACTTTGGCGGACAGCTTTCACTACGGCACGGCCCTGCACGGACTAGCCGCGACGGAGATCGACGGCCAGCGCGTGCTGCTCGTTTCAACGGGTGTAAAGGTAGAAGCCTGGAAGGTGGAGCCGTAGCGGGCGGACAAGCGTCGGACAGCTACGCCGCCGCATTATCGCAGCAAGTCGCGCAAATCCAAACGGCCCGCCTCGCTCCCCGCCAGCACGAGTGGCACGGCGTCTTGCCGCTGAAATTGTTGTCGCAGCGCGTAACTGGCCGGTGCCTTGTGGGAGCCTGGACGCGGGTCGCGATGAACCTCCAAACGGCTCTGGTCCAGATCGACGATCCAATACTCCGGAACGCCGGCGGCCGCGTACAACGGCAGCTTTTGGACTTGATCGATGTGCAGCGAGCTATCCGAAACCTCGATCAACAGTGCCAAATCGCTCGGAGACGGGTGCCGCTCACCGAAATCATCCACACCGCCCCGGACCACCGCCAAGTCCGGCTGCGGTTCGCTGGTGGCCAAAGTGATAGGGTGCTGGCAGCGAACGTGCCATCCCGCCGGCAGAAACTGTTCGATCATGCGACGCAGCTTCTCGATCGCACGGCAGTGCAACGGTCCAATAGGTGTCATGGGAACGATCCAGCCATCCAGGAGTTCCACCCGCTCCTCGCCCGCCAAGATGCCGGCGGCGGGCATGCGATGATATTCCTCGACCGAAAAACGGTACAGCGGCGGCACCGGCGGGCGCACGGCATCGTCGCCAGATTCGATCGCGGATGTGGTCAAGTCAAGAGACATGGCTAATCAGTTCAGGAGCAGGGCGTTGTTACAAAAGGACGGGCCACCTGGAACGCGTTTCCGTTTAGTGTAACAAGGCCCACCCGCTTGTCGCGACAAGTACTTTTCAGGCGATTGAAGATAATGCCGCGAAAGTGCGCTGCCGGAGCCGCTTCAAAATCCTACCCTAGCGCGCCGCGCTACCTCTTTAGGCCGTATTCGTCGATCTTGCGGTAGAGCGTGGCCCGGCCGATGCCCAAGAGTTTGGCGGCTTCGGGAATGTTGTGGCTGGTCCGCAGCAGGGCCTCGCCGATCAGTTTGCGTTCCCAATCCTCGATCCGCAGCGAGTCGAAATCGTCCTCGCGCCCGCTGTCGCGCAGCGCGATGTCGCTCGGTTCCACGGAGTCGCCCACCGCCAACACAACCGTGCTGTCCAGCACGTTGCGCAGTTGGCGGACATTGCCGGGCCAGTGGTAGCCGCACAGTTTGGCGCGGGCCTTGTCCGACAGCTTGAGCGCCGGCCGGCCATGCTGGCGGCGAAAGTGGTCCAAGAAAAAGTCGATCAGCCGGCCGAGGTCGTCGCTTCGCTCGCGCAGCGGAGGAATAAACAGCTCGAACACACTTAGCCGGTAATACAGGTCCTCGCGAAACCGCTTTTGACGCACGTAGGTTTGCAGATCCTGGTTGGTGGCGGCAATCACCCGCACGTCAACCTTGATTTCCTTGGTGCTTCCGACTGGCAAGAAAGGGTGCCCTTCCAGCACGCGCAGCAGCTTGGCTTGCCCCTGTGGGGGCAGTTCGCCAACTTCATCCAGAAACAGCGTCCCCAGGTCGGCCTGCTGGAAGTAGCCCACGTGGTCGTTGTCGGCCCCGGTAAACGCCCCTTTCTTGTGGCCGAACAACTGGCTCTCCATGAGATCTTCCGGAATAGCCGCGCAGTTGACCGACAACAGCGGGCGGTCGGCGCGGCGGCTAGAACGGTGGATGGCCCGCGCCACCAGTTCCTTGCCAGCGCCGCTTTCACCACGGACCAGCACGCAGCCGCCGGCCTGCGCCAGGCGGGCGATCTTGCTTTTCAGGTCGCGCATGGGAGCCGACTCGCCGATCATTTCGTCACAGCCGGGCAGGGCCGCTTTCAGCCGGTCGAGGTCGCTGCGGACACTCTCCTCGCTGCGGGCACGCGCCAGTGCCGCCCCCACGATATTGGCCAGCGAAATGGTGAACTCAAACTGCGGCTCGCGAAACCGGCCGCGGGCCAGATAAACGTGGATGGCCCCCAGCATTTGCCCCTTGGAAAGCAGCGGCGCGCAGACGGCGTCGGCGTAATGCCGCATGCTCTCGGTCAGGTCGCCTTGCTCGTGGCTGGCAATCCATACGGCCTGGCCTTCTTCTTGCACCAGCCGCGTCAGCGACGAACTGAGCGGCATGGCCTCTTCCCCTTGGTCGGGCAAGGTCAGCTTGGGCTTGAGCTGGCCTTCGTCGTCCACCCACAAAAACCCGCACAGCGAGGCCCCGGTGCGCTCGCGCAATAGCTCCAGGGCGATGCGGATGACCTCGGCCGGGTCGGAGCAGCCCAACAGCCGAATACTAAGCTGATATAGCAGCAGCAAGTCGGCGTTTTGCTCGAAGTCGCGGACGTTGGCCGCAGCCACCGCGAAATCGTCGCCCGGCATGGCCGCCTGGCGGACCAAGGTTTCGGTCTTTTCCAGATTGATGACCGGCGCGGCCACCGTGGGGGGCTCGGCGCTTTGGCCAAAGACGAATTCCGTGCCGCCGATTTTGATGGTATGCCCGTCGGCCAGCATGCAGTCGTCTGCCTTTTGGCCGTTGACAAAGGTGCCGTTGCGGCTGTCGGCATCGCGGACGTGCCAGGCCCCATTGCGAAAATGCAATACGGCATGCACCCGCGAGCTGTGGGTATCGGCCAGCACCACGGTGCAATCCAGCCCGCGGCCCAGGGTGCATTCGCTACGGGGATCGAGCAGAAAGGTTGCCCCCGCTCGAGCTCCAGCCGTCATGGTCAGATAAGAGTTCATGGCCGGACGGGACGACGGAGGAATCCTCTGGTGAACACTCTTTGCATGTTACTGGACTGCCCTGTCTACACCAATTCATCCAACTCCTTCACCAACTGCTCAAAGCGGGCCAGGGCCGTGTCGACGGGGCCAGGCTGTTCCATATCGACGCCGGCGTCGCGCAGCAAATCGAGCGGAAACTTGGAACACCCCGACTTGAGGAAATTGAGGTAATCGGCCAATTCGCGCGGGCCCCCCTTGGCCACGCGCTCCGACAGGGCAATCGCCGCCGACAGGCCGGTGGCGTACTTGTAGACGTAAAACGCCCGGTAAAAGTGCGGGATGCGAAAGCACTCCAGCGAAAGTTGGGGGTCAATGGTGAACTTGGGCCCAAAGTAGGCTTGTAGCAGCTCTTGGTAAATGCCCTTGAAACGCTCGGTCGTCAGTGGTTCGCCCGATTCCGCCGTAGCGTGGGTAATTTTTTCGAACTCGGCGAACATCGTCTGGCGAATGATCGTGCCGCGAATGGCGTCGATCTCGCGGTTGATGTAAAAGGCCCGCTCTTTGTCGCTCTTGGCCTGGGCCATCAGGTGCTTGCTCAGCAGTTGCTCGTTGAAGGTGCTGGCGACCTCGGCCACGAAAATGGTGTACTGGTAGTACTGGTACGGCTGGTTGCGGGCCGAATAGTACGAATGCATGGAATGCCCCGCTTCGTGCGTGAGCGTGAAGACGTGGTCCAGCACCTCGGCCTGGTAGTTCATCAAAATGAAAGGGTCGCTGTCAAACGAGCCCGAGCTGAACGCGCCGCTCTGCTTGCCGCGGTTCTCGTAGCGGTCGCACCAACGGCCGACCAGCCCTTGCTCGAGCGCGGCGCAATACTCGTCCCCCAGCGGCTCTAGCGATTGCATCACCAGCTTGACGGCTTGCGCCCAGTTGCGCTTGACCTCTAGCTCGCTCAGGATCGGCACGTACGTATCGTACTGGTGGATATCCTTGAGCTTGAGCGCCCGGCGGCGGATCTCAAAGTATTCGTACAGGGCGGGCAGCCGGCGGCGGACGCTGGCGATAAGGTTGTCGTAAACGCTGACTGGCACGTTGTCGCCGTACAATTCCGACTCTAGCGCACTGGGGTAGTTGCGGACCTTGGCGTAGTAAATATCACGCTGGATCGAACCAGAGAGCGAAGCCGCCAGAGTGTTTTCGTGCGCGGCGAACTGCTGGTAATACTGGTGAAAAGCCGTCTCGCGCAATTTGCGCTGGGGCGAATGCAAGCAGGCCGAGAACGACGCATGGCTCAGCTCGATCTGTTCGCCCTGCTCGTTCTTGACGAAGCCAAACTTGAGATCGGCATTGTTAAGCTGCCGAAAGATTTGGCCGGCCGCCGACGCCATCTGGCTTTGCATGGCCAGCAGTTTTTCCTCGCGGTCGCTGAGCGTGTGGGGCTTAAAACGAAGCAGCCGTTCCAGCGACAGCTTATAAGGGGCCAACTCGGGCGCGGCCAAGAAGGTCTTCATCCGCGCGGCCGGAATGGACAATATCTCTGGCCGAATGAAACTGGCCGCCTGGCCCGCCAGGCTGGCGGCATGCTGGTATCGGCCCATCATCCGTTGGTACAGGCTGTTGCCGGTATCCTCCGCCGTCTTGAGAAAGGCGTAGTTGCCGAGCTGCTCCCCTTCACGGTCGAACTCGTTGTCGAACTCCAGGCAATGGGCCAGCGCCGCGGCACTCTCGGCCAGCTTGCCGCGATACTGCTCGTACTCGCTCGCGCGGGCTTCCCACTTGGTAAAAGCCCGTTCCCAGGCCTCGTCGTTGGCGAACAGGCTGGCTAAATCCCAGGTATCGGCGGCCTTAACCTTGGACCGCGGCGGTAACCCGCGGACTTTCGCCGTCGGTTTGGCCACCCTGGCTGGGGATTTTTTCTGGGCGGCCACGGCCTTGGGGTTGCGCCGCGCGGTGGAGGGAGAGAGGCGTTTGGGCGAACTCTTCTTGGCGGCTTTCACGAGGCGGTTCCATCATCGTTGGTGCATGGCCGGGCGGACGAGGGACTTCCCCTCGCCTGACGCCAGCATTCTCCCGGCTTAAAGCCAGGCTGTCCAGGCGCGGATGCCAGCATCGTCTGCCGCTTTCCGCTAATACCTGGGCAATTGCGGGTCGATTTCCACCGCCCATTGGTCGATGCCGCCGGCCATGTTTTGGACCAGCGGAAAACCTTGTCCGCGCAGCCATTGGGTGACGCGCCGACTGCGGCCGCCATGATGGCAATGGACCACGATATGATCGTGGCGATGCGGTTCCAGTTCGGCCAGTTGGGACTGAATCTGACTCATCGGCATCAGCCGGGCCGCGGCGATGGACACCAAGGCATGTTCGTCCGGTTCGCGGCAGTCGATCAGCAGAAACGGATGCTCGGCATCAAGCTGCGCCTTGACCGTGCGGCAATCGGTGTCGAGAGGTAGCGGTTGGTCGTTGGACATGGAAGTTTTCGGTGTAAAAAGTCGGGGTCGAACAGGGCTTTCAGGCTTTGGCGTGCATTGTAGACAACCCGGCTGTTGGCGTAATGGGGTGGCGGCAATGCGGGCGTGAACGGATCGTTTGTACACCGCTCCGGCTGGCGGTATAAAGTGGTCTCGGTTTCCTCAGTGACTGTAGGAGGCGATTCCATCGCCGATGGGCACGGTGCCATACGCATCCATCGGCGATGGAATCGCCTCCTACAATTTAGTCAGCAACAAACTTCGCCTCGGACCAGCCCCATGCCTGCTCGCGTTCATGTTGTTACTGGCCCTGCCCGCTGCGGCAAGACAGAGCAGTTGTTGAACCGCTACCGTAAAGAACTGGCCAGGTTCTCGCCGGGCAGTACCTTGTGGCTGGCCCCCACTCAACGGAGTGCCGTGGCCGTGCGGGGGCGTTTATTGTCGAAGGATCTGCCGGCTTGCCTCGACCCTGGCGTGATGACGTTTGACCAGTTTGCCACGGCGGTCTTGTCCTCTTCGCCCACGGCGGCCCGCCGCATCGATAGCGTTCAGCAGCGGGAACTCTTCCGCCGGCTGGTCGATGAAGCCGCATCCCAGGGAAAGCTGCGCCACTTTCAACCCATTGCCCACACCGCCGGATTGATCGACTTGCTGGTGCAGTTTGTTCGCGAATTGAAACGGCTGGAAATCTGGCCGGATGAGTTTCGCACCGCCTGCGAAAAGGTCGGGTCTGGCCATAAAGACCAAGAGCTTTGGGCCCTGTACGCGGCCTATCAAGAAATCCTCACGCAGCACAACCTGTTTGACGCCGAAGGCCGCTTTTGGTCGGCGCGGGCGCTACTCCGCCAGCAGCAGCCGGCCCGATTTGCCCGGCTAGAATTGGTTGTCGTGGATGGCTTTACAGACTTCACCCGCACCCAGCATGAAATGCTGGAGATACTGGCCGGCCGGGTGGACGAATTGTTGATCTCTCTGCCGCTGGAACCCACCCCGGTACGGCAAGAATTGTTCGCCAAGACCTTGGCCACACTGGCCCGGCTGGAACACCGGCATCCGCAATTGGCTGTGGAAGCGTTCAGGCGGCCCGCGACTTCCGACTGGCCGATCATTTCTCACCTGGAAGCCGAGTTGTTTCAGAACCCCCGGCAGTTTCGCCAGCCGCCGACGGTGGAAAGGATTGTGATTTTGGCGGCGGCCAGCACCTTGGGCGAGATCGAGACATTGGCCCGGCGGATCAAGCAGTTGCTGATCGAAGGCAACCCCGACACGGGCGACAAGGTCCGGCCGGGTGATATTGCCGTGGTATTTCGCTCGCCGCGCGATTACGTTGCGCTGGTCCGCGAGGTGTTCGACCGCTTTGGGCTGCCGACGTCGATCGAGATTGGTCGCCGGTTGGATGAGTCCAAGGCGATCGCCTCGCTGGTAGCGTTGGTGCGGCTGCATGTAGAGGACTGGCCTTTCCGCCAACTGCTGGCCGTTTTGCGGAATAACTTCTTCCGCCCCAACTGGCCGGACTCCGGGCGGCTGGCCATCGATGCGGCGGAACAAGTCATTCGCGAGCTGCAAGTTCCGCAGGGCCGAAAGGTCTTGCTCGACCGTATTCACCGCTGGGCCAGGCTGGACCAGGCCGGCAATGAACTGCCAGACACCATTCCTATCACCGATCCCAGGTGGCCCGAAACGCTGGAACGCCGCCGCCAGCGCGCAAAGCTGGCGTTGCCATTGCTGCAAGGGCTGGCCCAGGCGATGTCCGTGCTGGACGACGCACCATCATCCGGCGGCAAGGCCGCGCCTGAGTTTCAACAGGCCATGGAAGGCCTGGCCAAGGAGACCGGTTTGCGCCGGGCTGTGTTTGCCGATGAGGAGAAGTTCCCGCTGGTCGCCCAAGAGCGGGCCGCTTGGACGCGGCTGCTACTGGCGCTAGGGGGCTGCCAGACACTGGCGGAGTACCTTGGTGAACAACCGGCCCGGCTGAAACTGGAGGATTGGTTCGAGTTTTTGCAGGATGTGGCCCGCTCGCAACAATTGCCCGGCGGCCACGACGAGACGGGGCAGATCCGCGTCTTGACGGCCGGCTCTGCCCGCACGCTCGATATTCCCTACCTGTTCTTCGCTGGCTTGTCGGAAAAATCGTTTCCCCCGGCCGCCCGCGACGATGGCCTGTACAGCGAGGCGGAAACTCGCCGCCTGACACAACAGGGGGGCTTGCCACTGGTGTTGCGGGCCGAACGCAACCAAGAAGAAATGTTGTTGTTTTACGAGGTCCTCAGCCGGGTCTCGCGGCGGCTTTTTCTGAGCTATCCGGCGCTCGACAGCAAGGCTCAGGCGTTGCTGCCCAGCCCCTACTTGCAAGAGATCGAACGGGTTTGCGGGTCGGGAAAAATCCCCGTGGAACGCGCGGCCGATCTCAGCCCGCTGCCGCCGCCTGGCGATCCGCTGTGCGCTGCCGACTTCCGCCTGTTGGCCGTCTCGCGGGGGATGGTCGGCGACGACGGGCTGCTGGCGGCCCATCAATTGGCGGCACCCGCGGCATCTTCCCAAACGGCCCCGGCCGCCTTGACGGCCGGGCTGTTGCTGACGGCAGAGCGTTCGCACTGGCAATCGTTTGGGCCGTATGAAGGATTGTTCACGAGCAGCGCTGCCCGCGACAAGCTGGCACGGAAATATGGTCCCGACCGGCTGTGGAGCGCCAGCCATTTGGAGACTTACGCGGCCTGTCCCTTCAAGTTCTTCATGGAGCACGTGCTGCGCCTTCAACCGCTGGACGAGATCGGCCTGGAGACCGACTATATGTCCCGCGGCGGCCTGCTGCACGACGTGTTGGCCGATCTGCATCGACGTTTGAACGCCGCCCGCGGCAACCGGCCCACGGTCCCTAGCGACTTAAGCGAGCAAGAATTTGTTCAGCACTACGATGCCGCGCTGGCCGCCATCATGGCGCTGCCCGACAACGAAGATGCACTGGCGGGTGCCATGCGCGAGATCGACCAGCGCATGGTGCGGCTATGGACACAAGCCTACCGGGGGCAGCACGAAGGATACTCGCAACTCTGGCAAGGGTACGACACTCCCCCGCGGCCGGCCCATTTTGAGGTCTCTTTCGGCACGACGCCGCCGGCCGCCGACCCGCTCTCTTCGACGGAGCCGTTGGTGTTGCAGTGCGGTGAGGAAATGGTAAGGCTGTCGGGCCGTATCGACCGACTGGACGTAGGACGGGTAGCAGGCCAAAACGTCTTTAACGTGCTGGACTATAAATCGGGAAAGACCCGCGACAAGCTGGGCAGCGAGGTGGACGGCCGCGCGCTGCAGCTAGAGCTGTATTCGCTTGCGGCCCAGCAGGTGCTGTTGGCGGGCGAGAACGCGGTTCCTTGGCATGCCGGCTATTGGCACGTCCAGTTAGAGGGCTTCAAGACGTGGCTGGGCTTTCACGAGTCGGAAGACCACCACGTACGCCCCACCCCGCTCTGGCAAGACCGGCATCAAAAGCTGCTCAACCGGCTGCGCGAAATGGTGCAAGGCATTCGCCACGGCGATTTCCCCGTCCATAGCCTAGACGAACATTGCACGGGCTACTGCTCCTTCAGCACGGTCTGCCGCGTCAATCAGGTTCGCTCCTTGGAGAAAACATGGCCCACGCCGCCACAACAACCAGCCTGACCAGCCAGCAAGAAAAGGCATTGACGACGCGTTCGCACTCGGTGGCCCTGTCGGCCGGGGCGGGCTGCGGTAAGACGTTTGTGCTGACGCAACGGTTCTTGTCACACCTGGCGGAAGCCGGCGCGGACGAACTGGGCCGTTTTGTAGCCATCACGTTTACCGACCGCGCGGCGCGCGAAATGCGCGACCGCATCCGCCGCGGCTGCCAGGCCCGCATTGAAGGCGCCACGGACGAAGCCGTGGCCGACCATTGGCTGCGGCTGCTGCGCGAATTGGATTCGGCCCGCGTCAGCACGATTCACTCTTTTTGCGGCGCACTATTGCGGGCACACGCGGTCGAGGCGGGCCTCGATCCGCGGTTTCAAACGCTGGACAAAACGCAGTCGGCCACGCTGCGGTCCGAGTTTTTGGACGACGCCATGCGCGCGTTGCTGGCACAGCGCGACCGGGCCACGATGGAACTGGTTGTGCAATTTGGGCTGGAAAAGCTGCGGACCATGATTGGCATGTTGCTCGACCGCCGCCAACAGATTGACTTTGAATGGTGGTGCGGCAAGTCGCCCGACGACGTGCTGGCCATCTGGCAACAGTTCCATACGGAGGAAGTTCTGCCCGCCACGCTGCGGCAACTGGCCGAGTCGCCCGCTACCCAGACAATGTTGAGGATCCTGCGGGAAGATCCTTGCCAGCACAAGGTCTTTCTGGAACGCCGCCAGGTACTGCTGGAAAAGCTTCCAGACCTTTCCGCCAGCCAACAGCCGGACCAAGACCTGGCGGCTATCAATGAGAATGCCAAAGTGCAAGGCGGCGGCACGAAGAAAAATTGGACCAACGATGACCTGTACGAGTCGTACCGCGACGCCGCGACCGTCCTGCGCGACCAGATCAAGAAGCTCTCCCCCCGGCTAACATTTGATGCCGAGGCGGCCCGCCCCAGCGCCGTGGCCGGGTTGCAACTGCTGTCGATCGTGCGGCCCATCGCCGAAGGCTTCAGCCGGCATAAGCTGGAACTAGGCTGCCTGGACTTCGACGACTTGCTGATCCGGGCCAGGGACTTGCTGTACCATCCGGCGCACGAGGAACTCCGCCGCCGGCTCTCCTCTCAAATCAAGCTGCTGCTAGTCGATGAATCGCAAGACACAGACCCCTTGCAGGTCGAGTTGATCGAAGCCCTCTGCGGCGACGGGCTGACCACCGGCAAGCTCTTCTTCGTGGGCGATTTCAAGCAGTCGATTTACCGTTTTCGCCGGGCCGATCCCCGTGTCTTCATCGGCTTGCAGCAGCGCATGCCACCCCAGGGCCGCCTGCCGCTTTCGGAAAACTTTCGTAGCCAGCCGGCTATTTTGAACTTTGTCAACGCCCTGTTCTGCGATGCCTTTGGCGGGCCCGCAGGTTCCACGAATGCCGGACCGACGGGCGGCAGCGGCCTGCACTACGAAAAGCTGGTGGCGCATCGCCAGCAGACCACGCCCACGCCGGCCATCGAGTTCTTGTGGTATACGCCCCCCGATGATGAAAAGACGCCCGTCGATGTCTTGCGCGGCCAAGAGGCGGAGTGGATCGCCCGCCGGCTGCGTGCGCTGCTTGACGATCCTCAACCGATGCTGCCGATCGAAAAGAAGGACGATCCCGACGCCCCCCCAGGCTCTTTACGGCGCGTGGAACTGGGCGACATCGCCATTTTGTTTCGTGCCTTGTCCAACGTTGCCGAATACGAAGAGGCCCTGCGGCGTCACGGCATCGACTACTATCTGGTTGGCGGCAAGGCGTTTTATGCCCAGCAAGAGGTCTTCGATCTGCTCAATTTACTCCGCGCGCTGGCAACACCCAACGATCTGGTGAGCCTGGCCGGCGTGCTCCGCAGTCCGTACTTTTCGCTAGCGGATGAAACACTCTTTTGGCTGGCCCAGCACCCCGGCGGGCTGAATGACGGGCTGGCCGATGTGGCCCTGTATGCCGACGGCAATACGGCCCCCGGCGCAGCGGCGCGGCAGGCTCGGCAGGAGGCATGGGCACTCGATGACGAACAGCGGCGGCGCGCGGTCTTGGCAGCGCGGACAATCGCCGCGCTTCGCGAATTGAAAGACCGCCTGCCGATTGCCGATCTAATCCATGAAGCCTTAACCCGCACCGGCTACGACGCCGTTCTGGTGGCCGAGTTTCTGGGCGAACGCAAGCTGGCCAATCTCCACAAGTTGATCGACCAGGCGCGCGGTTTCGATTCCGCCGGCATCTTCACTCTGGACGACTACATTGCCCAGTTGGCCGAGTTTGTCTCGCAACAGCCGGACGAGCCGCTGGCGGCCACCCACCCAGAGTCGACCGACGTCGTGCGGTTGATGTCGATTCACCAATCGAAGGGGCTGGAATTTCCCGTGGTAGTGGTCCCCGATCTTAACCGCGGGCTGCAACACAGTACAGATGCCGCCGGGTTTTCGCCCCGGCTGGGGCCGCTGGTCAAGGTTGCGGACGACAAACACCAGGGGCTTACCGGGAGCGACCTGTTCGCGGCGGTGGAATCGCAACAAGACGAGGACGAACGCGTGCGGCTGTTGTATGTGGCCGCCACCCGGGCCGCCGACTATCTGATCTTGTCGGCCGGCTTGAAGAAGCTCGATTCGCCCGGCTCTCCCTGGCTGCGGCTGCTGGCCGAGCGGTTTGACTTGGAGACCGGCGCGTTTCTGGGCGTGTTACCCGCCGGCTACGATGCCCCCGGACCCATCCGTGTCACCCGCACCGAACCGCCGGCTGGGGCAGTCACCACCGGCACCCCCCGGCGTTCGCTGCGTGAGATGGTCGAAACCGCCAACACGCTGGCCCGCGTCGGCGCGGTGCCTCTCCCCCAGCACACTGGCCCCCTGCCGTTAGACGCCCAAGCCCGGCGGCAGTACTCCTTCTCTCGACTAAGCGGCGCGCTGGAACTTCTCGACCCCAAACTCATCGAGGAGGACGAGCAACCTGTCACCCGCTCGACGGCCAACCATGTCGATCCCTTGCGGCTGGGAATTCTTGTGCATGAAGTCTTGGCAACTGTTCCGCTGCAAGGACGCCCCGATGCCCAGGCCTTGGTGGCGCAAGCCGCGCACTGCAATGCCGAGAACACTCCGGTGGAAATTTCCACGGCCGCGCAACTGCTGCACAAGTTCTTTCAGTCTCCGCGGTTTGCCGATATGGCCGCCGCCCCGCGGGTCTATCGTGAGCTGGAATTCCTGCTGGCCTGGCCCCCTAGCGCCGCGTCGGGCGGACCCACGCCCGCGGAAGGGGGCATGTACCTGGAGGGCTTCATCGACTGCCTGTACCAAGACGCCGCCGGCAATTGGCACTTGTTGGACTACAAGACCAACCAGGTCAGCGACCACGATTTGGCCGCCACCGCCGCCGGCTACGAGGTGCAGTTGCAGGTTTACGCCTTGGCCATCGGCCGAACCTTTGGCCAACTGCCGGCCTCTTGTACATTGCACTTCATGCGCACCGGACAAGAAGCCACCATCGCGCTGCCCAAAGAACCCGAACTGGTGGAACGGATCGACCGAGCCATTCAACTGCTGCAATCCGCGTGACACTCGACCCCGAACAACAGCGACTGTTTGCCATCGAAGCCGTGCAGCGGCTGCGCGATGGGGGCTTTGTGGCGTATTGGGCGGGCGGCTGCGTCCGCGACCAGTTGCTGGGCCGGCGGCCCAAAGACTACGACGTGGCCACCAGCGCCACGCCGCCGCAAATCAGCCGGGTTTTCCGCAACCGCAAGACGCTGCAAGTCGGTGCCGCGTTTGGGGTGGTGGTGGTGATTGGCGGACGGCGGGCAGGCCAGATCGACGTGGCCACCTTTCGGCACGACGTAGGCTACAGCGACGGCCGCCGGCCCGACGAAGTGGTTTTTTCCGACCCCGAACAAGACGCGCTCCGCCGCGACTTCACCATCAACGGCCTGTTTTTCGATCCAATTGAAGACGCCGTCATCGACTTCGTGGGGGGGCAAGAAGACTTGAAAAGCCGGGTGGTGCGGGCCATTGGCGACCCGCGTGCCCGCCTGGCCGAGGACAAACTGCGGATGTTGCGGGCCGTGCGGTTTGCCGCCACGCTCGGTTTTGAATTGGAATCGGCCACCGCCGCCGCCATTGCCGAGATGGCTTCTCGAATCACGGTGGTCAGCGCCGAGCGGATCACGCAAGAAATGCGGGCCATGTTATCTCATGCCAGCCGCGCCCAGGCCGTAAAAACACTGCACAATCTGGGGCTATTGGCCGCCATTCTGCCCGAAGCACCAACCAGCCAACCGGTCTGGTCGCGGACGTTGTCGCTGCTGCAATCGCTTTCTCTCGGCACGTTTGAATCAGCCCTGGCCGGGTTGTTTTGGCACGCGCGACGGGAAACGCCGCCACTGGCCGAAACCGTCGAAACAGCCGCCTTGCGTTGGAAATTGTCAAACAAGGAACTCGACCGCGCGAAATGGCTGGTGCGGCATCGGCAAGAACTGGCCAACGCGCAAGCGTTGCCCTGGCCCCGCTTGCAGCGGCTGTTGATTTCGCCAGGGATCGAGGAACTGTTGGATCTGTATCAGGCTGGCGCTGGCGAAGATCCCCAGGTCGCGGCGTCGGTCAACTATTGCCGCCAACAACGGGCCCTGCCGGTCGAGAAACTCAACCCGCCTCCGTTGCTGACGGGCGACGACCTGCTACGGCACGGAGTACCGGGCGGGCCGCGTTTCAAATCCCTTCTAGAGCAAGTCCGCGATGCACAATTGACCGAATCAATCACTTCGCCCGCCGAAGCCTTGGCTCTGGTCGATGCCCTGCTGGCGGAAGACCGCGAATGATCGACGATCAAATCGCCGTCTATATGTGGTTCAAGTTACGCCTGACGCATTTCGCGAAACCCGGAAAAAATTGGCGTGCGGTTCACGATAGGCCGTGGCTGCTGCATTTCCACCCCTTTTTCCGCCAGCATCTGTAGTGTTTCGCTGCACTTATGCCTAATATAGGGCTCGGACTTGGCGTACTCGCGGCCGGCATTTTAGGCATGAATTCCCACCAAGAAGCAGTCATTACCGGCGTCGGCGTCGTCAGCCCCATCGGAATCGGGCGGGACGTGTTCTGGCGTTCGCTTGTCGAGGGCCAAAGCGGCGTTCGGCCCCTGTCGGAAATCAAGGCCCCCGAAATGCCGGTTTGGATCGGCGGCGAGGTGCGAGATTTCGACCCCAAGGACCGCATCAATCGCAAAAGCCTGAAGGTCATGTCGCGCGATATCCAGATGGCCGTCGTAGCCGCCGCCCTAGCCGCCGACGATGCAAAGCTATCAGCCGGAGCCGCCGACCCTGAGCGCATGGGCGTGACGTTCAGTTCCGACCTGATACAAGCCCCCCCGGTGGAAATGGAGCAAGCCTACCGCCGCTGCATGGCGGACGGCCCCTTCGATTTTTCCAAATGGGCCTCGGCAGCCCAGAGCGAAATCTACCCGCTCTGGTTTCTTAAACATTTGCCCAACATGCCCGCCTGCCACATTGCCATCCTGCACGATTTGCGCGGGCCAAATAACACCATTACCGTCGGCGAAACCTCTTGCCTGGCCGCCCTGGCCGAGGGGGTGCGTTATATCCAACGCGGCTCCGCCGACGTGGTATTTTGCGGCGGGGTGGGGTCGAACGTCCGCACCACTCCGTTCTGCCGCAGTTTCCTATCGCAAGTCTCGCTGCGCAACCACGACCCAACCGCGGCTTGCCGCCCGTTCGACGCCGACCGCGATGGCCAGGTGAATGGCGAGGGGGCCGCCGTGTTCGTGGTGGAATCGCGGGCGTCGGCCCAGGCCCGCGGCGCCAATATCCTTTGCTCGGTCTTGGGATACGGTTGCGCTCAAGACACGCGCTGGACCTCGCCTCCCCGCACCGGCCAGGTCATTGAACGGTCGATTCGCGTGGCCTTAAAAGACGCGGGCCGCCAGCCGGCGGACGTGGGGCACGTCAACGCCAACGGCGTGGCTACGATCAGCGACGATGCCATGGAGGCCACGGCGATAGCCGCCGTGCTAAACGATGTGCCCGTGACCGCCCCCAAGAGCTTTTTCGGCAATCTGGGCTCTGGCTCGGGTGCGGTGGAATTGGCCGCGTCGGTGCTGGGCTTGGCGCATAAGTCCGTGCCTTTCACCTTGAATTACGAACGGCCCGATCCCGCCTGTCCGGTCAATGTTGTCCGATCCCGCCCAATGACCGGTGCCAAACCGCTGGCGGTGGTTCTCAATCAATCGCGAACCGGGCAAGCCGCGGCGCTGGTGATCGAGGGCAGCTAGCGTTGCTGGCGGCTTCAAGGGGAGTCTACGCTATAATGATCCCCGACAGGGGCATGCCCCCGCAGCGCATGTGCGCTTGACAGCTTCCGCCGACTGTTATCAACTTAGGCACAGATCAGCGGCTGCCTATGAGTGTTTACCGCCGGGCAGCCTGGTACGTACCGCCATCCACATCCAAGGAGTTGGCCATGTTGGAGTTCCTCGGTCGCGAGTTCAGTTGTTGCGACGGCGTGCCGCGGCGCAACCTGTTGCGAGCCGGCGCCCTGGGCTTGGGCGGGCTGACCTTGCCACGTTTGCTGCGGCAGCGGGCCGAAGCCGCTACGTCCACGGGCGTATCGTCTCCTAAGACATCGGTCATCTATATCGAACTGGCCGGCGGACCAACGCATTTTGAAACCTACGATCCCAAGCCGCGGGCACCCGCGGAATTTCGCGGGCCGCTGGGAACCGTGTCCACCAATGTGCCGGGCGTGGTGCTAAGCGAACTGATGGTCGAGCAGGCCAAGATCATGGACCGGCTGGCGATTTTGCGATCGGTCACGCACGATTCCAGCAGCCACGGCACCTCGGCCCATCTCTGCCAGACCGGATACTACTTGCAAGACCGGCAGGCCCGCACCAACGACAACCCTTGCGTCGGCACGGTCGCCTCGAAATTGCGGGGGGCCAACGCGGCCGGGTTGCCGGCTTACGTGGCGTTGCCGCGGATGATGCGATACGGAGCCTCGGCCTACTTGGGGAAGGGCTTCAACGCTTTCGAATCCAATGGCGACCCCAACAGTCCCAAATTCTCCGTCGGCAATCTGACGCTGAACGCCAAGATTAATTTCGACCGGCTGGATGAACGCCGCGGGCTGTTGTCGGCCTTGGACCACGGCCAGCGGATTGCCGACAACCAGGGCGTGGCCGATTCGCTGGACCAATTTACGCGGGAAGCGTTTGAACTGGTGACCAGCGACCGGGCCAGGCAAGCCTTCGACATGAGTGCCGAAGACCCGCGAGTGCGTGACCGCTATGGCCGCAACACGATGGGCCAAAGCCTGTTGCTGGCCCGCCGGCTGGTGGAGGCTGGCGTGACTTTTGTGACGGTGCAAATTGGCGGCTGGGACGACCACGGCCAGATCGCCAGGTCGATGCAGCGCAAAGGCCCCAGTTACGATGCCGGCGTAGCCGCCCTGGTGGCCGACCTGTACGACCGCGGCTTGGACCGCGACGTAATGCTGGTCTCGATGGGGGAGTTTGGTCGCACGCCGCGCGTGAATACCAACGCCGGACGCGACCATTGGGGATCGGTGATGAGCGTGCTGATGGCTGGCGGCGGCCTGAAGGTGGGGCAGGTTGTCGGCAGTTCAACCAGCAAGGGAGAAACGCCGCACGACACCCCGGTGCGTCCGGAGAATATTCTGGCAACCGTCTACCAACATTTGGGAATTGATCCCTCTCAAACATTCGATGACCTGTCTGGCCGGCCGCGCTACATTTTGGAACGCCGCGAACCAGTGGCCGATTTGGTGTAGGCGATCGAGCGCAACGTGGCTCCTGGCATAATTTGCGGGAGCCGTGCGGCTACGTTGCCACATGGCTCCAGCCATGTTGGCTGGCGTTGCGTGCGATCAACCATGCCGAGCAACCGTACCCCGAGCGGAAATCCAATGGCGCATGCAGCCTGCACGGCGGGAGCCGTGCGGCTACGTGAGGGGAAGTTGAATCACCACGGTTGCACCACGGCTGCCGGGGGTCGAGGAGATGTCCACCTGGCCGCCGTGCAGTTGGACGATGCGCCAGCACTTGGAAAGCCCCAGGCCCAACCCTCGGCCGGCCGATTGGCCGGAGAAGTAGGGGTCGAAGGCGTGCCGCCGCGCCTCGGGCGGGATGCCAGGACCGTTGTCGCCGATAGTGACCACGGCCATGCCAGGCTGCTCGGGTTGACTGTCGTCACTGTCCGTTTCGGGCGTGTCTGGTGCCGACAATCTGGCCCTTATCGCGATCTCGCCATCCGCGCCAATCGCCGCCATGGCGTTGTCGCACACACAGCGCAGGGCCACCAGCAACTGGTTGGCATCGGCCGCCACATGCAGCGGCCCGGTGGCAATGTCGTACCGCAGCGAGATGCGCCGCTCGGCGGCTTTCTCCGCTATTTCCTCCGCCAGTCGGGCAAGCAGGCCGGCCAGATCGGCCGATTCCAGCCGCGGCCGGGGTGGACGGGCATAGAGCATCAGATCGGCGATCATTTCGTGGACCCGCAGCGCCTGCGCATGGATCAGGGCCAGTTCGCGGCGGCGCTCGGGATTAGGCTCGTCCCGCAATAACAACTGTGCCCGGCCGGAAATCACCGCCAACGGGTTGTTCATTTCGTGGCCTGCCCCGGCGGCAAACTCCGCCAGCGATTCCAGCTTTTCTTGCTCCAAGCGGTGCTGAAAGGCGGTTTCCAGCTCGTTGCCACGCCGGAGCCTGGCGGCCAGAATGGGCAGCCAGTCGGCCGCGCCAGGGGCGGTTTGGGTCCAATGCAATCGCGCCAAGTCGGCTGCTTGTTGCAACTGTTGGCGCGGCCGGCGGATGCCCTTGGGCCAGGGCTGGCCTGAGCGGACGATGTGGGAGGCATCCTGGGCAGCTTGATGGGCAACCTCACCACAGCCAATGGCGTCGAGGATGGCTTCTTCGACGGCTGTAGCTGCCTTCTCTTGCGGCGCCAGCCATAAGTTCAGGCCGCTCAGCAATCCAGCCAGGTAGGCGGACTCACGGTCAATTTGCCGGCTCTCCGCCAGCAAGGCGGCGGTCTCGGCCACCTGAACGCTTTGGGAGGCCAACTCGGCCCAAGAGAAGGGATGGCTCGTGGACGTTGGCGCGCTGTTCGATTCCAACAAATTCGAGCGGTTCTCAGCCCATGTAAGACAATGGCCACCCTGGCAGGCCAGCCAATCAGCCAGCTTTGATACCGTTGCTGGCGGCGAAGGTGGGGCCTGTAGTATACACCAAGCGGCCAGTGCCGGATCGACCGCCAAAGCGCTCCGCAGCCGTTGTGTTAGGGCCGTGCTGGAACCGGCTACCAATAATTCCGCCAGCAACAGGGCCGAACCATCGGCCAGGGGAAGCCGCTGGCATTCTCCGCCAAGGGATAAGGTCGGCAGCCAACTCATGGGGCGGCATCCACAATCAGAACAATTGACGCGGCCTGAAGATGGCCGCCGATCCATCTTCAAACCGTGGCAATTACCGCATGGCAGACGCTATTTGGTCGAAACCGTTTCGATATCGAGCAAGCGGCACATCCGTTCGATGAGCGTTTCCACGTCGAATGGCTTGTGCAGGAACTCGTTGGCACCCGCGGTTTTCAGGTCGGCGATCTTGTCTTCCTCAACCATGCCAGAGATGCAGATGATCCGCACGTCGTCCATGGTGGAATCGCCGCGAACCCGCTGGCAGACTTCGCGGCCGTTGATGTCCGGCAGCATCACATCCAGCACGATCAAGTCAGGGTGGTAATCCTTGACCATCATGCCAGCATCGAACCCATTGTTGACGCTGCGAACCTCAAACCGGCCGTCCCGCTCGAGGACTTCCGTGATGAGTTCGACCAGTTCCTGGTCGTCATCGACCAACAATATCTTTCGCTTGCCGCTCTCCAGGGCGTCGGTGGGAATTCCGTTGTCCCGCATGAAGACAAACAGTTGATCCCGAGGAATCCGCCGAAAACGGCTTCCCGGCACGCGAAATCCCTTCAACTGGCCAGAATCAAAACAGCGAATAATGGTCTGCTGGCTTACCTTGCAAATTTTGGCGGCTTCACCCGTGGTAAATACAGTCTTCATAGCAGCTAACCATCCCTCTCCCTAGCGTATGGCTAGTCCATGGGGATTCCCTGTCAGCTCTCTCCACAAGAACCCAGGGGCATCCCAGTTCGTCCATGTTGCGTATGAGGCAGGCTGAACCCCACCTCACAGATACTCGCAGAGCCTTCACCCTCCTGTGCTTTCGTACTCGGAAGTTTCAGCCATCTCTACGGAATCTACCGAACTTCACAACCGGGGGAATTATACCGACCGCGGGCTTGGCGTCAACATCGGAAATTTTTACGTAACATTCTCCCTCGCAATGCTTTACGACGGAATTGTTTCAACCGTAAAAATGGGAGGTTTAGAGGAGGGAGTTTTCAGTTTTCCGTGTTCAGTTCCTCTTGCATTTGTTCGCCTTCATCTTTTCGCCTTTCGCCTTTCTTTCCTCCTCCTTCCAGGTACACAATCAGCAAGGCCACGTCGGCGGGCGTGATGCCGCTGATGCGGCTGGCTTGGGACAGGCTGGTGGGCCGCACGCGGGCCAGCTTTTCTCGCGCTTCGTTGCGCATATTCGCCAGATGCAAGAAATTGAAACTGTCCGGAATACGTTTGGCCGCCAGTTTTTCTTGCTTGGCAACATCCAGCGCTTGCCGCGCCACATACCCAGAGTACTTGATATCCCAAGTTACCTGCGCGGCGACTACTTCCGCCACGCCGCCCAGGTCTGGGCGCAGTCCAACCACTTCTTGCCAGGTTGTCTCGGTGCGCCGCAAAATGCGGTCGAGCGTAGTCTGGTCGATTCGCGTAGTTTGCAACAACGACGCGACACGGGCAATCTCCTCTTCCTTGCGGACCAAACGTTGCCAGCGCGGTCCTTCAACCGCGCCAATGGCGTGTGCCAACGGAGTCAGCCGGCGGTCGGCGTTATCGTGCCGCAGCAAGAGGCGGTATTCAGCGCGGCTGGTGAACATGCGGTAAGGCTCGTCGACACCGCGCGTCACCAGGTCATCGATCAACACGCCGATGTATGCCTGGTCGCGCGATAGCACCAACGGCCCGCCGCCGCGCAGCACCAGCGCCGCATTCAGGCCGGCCATCAGCCCTTGGGCGGCGGCTTCCTCGTAGCCGGTCGTACCGTTGATTTGGCCGGCGAAGTAAAGGCCCGATACGTCCTTGGTTTCCAAGGTGGGCCGCAACTGCTCGGGCGGGCAATAGTCGTACTCCACGGCGTACCCGTAACGCATGATCTCGGCCCGTTCCAAGCCCGGAATCTGGCGGAAAATCGCATCTAGAACGTCGCGCGGCAAGCTTGTCGAAACGCCGTTGACGTACACCTCGTGCGTAATCCGCCCTACGGGATCCAGAAACAATTGATGCCGGTCCTTTACGGCAAACCGCACGACCTAGACTTCAA
>JBFWUW010000074.1:0-30888 GCA_050247075.1 Pirellulales bacterium | reverse complement strand
GCTTTACGTCGTGCCTGCGGTCGTCATCGTCGAAGAAGGCGGGCGGGCCCTTCTTTTTGGACTTGTCCGGGCGAGGAACCTTGGGCGGCTTGAACATGGGGTCGGCGGCGGCGGCGTTAAAGGCCGCCACGATTTCGATATCGCTTTTAGAGGCTTCGGACATGGTGGGTTTCTCCGGTTGTTGTGAGGCTTGAGGGGTGAAGGGTGAGGCTTGAGGAAGAGGGGATCCGCTACGCGGGAAACAGCCCAATGACAGGATAGCCGATATGTGTACGTATGTGCAATACTAAAAATGGTTAGAAAAAAGATAACAAATAACCACGGATAACACGGACTTCACGGATGAGTAGGGTGGGACAAGCGGAGTGTTGCGGGCCATTGGTAGAAGGCACGCCCGCGATGTCCCACCGTCGATTGGCGATGGCGGCCGCAATCGGTGGGACATCGCGGGTGGGCCGTATTGCAAGAGACCACGCATGGCCGCTTGTCCCACCCTACTGCTGCGCGCCGATTATCCCGGCTAGCATGCCGCAGGCACCGTGAATGTCTTGCCCGCCGCTGTAGCGCCTGGCGACGGGCATGCCTAGTTCTTGGCTGAGGGCATCGCGAAAGGCCGATAGCTCTTCCGCCGATGGGGGCTGAAACCGGCCCGTGGCGTCGTTGACGTCGATCAGGTCGATCTTCACCGGCAGCCCGGCGACAAGCGCTGCCAATTGTTGGGCATCCTCGCGGCGGGTGTTGACGCCCGAAATCATGGTCCAAGCCAGTGTTATCCGCTGGCCGCTGGCGGCGTGATACTGGCGGATGGCCCGCATGAGTTCGTCCAAGGGGTATGTCTGGTCGATCGGCAGCAATTGGGGGCGACGGAGTGGATCGACCGACGTGAGCGACACAATCAAGCGGTAGGGCTGCCGGTCGGCGATAAAGCGGCGAATGCCCGGGACAATGCCCACCGTCGAGACCGTGATTGCCTTGGCGGCGATAGCCGGCCCGCACGACTCCGTGAGAATATGCGCGGCTTGCATCACGCGGTCGTAGTTGAGCAGCGGTTCGCCCATGCCCATGAAGACCACGCCCCGCACCGGATGGGGCGAGTCATCGCGGACTTGCAGCACCTGATCGACCATTTCCCAAGCGGCCAGATTGCGGCGAAAGCCGAGCCGGCCCGTCGCGCAGAAGGCACAGGCCAAGGCACAGCCAACCTGCGAGCTGACACAAACGACGTACTTGGGGTCGTCGGGCCGATGCAATAGGGGGATTCGCACCGCTTCAAAGAGCTGGTCGTCCGACCCGCTGAACAGATATTTGGCGAAACCATCGCGAGGGGAAACGACCTTGTCCCGCATTGTCAGCCGCGGCAGATGGGTCGCCCGGCGGACACGCTCCAGCAAGGCGGGCGAGACCTCGGCCAGCGCAGTCGGAAATTCCCCCCGCTGGCCACGCAATACGGCCGATTGCAGCCGCCGCGCCAGCCGTTCGCTGACACCCAATGGTTGCAGGCGGTGGTGCAATTCGTCTGAAGTGCAATCCTTGAAGGAAATCGCCGGCGGCTCCTCGGCGAGTGACATCGTGCTTACAGTCATAATTCTCTGTCCCGGTTTCATCGCCGGGTGCCACAGGCGGCTTGTCCGGCAGTGGGCCAGTCGAATCGTCGCGGAACTGGCGGAGAAGCCGCGAGTGGAAGCATCGGAATCGACTTCACGGGCAACTCTTCGGCAAGTGGCGATTTAACACGCTGGCCGACTGGCGGACAGGCCGCCAGTGGCACCCGAATTTGCAGTGGCACCCGAACTCACAGTCGCACACAAGTTTACAGTCGCACACAAATTTCGAGTCGAGCTCGAATTCCTGACGGTGGCGAAACATTAGTCCTCGGCCGGTTTGTCGTCGTGGCGGTGTCCGGCCAAAAAGCGGTCGAGGATGCCGTTGACGAACTGGGCCGAGTTGGCCGCGCCGAACCGTTTGGCCAACTCCACGGCTTCGTTGATGGCCACGCGGCCGGGCGTTTCGGAATAAAGTATCTCGTAGGCACCTAGCCGTAAAATGTTCCGGTCGGTGGCCGCCATCCGCTCCAACCGCCAATTCTCGGCGGTGCGGGCCAGCAAGGCGTCAAGCTCGGGCCGGTTCCGCCGCACGCCCGACACCAGCGAGCGGGCAAACTCCACCAACTCCGAACCGCGCAGCCGCGAACGGACGAAATCCTCGGAATCTTGCGCGGAGTGGCTGGGGTTGAGGTCGTCTTGAAATAAGACCTGCAGGACGACTTCGCGGGCTCGGCTTCGACGGGTCATGCACGCACAATGGTTAAAGGACTTGGCCGTGGGAACGGCAATCGCACACTAAGGCGCGTTGCCGGTCTTCCGGCATGCCTGTCATTGTAGCGGGCAGATTCGATTTGCGGACTACCCCAGCGGGCCAAGGAGGTGGTGATGCGGTACAATCGCGTCACGCTCCCCGGAATTGGCTAAAATATCAACCTCCATCCGGCCACCCCACCCCAAATTTGCCATGCCTTCATCGCCGATTGCGTCCTCGCAACATGCCGTCCCCCGGTCCATCGAACGCTTCAACCGCGCACTGCAGCTCATTCCCGGCGGCACGCAGCTTATCAGCCGCCGGCCCAGTCGTTATGCGGCTGGCGTTTCGCCGGCCTTTGCCGCGCGGGCCGTTGGTGCCCGCTTTTGGGACATCGACGGGCATGAATATATCGACTGGGTCAGCGGCATTGGGGCGATCATCCTGGGCTATGCCGACCCGGTGGTGAACGAGGCCGTCTGCCAGCAGATTGCCCTGGGAAATTGCTTCTCCATCAACCATGAGCTGGAGATCGAGCTGGCTGAGGAATTGGTGCGGCTGATTCCTTGCGCCGAGATGGTTCGCTACGCCAAGTGCGGCGGCGAGGCTTGCGCCGTGGCGGTACGCATCGCCCGCGGCGCGACAGGCCGCGACAAGATACTGTTTTGCGGCTACCACGGCTGGCAAGACTGGTACCTGGCGGCCAACCTGGGGGTGGAAGCCAATCTCGACGCGCACCTCTTTCCCGGCATTGAACCGATTGGCGTGCCGGCGGCGCTGGCCAACACGGCAATACCGTTTGCTTATGGCGACCTGGCTTCGCTGTGCCAGCGCTTGGACGAAAACGCCGGACAAGTCGCCGCGGTGATTATGGAGCCGTTGCGTTCGGCGATGCCGCCCGCGGGGTACCTGGCCAGTGTCGCGCAAGTTTGCCAGGACCGCGGCGTGGTGTTGATCTTCGATGAAGTCACGACCGGCTTTCGGCTGAGCCCCGGCGGAGTGGAGCCTGTGCTGGGCGTTACGCCCGACATGGCCGTGTTCGCCAAGTCGATCAGCAATGGCTTTCCCATGGCGGCGGTCGCCGGCCGGCGGAAAGTGATGGAGCACGCCGCCCACATGTTCATTTCCAGCACCTATTGGAGCGACACGATTGGCCTGCGGGCGGCCCTGACCACGCTACGCGAGATCGAACGGCGTGGCGTGCCGGAGTACTTAGATCAATTAGGGGCGACGATCAAGCAACGCATGAACGAGGCCGCCGCGGACGCCGGCCTGGATGTGAGTTGCGAGGGGATGAATATCCACCCGCACTTGCGGTTTAACGTGGGGGGCGACGCGGCCCTGCAAGGCAAGTTGGCCACGCTGTACATCCAGGAAATGGCCAAGCGGGGCTGTCACGGGTATGCCTCGTTCTATCTCAACGCCGCGCAAGGAGAGCCAGAGATTGCCCAGACCGCGGCCGCCGCGCTCGAGGCGTTTGGCATCATCGCCGGCGGGCTGGCGGCCGGCAATATCGACAGCCTGCTGGAATGCGACGTGCAAAAAGATTACTTTCGTCGCATCGTGAGCTAAAGCGAATGAGAGACCCAGTGGCGAGCCAAACAGTCTGTAGGAGGCGTTTCCAACGCCGATTGACCTGCGCGGAGCCGTTTCCATCGGAGAATGGTCAGCCAACAACGACGTGCATCGGCGATAGAATCGCCTCCTACATGCCAGATCGGCGATAGAATCGCCTCCTCCAAGCTAAACGAAAGGCAGAGATGCAAGATATCGGCATCGGCATGATTGGTTGCGGGTTCATGGGACTGACCTATGCCGAGGTGTTGGCCCGCCACGCCCGTGGTGCAAAACTGACAGCGGTGACGGGTGGCAGCCGGGCGGCGGCCCTGGGGCAAGAGTACGGTGTGCCGGCGGCGGCTTCCGTCGAGGAACTGCTGGCCCGGCCCGATGTACAGGGGGTGGTGGTGGCTACGCCCGACCAACATCGCCGCCAGATTACCTTGGCGGCGGCAGCAGCGGGCAAGCACATTCTGGTCGAAAAGCCGATGGCCCCCAGCGTGGCCGAATGCGACGAAATGATCGCCGCTTGTGACGCCGCGGGAGTCAATCTGGCGGTGGTCAAGACCGAGCGCTACCGCAAAATCACCCGCCGCGCCAAGCAACTCATCGATGACGGCCAGATCGGCCCGGTCTGGATGATGCGGACGATTTCCAGCTTTCCCATCACCACCACGCGGGAGATTTCCACCACGCGGCAATGGATGTACGAGCCGGCCAGCAGCGGGCTGTTCTTTGGCATCGCCACGCACAACGCCGACTTTTTGCGTTGGCTGTGCGGCCAGAACGCCCGCCAGGTTTTTGCCCATGTCAACACCTTTAGCGATCTGGCCGCGCCGGCCCAAAGTGTGATGGCGCAGATCCGCTTCGATGGCGGCGCGATGGGGCAGATGTGGATCTCGTCGGAGTTTCCCGCCCCCAGCATCCCCAGCAGCGAGGTTCGCTTTCAGGTCGTCGGACGGGACGGCATCATCGACCTGGAGAATTTTGAGTTTCTGGATGCGGGCCTGGCGGGAAAGTGGGAACGCCTGATGACGCCAGAGCGGTTCGACTATTTGAAAGAACCGAAGTCGCCCATTCGTTTGCACCCGCACATTGGCGTGATCCAGGATTTTGTGGATAGCATTCTGGAGGGGCGGCCTCCGCATGTTGGCGGCGCGGAGGGCCGCGCGGCGGTGGAGATTTGCGAAGCCTGTTTGCGATCGGCCCAGACTGGCCAGGCGGTCGATTTGCCCTTGAAGCCATAGTTGTCCGCCATCTCGTAAATTCCACTTCTTTTGTCGTAGCCGGGCCGACCATGCCGCCAGAACCGACCGAAAAGCCCGGCGATTGTCCGCTCAGCAGGGCGCATCAAACGCGCAATCTGCTGATCTACGCCGCCTGCATGGGCTTGATCTATCTCTGCGCGCCGGCCCTGTATGTGGGCGTGATGCAGGCCGGACTGTGCCGACAGTTGGGTGCCAGCGATACGGTTGCCAATCTGCCGGGTTCGGTCTTTTTTGGCATGACCTTCATGCCGGTGATTTTGGCCTGGTGGCTGCCTTACGTGAGCTTCCTGAAGCGCAATCTGGTCTGTTGCTTTGCCGCGGTGGCCCTGAGCGCCGGGGCGATGGCGGTCACTTTTGTGCTGCCGGTCTCGAACCAGTTCAAGATCGTGGCGGTGATTGTGCAGGCCGGCGTGGTGGGGGTGGCCAGTCCAGCGGCGGTGGGCTTTCTGTGGGAAATGATCGGCCGGGGAGTCTCCGAATCGCGCCGCGGCATGACGCTGGGGCTGGCGTTTGGACTCGGTCCAATTCTGGCCATCGTCGGTTCGGCCCTGCAAACGGCGCTGCTGGGGGGCAATTTCCTCGGCTGGCAATTGGAGGGCAAGGTCTTCCCCGAGGGCTACGTCTGGCTGTATGGCATGGCCGCCCCGCTGATTGGATTGGCTGCGCTGTTGTGTGCCACTTGCGTGGTGCCGCTGCCGGAAAAGGAGGTCGTCCGCGAGCCATTCGTGGCGGGCGTGTTTGGAGGCATTGGCAACATTCTTGGCAACCGGCTGCTGTTGCTGGCTGCCGTGATAACCGTGCTGCTGTACGTGGGCAACACCATTCCCGCCAACATGAACTTGTATTCCGAACTGGCCTTTGGCGAGTCGTCCGACCGCTTCAGCGGGCCGCAGAATATGTTGCGGTTTACGTTTAAGTTCATCACGGGGCTGCTGCTGGGCTGGATGTTGGGCAAGACCAACCCCAGGGCCGGCATCTTGCTGACGGGTACCCTGTACGGTCTGGCCATGGCCTGGGCCATTCTGGTGACGGGACCGTGGTACATTCTGGCGGCGGCCATCCACGGAGCGGGCGAACTGGTGGGCGTGTATGCCCCCAACTACATTCTGTCCGCTTCGAAAAAATCACAAATGCGGCGGAACATGGCCTTCGTGCAGATGCTGATGGTGCCAACCGCGCCGATGGGGGCGGTCTTTGGTTCGATCGCCGATTATTTCAACCGCACGGCGTTTGGATTTCGCGTGAGTTTTGCCCTATGCGGGGCGTTCGTCGTCGCCGGTTTGATGCTAACCCTGACGATGCTCCCTCCCCGGCCCACGCCGCAAGAGGATTGAAGCTGTAGGAGGCAAATGCCTTAACAACTCTTCAACCCCGGCCGGTCCAGCGAGTCCGGCACGGCGTGTTGCGCCGCACTCGCCCGATCCACGGCAGGGCCGTCTTGCGGCACCACCGTGACCGGCACGCACTTGAAGGCCGGCGTTTTGGAGTGCGGGTCGAGCGAGCGGGGGACCAGCACGTTGGCTTCCGGGTAGTACATCAGCGTGTTGCCCGCCTTGATGCCGGAGAAGACGCGGACGCGAATGTTCTCCATGCGGCCGACCTCGTTTTGCACCACCACCCGCTGGTCTTCTTGCAGTTGCAGCCGGGCCGCGTCGTCGGGGTGCAGCAAGATCACGTCGCGGCGGTCGATGCCGCGATACAGGTCGTATTCCTCGTAGACAACCGTGTTGAACTGCCCCTCGCTGCGGACGGTCATCATCCGCAATTCGTGGGGCTGGCCGGCCAGTTCCGGCAATGCGTGTGAGAACAACCGCGCCTTGCCCGACGGCGTGGGGAATTTTGGCTCGTGGATCGTGCGGCCGGCAATCTGAAATTCTTGCTTGGTGACGTCGATCTCGCTGATCTTCTCGAAGCCCGGTATGATCCGCGCGATCGCCGCCCGAATGCGGCCGGTGTTTTCCATGCCGGCCCAATCAACCGGGCCGACGTCTCCTAGCACGGCCTTGGCCAGGTGGGCCACGATCTGCACTTCACTACGCGGGCCGACATGCCGCGGCGGGCCGCCGTCACTCAGGCGGACGTAGTTAAACATGGATTCTTGGGTGGTCGCCTGCGGTTCCTCGTCCCGGGCCAGCACCGGCAGAATGATCGTCTCTTCCGCCAGCCCGTGCGCGTGGCCGGTGTTGAGCGTGGTATTCAGATAGACCAACAGGTCGAGCTTGCTCAGCGATTGCGCGGCATAGGTGGCGTCGGGGTTGGAGCCGTACAGGTTGCCCCCCAGCGCCACGCCGACCTTCATGCGGCCGGTCTCGGCGGCATCCATGCAGCCCATGGTGTCCAGGCCGATGGTCGTCGGCAGGCGGACGTCGAAGTAGCTTTCCAGCCGGTCGAAGACCGCGTCCTTGAGCTTGGGCGTCACGCCGACCGAGCCAATCCCTTGCACGTTGCTGTGTCCGCGGATCGGCATCAACCCGGCATGGGGGCGGCCGACCATGCCCCGCATCAGGGCCAGGTTTACAATGGCCTGCACGTTCAGCACGCCGTGCGCATGGTGGGTAATGCCCATCGTCCACCCGAAGACGGCCGTCTTGGCCTTGGCGTAACGCTCGGCGATCTGGTCGATCTCTGGCCGCGATACGCCCGACCGAGCGGTGATTTGTTGCCAGTCCAGGCTTCGCAAATGCAGCGAGAGTTCGGTCCAGCCCTCGCAGAATTCCGAGAGATACTCGTCGTCGATGGCCCGCATTTCGTCCAGCCGTTTGGCGATGCCGGCCAATAGCGCCAGGTCGCCGCCGATGTGCGGCTGTACGTACTGGCTGGCGATCTTGGTGCCAAACAGCAGGCTCCGCAAGTCGCTGGGGACGCTGAAATTGACCATGCCCGTCTCCACGACCGGGTTGATCACGATCACGTCGCCGCCGTTTCGCCGCACGGTCATCAGCGACCGCATCAATCGCGGGTGGTTGCTGGCCGGGTTGCCGCCGATGATGAACACCAGTTCGGCCTTCTCCAAGTCCTCTAGCTGCAATGTGGCCGTGCCGCTGCCGATGGTGCTGGTCAGTCCCACGCCGCTGGCCTGGTGGCAGTAGTAGCTGCAATTATTGACGTTGTTGGTGCCGTACAGCCGGGCAAAGAGTTGCAGCAAAAAGGCCGCCTCGTTGGAACTCCGCCCGCTGAAATACCAGAACGATTCATCCGGCGGCGTGGCTTTCAGCTTTTCGGCGATCCGCCGCAAGGCATCGTCCCAGGAGATCGGCCGGTAGTTGGTCTCCCCCCGCCGCAGCACCACCGGCGTGGTAATCCGCCCGCACGACTCTAGCTCTCGCGGGCTGAAGGCTTGCAGTTGGCTGATTTGGTAGGTGGTCCAAAAGTCTCCCTTGATGCCGCCTTGCATGTCGGCGGCCATGGCTTGCAGCGACTTCTTGCAGACCTCGGGGAAGTGCCCGGCCTCGTTCACCATGCCGCCGGCCTGGCCCCCCATGCCCAGCGCACAGGTTTTGCAGGCATTCTTGCTGCGCATGGCCTTCCACAGTTTCCACAGCCCGCCCACCTCGCGGCCTTTGCGCCAGGTGTAGAAGATCGCGGGAAAGCCGCCGCCAGATTTAAGTTTACGCATGGAGAGAATGAATTACGGGCAAGAGAAGCGATCCAACCTCTCATCCATTGTAACGGCCCCAAGTAGGCATGGGGATTGCCAAGGTAGCCGCATAACTCCCGCCGTGTTGGCTTGAATCTCGTGAGAAACGCCATGCCAAGCCCGGGGTGGTCGGAAGGGATCACCCATAGAGTCTCACGCGGATATGGCGGAAGCGATGGCGCTTTGGTCGAAACGCCAACACCACTTGGCCATCCGCCTGGCTAGCGTCCCAGCCGGTAGCCGGCTTGCCGCATCAACGATTGGCAGCGGGTGCGGCCAGGGCCGCGGTTGGCCGAAGTTTGTAACATGCTATGATGCAATACGTTAGGTCCGCACCCCAGGAACAATCGCGGTGCGACTAAATGATGGACGTCCCCTGCCGCTCGGTAATCGCCGCCGCAGAGCGAGATCGGCCACGTAGTGAGGTTGAACACCACCCTATTGTGGCTTCGGGTCGGCGGTGTCATTCTGAACAGAGCGTTTCCTCAGCCTCTTGGAGCAAGCGTCATGCGGGACGACACTGGCAAGAACAACTCGGCTGTTGGGGCAATCATTCTGATCTTGGTATTGCTCCTGATGGCTGGCCTTGGGTTGGGCGGTCTTGTGTTCTGGCGAATGTTTGAGAGGCAACGGTTCGCGGAACGACAGATAATCGAGCTAGAGATGATGATGCAAGAGGAACGGGCAAGAGCCGAACTCGCACGTCGATTGGCGGAGGAAGCTAGGGCGCAGGAGAATCTTGAGAACAACGGCGCGGAATGAACCACGATGGAAAGCCTCCGCGACCTCGACACTCTGCCTAGCGTCCGTCGCGCTGTGCTGGTTTCGCTCGCGGCGGTTATCATGCTAGGCATGTCGTTGGAGTCCTTCCACCCTTGCCATTAGGAGTGCGGCCAGATGAACCACAACGCAATCTGTCGGGCGGTGTTCTGCCTCTTTGTTCTGCTCATGCTCCCCGGTTGTGGCGGCAACAATGCGGCCATAATGATGAACGACTTGAAGCAAGCCGGGCTGGCGTATCATGGTTTTCACGACAACAACCAGCGCGGGCCGGCCAATTGGGCAGAACTGACAGCGGCTGGACTGAGCAATGATGCGGCAACGCGGTTGCAAGAAGCGGGGTACGAATTTCGTTGGAGCGTTAAGTTAAGCGAACTCACGGAAGGGACAAGTTCGACGGTCATGGCGGAGAGCAAAACCGGCGTTTACAAGCTGATGATGGATGGCAGTGTGATGCAGTAGCCGGCGCGGGCGTCTTGCGGCATGGTATCGTTGCAAGGTCATGGCCAAACATCCTCACAAGTCGCGCGGCTCGCCGGCCATCGTGGTGGCCGTGGTGGTGGTGTTGCTCTTGGGCTACGTGCTGAGCATTGGACCGGCGGGCCGTGCGGGAAATTACGAAGCTTGGTCGTCGGCCTATGCGCCGTTGCTCTGGATAACGGATAGGATGCCAGTGGTAAGAAAGTTGATGCGGGGATATTTGAAGCTATGGGGCGCGAGCATCGCGGCAGAACTAATGGAGGTACGAGCCATTTGGCGGGAGACGTGGAACCCCCCCTCTTGTCCTTAGAATAACCATGCCCGACGACTTCGACCCTCCGGCCCTCATTCGCCGCGACAACGTACTCTGGTTTCTCGCTGGCTTGCTGTCCGGTGTCGTGCTGTTGTTCTTGTTGCGCCGTCGAGATTCGCTTGAAAAGGAAGTGCGCCTCTTGAAGGAAATGAACCGCGTGCTTGAAGAGGAACGGGCCAAGGTTCGGGAAGTGCTAGACGAGGGGGCGGAATGATGGATCAGGCGGCACGGCAAAACAAGCGGGGCGGTATCGCGGTAATCGTCTTGTTGGTTTCCGTCGGCCTGCCAATCTTGTACGTGCTTAGTCTTGGCCCGGCGGTCTGGCTGTCCACGCATGGCTACATCAATGACGATATCCTCGATTGGTTCTACGCTCCGCTCGATGCCCTGTATCATCGGAACAGGCTGGCCAAGGGCGTATTGGACTTCTACGTAAGCTTCTGGGAATGAACCATGATTCCCGCGAAGTCTTGGTAAGTGGCGTGGTCGCGATTGCAGCGGGTTGGTTGAACGGCTGGGCATGGTCCGCAGCGGGTTGAACACGGATCGCAAATGTTGAACAGCAAACGGCCAGACAAAAAGCATGTGGGCGGCGCGCCGCTGCTTGTGGTGCTGGTTCTGCTCTTGCCGGTGCTGTACGTGGCCAGCACGGGGCCTGCTTGCTGGTTGGAAGTCAACGGATTTATCAGCAACGAAATGCTTGGTCTGGTCTACGCGCCGCTCATTTGGATGATGAAGCATTCTGAACCGATTCACACTGCGATTGAACGGTACTGCCAAATGTGGGTGCCTTGATGGCCCACGACCTTCTAACCGTGGTCGATGCGTGCCACGCTGCCTTTGTACGCTGGGGACTGGCCATCTTGGTGGCGGAGTCAACTAGAATGGTGGGCGCTTGATTCGGACAATTCCTACAACGGTAGCCAGGCATGCGATTCGCTCCGATTTTCTACATCCGTGACTTGTTTTGGCTTACTTTGGTCCTCGCTGGGAAAGCATTGGGGACAGCCATCTTTGCCGCTTCGGCCGCGGCTAGGGAACACCCGTAATTTGAGTGTCGGGCCAATGCGGTTGGGTTTAGGACCTAACATACTACTGAAATGCATGTTACGAAATCGGCCGCATGACCTACACCACTGCGGGGCGGCCAGGGCGTCATCGACCGACCCCTGGCTGTTGATCGCCTCGCGGTCGTACAGCCACTCCGCCTCGGCGGCGATTGTATCGGCGGAATAGCCGGCTTCCGCGTCAGACATGTCGGCCCGATAATCGGCATCACTGGCGGCGGCGTCTTCCCGGTAGGCGGCCAGGTTCCGCACCGAGGCAAGCGTAAAGTCCTTGTCGGCCTGGGCGATAGCCAGTTGCCAACCGAGGTCCGCATCGGTCAGGGCCGTGACAAAATCGAGCCGGGCATTGGCGATAGCCGCCTTGTAGTCGTCTGCGGCGTTCATGTCGGCATCGCCCCGTACCAGGTCGGACTGCTGGTTGTTTTGGGAGGTGGCCTGGCCGATCAGTAACGTCCGCTCGGCCTGGCCTGAACGTAAACGGCTTATCAGCAATACGTTACGTTCGCAACTCAGCAGTAATCGTCACAGGATCAAACTATGGAGGTCCCTAATCCGCATTGCCCACCATGCCCACCCTGCGTCAAAGTGATGGGTGTCCCCCACCGCCTCCAATAGCCTCTACTGTCCAACCGTCGCCGGCAACCGCCGCGTTCGCAGACCTCCCCTTCCTCAAACCATTTCAATCATGCTAGCGGATAAAGATTTGGGAAATGGCACAGGCGGCTTCCCAGTCAGCCCGTGCGGAGGAGCCTTTCACTCCGCGGGTGTACGGGCCTTTTCGACTTCCTGCACGAACTGCTCGACCAATTGGTCATAGTGGGCTTTGTTCTCATACGTGGGTTGGAACTCGCCACGAAGAGTCCGCAGCGCAGGCAGCAACTGTTCCGTGCGCCCGCCGTCAATTTCGCCAATGGTCGTGTCGATCAGTTCCGCCGAAGCCGTCCCGTACCAAGCATTGTAGCTAAGTCTTTCGAGCAAGCTGAAAGCGGAGGCCAGAAAAACGCACATCGTCCGCGAAAGCGTGCCCAGCAAAACTCGGAGCCAGCGACGCGACTGGAACTCCGATCCCAGCCAGGCCAGCGGCAATCTTACAGACAGAACGAAAATGACTACAAGTTGCATGGTGGCTTATCCGCCTCGTCGGACGGGTCTGTTTTAGTGGCGTGTACCATACCGACAGAATTCAGCCGATGCCGATATACGAAACGCATCAAAAACGCCAGCTCGGCAGTCAATCCTTGCCAACACCCGCCGTCGCGGTTTCCGCGGCCTGCTGCCCGACGGCTACTTTTTTGGTGCCGGCGTAGGCGCCAAAGTCGTTGAAGAAGTGCTTCTTGGCGAAGCGGTAGAAGAAGTTCTTTTCTGGCACTTCCTCGCCCGGCGAGAACTGCGATGGCCGCGGCAACATGTTCTGCAATTCCACCAGCGCCCCGTGCCGGGCGGTGGTGTCGGTGGCACCGTGGCGGGCCACCAGTTGCTGCAACAGATCGGGCCGCTCCAGCACGATACACCCGCGGGTGGCTCCGGCGGCCGTCTCACGAAAGTCTTGCAGAAACTCGGACTCGGCGAATTTTTGCCGTAGCGGCCGGCTATCTTGCTGGCCTCGGCCATCGGCGTGGATCGACTCCTTGGCGAACTGCACGATGGGGCAAGGTTCAATGTCGCCCCAGGGGCTAATGTGGTGGCTGATGCCGGTGGCGGCCGGGCAGAGGGCCACGCCGTCGTGGTCGTAGTAGGCGTCGATCACGCCGATCGGCTTGGTGCAGCGGATATCGACCACGAACTTGCGTATCCGCAATTGCTGTTGCGGCGTCAGGGCCAGTTCCGGTTTGGCATCGGGACCAACCGGCCGATAGACGTGGTACCATAGATAAAAGGCCCCCATCTCGATCAGCCGATCGACCCAAGCTTCCGTAACCAGGTCATCAATGTTGGTCTGGCAGACGCTAGTGCAGACACCCGTCAGCACCTTGTTCTTGAGGCAGTTTTGCAGCCCTTCCATCGTCTTGCTGAGGACTTTGGGGCGTCCGCGGCGCTCGTCACTGATGATTTCCGTCCCCTCCACGCTGACCAGCGGCGTGACATTGCCCAGCTTGCGCAACTTTTTGGCGACTTCGTCGGTGATGAAGTGGCCGTTGGTGAAGACTTGAAAATAGCAGTCGGGGTGCCGGCCCAATATCTCCAGCAGCTCCGGGTGCATGAAGGGCTCTCCGCCCAAAATGCCAAAGAAGCTGTTGCCGACCGCTTTGGCCTCGCCAATCAGCTTGTCCATTGCCTCGACGGAGATCTTTTGCTGCGGAGCGGCCACATCGACCCAACAGCCCTGGCAGCGCAGATTGCAGCTATTGACGATCGAGATGTACAGAAACGGCGGAAAGACCTCGCCGCTGCGCAGGCGTTTCTTGAACTTCTGGACCGAGCGCATCCCCTTGTAGCCCATGTTCCAGGCCAGCTTCCACAGCAGGCGTTTGTCGGTCTCGAACAGGACACGTTTGGCCAGACGAAGATACATGCGTTGCTCGGCGAGTTAAGTGAGTGACTCCCCGATTATAGCAGTGCCGCGCGGCTTCCCCAATTCTATCCGTGCGAAAGCGGCAGAGGTTCCGTGCCGCAACCCGCAAAAACTTCCTCCGCGGCCGCCAACCGCCTGGCGGCGTTGGGGCCTTGATCTTCCACCGTTACCAGGATTTTACCCTCACTTACCGCCTGATCGTAGTAATTGGCCGCTTCGCGTTCAAACCCGCGGGTCAGCATGGCTCCGATGAAACCACCCACCATGCCGCCAAACCACATCGCACCTCCACCCGCCGCAATCAGCGCCACGCCCCCCGTGGCAATTCCGGCCCCCACCACCGTCAGGCCAAACACCGTCGCCCCAATCGCTCCTCCGGCGGTCGCGGCCAGTGGCATATTGGTGCCGGCCGGCTTTTCGTGCTCAAACGGCTTGAAATGTTCTTCCACCACTTCATTCGAGCAAACCACGCTGATTTCCGCGGGTGTAAAGCCCGCCTTCAATAGGCCTTCGATGGCGCAATCGGCCCGCTCGATCTTGGCAAAGACACCAGCGCGGATCGGCCTTTCCACGGAATGGGTAATCGTCATGGTTGCGATCCTCCCTTGGCTGAAGGCCCCTTTCTTGCAGCACGCAACCAGTGATGGCGCGCGGGGATGCTCTCCCTGCCATTCAACAGTGCAAATGGAGTGCCAGTCAGCGTGAGAGAAATCAGCAATGCCAGTCTACGACACACCGCGGGAAGGGGGCTTTTTGGGCTTCTTGGGGGCCGCCGCCTTCTTTTTGGCGGGTGCGGGCGGTTCCTTGGTGGGCGCGGTTTCGGCGGGCTCGACTTGTGCCGCCGCTTCTACCGTGGTGCTGGCCGTCTGCCTGGGCGTAATCAGCAGCGCCAAGGATCGTCCTTCCAGGGCATACTCAATTCCGCTGGGCCGCACGGGGTTGCCGGGCAAGTCTTCCTCGCCCGGGCGTGCCGTGTCGAGCAATAGCCGCCAGCCGGCATCGCCCTTTGTCGGTGGCAGCGTAAAGGGGATTAGTTCGTGGTGCGCGTTGAGCAACAGCAGCAGTGTGTCTCCCACGATCGGTTCGCCGCGATCGTTGACTTCGTCGATGATATCGCCCGCCAGGCGGACGCCCAGGCAGCGGGCGAACCCGGCATGCCAGGCTTCGTCGGTCATTTCCTCCGAGGAAGGCTCCAACCAGGAAATATCCTTAACGCCATCGCGGATGCTGCGGCCGAAGAAGAACTTGCGGCGTTGAAACACCGGCTGCTCCCGCCAAATCCGCGCCACCTTGCGGACAAATTCCAAGAAACCTTGCTGTTCCTCGTTGATATCCCATCGCAGCCAGCTTAGTTCGTTGTCTTGGCAATAGACATTGTTGTTGCCGTGCTGGGTGTGGCTGAGCGCGTCTCCGCTGAGAATCATCGGCACGCCCTGCGACAGCAACAGCGTGGCCATTAGATTGCGCTTTTGACGTGCCCGCAGCTTCAAGACGGCGGCATCGGTTGTCGGCCCCTCGGCACCGCAGTTCCAACTTTGATTGTCATTGGCTCCGTCGCGGTTGTCCTCGCCATTGGCCTCGTTGTGCTTGTGGTTGTAGCTGACCAGATCCTCCAACGTGAAACCGTCGTGCGCCGTGACAAAATTGACGCTGGCATAGGGACGCCGTCCGCCCGTTTCATACAGATCGCTGCTGCCAGCCAGCCGCGTGGCAAAGTCGCACAGCAGGCCGCCATCCCCCTTCCAAAAACTGCGAATGGTGTCGCGGTACAGGCCGTTCCATTCGCTCCACAAAACGGGGAAATTACCCACCTGGTAGCCGCCGTCCCCCACGTCCCACGGTTCAGCGATCAGCTTGACCTGCGACAAAACGGGGTCCTGGTGGATGATTTCAAAAAAGGCCGCCAGCTTGTTGACTTCGTGCAGCTCGCGGGCCAGCGTGCTGGCGAGGTCAAAGCGGAAACCATCGACGTGCATCTCCAGCACCCAGTACCGCAAGCTATCCATGATGAGCTGCAGCACGCGCGGGTGGCGCATGCTCATGGTGTTGCCGCAGCCGGTAAAATCCATGTAATAACGCGGATTCTCTGGCGACAAATGGTAATAGGCCGCGTTGTCAATTCCCCGCATCGTCAGCGTGGGGCCAAGTTGGTTGCCCTCGGACGTATGGTTGTAAACCACGTCCAAGATCACTTCGATGCCGGCCGAGTGCAGCGCCCGTACCATCATCTTGAATTGCTGCACCGGGTCTTGCGGCAAGTGCGGCGATGCATAGGCCGAATGCGGCGCAAAGTACGCCAGCGTGTTGTAGCCCCAATAGTTCTTGAGGTTCTTCTCGGTCAGGTGCCGCTCGCTGATGAAGTGATGAACCGGCAGCAGTTCCACCGCCGTCACGCCCAGGCTCTTAAGATGGTCGATCACCGGGTCGGTGGCCAGTCCGGCATAGGTGCCGCGAACTCGCTCCGGCACGCCGGGATGCAGTTGCGTCATGCTCTTGACGTGGCACTCGTAGATCAGCGTCTCGTGCATGGGGGTTCGCGGTGGGCGGTCGTCGCCCCAGGTGTACGCGCCGTCGATCACCATCGCCAAGGGGGCAATGGCCGCGCTGTCCCGCTTGTCGAAAGACAGGTCTGCATCGGCATGGCCAATCTGGTAGCCGAAGAGTTCGTCGCCCCACTTCAAATCGCGTCCCAAATCACGCGCGTAAGGGTCCAGCAACAACTTGTTGGGATTAAACCGGTGGCCATTGGCCGGATCGTACGGCCCATGCACGCGATAGCCATAAAGCTGTCCTGGCACCACGTCCGGCAACAGGCAGTGCCACACATGGTCGGTATATTCACGAAGCTCGATGCGGGCAGATTCCTTGGTGGCATCCGGCGAGTCGAACAGGCAGAGCTCGACTTTGGTGGCATTCTCGGCAAACAATGCAAAATTGACGGCGGAACCATCCCATGTTGCCCCCAGCGGGTAGGGGCTTCCTGGCCAGACGCGCATACAGTTTTTCCCTCGGTAATGAGTGTGACCCGCCGTGCGAGATACAACGAGCCACCATTAGAATGAAGAAACCAAATCCCGCCAATGGCCCGCGTACTGTGATCGTGCCGTGGTGTGCGCTTTAGCCCATGGGGATGCGCCAAGGATCAGGCAGCGTGCTCTATGCACCATCAATCCCCACTTGGGGGCACCAGCGGTTCAGGCGGCAGTTGGCGCACTTGGGTTTGCGGGCCGCGCAGACTTTGCGGCCGTGATGGATCAGCCGGTGGCTGAACTCGACCCATTCCTTGCTCGGCAGAAGGGCCATGAGGTCCCGCTCGATCTTGACCGCATCTTGCTGCTTCGTCAGCCCCAGCCGCCGCGACAGCCGCGTGACGTGCGTATCGACCACCACGCCCGACGCGATGCCAAACGCGGTTCCCAGCACCACGTTGGCCGTTTTGCGGCCAACGCCCGGCAGCGTCACCAAGTCCTCTAAACGCGGCGGGACCTGACCGTCGAAGGCATCGACCAGTCGCTGGCAACATCCTTGGATGTTCTTGGCCTTCGCCCGGAAGAAACCCGTGCTTTGAATGATGCGTTCGATGTCCTCGCGGCGGGCCGATGCATAGTCGGCGGCCGTGGGATGCTGGCGAAACAGCTCCGGCGTGACCATATTCACGCGGACGTCGGTGCATTGGGCCGACAAGATGGTGGCCACCAACAGTTCCAGCGGGCTGTTGTACGTCAAAGCGCACTCCGCCTGGGGATACTCGGCTCGCAACTCCTTGACAATGCGGGCCGCGTGCTTTTGGGCGTCGGAACGGGCGGCCATGCGTCTGTTTTCCTCGATAGTGCGTGCTGGAGTCGGCGCGTCGGGCCGATTCTCTGGCGGCCTGGGCAACGTGTCAACGGGTTGTTCTGATGGACGCCATCGGCGTTGGAAACGCCTCCTACAGCGCATGACGTGGCCCCTCTGGCCCGACTGGGTACAATGCCAGCAAACGTCCACTGAGAATTACTTCATCAAACCGCGAGGACAACGACGTGTTCCGAAATACGCTGCTGGTATGGGCCGTGTTCCTGGTGGTTTGCGTTCCGATGGTAACCGCCGACGACTGGCCGCAGTGGCGCGGTCCCCAGCGAGATGGCGAATGGAAAGAGTCGGGCCTGCTGCAAGAATTTGACGGGCCGGAGCTGCCGATCCAATGGCGTATGCCAATTTCCAGCGGCTACAGCGGCCCGACCGTGGCCGAAGGCCGCGTCTATGTCATGGACCGCCAGGTCAAGCCCAGGCAAGTCGAGCGGGTACTTTGTTTTCGCGAGTCCGATGGCAAGAGCCTGTGGACGCACACCTACGACTGCAAGTACGTCGGCATCTCTTACGAAGCCGGGCCGCGGACGTCGGTCTCGGTCGATGACGATCGGGCCTACGCGCTGGGGACCATGGGCCATCTGTTTTGCCTGCGGGCCAACGATGGCAAGGTTCTCTGGCAGCGGGATCTGAACGCGGACTACAAGGTACAGTTCGAGGCCTTGATTTGGGGCGTCTCGGCCTCTCCCTTGGTCGATGGCGACTTGTTGATTGTCCAGGTCGGCGGAGAGAAACCCGATAGCTGTCTGGTGGCCTTCGACAAGCTGACGGGCGAGGAACGCTGGCGGTCCTTGAGCGACCGACCGTCGTATTCCTCACCCATTATTATCGAACAGGCCGGGCAACGCGTGCTGGTTTGTTGGACCGGCGACAGCATGGCGGGCCTGAACCCCCAGACAGGCCAGGTACTGTGGCAAGAACCCTTTGCGCCGCGAAACATGGTGCTGGCCGTTTCAACGCCGGTCGTCGATCAAGACCGCCTGTTCGTGACCGGCTTTTACGATGGCTCGCTGATGCTGAAGCTGGGGCAAGATGAACCCCAGGTGGAAAAAGTCTGGCGGCGGATCGGCCAAAGCGAACGCCAGACGGACGCCCTGCACTCCATCATCAGCACGCCGGTCTTGGATGGCGATTACATCTACGGCGTTGACAGCTACGGCGAGCTACGCTGCCTGGAAGCCGCCACCGGCGACCGCGTTTGGGAGGACAAAACCGCCGTCCCCAACGTCCGCTGGGGAACGATCCATTTTGTCAAGAACGGGGACCGCTATTTCCTGTTCAATGAAAAGGGCGAGCTGATTATCGCCCGCCTGTCGCCAAAGGGTTACGACGAAATCAGCCGCACCCAATTGATCGCCCCCACCACCGCGCAGCTTGGCCAAAGGGGGGGCGTTTGCTGGTCGCACCCGGCTTATGCCAACCGGCATGTGTTTATCCGCAACGATGAAGAGATCGTCTGTGCCGATTTGTCGGCCAAATGAACAGGCTTGCCAGCGGTGGCTAAAGCGGCTCCTCGTAGAGTACCACCAGCAGAACGTCGGAAGGTGAAAAACCTCCGTCGTTCAGACCGGTTGTTTCATGCGCCACCGTCTGCGGCGCGATGTTGCCAAACATTTGTACCACGCGGGCCTTGGAATCGTAGAGCCAACGATTGACCTGGCTTTCCAAGCTGGTGATTTCACTCTCGACCGATTTGAAGATTTTGATTTGGTGCATGGGTGGTTGCTCCCGAAGTCGCGGGCGTGTCGATGATGCGGGGTGCCCATTTTGCGATTCATTCGACGATGGAATCGCTTTTTACATTCCGCCGAAATCCCTACCGCCCATCATACAAGTAGCGTCAAATTATCGCGCTGTTTCGGCGGGAATCTTAATGATTCTGCCGTTGCTGCTGTCGCTGATGTACAGGTCGCCGCTGAAAGACTCAAAAATGCCGTGTGGGCGATTGAGTTCCAACGACCGGGGCGGGCCGCCGATGCCGCCATGTCCCTTCTTGCCCGTCCCGGCGATCCGCACGACGCGGCCTTTCTTGGGAAGGAACTTCACGATGGCGTGGTTCTCGGTGTCGCAGATCAGCACGTCGCCGGCCCGGTCGACAAACAGATGTTTTGGCCCGTTGAAGGTGGCCTCGGCGGCGGGCACGTCGTCCGCGACCGGGCCGGCCTTGCCGCTGCCGGCAACCGTGCGAATGGTTCCCTGGGAATCGACCACCCGCAACGCGTGGCCGCTCCGCTCCAAGATGTAGACGCTGCCATCCGGGCCACAGGCCACGGCCCGCGGGTCGAACAGCGGGCTCTCCTTGGCCGCCGCGCCATCGACAGGTACGCCTTTTTGGCCGTTGCCGGCCAGCGTGGAGATTTTTCCGTCCGCCAGGGTGACCACTCGCACACGGCGGTTGTCGAGATCGGCGAAGTACAAGTGCTGGCCTGGGGCGTCTAGCGCCAGGCAGTAGACGCCGCCACAGGCCGCCTGTGTCGCCGGCCCGCCGTCGCCAGAAAAGCCTTTTTGACCGGTTCCCGCCAGATTGGTGATCACGCCGGTAGCCAGGTCGATCCGCCGGATGCGGTTGTTCCAGGTATCGGCAATCATCAGATCGCCCCTCTTGCCAAGCAACAAATGGTGCATACCGTTGATTTGGGCCCTGTCGGCCGGGCCGCCGTCGCCGCTGTCCCCTTTCTTCCCCATCCCGGCGAACGTGGCGAGCTGTCCGGCGGTGTCGAGCTTGCGGACGCGCTCTCCCCCTTCCATTTCGGCGATGTACAAATTGCCTTCGGCATCCAGATCGACCGCAAACGGCTCGACCAGTTCGCCCGCCACCGCCGGTTCACCCGGCGCGGGCCGGCCAGCAACAACAACGGTGGTGCCGGCATTCGGCGGAGAGGCCAGCACGTGTAAGCAAGTAAGAGCCGCGACGCCTGACGAAAGCAATCCCAGGCAGCATGCCGTGAGTGATGGAAGGGCATTCTTCATGAATCAACCTGTAAACGGGTAGGGTGGGACAAGCGGCTATTGGTCCTGCCATTCGAGTACGGTTTGCCCGCGATGTCCCACCAATCGCATTCGCCATCGCAAGTCATGGTGGGACATCGCGGGTATACCCGTTTAAAGTGGCCGTGCCTACGGCCGCTTGTCCCACCCTACGCTTCAACTGTTGGCCATTTTGTCCCACAGGGCGCGGTAATACTTCATCACGCGGATCGGTTCCGTGGGGGGGCTTCCTTCTTCCAGCAGCGTCCAGCCCTCGTAATCGACGCTCTTCAGCAGCCGGAAAAAATCGTTCCAGGGGTACTCGCTGATTAAGTCGTGGATGTGGGTCGTCGCGCCCAGATATTGCTTCACCAGGTTGAAGTTGTGCTCCAGGCCGTCGCCATCCAGATCGGTCGGGTTGCAGTTCCAGCAGACCGTGGCGTTTTCGTGGTCGGCCGCCTCCATCATCGTCTTGATGTACGGCAACGCGCCCGTGCCGTGGCCGTGGACCTCCAGCCGAATCTGCACGCCATAGCCCTGGCCATACTCGGCCACCTCGCGTAGGGAACGGCCGATCTGCTCCAGCGTCTTCTCGACCGGCACTTCCTTGGGCAGGGCGTTGGGGCGGACCTTGACGCCGCTGCCGCCGCAATCGTGGCAGAGGTGGATGAAGGCCTTGGTTTCTTCAATCTGCTTCTTCAACACCGCCGGGTCGGGCGAGTGATACTCGCAGGCGCTTCCCAGCCCGACCAACTCGACGGGGCTATCCATGAAGCGCTTGGCAACCTCCTGCCGCTGCTCGGCACTCAGCGACGGCTCGACGCCATGCTTGTGGGTGCTGCGCAGCTCCAAGCCGGCGAAGCCGGTCTCCTCGCAGTTCTTAATCAGCGTGGGCAAATCCCACTCGGCACCCCACATGTACGTAACAAGTCCAAGTTGCATGGGCATGGTGGTGGAATGGTTGGAGGGTCAGAGAAGGGCCAGTTTACGCGAACTGCGATTGGTTGCCCCTAAAGCAGCCGCACCAACACAGTAAGGATCCGATACCACATAGCTTCCTCATGCGAACTCCCTCTCCCTTTGGGAGAGGGCCGGGGAGAGGGCCGGCTGATGGCGTCCATTTCGCCACATCGCCCTCTCCCCAACCCTCTCCCGGAGTACCGGGAGAGGGAGCCAAACGGGGAAGTTATTTCGTACCGAATCCTAACAAGGCGAATACCCAGATGAAAGCAGCAACTCAACCTCTACGCCAAAATCTCCTTCACAATCCTGGCTGGGCGGCCGTCGATGAGCTTTTGCTCGCGGCCGTTGCTGTGGTAGACCAGTTGGTTGTGGTCCAGGCCTAGCAGGTGCAGGATGGTGGCCTGGTAGTCGTTGGGGGTAACGACGTTGACGGCTGCCTTGTGGCCGACTTCGTCCGTTTCTCCGTAGACCATGCCCGACTTGATCCCGCCGCCGGCCAGCCACAGCGAAAAGCCCTGGCCGTTGTGGTCGCGGCCGGAGGTGTCGTTCATGTCCCCCTCGCAGACGGGCAAGCGGCCGATTTCGCCACCCCAATGGACAATGGTGGAGTCGAGCAACCCGCGTTGTTTGAGATCTTTCACCAGCGCCGCGGCGGGCTGGTCGGTGCGGCGGCAGATGGCCGGCAACGCCCCCTTGATGTTGGTGTGCGTATCCCAGGGCTGGCCCCCCAAGAATAATTGCACGAACCGCACGCCGCGCTCCACCAGCCGCCGGGCAATCAGGCAGCGGGTGCCGTACTCCCGCGTCTCTTCCTGGTCCAGCCCGTATAGTTTGTGGATGTGGGCCGGTTCTTGCGAGACATCGAGTGCCTCTTTGGCGGCGGTCTGCATCGCGGCGGCCAACTCGTAGCTGGAGATGCGGGTTTCCAGGTCGGCCTCGCCTGGGTGCAAACTGGCGTGGCGGCTGTTGAGTTGCCGCAAAAACGCCAGGTTTTGTTCTTGCAGCTTGCCGCGAAGTTGCTGTGGCGGGTCGAGATTGAGGATGCGGGGTTCTTGCGCCCTTAACACGGTCCCCTGGTACAACGGCGGCATGAAGCCGCTGGACCAGTTGTGCGTGCCATCCACGGGGTGGCCCCCCGGATCGGAAAGCACCATGTAGGCCGGCAAGTTTTGGGCCTCGCTCCCCAGGGCGTAGGTGATCCAGCTTCCCAAGGTGGGGCGGCCCGTTACGCCGGCGATTCCGCCATGAAAGTAGCGGATGGAGACCTCGTGTCCGTTGTGGCCGGTCTGCATCGAACGGACGAGGCTGATGTCGTCCACGATCCCGGCGAGATGGGGCAGCAACTCGCTGACCTCGGTGCCGCACTGGCCGTGCCTGGCGAACGAGAAAGGGGTGCCGAACAGCTTTTTGCTGGCCCGATTGACGAAGCTATAGTCAATGTTGCCGGCATACTCACTGCCGCTGTGCTTGGTCAGCTCCGGCTTGGGATCGACCAGATCGACGTGCGACGGCCCGCCGTGCATGAACAGCGAAATCAACGCCTTGGCCTTCGGTGCGTGGTGCGGCGGGCGAGGGTGCATGTTCAGCGGCAGGTTCTCGCCCGGCTTGCCAATCGTTTCGGCCAGCAAGCGGTCTTGTTGCAGCAGATGCGCCAACGCCAACGTGCCGATGCCAAAGGCCGACTGGGCCAGAAATTGGCGGCGCGTGGCGGGGGGAGCGTTGTTGGTGAAATCAATCGACATAGAGAAACTCGTTGGAGCTGAGAAGTTGCTGGCAGAGGCTGGTGAGGGCGGTCAACTCGTGGTCGGACTTGTCGCCCGTTGCTCGCAGATGAGACATTTGCTCGGCAACAAATTGGCAGGCGGCGACAAGTTCCTCGGACGTAGCGGGCCGTTGGAAGGCGACTTGCCAGCCATAGGCAATATAGGCGGCCAACGGCATTTCTGGCGGGCCGTGGAAATCGCTGGCGGAGTTCCAGGTATCGAGCGGCGAGCCGGCGGCGTCCGTCAGTTTGACATCGACCGTCCAGCCGAACGAGTCGCAGTTGACATCCCCCTGGCAGTCAATGACAAAGTCGATCGATTCGCCAACCGCGACCTCCAGAGGGGGCACATCGCCGGCAATCTCTTGGTTAATCACAGGCCATTCTCCCAACAGCCCGGCGCGGCTGCTGACGATGCGGGCGCGGACGCCGTCGCCACTTTCCGAATTGTGCCGCAGCTTGCTGGAAATCGTCAGCAGGCCGGCAGCGGGGGAAACAAACCGCCGGATGCTGGCATGTTGCTGGTCGTTGCCGGCGTGCCCGCCAGCGGCGTGTTGAATGGCCCAACCGGTCACGGCATCGGGCAGGGCCTCTCCTCCTTGCCAGGCGGAACCCGTGTAGTACGGCAACGGGGTAAACGCCGCCATTCGCTGCGATTCGGCATTGAACTCACCGTAACCGTATTGCCAAACCTCGGCATGGCGGGGGAAGCGGGCGGCAACGGGACCAACGGTCGCCGCAGCGTAGCCGGCTGGGGTTTCTCGCTTCAAGCGGCCCGCCAGCAGGGCGGCCTGTTTAAGGACGAAGTCGTTGTTCATCAACATCAACGCCTGCGGCGCGCCGGTACTGGGGACACGCAGCTCGCAGTTGACCGTCATCAGCGGTGCATCGAAAGCCGACAAGAACGAGACCGGCTTGCTGCGGCGAACCTGCAAATAAATGCTCCGCCGTGGCGAGTCGTCTTGCGGAATCACCTGGCCGACAAAATCCTCGATCACCGGCACTGGCGGGCCAAACATCTTGGCATCTAGCTGTCCGCTAGCGGCCAACATGCGGTCGCGCAGGGTTTCCGCCTCCAGCCGCAGCAACGGAAATCGGCTGTAGAAGTGGTTTTCGGCATCGCTGCCTTGGCGGTCGGCCGCCCCCACCGATGACTGGCGATAGGTGGTCGAGAGCATGATTGTCTTGTGGAACTTCTTCAAGCTCCAGCCGTTTCGCGGCAGTTCGCCCGCGAGCCAGTCCAACAATTGGGGATGCGTGGGACGCAGGCCCAGCACGCCAAAATCGGCGGGCGTGCCGACAATGCCTCGGCCCAAGTGATGCAGCCAAATGCGATTGGCGATCACTCGGCCAAACAGCGGGTGCTGGCCGTTCGTCAAATGCCGGGCAAAAGCCAGCCGCCGGCCCGAGGTGGCCAAGGCCGGGTCATTCTCGGCCAGTTCCAGCCGCTGGCCCGACGGCGCGGCGATGGTCAGATCGCCCGGCTGCACGGCTTTGGTCGGCTGGCGATAGTCGCCCCGGTGAAAGATCATCGTTGGCGGCAGCACGCCAGGGAGCTCGTTCAGCAGGCTGACGTAATCCTCGACAGGCCGCTCGGCGTTCTTTTTGTTGATGGTGTCCTGGTCGGCCTTGAGTTCCTTATCGGCGGCTTCGTCGTACTGGTACAGCACGCCGTGGCTTAGGTTGACTTTGGGGTTGGAATCCAAAAGCTGTTTTTGCTCTGGCGTGCGTTTGTCGGCCGGCGTGGTGTAGGCCTCCCGTAGCGGTTGGCGTTGGTCCTCTGGGAACTTGAGCAGTTCTTTTTCAAAGGCGGCCAGCAAGTACTTGTTGGCCTTGATATCGTACTCGGCCCGCATCGCTTGCACTTGTGCGTCAATCTCGGCCGCCTTGGCCCGGTCGGCATCTGTGTACAACGAGATCAACCGCTGGCCGCTGCGCCGCCAGTGCGAAGTATCCAACGCCGGTGCCAGCACGGCCCGCAGGCGAAAATAATCGGCCTGGGGAATGGGGTCGTACTTGTGGTCGTGGCATTGGGCACAGCCGACCGAAAGCCCCATCAACGAGGTGCTGACGATCTTGATCGTGTCGGCTACCACCTGGTTGGCACCCGCCAGTTCGTCCGCGCCGCCGGTGGCCGTGGGATCGACCGCCGTTCGCAAGAAGCCCGTCGCCGCCAGCGTGTCAATCTGGTCGGGCGTGAGGTTGTTCCAAGGCTGCGGCACCAGTTCGTCGCCGGCCAGTTGCTCGATAATGAACTGGTCCAGCGGCTTGTCGGCATTCAGGGCGCGAATTACATAGTCGCGATATTTGTAGAGGTATGGCCGGGGCGTATCGTCGCTGCCGTTTCCCTCGGAATCGGCGTAGCCCGCTACATCCAACCAGTGCCGTCCCCACCGCTCTCCGTAATGGGGAGAAGCCAGCAGCCGGTCCAACAATTGTTCATAGGCGTTGTCGCTGGTGTCTGCCAGAAACGCCTCGATCTCCGCGGTGGTCGGCGGCAAGCCGGTCAGGTCGAAAGACGCCCGGCGAATGAGCGTCAACCGGTCGGCGTCGGGCGAGAACCTGGCTCCTTGTTCGCGCAACCGGGCCAGCACGAACGAGTCAATCGGCGTGCGGACCAGATCGGCACCTGGCTGCCCGGCAAGCTCGGCTTCGGCCGCGACGGTATCCGCCAAGCGCGGCGGCTCGATGCTGGGAACAGGCTGAAACGACCAGAACTCGCGCTCTTCCGGTGTGATATCGACACCCGGCGAAAGTTGCTCCGGCTCTTCGCGGCGGGTCGGCGCGCCGGCGGCAATCCACCGCCGCAGGATATCCAAATCCTCCGCGGAGACTTTCTTTTCGCCCGGCGGCATCTCGCCAGAGCTAACCCGCTGCCAGAGCAGGCTGGCGTCGGCATCGCCTGGCGCAATGGATGGTCCGCTATCGCCGCCGCGCAGGGCAAACCGCCGCAATCGCAGATCGAGATTGCCGCTGAGCTTTTCGTCGCCGCCGTGGCAATCGAAGCACCAGGCCTTGAGGATCGGCCGCACATGCTGTTCAAAGTTCAGTGACTCCTCGCTGAACGCGGAAGAGGCGCACAACGCGGCCCAAAGAATTCCAACAGCGGCCCCAAGCCGTTTCATGCGGCAACACAACATGGCGGGTTCGCCCGAGGGTGGGTGGGGTGGGAACAATCTTGCCCGAACGACCGGCGATAGTGACGTCCAGACGGCGTGAATCTCTCTAAATGCTACCCGTTATTCTGGTTGCGCACAATGGAATTTGCCTGCTGCCGGCCCATTCGCCCCGGCAATTACCGTTGCGGGGTACCAGTGTCGAAGAAGCCGGAACGTTCCAACTCCTCGCGCATGGCGCTCGGTACGGTCGAGCGAATTTGACAATTGGGGAGCGCGGCTTGCAGTTGCCGGACACCCTGCTCGGTAACGTGGGTATCTTTCAGCCACAATTCTTGCAGTTCGAGCAGAGAATGCAGTTCAATCAAACCAGCGTCGGTAACGGCGGTTTTATCCAGGTATAGCGACTTCAAATGGGGCAAGAACGCGAGCGGCCTGAGGCCTTCGTCGGTGATCGCCGTTTCGTTCAGGTTCAGAAACCGCAGTTCTTGGCAGAAGGCGACGTAGTACATGCCTTCGTCAGTCACTTCCGTTTGGTTCAGCGACAACCGTTCAATCTTTGGCAATGCTCGCAGAAACCGCAAGTCGGCATCGGCCGCCTTGGTGCCGGTTAACTGCACGCCGGTTGCCTCGCCAAAGCACTCCTCACCCATCGCGTTCTTCAGCCAGTTCATCCACGGGGGAACGATTGGCTTGTAATACTGGTCCTCGCCACGATAGCGATAGCCCATCGTGGTCAAATCCTCAAGCCCTTCATTTGTCTGTCTCGGTTCCGTCAGCCTGTAGAAGTGCCGCACGGCCTCTCCCTGCTTTCGGGCATTGTCTACATAAATGCCCATGGCGATCGACAGCATCGTGATGAGCAACAACAAATTGCGCAGGCTGAATCGCGGAACAAAACGGCGGCGCGGCGCAACACTTTGAGAAGCCGTGGCAGGCGTATCGATTGGTTCGCTCATGCGGGGCATCATAGCCAATCACGCGGCCAATGTCGTCCCGATAAACGGCTGGCACGCATTCCGCACAATCGGCACAGTCCTTGTCAGCCCTACTCGCGGATCAATTGCTTCCCTCGATCGAATAATCGGGCAAGCGCTCGCACCGCCCGCGGCTCCATGCATTGGAAATGGGAGGACATAAGGTAAGCTGAATTACTCCGTCGCGCGCATTACACACGGAACGGCCGATGATTCACGTCCAACAACTTACCAAGGAATACGACGACCTGCGGCGCGGCAAGTTCGTGGCGCTGGCGGGAATTAGCCTCGAGGCCCATCCCGGCCAGATCTACGGGCTGCTGGGGCCAAACGGCGCCGGCAAGACAACCGCCCTGCGGATCATGAGCACCGTGCTGCGCCCCACCAGCGGCACGGTCACCATCAGCGGCTTCGATGTCGTCACCCAGCCAACCAGCGTGCGGCGGCGAATTGGGTTTATGTCGGCCAACACGCGCGTCTACGACCGCATGACCGCTTGGGAAATGGTGGAGTATTTTGGCCGCCTGTACGGCCTGCACGATGACGAACTGCGGCCGCGCATGGAAGCCTTGTTCGACCGCTTGCAAATGAATGACATTCGCGACTTGCTGGGGGCCAAAATGTCCACCGGCATGAAGCAAAAAGTCTCTATCGCCCGCGCCCTGGTGCATGATCCGCCTGTCGTCATTTTCGACGAAGCCACGGCCGGGTTGGACGTACTGGTGGCCCGCGCCTTGCTCAAGACCGTCGCGGAACTGCGCGACCACGGCAAGTGCGTGATTTTCTCCACGCACATCATGAGCGAAGTCGAAAAGCTCTGCGACCGCCTGGCCATCATTCATCGCGGGCATGTGCTGGCCGAAGGCCCACTCGACCAGCTTCGAGACCAGCACGACGAGCGCGACCTGGAAGAATTGTTCTTCCAACTCATCTCTCGGCACGAAGCACAATTGGTTTAGTTCATGAACATCAACTGGTACAACGTCAAACTGATCTTCTCGCGTGAGGTGCGCGACCAGTTGCGCGACCGCCGCACGTTGTTTATGGTGGCCGTGCTGCCGCTGCTGTTGTACCCCTTGATGGGCGTGATCGTCTTTCAAATGGGGCAGTACATGCAAGAGCACCCCGTCAAGGTGCTCATCGTGGGGGGAGAAGGCCTGCCAGAAACTCCGTCATTGATCGTGGAACACGAAGGCCAGCGGCGTTTCGCCGGCCCGTTGTTTCGCGAGGCCGGCCGCTCGGACTTGCTCGACCTGCATTTTTTGCCGGCGGAAACCGCGAATGAAGACCCCGCCGAAACCGCTCGGCAGCTTGTCAAGTCGGGCAAGTACCAGGTGGCAGTCGTCTTTCCGCCTGACTTTGGAGAACGCCTGGCCGAAGTCCACGCCCGCCTGTCGGCACACGACGGCACTCCTCAAGGCGAATCGGCCACGGCCGATGTGCTGGCCAATCTTCCTAGTCCCACGATCCACTACAATGCCGCGCGTGAAGCTTCGTCCGTGGCGTTTGTCCGCGTCTCCGACGTGCTCGACCGCTGGACGGCCGCCATTGGCCGCCAGAACTTGTCCGCCGGCGGAGTCCCCGAGCGGGCAGCCCGCCCCTTTGACGTTTCGGCCGACAATGTCGCCCGGCAACCGGGGCGCGGCAGCGCCCTGTACGCCAAGGTGCTCCCTTTCATGCTGTTGATTTGGGCGCTGACCGGCGCGTTTTATCCGGCGGTCGATTTGTGCGCTGGCGAAAAAGAACGCGGCACGCTAGAGACATTGCTCTCCAGCCCAGCGCAGCGCGGCGAGATCGTCGTCGGCAAACTGTTTACCATCATGGCCTTCAGCGTGGCCACGGCGCTGCTCAATCTGGCCAGCATGGGCGTGGTCGGGCGAACGGTACTTTCGCAACTGCCCGACCTCGGTTCTCCGCCCGCCTTGGCGCCTTTGTGGCTGGTATTGACGCTGATCCCGGTATCCGCCCTGTTCAGCGCGGTTTGCCTGGCGCTGGCGGCCTTCGCGCGCAGCACCAAGGAGGGGCAGTACTACCTGATGCCCGTGCTGCTGATCGTCATGCCGCTGGCCATGTTGCCCATGCTGCCCGGTTTTGAATTGAACCTGGGCAACAGCCTGATTCCGGTGTCGGGCGTGGTGCTGCTGCTGCGGACGCTGCTGGAAGGGGCCTCGTGGGACCAGGTTCTACCCTATGTGCCGCCCGTGACGGCGGTGACGTGCGGGTGCTGCTGGCTGGCGGTTCGCTGGGCCATCGACCAGTTCAACAGCGAATCGGTCTTGTTCCGCGAGAGCGAGCAATTTGGCCTGGGCCTGTGGTTGCGGCATTTGCTTCGCGACCGCGAGGATACCCCCGGCGTGGCGGCGGCCCTGGCTTGCGGCGTGCTGATATTGGTAATTCGATTCTTCATGGGCTTTGCCCTGCCCCAGCCAGAAGACTTCCGCGGACTGGCCGTGCTGGTCATGGTGACGGCGGTCGTGGTGGTCCTCAGCCCGGCGCTGTTGATGACCGTCATGCTGACACGCAGCCCGCGGCAGACATTGCTGTTGTCGTGGCCTAAATGGTGGGGAGTACCGGCCGCGGTGATGCTGGCGGTCGCTTTGCAGCCAACGGTCAATCTGCTCTTCTCCGTCGTCATGCGGCTGTACCCCGTCAGCGAAGCGGTTACCCAGCAACTGCAAAAATACCTGGACGGCCCGCTGTGGCTGAAATTGCTGGCGCTGGCCGCGGTGCCGGCCCTGGCCGAGGAACTCGCCTTTCGCGGGTTCATCCTGTCGGGCCTGCGGCGGTCGGGAAACAAGTGGCGGGCCATCGCCGTTTCCAGCCTGTTCTTTGGGTTGGCGCACGGCATCTTCCAGCAGTCGCTCATCGCCAGCATATTGGGAATGGTGATTGGCTATCTGGCCGTGCAGACGGGCAGCCTGCTGCCCTGCATCTGTTTTCACTTCGTCCACAACAGCATCGGCGTGCTGACCACCCGGCTCGATGCCGATTTCCTCGCCGAGCACCACTGGCTGGGTGCCATTTTCCGCGAATCCGCCGACGGCAGCGGCATGTACCAGCCCCACATCGTGGCCCTCAGCGGCCTGATCGTCCTGGCCATCCTCTACGGCCTGCATCGCCAGCAATACGCCAAAACGCCAGAAGAACGCCTGCACGAAACCATCGATCAGGCCGCGGCCTACCCGGCAGGGATGTAGAAGGCGATTCCCTCGCCGCGCTCTAGTCCTTAAACCAGCGTATTCCTTCCGCAATTTCTGGCGAATTTCTAAAAAGCCTGAAATCCCTCGGCGTTTTGCGGCGTATTAAGAGTGTTGAATTTCCAACACACCGGACGCACGGAGGGAT
>JBFWUW010000073.1:0-31399 GCA_050247075.1 Pirellulales bacterium | reverse complement strand
TTGTCAGTAATAACGGACGCTTTTGCAGAGCTGGCAACAGGAGGCGACGGCGTTACTTTGCTTCGCCGGCCGCCTCGGCCTGCTCCTTAATGGCGGCCTTGCGGCTGAGCTTGACGCGGTCCTGCTCGTCGATGGCGATCACCTTGACGGTAATCATGTCGCCGATCTTGCAGACTTCTCCCACGTTGTTGATGTAGCCCTCGGCCAGCTCGCTGATGTGGCACAAGCCGTCCTTGCCGGGGATGATTTCGATGAAGGCGCCGAACTCCTTGACGCTGGTCACGCGGCCCTCGTAGAGCTTGCCGATCTTGATCGACTCGGTCAGGGCTTCCACCCTGCGTAGCGCGGACTGGGCCGCGGCGGCGTCGGAACTGGAGATCGTCACCGAACCGTCGTCCTCGACCTCGATCGTGGCACCGGTCGTCTCTTGAATGCTGCGAATCGTCTTGCCACCCGGCCCGATCAGCAAGCCGATCTTTTCCGGATTAATATGCGTCCGCAGCAACCGCGGCGCCCAGGCCGAAGTCTCGGTGCGAGGACGCGAGATGCAGCTCAGCATCTTGCGCAGAATCTCGATTCGGGCACCGCGCGACTGGGCTAGCGTGGCCTTGATGATGGCCTCACTGATACCTTTGATCTTAAGATCCAACTGAATGCCGGTGATGCCGTTTTGCGTGCCGGCGATTTTGAAATCCATGTCGCCGAAGTGGTCTTCGTCACCGATGATGTCGGTCAACAGGCACCACTTGTCGGGCGACTCTTGCACCAAGCCCACGGAAATACCCGCCACGGGGTTGCTGATCGGCACGCCGGCCGCCATCAATCCCAGCGTTGCTCCGCAGACCGAAGCCATCGAACTCGACCCGTTCGACTCCAAAATGTCGGAGATCACGCGGATGGTATAGGGAAACGCATCCGCGTCTGGCAGCACCGGCTTGACGCTACGCTCGGCCAAGGCTCCGTGGCCAATCTCGCGCCGGCCGGGACCGCGGATAGGACGGACTTCGCCGACCGAGAACGATGGGAAGTAGTAGTCCAGCATGAACTTCTTGGAGTACTCGTCGATCAGGCCGTCCACGCGCTGCTCGTCGCGGTTGGTCCCCAGGGTTATCGTCACCAGCGACTGCGTCTCGCCCCGCTGGAACAGGCTGGAACCGTGTACCCGCGGCAGCAGGTCGATGGCGCATTCGATGGGCCGCAAGGTCTGGCCGTCGCGGCCGTCGGGCCGGGTGCCGGCCAGAATCAGGTCACGGACAACTTGCGCGGTCAGGTCGTGCCAAACATGCGAAAAACGGGCGGCGGAAATGGCCCCTTCGGCCTTGGGATCGGGGATGAACTCGGCCTCGATCTGCTTCTTGAGGGCTTCGACCGCTTCGCCGCGGGCTTTCTTGCCCTCGGTCTGCTTGGCGGCGCGAAGCTGGTCGTAGCCGCGGGCTTTTAAGCGGTCCAGCAGGCCATCGTCGGCCGGAATTTTGTATTCGCCCTTCTTCACGCCCACCTTGGCAAACAGTTCTTCTTGCAGGTCGCATATTTCGCGAATAACGCGATGGGCCTCGTTGATGGCCTCGACCATGCGATCCTCGGGCATCTCGCGGGCAAAGCCCTCAATCATCATCACGGCTTCTTTATTGCCGGAGACGATCAGGTCCAGGTCGCTCTCTTCCAGGTCATCTTGCGTGGGGAACGGTACAAACTGGCCATTCACTTGGCCCAATCGCACCGCGGCCACCGGCCCTTGGAAGGGCAACGGCGAGAGGCCCAAAGCCGCCGCCGCGCCAATCATTGCCAGCACGTCGCCATCGTTGATGCGGTCGCTGGCCATCACAAAACACTGCACCTGGACTTCGTCGAAGTACCAGTCCGGAAACATCGGCCGAATTGGCCGATCGATCAGCCGGGCCGTGAGGATTTCCTTCATCGTGGGACGGCCTTCCCGCTTGAGGAAACCGCCGGGGAATTTGCCGGCCGCCGCCACGCGCTCGCGATAGTCGCAAGTCAGGGGGAAGAAGTCGATGCCGGGACGGGGAGGTCCGCCCGCCGCTGCCGCCAGAATGACGGTTTCGCCGTATTGCACCAGGCAACTGCCGGCGGCCTGTTTGGCCAGATAGCCCGTCTCGATGGATAGCGTGCCCGCGCCGATCTGCTTTTCTACTCGTACTTTCAATTGACATCCTTCCCGGGTTGCGTGTCCGGAGTTGCGCCCAGCGCAGGGGAAGGAACGATCCGAGAGGGGGTGACCGGCAACCTATTTACCACGGATTGGGGGAAGTCCAACAGGGACAAAAGCCCAACCACCATGCAAATTGCTGACGGAAACCGAAACCTCATCCTGACGGCCTGACGGGCCGACGACGCGAGGGAACGCGCGACAGGGCTACTTGCGGATTTCGAGGCGGTGAATGATGCTCAGGTAACGGTCTGGATTGACCTTTTTCAGGTAATCCAGCAAGCGCCGTCGCCGACTGACCATCATCAGCAAGCCTCGCCGGCTGGCATAGTCCTTCTGATGCGTACGCAGATGCTCGGTCAGCTCGCTGATCTTGGTGGTCAAGAGCGCGACTTGGATCTCGGGCGAACCCGTATCGTTGTCGTCACGCCGGTAATCGCCGATCAACTTCTGCTTGCGTTCTTTGGTAATTGACATCTGCGCTACCGCTTTTCCTCTACGCCGACCCGCCCCTGGGGCCCGCCGTGCAGTCCGCCAAGGACCGCGGGCAGCCCGCTGAGACGATTCCTACGTATAACATCTCTAACAACTTATGGAGACGAATTTACCAATCTTTCGTCAATTTGCAACCCGTCTGGAGGAAGCTTTTTTGTGGTGCCAGGGCGGGCAGCAGGGGTTGCTGTCACCGCGGTTGGACAGCGCTGCGGAGCTGATCCATACCACCAGAGGCGGCTTCAACATGGTCATCGGCGATGGAATCGCCTCCTACAAGCTTCCAGGCGGGGCAATGAGGGCTGAGCCGGCGGCAACCTCGCCGCCAAACACGTTCGGCGGTAAGATCGCTGGCGGTCTTTCGGTTTTTTGCCTGGAGGTTCGGTTGTTCATGGCTGCCAATTTGACGCCCCAGTATCTCAAGGCCCAAGAAGAGTACCGCCGCGCGCAGACCGCCGAAGAGCAGGTGCAATGGCTGGAGGTGATGCTCAAGGAGATTCCCAAGCATAAAGCCTCCGAGAAGATGCAGGCCGATCTGAAGACCAAGCTGGCCAAGGCCAAGAAGGATGTCGAGGTCGAACGCAAGTCGGGCCACAAGGGACATAGCGTAAAAATACCCCGCCAAGGAGCGGGCACCGCCGTGATCATCGGCGGGCCAAACGCCGGCAAGAGCCAGCTTGTCTGCCGCCTGACGCGGGCCACGCCCGAAGTGGCCCCCTATCCCTTTACCACCCGCGTCCCCACGCCAGGCATGATGCCGTGGGAAGATGTGCAAGTGCAGCTCATCGACACGCCGCCGATCACCACCGACTTTTTCGAGCCCTACATGCAAGGGCTGATCCGCGGCAGCGACGTGGTGCTGCTTCTGGCCGACCTGGGAGCGGATGAAGGCATCGAGCAGTTGCAAGAATTGCTCGACAAGCTGGGAGGAACCAAAACCCGCCTGGCCGCGGCTTCGTCCTTGGATGAGGAAGATGTGGGCCTGTCGTACACGCAAACGTTGCTGGTTGCCAACAAGATCGACGCGCCCGACGCCGCAGAGCGTTTGGCCTTGCTGCACGAACTATGCCCGCTGGACTTCCCGGAGTTTGCCATTTCCGCCGAACAAGGGACGGGGCTGGAGGAGCTTCGCGGTGCCATTTTCCGGGCGCTCGATGTCGTGCGTGTCTACACGAAAACGCCCACGGCCAAGGCCGCCGACATGCAGCGGCCCTTTACTATCCGCCGCGGCGGTACGGTGCTGGACGTGGCGGGCCTGGTCCACAAGGACTTTATCGAGCAGTTCAAGTTCGCTCGCGTCTGGCGAAGCAGCCTGCACGACGGCAGCCAGGTGAAGGCCGACCACACGCCGCAAGACGGCGAGATCGTGGAATTGCATGTCTAGGCGTAGCGAGTGGAATCGGAGGACGCCGATGCTCGAATTCGCGCAGTTCCGGCGGTAGACTGGGAGGGCACCGCGTCGGGTGATTGCGATTCTGAGTCTGGTTCTGGCGAAAGCGGATGCCGCGTGATTTCCATATGCCCCAATTTCATTGATGGCCGTCGCCGCGATTGTGCCGACGCCGACACCTGTGAAGTGGCCAACCCGGCGACCGGGCTGCCGCTGGCCCGCCTGCCCCTCTCAAACCAGGCTGATGTTGACGAAGCGGTCTCCACTGCCTTGGCGGCCTTTGGCCCCTGGAGCAGCACGCCGCCGATCGAACGGGCACGCGTGCTGTTTCGCTACAAACAAATGCTGGAGCAGCATCGCCAGGAATTGATTGAATTGGTGGTGTTGGATAACGGCAAGACCTTGGCCGAAGCCGCTGGCGACGTGCAGCGGGGCATTGAGTCGGTGGAGTTTGCCACGGGCATTCCGTCGCACCTCATGGGGACCGTCGCCGAGGAAATCGCTCCCGGCATCGACAGCGAGATGTTTCGCCAGCCGCTGGGGGTTGTGGCCGGCCTGACGCCGTTCAATTTTCCGGTGATGGTGCCGTTGTGGATGATTCCGGTCGCGGTTGCCTGCGGAAATACGATTATTCTCAAGCCGTCCGAGCGGGCACCGCTGGCCGCCGTGCGGTTGGCGGAAATTTTCGCCGATTGCGGCGCGCCGGCCGGCACCTTCAATGTCTTGCAGGGAGCGGCCGACACCGCCCGGCAACTGATTGCACATGCCGATGTGGGGGCGGTCTCGGTCGTGGGCAGCACGCCAGTCGCCCGGCAGGTTTATGCCGAAGCGGCGGCGCACGGCAAACGGGTGCAAGCCTTGGGCGGGGCCAAGAACTCGCTGCTGGTAATGCCAGACTGCCATCTGGAAAGCGCCGCCAGGTCGATTGCCGCTTCTGCCTTTGGCTGCGCCGGCCAGCGCTGTCTGGCTGGTTCCAACGTCATCGCCATTGGCGAGGTGGGGGACAAGCTTGTGGAGGCATTGACGGCGGCCGCGGCGGCCATGCGCGTGGGACCGGGCATCGATCCCCACAGTGACATGGGACCGGTTATCTCGCCGCAAGCTCGCGATCGTGTCGTGAGTTACGTCGACCAGGGGCTGCGCGACGGCGCGGCATTGGCCCGGGACGGGCGAGGCCAACAAGCGGGTGTTGCACCCCAGGGATACTTCGTCGGGCCGACCTTGTTCGACCACGTTACGCCCGCCATGTCGATTGCCCGCGAGGAAATTTTTGGCCCCGTGCTAAGTGTGTTGCGGGTGCGAAGCCTGGACGAAGCCATCACCACGGTTAACGCCAGCCCATTGGGCAACTCGGCCAGCATCTACACGCGCAGCGGCGGTGCCGCCCGCGAGTTCCGCCGACGGATCGAAGCGGGTATGCTAGGCGTCAACCTGGGTGTGCCCGCCCCCATGCCGTTCTTTCCTTTCAGCGGCTGGAAAGGATCCTTCTTTGGCGACCTGCACGCCCAAGGCCGCGATGCCATCGAATTCTACACCCGACGAAAGGTAGTCACATCGCGTTGGGAAGCGGAGTAGAAAGGCGAAAGGCTGAAGGCGAAAACTGAAAACCGAACACCAAAAACCGAGCCCCCCGTGCCATTCGACTCTCTCTTACAACGCAAAATCATGGGCCGCTTTGCGACCGGCGTTACCGTAGTCACGACCGTGCATGACGGAGAACTCCGCGGCATGACCGCCAATGCCGTGGCATCGTTGTCGCTCGATCCGCCGCTGATTCTGGTGGCAGTCGCCCGGCAGGCCCAAATGCATGCGCATCTCACGGCCAGCCGCTTCTTCGCCGTGAACATCTTGGACGAGTCGCAACAAGAACTCTCCCAGCGGTTCGCCAAACCGGGCCCAAAGGAATTTGCAGACTTGGCTTGGCGGGCGGGCGAGACTGGGGCTCCGCTGTTTGAGCAAGGTCTGGGCTGGCTGGACTGCGAACTGCACAGCATCTTGCCAGGAGGGGACCACGATATCTTCGTCGGGCAAATCGTGGCGGGCGACCACCGCGACGGCGCACCGCTGCTCTATTTCTCGGGCAAGTACCAGAAACTCGCCGAGTAGTAGGCGGATAAATGAAGCTGAGTCGCAACCTGATCTCCTGACGCCACTTCTCTACATCTTCAGCCTTTTTCATCCTTGGAGGAAGGGCCTTCCGAGGTTCGCGAAACCGTTGACATTGCACGGCGCGGCCGCGACGAACAGCCCCGGCAGGGGCGATAGTTAATAGCCTTGGGCGTTAGCCCAAGTATACAAGCCTTCCCAATGTCTTAGCCCCGCCAGGGGAGGCAGTAGCTCTCGCGATACCGACTGCCGCCCCTACCGGGGCTTACGACGAACTTTCGGGGCCACCCACCTCGGGCTTATGCCCGAGGCTATTGACTGTCGCCCCTGCCGGGGCTATTCGCGTGGAATTTGTTAACGGCGTAAGGGTATACCCTGGATCCTAACGGTGCTTCAGCGCGGGCCTCGCCTACGGGCCGGGCGTAACGCTCAGCGGGGCTTCGTTGACCACGCGGTCCCCTTTGAAGACGGCGGTCGCGCGCACCAGCAGCGGAGCGTTGAAAGGGCCGCTGGCGGAGTCAAAGCGGACAGATAGCACGCCCCGGTCTTCCCCCTCGGCCAGTATGACCGGTTCGGCGGAGACGCCGCTAATATGCGGAGGGACGATTAATTCTAGCCGCGTTGGCCCGCTGACCTCTCGGCTGCGCTGCACCCGCACCGGAATTTCCGCCGTGCTGTTAGGCCGGGCCGTCATCGATGTGACCAAGGCTTGCAACCCCAACGGACAGGGATCGACCAGGGCCACGATCTGCTCGTTCTGGTGCAATGAGTGAAAGGCCACCGTATGCTTGCTGCCGTCGGCATCGGTCACTTCGCCCACGGCCATGACGTTGGAACGGCTGGTCCGGCCCACTTCCATGAAGGGTGGAAAGAACACCGGGTAGATGCAACTCTCCTCGCCCGGAGGAACGACCACCAATGGTCCCGAAACGCCTTGCAGATGCCTGCCTTGGCGGTCGGCCATGCTGATGTTGATCGGCCCTTCAAAACCGTTCCGCTCAATCTTGTAATAGCGGCGGAAGACAGCCCCGCGTGGGGCAAACTCCACGCTGTACTCTCCCTTGACCTTAAACGGCGTGGGCATGGCCACCGCTAGCAGTACGTTGTCCAGCTCCGGCGTGGCCCGCGCCGCTGCTTTGGCAGCGGTGCAGGTGACGGCTTGCCCATCCATCATGGCCGTGCCGCGGACAGTAATTCGGTTAACCGCGATGGGCGCGGCGACATCTGCCTTGAAAACGATCTCTACCGCTGGCGCACTGGCAGCAAGGCTTATTTCCTCCGGTACGGTAACGCCGGCCGGCAAACCCTCAACTGACAGTTTCACTTCATGGTTGAAGCCACCCAGACGCTCGATATCGACTTTCAATTTAACCTCAGCACCACGCAACAGCGTAAGGTGGTCGTGGGCTAGTTTAAGTTTATAGTCCATTGCAGGAGGCTTGCATGCCCGCAAACGATACGCGAACTGGGGGCCGCCACGCGAGGAGAAGCGGTCTTCCACACGCACAACATAGACGCCGTCGGCGGGCGGAGAAAAGCTAAGCCGGCTGTCGGTTTGGCCGTCACCCAGGTCGTCATGCCGGGCAACCTCTTTGCCGGCCGCATCCAGGACCACCAAGACCGAATCCAGCGGCGAGCCGAGCCGAGCCGAGCGGAGATCGAAATCGACCGCTTCACCCTTGACCAGTGAAAATGCCCACTGGTCGCTATCGCCCGGTTCGGAAATGCGACCGTTGCAAACGGCGGGCAGAGCCACGTTGGCGGCTTGGGCGGGATCGTTATTGGGCTCGCTCTCCAGAACTTCCGGCAGGTCGTCGGCTTCCAGCAGAAACGGAACGCTTGGCCCGGCGGGCGTTTCCAGACGCAGAAAGTAGTCGCCCGCGGCATCGGCCGGAATAGATAGCTCCGCCAATTCCGCTGGCAGCCCGCTGCCGGCAAGCTCATACCGGGCAGCGCTGCCGCGCTGGCCGCCCAGCGGGTAGACGGCATCAACCCGTGGTGCGCGAGAGATTGTCAGGCGATAGACAAAGTGCTGTAGCCCGTCGTAGTTAGCATCGTAAATGCGGGCCTGGTACGTGCCCGCCGCCGGTGCCGTAAAGCGCACAAACGAGTCGGTGCCGTAGGCGTCGGAATTCTCGGCGATGACTTGCCCCTGCGGATCGATGATTTGCAGTTGCGAGTCGAGCGGAGAGCCGATCCTGGCAGCTACAACTTCAGCCCAAATAGTCTCGCCGGCGGCCGCTTCGAACGACCATAAGTCAACGTCTTCCCGTGGGAATGTACGACCGTTGATGGTCACGGGCAGCGAGACTTGCACGGGCAGCGGTTCACCGTCGATCTCATGTTCGACAACTTCCGGCAGATCCCCGACGACGAACTTCATGGCGGGCACCGCGCCTTGCGAGGTGCTAACTTGCCAATACCGTATGCCCAACGGGGCGTCGGCGGCAATGGCGACCGTGCCGGCGTAGTCCTTGGGGTAGTTCTCTGCCTGTTGCGAGCCGGGCTGTCCGATTACCGGGCCTTCAAACCAGACCGTGTCAGTCGGCGTTATCCTGGGGCTGGCCGAAACACCGGGGCCCAGCATGGTGAAGGGGCAGCCGCCATGCAAAAAATGCCCGCCGACCTTGAACTCGACCGTCGTGCCGCGTTGTCCCCCGGATGGAAAAACATACGAGACAGATGGCTCTTGCGCCGCGGCAGTGACAGCCAGCAACATTCCGGCGATGGAGAGCGCGGTAGCGCGAAACATGGTCGTTCCTTACAGCAGGTCGCGGATGATGCGGCCTTCGTTGGCGATTTTGATGGGCCGGCCCTCGGGCGTGATGAACTCATCCTGGGCGTCGATGCCCAGCAAATGGTACATCGTGGCGGACATGTCCTCCGGTCCGAAGGGGTTTTCGGCCGGTTTCTCGGCCCGCTCATTGGAGCGGCCAATGACGCGGCCCCCCTGGATTCCGCCGCCGCCGAGCGCCACCGTAAAGCTGGGCCCCCAGTGGTCGCGGCCGGCGTTGTTGTTGATGCGCGGCGTGCGGCCAAATTCACCCGTCACCACGACCAGTGTTTTTTGCAACATGCCCCGGTCCGCCAGGTCGCGGAAGAGCGTGGTCATGCCGGCATCCAACTGCGGCAGCAGGTCGCGTTTTAGCGTGATGAAGTTTTGATCGTGCGTGTCCCAGTTAGTGTGGTCGATGGTCACGCAACGTACGCCCGCCTCGATCATGCGGCGCGCCATCAGGCAAGATTGGCCCAAAGACGTGCGGCCATATTCGTCGCGCAGCTTTTCGGGCTCGGCGGCGATGTTGAAGGCATCCTTGGCCGCGGCCGAGGTCATGAGTTCGCCGGCCCGCTGCCGAAAGACGCTCACATCGCGGGCCTTGGCATTGGCTTGCGTCTCGGCGGCGCGTTGGTAGCGGTCGACTTTTTTCAATAGCTCGCGGCGGTTATCCAGCCGGCCAGCATCAACCACCAACGGCGGAGCGAGGTCGGGCACGGCGAAATCGGGGGCATTGGGATCTGCCTCAATCACAAACGGGGCCGCCGCGGGCCCCAGGTAAGCCGCGCCGGCGCTGGCGTGCATGCGAGGCAGGCAAACATAGGCCGGTATGCTGCCACGGGGACCAAGCTTGCGGGAAATGATCGAACCGTGCGAGGGGTACAGGTTATTGGGGCTGATGTTGGGGTTGAAGCCCGCCCGCGGGAAATAGCCCGTCAGCATGTAATGGTCCGACGCGCCATGCCCAGAGTCATGATGGGTGAACGAGCGGATCAAAGAGAATTTGTCCATCTGCTGGGCCATTAGCGGCAGATGCTCGCAAATTTGCACGCCCGGCAAATTGGTGGCGATGGGGTTGAACTCGCCGCGAAACTCCGTGGGAGCGTCGGGCTTCATATCCCAAGTGTCGATGGTGCTCAATCCGCCCTTGAGGAAAAGGAAGATCAGCGACAGGTCGTTGCCGGCCGCGTGGCCCGATTCAGCAGCCAGGGCCTGGCGGGCCAGAACCGCCGGCAGCGACATGCCGCTGCCCAACAAACCGGCACAGCCGATCTTGAGCAGATCGCGTCGTCCGACACCGTCGCAGTAATTGCGATTGTCTTGCATGGCCGCTCCCTAGGTCGTTGTCAAACCTTCAATATCTCAATGATTGAACACGAATTCCAGCGAATTCAGCATACTCCAGGCCAGGTCTTCGGCCTTTTTACGGCGATCACCCGTGGCGGTCTGGAAGTATTCCAGGCTGGATTGGCGCTCTTCGGCCGATGGAAAACGGCTAAAGAACGTCAGATACATTTCCTCGATAAGTTGTCCGTCGTCGGCGATGTCACGGTCGAGGTGCGCCACGCGCCCCGCTTCATGGGCCAGCTTGTCGGTGATTTCCGGCGAGTTCATCAAATGCAGAACTTGGGCCACGTTGGCTTCGCTGCTTCGCTCGCACTCGCATGCGGTCTGCCGCACGGGCCGGCCAAAAAGCTTCAGGAAATAGTGCGATACCCGATTGTCCCACAATTGCACCGCCCGGGCACCGTTGGGAACGCCGCCAAACTTTTCGCCCACGCCAGTTGTTTGGCAGACGGCGTCGTACAGTACCTCGGCCGGCATGCGCTTGAAAACCGCCCGCGAATAGCTTTGCTCGTCGCGCTCGTTGGTGGCGTTTGGCTGCGAAGACAACTGGTACGTGCGAGAATTGGTGATCGAGCGGATCAAATACCGCAAATCGAATCCGTGGCTGGCAAAGTCTTGGGCCAGGGCATCGAGCAGGTCCGGGTTGGTTGGCGGGTTGGTTTGACGAAAGTCGTCAACCGGTTCGACCAGGCCGCGGCCGGCAAAATGGGCCCACATGCGGTTGGCCATGCTGCGGGCAAACCAGCGGTTGTCCTTGGCGGTGGCCCAGTCGGCAAACGCCTGGCGGCGGTCGCCCGCTGGTGATTCCTCTGGAGCTGGCGTCAACAAGCCGTGTGCCGTAACCGCTTCGCCCGTCCGCGGGTGCGTTGTTACCGGATTGCCCGCCACGACCAAGGCATCGCCCCAGGGCGTTTTCTTGCGAGATACCTGTGTAAAGAAGGCCGTCATGCCGTAATAGTCGGTCTGGCTCCACTGGTCGAACGGGTGATGATGGCACTCCGCACAGGCAATCCTTACACCCAGCAGTACTTGTGACAGCGTGCTGGCAATCTTGCCCGGTTCTGGCACAACCTGATAAAAGTGTCCGGCGGGCGACTCCGCCAGCGGTCCCTCGGCCGTCAGCAATTCGCGGGCGAACTGGTCGATCGGCTTGTTCTGTTCCAGGCTGCGGTGGATCCAATCGTAATAGGCTCGGGCACCCTTGTGCCCCAGCGCCTGGCGGTCCACACGCAAGATGTCGGCCCACCATAAAGACCACAAATCGTTAAATTCCGGGCGTTGCAGCAACTCGTCGATCAGCCGCGCGCGGCGGTCGGGAAGCTTGTCCGACAGAAACGCGCGGGCTTCTTGCGATGTGGGCAGCGTGCCGATCACATCCAGATAAACGCGCCGCAGAAACTCGGCATCGTCGGACAGTTCCGAAGGCAAAATGTTGAGCTTTTTTAACTGGCTATGAACCAGCGGATCGATAAAGTTTTGCGTGGGGATATCCGGGTAGTTGTCGATCTTCTCCGCCCGGGGAATGATGGCCCGAAACACGGCCACTTCGTTCATGTAGCTGGCCATGATGGCGGCCTGCCCCGGCGAGTCGCTGGTGGCCATCAGGCCGGCTTCATCGACGGACGCCAGAACATCGTTGTTCGACTGAAACTTAGCCAGGCTGGTGACGTCTTCCTGGCGGCCATCGCTATAGTGGGCCGTCACTCGAAGCTGTTGCTCGGCCTGCATGTCCATCACGCGCTCGGTCGGCGCCACATCGATGGATACGACCTGGGCATCGTCCGGTTGGCCCAAGGGGAGCCCGGCCGCGATCCAACCGCGAAGCGTGTCGAACTCGCGCGAGCCGCGAGAAATGCGTACGCCGCCGCCATGTGGGGCCTCGCCGCAGATCTTGAGCAACAGCAGGCTGCGGTCGGCGGCGGCCGGAAAGACCCGGCGTCCGCGGCCTTCCTTGATCAGCGCGTCGTAGTCGGCTCGTGGATCGAACCCAAACACCGACAGCTTAAAGCCGTTTTGGCCTTCGGCCTTGCCATGACAGCCGGAACTATTGCAGCCGAACTTGCTGAACAGGGGAATGATGTCATTCTCAAAATTATAATGCCTGGCCACGGCGGAATCGCGAACCTGCACGGGAACCGAAAGTGTTCGGCCCGCCGCTTCAATCTCTACAATCGCTGCGCCATCGGCGGAACCGCGCACATGCCCGGCGGCAGTGACGGCAATCTCCCCCTGCTTGACGCGAAAGACGCTTTGGCGCGTCAGGTCGTACAAGCGGCCATCGGCACCGCGCCCATGCACCAGAATGGTTGACAACACGCCCGGTCCCACAAGTTCCACGGTGGCCGGTTCCGCAATGACTTCCACGAACTCTGGCAATGGCCTTGGGGCCGGCGCGTCGGCCAAGGCAGTCTGGCCGTGTACCCACCCGGCCAAACAAGCGCAGGCCGTCGCCCAGCGGTACGCGCACATTCGTCGGGCGAAGAGATTTCGCATCATTCGGCCCACGCGGTGATGAAGGCAGGACAATCGAAGGACGGAGAGAAAATCCCCCATCCAGGCGGGTACTAGTCCACAAAGAGTAACATAATCAATTGTTGATGGGAATCCAAGGTTTTTTTGGGAGAGAGCAAGGTGTTCAGGCTTTCGCCTTTATCCTTTCGCCTTTCGCACTAGCCCAAGCTAACCGTCACTGTCTTTGTTTCCGTGTAGGCTTCCAGGCCTTTCTCGCCCAGTTCCCGGCCCAGGCCCGACATTTTGAAGCCGCCGAAGGGGGCGGCGGCGTCGAAAACGTCGTAACAGTTGATCCAGACCGTGCCGGCCTTGATCTTGGCCGCCAAATGGTGCGCCTTGCCAATGTCGCGCGTCCAGACGGCGGCGGCCAGTCCATAAAACGTGTTGTTGGCCCGATCGACGATTTCGTCCACGCTTTTGAACTTCAGCACCGACATGACCGGCCCGAAGATCTCATCCGTGGCGATTTGCATGTTGTCTTGCACGTCGGTAAACAGCGTCGGCTCGATGTAATAGCCGCGGTCGCCAAACCGCTTGCCCCCGGTCAGGCACTTGGCACCTTCCTGCTTGCCCAGGTCGATGTAGTGCAAGATCTTGTCGAACTGGGCTTGGTCGACCTGCGGGCCTTGCTCGGTCGCCGGATCGAGCGGATCGCCAAGCTTGCGGACTTTGTTCATGGAACTGATTTTGTCGATGAACTTGTCGTAGATTTTTTCCTCGACAAACACACGGCTGCCGGCGCAGCAGCATTGCCCCTGGTTGAAGTACAGACCAAAGTGGGCACCGGCCGCGGCGGCGTCCAGGTCGCTATCGGCAAACACGATGTTGGGGCTTTTGCCCCCCAGTTCAAAGGTCAGCCGTTTAAGTGTTTGCGAGGCATCCCGCATGATGATCTGGGCCGTGCGGTGTTCGCCGGTGAAGGCCACCTTATCGACCCCCGGATGTTTCACGATCGCCGCGCCGGCCGTTGGACCATAGCCCGGCACCACGTTAATCACGCCATCGGGAATGCCCGCCTTTTGTGCCAGGCGGGCCATGCGCAGGCAGGTCAGGGGCGTTTGCTCAGCCGGTTTCATCACAATGGTACAACCGGCGGCCAGGGCCGGGCCCCATTTCCAGGCCGCCATCAGCATCGGAAAATTCCACGGGATGATCTGCCCGACCACGCCGACCGGTTCTCGCCGCGTGTAGGTAAAATAGTTGCCGCGCACGGGAATGGTCTGGCCGTGGATCTTGTCGGCGTAACCCGCGTAATAGCGCAGGCAGTCGACGGTCAGCGGCAGGTCGGCCCCCCGCGCGTCGCGAATCGGTTTGCCGTTGTCCAACGACTCTAGCGCGGTTAACTCGGCGGCGTCTTCCTCGATCAGGTCGGCCAAGCGGTTCATCACGCGGCCGCGGTCGCGGGCATCGAGCTTGCTCCAGGGACCATGCTCAAGCGCGTTGCGGGCGGCTTGCACCGCCAGATCGACATCGGCCGCGTCCCCCTCGGCCACCTGGGCAATCACTTCCTCGCTGGAGGGATTAATGGTCTCAAACGTCTTGCCGCTGACGGCTGGAGTCCAGCGGCCGCCGATGAAGCACTCGGTCTGGCGAATGGCGGGTGACTTGACGGCGGGAGCAGTTGCAGTGGCCATGAATCGCCTCCTTGAAGTTTGGTCAGAAGGAACCTGCCGAGGCGGGCTTGTCACGAATAAATCTGTTCCCGCCGGTGAATCGTTCTACAATGAATTGGCCTGTTGCCAATTTCGCAGGGCAATGTGCCTCATGCCGTTATCTTACAGCGGCTGGCGGATTAAGGGCAACCATTGGCCAGGCCGGTGCTGGCAGCCGCTAAGATTTTCGGTGTACCGACGAATAACCACATAGCCCCGCGGTGCATTCCAAGAAAACAGGACAACCCATGCAAATTATTGGCTTGATCGTCGTAGGGTTTATCGTGGGGGTGATCGCCAAATTCTTGATGCCTGGCCGCGACCCCAAAGGCTGCCTGATAACGATTCTCCTGGGAATTGGCGGCTCTTTTACTGGCAGCAAAATCGGCCAAACGCTGGGCTGGTATCAAGAAGGGCAGCCAGCCGGCTGGATCATGTCGATCGTGGGAGCCATGATCTTGCTGGTTATCTACCGGCTGATCCTGGGACGGCAAGCATCAGACACCGGCCCCTAATGGGCTGCCTGTTGAAATGAGATGTGCTTGTTCCAATGCTCGTTGTCGGTATTGGGGTAATCGGTGCGCAGGTGAACGCCGCGGCTCTCTTGCCGCTGTGTGGCTGCCCGCACCACGATCAGCGCCACGGTCAGCATGTTCTGCAACTGCCAGCCCGCCGGATCGAGAAATTGCCGGGCCAGTACGTAGCGTTGCCAGCCTTCGATGGCCTCGGCCGCCTCGGTTAGCGAACGATGGTCGCGGCGAATGCCGGCATTCCGCCACATCAGGCTCTTCAGCGAATTGCGGATATCGGCCAGATCCAACGGTTCGTGCGGAGGCCGGTCATCCGCCGCCGGGTTGACCAAGGGCGGCACGCGGTAGTCGTCGGGCATGTTGAGCGCTCGCTGCGATGCCTGTTCGCCCGTGCGGGCACCGTACACCAGGCCTTCCAGCAAACTGTTCGAAGCCAGCCGGTTGGCGCCATGCAAGCCGCTGGAGGTGACTTCCCCCGCCGCCCACAATCCTTCGATATTGGTGCGGCCTTCCAGGTCGATCGTCACGCCTCCAATCATGTAATGCGCCCCGGGCCGAACGGGGATGCGGTCGCGGGTGATGTCCAGTCCGAACTCCGAGCAGATTGCCGCAATGCCGGGAAAACGGCCGCGGACCATCGTCGCGTCGAGGTGGGTCAGGTCGAGATAGACATTCGGATGCCGCGTTTTTTCCATCTGCGAAACAATCGCCTGGCTGACGATATCGCGCGGGGCTAGTTCCGCCCGCGGGTCGTAGTCGGGCATGAAACGCTGGCCGTTACGGTCGATCAGGCGGGCCCCTTCGCCGCGCATGGCCTCGGTAATCAGGTTGCGGCTGCTGCCGGCGATATACAGCACCGTGGGATGAAATTGCATGAATTCCATGTCGCGGAGTTCGGCCCCAGCGCGGTAGGCAATCGCCAGCCCGTCTCCGGTGGCCACGCCGGGGTTGGTCGACTCGCGATAGAGTTGGCCGGCCCCACCGGTGCAGAGAATGGTTTGCTTGGCCCAGATCAGCGTTTTGCCGTGGTGCGGGTTCCAGACCAAGGCACCGCGGCAGGTCCCTTCGTGCGTGAGCAGGTCCAGGGAAAATGTGTCTTGCCAGGCGGCCACGTTAGACAACGCGCGCGTCCGTTCGATGACGGCCCGCATGACTTCCTTGCCCGTGGCGTCACCCAGGGCATGTACGATGCGAAAGTGGCTATGGCCCCCTTCGCGTCCCAGGGCCAGGCCGCCGGCTTGTTTGTCGAAATCGGTCCCCCAGTCCATGAGTTCGCCGATGCGCTTGGGAGCTTCACGGACGACCATCTCGACAACCGCCCGGTCGCAAAGGCTGCCGCCGGCGGTCAACGTGTCGGCAATGTGGTTTTCGAACTTGTCCTCTGGGTCCAAGACACCGGCAATGCCGCCTTGCGCGTAGTTGCTATTGGACTGCAGCAGGTTGTCCTTGGTAATCACCACCACAGTCAGACGCGGGTCGCAGGCCAGCGCCGCGCGCAAGCCGGCCAGGCCGCCTCCCAGGATCAGCACGTCCGCGAAATGGTGCGGCACGCGCTTGGGATGAAAGGGAACCAGGTAACGGGGAGTGGAGAAAGACATGGGAGAGTTGGCTTGGATGAGAACGAACCGTCGGACGTGCCACGCGCGTTTGTCTGTGCGGAATTCCAGGCATCTTAGGGTAACTCGGTGACTGTACGCCGAGGAACGTTGGTTCATTTGTTGAATGATCTCAGCCTGTAGGGCTGAAGGATTCTAGCCCTGGGTTGAGTGGCAACGCCACGAAACCCAGGGTCAACCGCCAAGAAAATTTGTTGTGTGGCCTGTAGGGCCACGGGAACCGAGCATTGCGGTTCCTTGTCCCCTTCAGGGACATACGACGAATATTTCGCAACGCAACCCTGGGTCTGCGCGACTGCGTCGCTGGACCCAGGGCTAGAATCCCTTGGCCTTACAGGCCAACTTTCAACGATTACCAAGTATCACTATCAGAGGCAACCAATTTAGCCGGCCGTCGGAGTTATGCGGCCTTCGTTTGGGCTGCTGGCCGTGGCATACAGTTTTTTGGGTATGCGGCCTGAAAGATGCGCCAGCCGGCCCGCTTCGATACCGGCCTTCATGGCCCGGGCCATGTTCACGGGGTCGGCGGCGTGGGCAATGCCTGTATTGAGCAGGACCCCGTCGACGCCTAGCTCCATCGCCACCGTGACATCGCTCGCCGTACCGACACCCGCATCGACGATCACCGGGTAATCGGGGTCGCCCTCTTTGAGGTACTCCAAGCAAATACGGATGTTGTTGGGATTGAGAATGCCTTGACCCGATCCAATGGGACTGCCTGCCGGCATGACGCTGGTGGCACCCGCTTCTTTCAGCCGCCGCGCGGTCATGGGGTCGTCGGTGGTGTAACACAACACCTGAAATCCCTCAGCCACGAGCTGTTCGGTGGCCCGCAGCGTGGCGATAGGGTCGGGCAGCAAGGTCTTGGTGTCACCCAGCACCTCTAGCTTCACCCAGTCGGCACCGGGGTTCTCCAAGCCCAGCAAAATCTCTCGCCCCAGGCGGGCCACCCGCACCGCGTCTTCGGCGGTGAAACAGCCAGCCGTGTTGGGGAGCAGCGTATAGCGGCTCGTGTCGATGAAGTCCAAGATATTGCGGCCCTGGCTGTCGATCAGCCGCTCTCGGCGGACGGCCACGGTAATACACTCGCAGCCCGATACATCCAGCGATTGGGCCATCAGATCATACGACGAGTACTTGCCCGTCCCGACGATCAACCGGCTAGTGAAGGTGTGATTCCCCAGGCGAAACGTGTCCGCGGCAATGTCGTCGATAATCATGGATGGTTTCAGTCTCGCGGTGATGCGGCGTATCTGGGGGACAACTTGCTAAAGAAACGGGGGACAACTTGCTAAGGAAACGATCGAGTTTAACCGGACCGCCGCGGAAGAAATCATCCGCCGCCGACAAGGGTAACGACCTCCAGCCGGTCATTGGCCTGCAATGTCCGCTCCGCATGCTGCGCCCTGGGGACGACATGCAGATTAAGTTCAACGGCCAGGTACCGGGGATTGAGTTGCAACTCATGCAGCAACTGGGCCACGGTCATGCCGTCCGAAAACTGGCGGGGCTCGCCGTTGAAGATGATTTCCACGTCACGACCTACCGCAAGTACCTGGCGAACAACCGGCCACGCTGGCCGTCTTGCCAGTCATTCTAGAGGGCCGGCCGCCGGTTGACGAGGGTGGGACGAGACTACAGTTTTTCCTTATCCAGGATTTTGTCCAGGTCCGTCTTTTGCGCCCGCATGTAGCGCCTCCATTCCTGTTCGATTTCTTTCATGTCGCCGATACAGCGAGTAAAGAGCGCATTGAGAACCTTGGGGCTTAGTTCCAGATCGCGAGGCATTTCCCCCAAGACTCGGTAAAACTCGAACAGCTTATGAAACCGGGTCTCCATGAGAAAATGCGTCATTGACCAGGCCTGGCTATAGCCATGCTCCACCGCGATATGGTTGCCGGCAAAGTCGAAGTTCTGGTCGCCGACGAGCATGTCAATCTTGGCCAGCGGCTCCAGCACTTTGTACAGGCTGAGGCGGCGTTCATTGACCGCGCCGATGCCGGACCAACTGGCATCGGCCGGGGCCTCAAAGTAGGTGGCTAGCCCTTCGTGGACCCACGAGGGAATTCGCACTCCCTTGGGAAGCAAGCCCGTGTTGCCGGCCATCTGGTGGGTGCATTCGTGCGACACCACCTCCACATCGCCATTCTCTTGCTGGATAAGCCCAATAAGGTTGAGGGTTTTGGCAAAACGCTTGATGGTGCCGGCGCGGGGATCCTTGGAGCGGATCATGTCATTGGCCTGCTCCTCCATTTCACCAGCAATCTCCAAAATTTCCTTCAATTCCTCGCGCGAGCTGTAGTCGAAAAAGATGGCGGTATTGTTGCGCTCGTCCCAAAAGCCGGCGGCACTGGCCAGCGAAGGATTGAGGGCGACGGAAAAGTCCTTGAAATCCTTGTATTCGTTGAACAGCACGACCTTGAGCTTCTCGGTGGGAATCTCCAACTGCACGCCATTGGCGAAAAACAACAGTAGAAAGCTCTCATAGACTTTTTCCAGCAGTTCCAGCCGTTCCGCCGACCGCTTCTTCTTGTGGCCCTCCTTGGGCTTGTCGGGCGTGTCGTGCATCAAGATAAAATGTTCGCTGGTGTCGATCTTCATATCGGCCCGTTTGACCAAAGCCCGCATTTCAGCCTCTTGCTGGGTCGGTTCGGGGAGCTTGCGCTTGATCTTCTCGCGCATCGACAGCACGTTGAGCGCCCGCGCATGGCCCGGTTCCAAGGCCAAGGTGTCGTTGACGATCTCATAAAACTCGGTCAACAGACCGTGCTTGAGGGCCCAAATGCCCACCTCAAACAGCTCGTTGGCGTTGTTGGCCCGCTTGGCCGGACCCAGCCGCTTGAGGAATTGCTCTTGGATCGTGGGGGCCTTGTAATGTTCGATCTGGTCGAGGGCAAAATAAAGCGGATCCGAAAACTCAGGATGCTTGAAAGTAACCGTCTTGCCAGGGTTGATGGTCACTTTGCCTTGCAGCACGATCGCCCTGCCCCGCCGGTACTTATACAACAACACATCGGCCTGGGCGGACGCGGCGAAGCTCGCCAGTAAACAGCAACAGAGCAGACCGCGAATGGCCGAGCGCATTGAAAAACCCCAAGGAGTGAAGCGGATACACAATCGGCGAAACGCCAACGGCCCGAATAACGCGAAATGCAACATATGGAAAGCAGACTACGGATTAGCCAACTTGTCGCCGAGGCTGTCTAGATCTACCGTGTCCGAACCGTGGATCGTGCATAGCGAGCGAAAGACCTTGGGGTCGATCTCGGCCGAGAGAGCCTTGATCGAGCCGTCTGCCATCATCACCAAAGCGCCTTTATTGGCGAGGCCTTTCGAGCCGAAACCCGTCAGCTCATCGAAGTAGTCTTTGCCGCGCACTCCGCGGATGGTGGCACCGCCCCCGGCAATCCACGGTCCCGACTGGCCCCCCGAGCCGATCACCATGATCGTTTGGCTCAGTCCGTCGGTAATTTCCGAGGCCTTGGCGATCGACTCGTAGCCAAATACGCCAGCCCGCGGATCGGAACGGGGCAAGTCGGTGGCGTTGACGGCGACCCGGCTGTCTTCCAGGCCCGACATGCCGACGAAATGGGTGACGGCCATCTTCTCAAAACGATGGTAGTCGATGCGATAATCGGGGTTGGCCGGATTGAGGAATTCTGGAATCGCCTTGTACTGCAGGGCACTGGTATCGTTGGCCCAGGTCGCCTTGAAATCAATGGATTCGTAGTCGGCCTGATACCCCAAGTGCGGCAGCAATTCCACCAGCCAACCGTAGCCGTAGGCCTCGCGGTGGTCTTTGAAGGTCTTGAGGCCCTTGGCCGGCATGGTGTTTCCCGTGCCGGTCCGCCAGCCTTCCAACGTGCGGCTGATGTCGGCCATGGCCGGCCCTTTGGCGGGAGGACGCTCGTCGTCGATGAACACGACGAAGTTGCCATCCTTTCCTTTTTCCACGCGCGGCAGTTTGCCGGAACCGCTGGGCTTGGAACCTGTCGGGGGATTGCCACCGCTGGCCGGGGGCGTACCGGCCGCGGGTGATGACCCCGATGGCGTGCCCGTGGCTGGAGAACCAGAAGCAGGGTCTCCCGCGGTGGGTGTACCGGCTGTCGGTGTGCCTGCCGTCGGAGGGGCTCCCGTCGGTGACGGAGTACCGGTCGCGGGCACGCCTGCCGGAGTTGACCCGGTGGTTGGCGTGCCGGCGGCCGGAGTCGTCGCCGGTGTCGCACCAGGTGTTTCGGCCGGCGTTGGGGTTGGCGCGGGGTTCGTCGTGGTCGGCGTGGCCGGTGCCGCGGATGGAGTGGCGGGGGGCGTATTTTGGGCGATGGTGTCGGAACTGAAGAGGTTCATCACCACTTTAACGGCCACGACCAACAGAATTAGCACCACGACCCCGCCGCCGGCCAACCCCAAAATGAGAGGCATCTTGTTCGATTTCCGCCGTCTGGCTGGCGCAGCGCCAAATTGTGCGCCGGGCATTCCCATTCCGGGCATACCCATCCCCGGCATGCCCATTTGCCCCATCTGCATTCCCGACAGGTCACCTCCCAGCATGCCGCCACCTTGCATGCCCGCTCCAGGCATGCCCAACATTCCCATGCCCGACATATCGGGCTGCATCCCCGGCATTCCCATACCGGGCATGCCCATGCCAGGCATACCCATTCCCGGCATGCCCATGCCCCCAAAACCGGGCTGCATATTTGGGTGGCTGCCATGCGCCTGCTGAGGGTGCTGGGGCTGTTGCTGTTGTGGATGCGTGGGAGCCGCGGCCTGTCGAGGAGGGGCAGCCTGTTGCCGGGGCTGGGCAGGCGCTGCCGCCCCCCCCGGTATCTGGACCCCTTGCCCACATCCCGGACATTTTACGCGCCGCCCCGCCAATTCGTCCTTGGCATTCAGCGTTCTACCGCATCCGCACGTAGCCTGAATCGGCATGAGGAATTACCCGTGAAATTTCTGCCATATCACCTTGAGCGTACACACGCACCACTGCCTGCCCTAGTCACCCAAGGAATGTTAAGACGGCAATCGAATGCGCCGCCAGCTTGAGTCTTTCATGTTCATGCGGATCAGTCAAGCAAAAAGCCCCCCAAAGTGGCGTCTGCGATCCTTCCCAGCCAACCGCCTTAACTCGGTGACCCACAGCGTTGGGCCAACTGGGCCAGCAGACGTTGCAAGACCTGTTTTAATCCAGGCCATACTTGCCGGACCTCCGCCAGGTCTTGCTCGCGCGCGGCGGCCTCTAGGACGGCCGCGGCATCGCGGGCGGTTGCGAAGCCAAAATAATCGACCGACCCCTTGAGTTTGTGCGCACCGCGCCGCACCTTATCAAATTGCTCGCTGGCCACCGCTTCGTTGATATCCGCGATGATCGTCGGACACTCATGCAAGAAGGCTTGCGCTACGGAGATCAAGATATTCTCATCGCCGCCTATATTGGCAACCGCTTCGGCCCAATTTAGAGCGGGTTCTTGCGTCTTGCCCAACTCTGGCGAGTCGCTCGGCTCGGCGGCTGGCGCGGACGAAAACGGCAGTAGCTCCTCCATGGCGGCCAACAGTTCCGCCGAGCGGATCGGCTTCGAGACGTAGCCATCCATGCCCGCGGCCAGGCATTGCTCCCGGTCGCCTTTCATGGCATGGGCCGTCAAGGCAATGATCGGCACATGCATGCCGGTTTGCTCCTCGCGCTGGCGAATGGCGGAGGCCGCTTCCAGCCCGTCCATCTCCGGCATTTGAAAGTCCATCAAGATCAAGTCGAAACTTTCGACCGAAGAGGCCGCCACCGCTTCGCGGCCGTTGTTGGCGACCGTTACGTTATGCCCCCATTTCTCCAGCAACGCCACCGCCAGCCTTTGATTGATCAGGCTATCCTCGGCCAACAGAATCCGCAGTGGCCGCACCTTGCTGACGGGCACCACGCGGGCCGCTTCCTCGGCCGCCAGCGGCGTCACGCAAACCTCGGCGGCGATGGCATCGAACAGATCGGACTGCTTGACCGGCTTCATCAAGTGGGCGCGCAGGCCCAATTCCTCGCACTGTTGCAGCGTCCCCGGCCGCTCGCTCGAGGAGAGCATCATGATGATCGTGCTGTCAAGACGCGAATCCTGCTTGATCCGTGACGCGAAGGCAAATCCATCTTCGTCGGGCATGCAAGCATCGGTCAGCACGATGTCGAAATCCTTGCCGTCCGAGATGGCCTGGCACATCAACTCCAGCCCCGCGGCGGCACTCTCGGCCAAAGTCGGCAGCATTCCCCAGTTCCGCAACATTTCGTCCAGAATCAGGCGGTTAGTGGCGTTGTCGTCCACAACCAGCACGCGCATGCCTTCCATAAATGTTGCCCGCTTCTCGCGGGCGGCCAGATCGCCGTCTCTGGCAAGGACCACCGGGGCGGTCACATGAAACGTACTTCCCTCGCCTGGTTCGCTTTCCACCCAAATGTTGCCCCCCATCAGTTCAACCAGGCGCTGTGAGATGGACAGGCCCAAGCCCGTACCGCCAAAGCGCCGGGTGGTGGAGGTGTCTTCCTGTTCGAATGCCTCGAAGATCGTCTGCTGCTTGGCCTTGGTGATGCCGACGCCGGTATCTCGCACGGAAATGTGCAATAACACGGCCTGTGCCCCAAGCCCAGCAGGCTCGACCGTTTCACCATTCACGGTGCCTGGCGGCTGTCCATTCGTGGGTGGTATCGGCAGGCCAAGTTCCTGCTGCTTGCAGCGCACGTCTAGTACAACTTCGCCCTGCTCGGTGAACTTGATGGCATTGCCCACCAGGTTGACCACGATTTGCCGCAACCGAACCGCATCGCCCACGACGTTGTCGGGTACGTCGGGATGAACATGGCAAGCCAGCTCCAGCCCCTTGCGGTGGGCGCGCATGGCCAACGACTTCATCGTGTCGCCCACGCTTTCGCGCAAGGCAAAGGGAGCGTTTTCCAAGTCGAGCTTGCCCGCTTCGATCTTGGAAAAGTCGAGAATATCGTTAATCAGCGACAGCAGCGATTCGCCCGACTCGCGGACCATTTCGAGATATTCGCGTTGCGACTGATTCAGCCGCGTGTCGAGCAACAGTTCCGTCATGCCGATGACGGCGTTCATCGGCGTGCGAATTTCGTGGCTCATGTTGGCCAAGAAACTGCTCTTGGCGCGGTTGGCCGCTTCGGCCACGGCCTTGGCCTCGGCCAGTTCGCTGGTACGTACCTCGACCCGCTGCTCCAGGGTAGCGTAGCTGGCGTTTGTGGCCTCGGCCATTTGATTGAATGCGCTGGCCAGGCGCCCCAACTCGTCGTCGGACCGCACTTCCACCCGCGCTTGCCGATCCCCGGCGGCAATGCGATCGGCGGCCGCCGCCAGTTCAATAATCGGCCGTGTGAACCGCCGTGCCACCACGTAGGACGCCCCCAGGCCCAAGATCAATACGGCCGTTTCCAAGGCCAGCAACAAACGAGTGTGCCTGGCCAGCGGCGCGTAAGCCTCGGCCACGTCGATCTTGGCCACCAGGCCCCAATCGCCATAGCCAACGGGGCGAAAGGCCACCAGCACATCCACGCCGCGGTAGTCTTTACGAGTCTCGGGTTCGTTGAGCGATTCTCCCAACGTGGCGGCAGCCATGGCGGGTGCGTTGGCCAGCGGAACTTCTTGGATGTCCGGGTTTTGCCGTGGTGGAATCAAATATCGAACTAGGCCGCCTGGAGTGCGCGTCCCGACCAATACCTCGCCCGTCTCCCCCAGGCCCGTCCGGTTCTGCAGGAACTCGTCCAGCCGGTCAACATTCAACGTGACGAAAAAGACGCCTAACAAGGCCCCGTTGCCGCTAGTGGCCGGAGCCGTCAAGAACGCTCGATAACCTCCCTCTTGCCGTTGTGGAAGCCCCAACGATGGCGTCTGTTTCCCGGACGAGAATTCCGGCTGGGAGGAATAATCCCGGTACAGATCCAGGGGCCGCGTCGACGCGATCACCCGGCCATTCAAGTCCGTCACGGAAATCGCGATAAAGTTTCGCGTGCTCGCGCGGGCGTCTTGCAGGATGGGCGCGGCGCCTAGTTGCAATGCATTGTCGTCCAATTCACCCAAAGAGTGCCGTTCGAGCAGGTGCCGCAACTGCGTGCGGCTAGCCAGCAGCGATACCAGGTTTTGCTGCTCGCTCACGTACGAAGCGACCATTGCTTGTCGATCAGCCGCCGCCAGCGCCAGACGCTGGTGAATCTCTTTTCGCAACATGCCGCGGACAATAAAGTACCCCCCCAGCATCAATGCGCCGCCCGTCAGTACGACCACCAAAGCGGCAAACGCGGTCTGCTTGACAAGAATTGAAACGCCGGCCCGCTCCGCCCGTTTCGGCGTACCACCCAATTTCATCCCTTCGCCAGCGCCCATGGAATGAGGCTCATTGTCGTTCTGTCCGCGGAACCAGAACCGGCTGCGGCTGACTTGCTCCCCCCATTGTGGCCGTGAGGTTCAGGCGACGCAAGCGGCTAGTGAAAGCGGTTGGCCGACCTCCGGGGCAGCAGTCCCGGATGGGGACATCCGTGTTCCACTTGCAACATCGAACCGCGCGGACATCGCGACCAGTCCTCGCCTTTTGTCGCACGGCGTTGTTTGCCCGCCGCCCACGCTTTACCCACGCAACTCCGCCGTGGCCAATGGCTCGTAGGTTGGGCCGCGCCGGTCGAGCGTGCTGGAAAACACGATAACTTCGTCCACGCTCATGGCTCCGCCGAAATAGTCCAGCAGCCCGCCAAGTTCCGCCGCCAGTTCATCCGCTCCGCGAGCACCACGCACCCGACCCAGTGTAAGGTGCGGGCGAAAACGGCGTGCCTCGGGCCGGTAGCCTTCATCCGCTAGCGCCTGCTCCACTCCGGCTTGCAGGGCGGCCATCTCGGCCTCGCCCTGGCCGATGCCCATCCAAATCGTCCGCGGATGATGAAGATCGGGAAAGGCCCCCACGCCATGCGACTCCAAGTCGAAGGGGGGCACCTCGGCCGCGGCCCGCAAGACGGCATTGCAAACGGCCGGAATGTCATTCCGTTCGACATCCCCCAAAAACTTCAGCGTGAGATGCAATTTGTCTGGTTCAACCCATCGTACATCCGCGCCCGTCGTTTTCAGTTTGGCGATCAGCCGCGTGGCCCGCGCGCGGATATCGAGCCCTATTTCCACGGCGACGAAGGTGCGAACGCGAGATTGCATGATGGTCCAAAGTTGCCCACGGGAATAATTCAGCGGCACATGCCGATGGGTCGGCGGATGTTACGGCTGTTCGTCCAGCATTTTTTGCAACACTGGCAGCCGTTTGGCTCCCTCTTTGCCGGCGGGGCTGTCGGGTTGGTCGGCCACCACCTGCTGCCACAAGTTGATGGCGACTTGCAGCATGTCGGCCCGCTGGTTGGCGTATTGGTCGGGCAAATCGCCCGTTCCGTAGGCGTCGATGCCGCGCGCCCGCGCGATCAAAAACTTGCGTTGTTCGGCGATATCGTCGGCCTCCCAGGGATGGTCGGGCAGCGCCTCGTACTCCTGCAGGCGGCGCTTGGCGGCCGCTCCCGCTGGCAAGTCACCCCACCTCGCTTGAAGTCCTTGCAATTGCATCAAGCCGGAATAAAGAGTCTGCTCGTCCTTCAGCCGCTTCTCGGCTTCGGCCAGCAGGGCATCGGCGGCCTCTTTCCTTGTGGCCGCTTCATCCCCCGCCACGCAACTGGCGGGCCACGATCTAGTCAGCTTCTTACGGGCGTTCGCGCCGGCATCCAGCCATTGCAGAACTTCCGCCGTGGTCTTGCCGTCGGGATTGGTGTGGCCCATCTTGGGCACGGTCCACACCTTGGCACGCACGCCCACGTCGGCCAGCATCGGCCCGCGAAAACGGGCGACCTCGCCCAGATTGAAATCGTTGTCGCCCGTCACCAGCGCCACGCTCAGGCGGTCGATAACCCGCTGTTGCAGCCACGACTCGTTGCGCAGGTCGCCGGCCGCGCAGACCGGCATCGCGCCGCCAAAATACTCCGGCAAGGCAAAGGCGATCGCGCAGGCAATGCGGCCGCCGCCCGACAGCCCGCCGATGTACGTTCGCTCCGGATCGACACGGTACTTGCGGCGGATGTCGTCCAGCACGTCCAGCACAATCCGCACCCGCTGCTGCGTGGGGCAGTCGTTGCCGGCGGCAAACGGGCTGGCAAAAATAATTTTCTGCTTGCGGGCCGCCGCCTCAAACGAACTCCAGCCTGTCGGTTCGGCACCCGGCGAGATAAACAGCATCACCGCATAGCGTGACTTGGCTTTGGCCTTGTAGTCGGGCGGCACGAATAGTTCGTAGCGCTGTGCCGTAGAGTCGTATTCGGCCGGCAGCCAGTTGGCGGGAGGCTCGGCCGGGCTTTGGTTGGCTGCCGGAAAGACGTAGTCCAACCGCGTGGGAGCGGAGACACTCACGCTAGCCTGATAATCGCGAGGCGGTTCAGCGGCCGGCAAAGCCCGCCCATCGCCCAGGCACGCCAGCAGCCAGATGGCCGCGGCCAGCCAACGGTTATTCGCGATACAAAACGGCATCGGCGGTTTCCTTTCGTGCGGTTTTTATGGATGACCGGAGGCAATATCGCATGCCACGCGAAAACCATTGCCCAAATCGCGCCGCGTGGCCCTGGTGAAATCGCGATTGGCCAAGCGGCTATAGGCAATGGAATGCGACCACTCTCCCCCGCGGACCACGCGGCCCGTGCCGCTGTCCGGGCCTGTTGGGTCTGTCACCGGACCCGCATCATAGCCTGCAAAATACCAATCGGCACACCACTCCCAGACATTGCCATGCACATCGTACAGGCCAAAGCCGTTTGGCCGATACGAACCGACCGGCCTGGTGGCACCGAACAGGCGGCTATCGAGCGAGCGCGGGCCGTCGTTGACGTTGCCATCCGCGGCCGTCAATTTGTCGCCACTGGCATACCGGCCAGTTGCACCGCCGCGCGCGGCATATTCCCATTCGGCTTCGGTCGGCAGGCGATACTTTCGCCCCGCCGCTCTTTCCGCGGGCAGAGCCGACAGCCGGCGGCAGAACTCGACCGCATCGTGCCACGAGACCATATCCACCGGCAGGCGGCCGGTCGGCTGACCAGCAATTTTTTCGCGGCCTGGCCCGTCGGCGGAGAACCAACTGGGGTTTTCCCCCATGACTTGCTGGTACTCGTCCTGCGTAACTTCGTAGAGTCCTAAGGAAAAGGGCTGGCTGATGCGAACAACATGCCGCGGAAATTCGTCCACTTCGGCGAACGCATCCCCTTTCTTCGAGCCTTGCCAGAACTCGCCAGCAGGTATGCGGGCCAGCTTCAGCCCGATGGAATTAACCAGCGGCTTTTTGCCATCTTCCGCCGCCAATCCGGCCACACTCAACCAGCAGACCAAAGCCATCCCCCCAATGCCCAGGTAATTATGCATGCCTACGTCTTGCCGTCCCATTTTGTAGGAGATGATTTCAATGCCGATTTGTACGCCTGCTACATTCTAACCCCTGCCGTTGGCTCGTTACATTCCCCCAGGCACCACGCCTGATGGCTGGTACGATGTTTTGCCGCACCCGGCTTGTGGCCGGCCTTCGGTACCCTGGTTACGCAATCGGCTCATTTGTTTCAACGAGGAGCATGCCATGCCGCCGCGGATTCTGGTTCTATCGGCCTCCGTGGGAGCGGGCCACTTGCGCGCGGCCGAGGCGGTCGAGGCCGCTTTGCGGTTGACCGTGCCAGAAGCCCATGTCGAAAACCACGACATTTTGACATTTACCAACGCGGTGTTTCGCCGCGTCTACGGCCAGTTCTATCTCGATCTGGTCAATCGCGCGCCGCACCTGCTGGGCTATTTCTACGACCGTATGGACGAGCCGAGCCGCTCTGGCAAGAACCGCGGCGATCGCTTTCGGCTGGCCGTGGAAAAACTCAACCTGCGCAAGTTTGAGACGTTTCTTACCTCGCAGCCTTGGGATTTAATCATCAACACGCACTTCTTGCCGGCCGAACTCATCGCCCGCCTGACGCTTGACGGGCGGCTGGCCATTCCCCAGGTAACCGTCTGCACCGATTTTGACACGCACCGCTTGTGGGTCAATCAACCCTGCCGCCGCTACTTTTGTGCCACCGACGAAGGTGCCTGCTACTTGCGGCATTGGGGCATACCGGCCGGCGACATTCGCGTGACCGGCATACCCATCCATCCCGTCTTCAGCCAGCCGGCCGATCAGGCCGCCTGCCTAAGGCAGCAAGGGCTGGCCGGCGACCGCACGACCATCTTGCAACTTTGCGGCGGTTTTGGCGTGGGACCGGTGGAGGAATGGACCAAATCGCTCCTCTCCGTCGAGCAGCCGCTGGAACTGGCCGTTGTCTGCGGCCGCAACGAAGCGCTCAAGGAACGCCTGGCATCCATCGTCTGGCCCGAGCGTCATCGCGTGAAAATCCTGGGCTTCACCCGCGAGATCGATCAGCTCATGGCCTGCGCCGATCTGCTGGTCTCCAAGCCCGGCGGACTCACCACTTCCGAGGCGCTTGCCCGCGGGCTGCCCATGGTCATCGTCAATCCCATTCCTGGACAAGAAGGCCGCAACAGTGACTTTTTGCTGGAACGAGGCGCGGGCATCAAAATCAACCATCCCGCATTGGCCCGCTGGAAGCTGGAACGCTTGTTGAACGAACCAGGCCGGTTGGATCGCATGCGGCAAGCGGCCCGTTCGCTGGGGCACCCCCGCGCGGCCTTCGATGCCGTCCAGCAGTCGCTGGAGTTGATCGCCACATAACCGGCGACAATGGGAAATGCGGCATTGTAGGAGGCGATTCCATCGCCGATGCTCCCTCTCCCGGTACGCCGGGAGAGGGTTGGGGAGAGGGGATACGACGAAATGTTGTCCATTGCGCGGCAGCCCTCACCCCGGCCCTCTCCCAAAGGGAGAGGGAGCATTGGCGATGGTATCGCCTCCTACAAAATCGGATCGGCGTTAGAAACGCCTCTTACATCCCGCGCTAGACCTGGGGAGGGGCTACGCCCAAAGCTGTCGCCAGTTTCAGCAATTCGGCCCAGTTGCGGTCGTCGAAGGGTACGCCCTCGGCGGTACGCTTGGCCAGCGTGCGGCGTTCTGGATCGCCCGGCAGCATGATCTCGGACACGCCCTCCACGCGCGGGCAGCCGCGGACAAACTCGCAGAGCTGCCGGACTTCGGCGGCAAAGTGCTCGGTCCCTCCCAAGTGGCCCGGATCGACAAGTTGCATAAAGACGCAATTGCCATTTTGGTTGATGGGCGTTTCGCGAATCGTGGTGCCGCCGGAAAGCGCGCCGGCGAAGATCTCGACCATCAGCCCCAGCCCGAAACCCTTGTACGCCTGGTCGCCCCCCATCGGTCGAATCGTGCCGGGCGGAGTGCCGTAGAGCGTGTTGGGATCGTTGGTCGGCTGGCCGTTGGAGTCGAGCAGCCAGCCATCCGGAACTTGCTCGCCCGCGATCTTTTTCACGCGGACTTTTCCCTCGGCCGTGGCGCTGGTGCCAAAGTCCAGCAGCAAGGTTTGGCCATCGTGTGGCACGCCAATCGCCAAGGGATTGGTTCCCAACCGCGGTGCGGTTCCACCCACGGGTGCCACGCGGCGGGAATGCCCATGCGTGTTGACCATAACCATCGAGACCAGCCCCTCTTCGGCGGCAAGCTCGCAATATTCGCCCAGCCGACCGATATGGCTGGAGTGCATCAAAGTGCCCAGGGCCACGCCGGTCTTGCGGGCTTTGGCGATCAGCCGCTCCGTCAGGCGGCGGGCTTGCGTTTGGCCCAACCCCCAATGCCCATCGGCCACCAACAGCGAGGCCGACTCCCGCAGCACCTCAAACTCCGCGCCGGCGAAGGCTTCCTGTTTTTTCAGGCAGTCCAAGTAAAAAGGAATCCGCATCACCCCATGCGAATCGTGCCCGCGCATGTTGGCCCCCACCAGGCTCTCGGCCACCAACGCCGCTTCGTCTTCCTCCAAGCCGCCGGCCTGGAGTAACGCGGTAGAGAACTCGACCAACGGACCAGATTGGATGATAGGCATGGGGAAAGGCGGAGGGCGAAAGGATGAAGGCGAAAGACAGAAAACAGCACGCCAATCATACCGTGTTTCTTTATGCCGAGGAGGCCGCGCGCGGTTCAATTCTGGGTGAGGACTCGTCGGATGTGGCGTTGGCGGAAGTGGCGGATTCGTAGTCTTCGAGCATTGATTTGAAGACCGGCAGCCAATGGCCTCACGTGATTTCCTCATCGCGCGGTAGGGAAATCACGCGATCTGCACGCTGGCAATTCAGTTTGAATCCCTGGCGAGCAACCCCTAACGGCATGGCCCGTGAGCTGCTCACGCCCGTATTCAAGAAAACTCGCGATTTCGGCCCAAACTCGGCGAATGCTGAGCCGTGACCGTCTTGGCACGAGGTTTGCTGATTTCAGTCAGCCGTCCGGCTTAGATGCGATGTTTGGCGGAACGTTGCCCAGAAGCAACGGCCCCCAAACGCGGGCTGAAAGCCCATGAGCCGTCCGTCACACCACTATTTGTTCAATCCCGCTGTCACTCCACTCTGAGGTCAATACCATGGAAGTCTTAGCCCTTTCGTTGCCGTTGTATGCCGCCGCCGGTTACTCGCTGGTCTATCTGTTGGCCGGTGGAGGAATCTTTGGCGCGATCATCATTTTCTTCCTGGCCAAGATGTTCGGGCAATAGAGGCAGGGCCGATCCGTCGGCGGCGCGGGCATCTAAATCCCCGCGCCGCCGCCCATCGGTCGTAACAGGGCAGTCGCCCTTCAGCCTTTCGCCTTCATCCTTCCGCCTTCCCCCTGT
>JBFWUW010000072.1:0-32840 GCA_050247075.1 Pirellulales bacterium | reverse complement strand
GCTTCCAATTCGTGATCTTGTACGACGCTTTCACTGCTGCAACCATATCACGTTCCTTCCGGCGTAAAGAGGGCGTCCGTTCGCTCGCTAAATTACGCAGGAAACTCAACGATTGTTCGACAAAGCCATTCCAACTCATCGAGGACCAACTTCATCGCGGATTGAAGTGAAATGCCCGCTACGTGGATGGGCGAACAGGGCGTCTCGCCAGAAGCACCGGTGTCTTCGATCGTCTGGACATTCAAACGGACGGGAATTCCGGCCACGGCTTGAATATGGGCCGCCAGTTGGCCCAGCGTCACGCTCCCTAAGTCGAGCGAAATGGGCCGCTGGAGCTGCCGGCGGACGCGGCCCTCGGCTGGCGAAATAGCCGTCACGGAATAGACAATGCGATCCCGGCTGAAATCGGTAGGAAGCAATTCAGCGGACTGGCCGGCCCGTCCAGCTAACATCAACAGCAGGCACAACAGGGCCGCGAGCTGGTGCATGGGGGGTCTCCTGATGGCAATCCAAGAGGAACCGCGAAAGGGAACAGCCAGTTTCAATCGTGCAGCGCCGGCGCGGCCCAACTCGGCACTTCGGCATAGCGGCGGGGTCCTCGCCCAGATGAACGCCGGCTATTTGTGTAGGCCTTCGAAGCAGACGCGGCACTTGCGGCCTTGGCAGCGGGTGAACGGCTGGCATGGCTCGACCGGTCAGAGACGGCTCTGGACGGCGATTGCCGCGGCGACACTTCGTAAATGTCCCACAAGCGCTGCAAAAGTTGCGTGACTTTTTCGTGGTTCTCCAAGGTCTGCGAAACGACGATCAAACAGCGGTCGCGATCGGGAAAAAAGAATTCCTCAATGGTCCCCGGACCGCCCACATCGTCCCACGATTGTGGCTCAATGGCTGTCGTAATGACTTCCGGCAACCAGCAATAGTCGGAGTGTTCGCTGCCCCGGTGAACCAGCCCGGTCACGTCGTAAACGGTGACGGGCAGAACAGTATCCGAGGCTTCTTCCGAGGTGATAACGATCGCGCCATCCTGGACGATGAAGGTGGCCTCAAATTCCCGCAGCGCTCGTCGCAGGGCATGTTTCAGCCGGACGTCGTGAGCGTCCACGGATATGGTTTGATTGGTGGATATTCCAATATCTTCTAGCCTCTGGCGGTCGAGATGCAAGGTGACACCATATCGACGCCGCACATCGAGAACCGCTTCTTCCAGCGGCACGTTTTGCCATTGCAGTGTCACACGTTGTTCCAATTCCTGCACGGCCGCCAGATCGGCGGATGACATGGCCGGCAGAATCCACGGTTGGGGCTGCGCGCAAGCGCATGCCGGAAACAAGCCCACGATGAGCGCACAGGCCCACGAAAATCGCGACATGGAAGCCTCCTCTGTTGGACGCCGGCTGGCGAACGCCAGCCACGCATCGATCGACCGTTCGCTGCTCCACCGCCGCGGCGTTCCGAGGCCCGCGATCGGCGAGCAAGCGGATATCAGCCTACACATGCCGGGCGGCCGGGCCAAGCGGATTTTTGGACCACGGCGTTGTAAGCGGGAAACGGTTGGTTCCGTTGGCCGCTGGGGCCGGCCAGCAGCCATGCCACGAGGGATGCACCCTGCCTCGCATGCACCTATCCTGACTTGCACTGGCCTGAAGGGCCAAGGGATTCTAGCCCTGGGTCAAGCGACAGAGTCGCGCAGACCCAGGGAAAACAGCCGAATAATTCGTGGTAAGGCCCTGTAAGGGCCGGGGAATCACTAACCCGTGCCATCCCGTGGCCCTTCAGGCCACACCACGAAGGCGATTGGCCGACGACCCTGGGTTTCGTGGCGTTGCCACTCAACCCAGGGCTAGAATCCTTCAGCCTTACAGGCTGAGATCACTCAATCGTAATATCGACGTTCCACGGGCCGCTGGTTGTCGGAACAACTCGCGGATATCCATATTCCATGCAACAGAACCAACAAACGCTTCCCAGCAACTTAGCGGGCATCTATCGTAGCCCAGTCGGTGTTAACCTCCTAAACGCCCCGCGTCGCGTGCAAAAAAACGCGACTTGCCGATTTCCAAAAGCTGACGGCTGACGGCTGATCGCTAATAGCTGAAAGCTTTACCGCCGACCACTAAAACCGTTCCTCCATCCACGATTCGCTGGATTTTGCTTGCTAACCCGCCATCGCGGCGCGCAGAATACCTCCATCGCCGCCGTTCTGGCGAACGAATGGAACCGTGTCATATCTTCCTCGGAACAGGAAAGAGACCATGTCGAAGATTACCTTCTGTCGTTGCGCGCTGCCGTTGGCCTTGGCCATCGCCGCCGCTGGCCCAGGCGCGCGTTGCCATGCCGCGGATGCCCCTGCCCCCGTACCGCTGAAAAAAGTCGTGCTGTTTACTTCCGGTGTGGGCTATTTTGAGCGCCGCGGCGAAGTTGAAGGCGATGCTTTACTGCAACTGCGGTTCAACGCCGAGGATGTCAACGACCTGCTGATGAGCATGGTCGTGCAAGATGAAGGCGGCGGCAAGATCGGGGCGGTCAGTTATGCCAGCCAAGAACCGTTGACCCGCACACTGCAAACGTTTCGAATCGACCTGACCGACGAGCCGACCCTGGCCGACCTGCTGCGGCAGGTGCGCGGCGAGCGGGTGGAGGTAGAACTGGATAAGACAGTCCAAGGGACCATCTTGGGAATTGAACTACGTCCGCAGCCAAAAGCCGGCGCGCCGGGGGAGTTTGTCGAAAGCGATGTATTGAATGTCCTGACCGACGATGGGCTGGAAAGCATTTCGCTGGACAAGGTTCGCCGCCTCAAGCTGCTCGATCCGGCGCTCGATGCCGACCTGCGTAAGGCCCTGGCCGTGCTGGCCCTGTCGCACTCCAACGATAAGCGGGCTGTCACGTTGCAATTCACCGGCCAGGGTGCCCGTCCGGTGCGGGTGGGCTACGTACAAGAGTCGCCGATCTGGAAAACCAGCTACCGGCTGGTGCTGCGCGAGGACGAGCAGCCGCTGCTGCAAGGCTGGGCGATTGTAGAAAACACGACCGAGGAGGATTGGAGCGGCATCGAGCTGACCCTGGTCAGCGGCCGGCCGATTTCGTTTTTGATGGATTTGTACCAGTCGCTGTACGTCCGCCGCCCCGTCGTGCAGCCCGAGTTGTTCGCCGGGCTGGTCTCTAAACTGCACGACCAAGACCTGGCCGCCCGCGCGGAGGAGTTTCGGGGGCGTCAAGGGGGCGGCTTTGGCGGGGGCATGGGGGGAATGGGTGGCGGCGGATTTGGCGGTGGCGGTGGTGGGTTCGGAGGGGGCGGCGGCATCTTTGGTCGTGAGGAGCCAGAACGCAGCGCGGCACCCGCAACTCCGCTCGATCCGGGGCAAGGGGTGGAAGCGGCTGCCTCCGGCGGCGAAGTGGGCGAGCTGTTCCAATATGCGCTTGAAAGCCCCGTCACGTTGGCGCGGCAAAAGTCGGCCCTGTTGCCGATCGTGAACCAGGCGGTGGAGTCGGAGAAGCTGTCGCTGTTTAACAGCCAGACGCACGAAAAGCATCCGCTGAATGCCTTGCGACTCAAAAACACCACCGGCTTGCACCTGATGCAAGGCCCAATCACGGTCTACGACGGCGGCAACTACGCCGGCAACGCCCGCATTTTGGATCTGCAGCCCGACACTTCGCGGCTGATTACCTACGCGCTCGATCTGGATGTCGAGGTGGCTTCGGACTGGGACGCCCAGGTGGAGGAACTTGTCACCGTCCGCGTCTCGGGCGGGCAGTTGCACGCCGACTACCGCCTGCGGAGAACGCAGCACTGGACCGTGAAGAACTCCGGCTCGAAAACCAAGAACATGCTGCTGGAGCGGGCGTTGGAGGCCGATTGGAAACTGGTTCAGCCCGCCATGGCCGCCGAGACGACGCGCAGCCTGCAACGGTTTGAGGTGCTGGCCAAGCCGGGCGAGCCCGCCACGCTGCATCTGGTTGATGAACAAGTAGTGGAGCGCGTTACGGCCATCGACACGCTGGCCGATGCCGAAACAGAGTTCTTTCGCTCGCAGGCCGTTGTGGATGAACGCGTCAAGGCGGCCTTCGACGAGATCGCCCGGTTGAAGCTGGAGATCGCCCGGCTGGCGGGGGAACGAACAAAAATCGAGGAAAGCCTGCTCGCCGTGACGGGGGATCAACAACGCCTACGCGAGAATATGAAAGTGCTGGAAAAAGATGGCCAGCTCTACCAGCGACTGGTCAAGAAGTTTGGCACGCTGGAAGACAAGTTGGAAAAGCTCCAACCACAAGCCACCGACTTGATCGAACAAGAACGCCAGGCCAAGTTGGCGCTAGAGAAGTATCTGCAAGAACTGGATATTGAATAAAGCGATTGCCAGCTGACGAATGTCTTTTCACAGCTTTAGTTGAGGTCACGGCATTATTTGAGGGTGCCACTGGCGGCTTGTCCGCCAGTGGACCAGAGTGCTGCAGCGCCACTGGCGGATGAGCCGCCAGTGGCACCCGTTTGGATGGAACCTTAATTCTTAGGCGTGACATTGCATTAGTATTGCGCGCCGTATTGAATCCAGCCTTCTCGCAAGATGTATTGATCGACTGACTGGCCCCCCACGACGATGCGGCTGTTCAGCCAGCGGTAGCCGCTGCGGACGAATTCGCCTTGCGGCCGGGTGTAGTACGGCCCGCCCACGGTGCGCGGCCCAATCTGTACCGGCGCTACCGGCGTGTGGGAATAGTACGAGCGTTGGAACATCCAATTCTCGGCTTGTGCCGGAGTGGCAGCCAGGCAGGCGGCCAGGGCCACGATGGAGAACAGCAAACATTTCATGGGGAGCACCTTCAGGGGAGCAGCAGCCAGGGGAGTTTACTTGCCTCCGTGATGTCTTGTCGCAACGCGTTACTCCGGCAGTTCCAACCGCCAGTCGCGCATTTCCGGCAGCATTTGGTGCCGGGTCAGGTCAAAATCGAGGGGAGTTAGCGTGACGTGGCCTCGTGATAATTCCGTCAGGTCGGTCTCTTGTTCGCCCGGCTCGGGGGGCGGTTCGTTGGTGGCCCAGTAGTAGGTTCTGCCTCGCGGGTCGGTGCGGCGCTCGAATTCCTCTCCGTAGCGGGCCACGCCCATCGGCACGATCTTTATTCCTTGTGTCTGGTTGAGGGCCTGTTTGGGAATGTTCAAGTTGTAAAGCCGCGGCTGCGTCCCTTGCCGGGCGACGATTTGTTCGATGACATGCACGGCCAGCGGGGCTGCCCGTTCAAAGCGGGGCGGTTCGGCGTATTCCAGCGAAACCGCGATGCTGGTAATGCCAAAAAACGCCCCCTCAATAGCCGCGGCCACCGTACCGCTATACAACACGTTGATGCCCGCGTTCAGGCCGTTATTGATGCCGCTAACGACCAGGTCTGGCCGCCGCGGGCAAAACTCAAAAATGCCAATCTTGACGCTGTCGGCGGGGCTCCCTTCCACCCCCCAACCGCGCCGGCGGGTGCCGTCGAAAACCTCTTTGACGATCAGCGGACTGAGGAACGTGATGGAGTGCGCCACGCCGCTTTGCTCGGTGGCCGGCGCAACGACAATCACCTCACCCAAGCGCTTTAGTTCTTGCTCCAAAGCCGCCAGGCCCGGGGCATAAATGCCGTCATCGTTGGTTAGCAGAATCAGCACTGTACACGTTGTCCGTCCAGGAACCGCCCGCATTCCGCCCGTCCCAGGCGGTATTTCTCCACTATAATCGCCGCCGTGACGACTTCAACCACCGATGTGGAGCGGTTTATCGCCGTCAGAGACGGCTCCGACGCGTGTTGTAGAAGGCGATTCCATCGCCGATTTATTTCCGGGAGCCGAATGCGACGGACGATTGCCCCGTAGCGCTATTCCTGGGGCTGGTCCGAACCGGGCAGATTGCCAATCATCTCGCGTCCGAAAGAGCGGGCCGCTTCCGCCAGGTTCTTCCAGCTTTGGGCCGCGTTGTCTTGTGCGTGTTCCGCCGCCAGTCCCAGAAAATGCAGGCTCAGATCGCGCAGAAATGCCGGGTCGTGCAAGATTGGCTCGGCCTGCTCGCGGCTGTCGCGGATCTCGCGGGCGCGCTGTTCCACCCGGCTGGCCAGCCATTCGTGCTGGCTGCCAGCGGCCAGCGCGGAAAGTGAATCGGCGGCCCGTTCATACTCACCCGACGCCGCCAGCCGCTCGCCCGTCAGAAATATCGCCAGGGGATTGTTGGGCCAGACTTGCAGCGACCGGGCGATCTCCATGTCGGCCTGACGGTAGTCGCCCGCGCGAAACCAAAGATAACCCAGCAACAGGTGAACGGAGGCCAGCAACTCCGGCGCGGATTGGCTATCGGCATTGCCAGGCACCGCGGCCTGTTCCAACGTCTCGACCGCCAAATGCCGCAGGCCGTTGGCGGAGTAGGCCACGCCGCGCACGAGCGCCGCCTGATGCCGCTGTTCGTCGGTCCGCAAGTTCTGGGGATCGACTTGGGCCACCTCGCACAGGGCCAATTGCTCGTGGCCCGTCATCAAGTGGGCTACGGCCAGAAACAAAGCGATGGCCGCGGGTTGCTCTTTATACAGGGAGTCCAGGTCGTCGGCCACGCCGGCCCAGTCGGTCTTTCCGCCGGGGAGCTTGCTTCGGCCGGTGGCCCATTCCGCCAAATCGGCGGCCTGCTGGGCGGAGTCGCGCACGCCGGCCGGCAAGGTGGAGATATCGCTCCGACTGGCTTGCCGGGCGGCCAGCGCCAGGCCTTGCAGCACGCCCGACATCGCCAGGCCACGCCCCGAACGGTAGATTCCGGCGGACCAGCTCGAGGTCAAGTCAGCCAACCGCTGGTCTTCCTCGGCCAGGCTGGCGTATTTGTCCGCGGCGGCTCTAGCGGCCTTGATCTCTGGCCGAAGTTCGATGGCGAGTGGCGGAGCTGGTTCAACCTGGCCGGCGGCTTCTTCCGCCGCCACGGCGCGATCGGCCGCTTGCCGGGCGACTTGAGGTTGGCGGTCGTGCCGAGCCTGCCGTGCTTCATCGCGCGCGGCAATGGCTTGGGCGTGCAAGTCGGCCATCGTGGGAGGCTGCCGCGAGGATGAACAGCCAACGGCGAATAGCGCAGGCAACAGCCACCAGCAGCCGCGCGGGCGAATTCCGCCAGGCATGGCCTACTCCTCAAAACGGGCATTCAGCCAATTGGCATGGTCCAGTTCGTCGCCGCGGTCGCCAAAATCGACCAGCAGGCTCAACGTACTCCCCTGTTTCAATTCGACCGAAACGGGCACGGGCGGCTCTCCGCCGCGGATGACGGGGCTGGCGAAGCGTTCTTCCTTATCGACGAAGACGCGAAACACCACGCTGCCTCTCGACCGCTGCTCTTGGCCGGCTGCATCATCCAGGGCGATTTCGGCGGCAAACCGCCGGGCCTTGCGGTCGATGCGGTACGTCAACCGCGAGGCGCTATGCATGCCAATCCCCTTGGCATACAGCCGGCCACCGCTGCGCAGCCTGCCCCCCAAGACATTGCGGTCGGCAGTGTAGGGCCACGACAAGCTAAGGAACGGGATGTGGACGTAGCCCGCCGGTTTGAGATCGGAAAGATACACGGTCCGGTTACCCAACGGCTGCACGGCGACGATTTCAGCGCCTGATACATGCAGGTCTTGGCCGCTGGCTAGCGAAACCGTGGCCTCCGCACCCGTCCATTCAAGCGTATCGGCCAATAGCCGGGTGCCATCGGACAGTCCAACCCACACGCGACCCGGACGGACCCGGGGCCGTTCGACCAGTTTAGGGTTGAAACGCAAGGCCACAACCCGCTCCAGGGTGATCTTGATGGGGGCCGCCCCCAGGCTGAATTGCAAGGATGTTTCAGCCAGGCCCGTGACGGTGCCGCTGAGTTCGTCGCCGTTCTCCAGAATGAGCAGGTCGGAATCGCCATCACGAGCGGCGAGACGGTCGGCCAATTGGTCGCGGCGGAGAGGATCGCCCGGCGGATGAAACAAGATGCCGGCCACGCTTTCCACGGGGATGGAAGCGGCACCCGCCAGAGGAACATCCAGCCGCAAAAGATCGTCTTGAAGACCCACAATATCGGCCACCAACAGGCCGCCGTCAGCCAGAACCAATTGCGCCACGGCAGCCGGCGGACGGAACGCGCCCCAAAGCACCAAGTCGTTTTGGGAGACCTCGCGCGGTTGATGGTCCACCATCAACTGAAGACCGCTGGCGGAGGCCGATTGCAATTCCGATGATAACGGCGCTTCGCCAATTACCAAGGTTGGGACGGGTTCGGCGGCATGGCTGGCGGGCAATGTCCAACTTACCGCGAAGATACCTGCCAAGGCAGCCGCACAGCGCCAAACGGGAGGGCAGAGTCGGAATGGCGTTTTTGGTCGGCCAGGCACGTTAGCGTTGGAAAATGGGGAGATAATTGTTAGGCATTTGCAGCACGATGCAGCTCATGGCCGTGCCGTATTCTTGGCAGATGGAATCCATCCAGGCACCGTCATCGCGTTGACGCGCGATCAGCTCATCGCGAATGGCCGGATACCAGCGGGCCCAATTCTCGCCTCCGGAATGCCACATGGCCTGCACGGCGTAGTAGTGGCCATAGTAATAGTGGCTTTCGCGGCTGAACGCGCCGCCGCGGGGCAGAAATCGCTGCAAATAATCCAGCCCCTTTTGCAGCTCTGGCCCTTCGTAGATGCCAGCGCTATACAGGGCCACTACGCCGGCGGCCGAACGGGGGAAAGCGCTTTGCCCCCCCTGGATCATATACATGAATCCGCCGTCGGCGTTCTGGCTGCGTTTAACGTAGTCGATGCAGCGGTCGATTGTTTCCGGCGGCACGTACAGCCCGGCGTTGCGGGCGGCCCGCAGCGCCATGACCTGGCAGATGGTGACCGACAAGTCGGCGTCTTTGCGGACGGGCTGGTAGCGCCAGCCCCCTTCGTTGTTTTGGGTTTCGACGATCAGCTCAATCGCTTTCGACAGCTTCTCGCGGATATCGGCCCGCATCGTCATGCCGTAGCACTCGGCTAAAAACAATGCGGCAAAGCCATGCCCGTACATGGGGCCGTGGCTGGTGGCACCCGACGAGACGATAAAGCCGCCGTCATCGGTATTGGCCAGCAAGAAATCGACGCACTTGGCCACGTTGTCGCCATACGGCCCGCGCCCGGGCGTACTGCCGGCGGCCATGAAGGCCATGCCGCTTAGTCCGCAGACAGCCACATTGCGGCTGTACCCCCCCGAGCCGAACGAGCCGTCCTCTAACTGGCGAGAGGCCAACAGCGCCAGGCCCTTGTCGATGGCTTGTTGCGCAGCGGCGTTAATCAGATCGACCGCCGACTGCTCGGGATCGACCACGGCGGCCGGTGAGGAAGCCGTGGCCAAGGCCCCCCCGGCGATGGCACTGGCAGCCAGAAAACGCCGCCGCGACAGGAAAGCAAAACGCGAAAGCTGGTGGAGATGCTGAGTCATGTTCGTCGGACCTTCTTGGAGACTGCTACTTCTGCTTTTCGACCAAGGCCTTGAAGTATTCGGTAATCAGTTGTTCGTATTGCGGCAGGAATAATTCAATGGAATGCTGCGACATTTGCTCGCGCTCTTTCTCGGGGAGTTGGCCCCACACGCGCTTGATAAGATCGCTAACGGCCAGCTTGTCGGGACGTTGCAATTCATCGGGCCGCAGTTTGTCGCTGCTGTCTTGGGATGGCTTGGGGCTGTTCTTGGATTGCTGCTGCTTTTGCTGTTGCGGCTGCTTGACCTGGCGGCGCTTCGATTTGTCTTTTTGCTGTTGGTCCTTAGAGGCGTTCTGTTGTTGCTGCTGTTGTTGTTGCTGGGCCTGCTTGAGCAGCTTGTCCAACTGCGCCACGATGTCGTCTTGCAGCGTCTGGGTTTCCTCGCCCGTTTTCTCCCCGCCGATCAGTTCCTCAACCTCGCGCATCTGTCGCCCGATCCGCACCAAGGGATTCTCGCCATCCTGCTCTTCGCTGTCGGCGTCGTCCAGGCCGCGCATCAATTCGTCATCCAGACTGTCCGACTCTTCGTCAAGGGCGGGCTTGTTCGTGAGACCGCCCACGTCGTCATCGCCATCCTCACCCAGGGATTTCAGCAGTTCATCGTCAAGCGAGTCCGCTTTTTCCTCAATGGTGGCCTGTTTACCATCGGTTTCCTTAACATCGGCCTCTTCCGCCGCCGGCTCATCCGCAATCGGTTCATCCGCGAGGGCGCGGCCGAATGCGCACGCCATCAGGCCAAGTGCTAGCAGCATGAAAATGCGTGGAATCATGACTATACCTCCTGGAATATCATTCATCTTAATGCCTGGTGCCAGCCCTCTAACGTTGAAAAGCCGTTTCGACGGAAAGGAATTCGATGCGGCATCGGCATATTATTGTCTGCGAATAGAACCACGGATCACACGTATGTCACGGATAAAGTGGGTCGGTTGACGTCTGAAGTTGTATTGAGTTGTGGGTGTGGACCACAAGGCAAGACCCAACGGCTTGCGGTGCGATCGTCTTCCTTTATCCGTGACATCCGTGGTCTCATGTCCGACGACTGCTCCACCATTTGTTTGCGCCGACTATTCCGGGTCTTCCTCCAACTCATCCGGCTCCGCGCCGTCGTCCAGTTCCAAGTCCAACCCCTCTTCATCCAAGTCCAAGTCCATTTCCTCCGGTGCCTCTTCACCCTCATCCTCGGGCTGCGACAGGTTCATCACCAACTCGGCGAGTTGGCCCTGCTCTTGGCTCAGGTCGGCGTATTCGCGCTTTTGGTCATCCGTCAGCGGCTGATCCGGTCCGTGGGCCTCTTCCAACGATTTGGTCCGTTCGTTGATCTCTCCCTGCATCAATTTGAGTAGCTTTAGCTGCGCAATATTGGGAATGCCATCCCCCGGCTGGCCCGAATTGCCATCACCGCCATTCTCCTCCCCCGCCTGCTGTTGCTGCTGGCCGGCTTGCTGCGGGTCATCTTTCAAGGCATCCAGCAGTTGAGCCAGGCGGCGGCGGGCACTCTCGGCGGCGGTTTGGGCGGGTAGGCCAACTTCGCGTTCCTCCAACAGGTCCGCGGTGCGGTCCAACTCGCGGGCCGCCCCTTTCAGAGCCAGGTGGAAGACCTCGGCGGCGGCCAGTTTCTCCGCCAGGGTGAGTGTTTCTTCCTCCAACGATTTCTCCAGCCGGGCCAGATTTTGCAAACTGATAAGCTGGCTGCGGGTGAGTTTCTCTTGGGCAGACTGCAATTCCGCCAGTCGCCGCAGCTCGTCGATAGCCGCCAGTTGCCGGTCGTGCAGACTGTGCAATGCGTCGGCAATCTTGGCTAACTGCTCTGTCGCCAGGTCGATCTCGGCCTGCTTGCGTTCCTCGGCCAGTTGTTGCTGGGCGTCGTCCAGGTCTTTCTCGGCCGCGGCGGCTTGCTCTTCGGCCCCTTCGGCGTCTCCTTGCTCGCCCTGCTCACCGGCCGACGACATCTTCTGTCCCGCCTTGGCCAGGGAACTTCCCGACTTGTCGGCTTGCAGGCGCTCCAGCCGCCGAGCCAGCCGCTTAGCCTCTTCCTCCAACTTCTTCTGCTCGCGAGTAAGCCGCTCAAGCTGTTTGGCCCGTTCCTCCGGATCGGGCTCGGCCGCGGCCTGGGCCAGTTTCTTTTTCAGTGCGGCCTGCTTGTCGCGAAGTTCTTGCAGTTGCCGCTCGGCCTCTTGCAGTTTCTTGACCAGGCGCGAAAGTTCTTGTTCGCGGCGGTTCGAAAGGGTATCGAGCAGTTCTTGCAGATTGTTGGCAATGTCTTGTTGCTGCTGCTGGGCCTGGCCAATCTGGTTTTGTTCCAGGTCGCGGCCCGCCTGCTGCATCTGGCCCGACAAGGCTTGCTCGCGCGACTGGGCCAAGGCGTCCTTCACGGCGTCGGCGGCCAGCGGATCGTCTTTTTCCAATTGCGGAGCCACCTGGCCCATCCGCTCTTGCAGTTTGTCGAACTGGCGCGACAACTCTTGCTGTTGCTGGCCCAGTTTTTTCAGATCGGCCTGCTGTTGCGGCGTCAGATCCTTGAAATCCTTGGCCAGGGTTTCCTTGGCCGCCTCGGCCGTGTCGCGGCCGATCGTTTGCTGGTCGTTGCGCATCTGGCCGACTTCACGAAACAGCCGGGCAAAAGCCTCCCCCTTGGAGAGATCGCCCAAGGCCTTCTCCAACGTGGCCACGACCTCATCCTGGTGTTCGCCCGCGGTATCCAACGCCTGGGCAACCGGTGAACTACCATCGGCGGGTTTGCGCGGAGGGGTTTTATCTTTATCGTCAGCAGGAGCGCCCTGGGCAGGCTCTTTGCCGGGCGAATCGGGCGGCATGTCGGCCGGCTGGTTGTTATCTTCCGCCGGATCGTCTTGTTCCGGATTGTTTTGCCCCGCTGCCTCATGGCCAGAATCAAGTTTGTCGGAAGGGCCGGGCCGGGATTTCGGCCGCTGGGCTTGGGCGTTCTTGATCGCGCCTGTCAGCGATTGGTTGATGGGGGGAAGGTGCTCGCGGTTGAGGCGATCAATTTCCTCCAGCAGCGACTCCATGCGGCGGACGGTGTCGGGGTTGTCGAGCTTGTTGTTCTTGAGATCGTCCAGCAGCCCGCCGATATGGGCCGGCAGCCCTTCGGTGGTGCTTGTCAGGCTGCGTTCCACCTGCCGCTGGGTCATCTCAACCCCTTGCAGATGGTCCACATCCTGCTTGGCCAACTCGCCCACGTCTTGCAGTTGAATCTTCAGCCCCGCCACTTGCGAGCGGGAATCACGTTGCAGCTTCAATACGCGGGCCAGTTCGCCATGAATAAAGCTCTGCCGTTCGGCCACGCGGTTTTCCAAGTCCTCGCGGCTGACGATTGTCAGGCGGACAGGCTGGCTTTGGCCCGACTGCGGACGGTAATCGCTGGCCGCCGCATGAAACGTCAATTGCGAACCGACCGGCAGCATGAGGGATCCCAAGCTCCAAGTATGTTCGACCGTGCGGGCATCGCCGGCCGCCGCGGGATTAGCCGCGGCGGGGGGAGTTTTCTCGGGACCGCGGAAAAGCTCCAGGGTGAGCGGGCCCGCTTCGGACTGGTCAGACCGCAGATAGACCAACGACACGTCGCGAATCGCCAGATCGTCCTTGGCGGCAATCTTGAGCGGCACGTCGGCATCGGCGGTGACGTAGCCATTCGCCGCTGGCTGTTCGATGGCCAAGGTGGGCGGCATGTCGGAGACCGAGCGAATCTCGTAGCGGGCCTCTTTGCCACCAACGACGCCTGGCATTTCGGCATCTTCCAGCAACACGCGATAGGTGCCGGTTTGAGTGACGACAAAATCACCATCCCCATCGCGAATGGGGAGGGAAAACCCGAAACCATCCTCGGCAATGTCCGCATCGAGCGGTTCCGCTTCGTCGATTTGCAGGCGAGCCGACGCGATTTTCTTGGTGGTCTGGCCCGACACGGCCACGCGGCTCCCTTCCAACGCGCGCAGCATCTTGTCCAAGAAGACTTCGTCAGGCCAGCCGGTATAGGCAGGCGGCTGCACGGTCAGCGATAGCGACTCCAAGTTGGGCGGCTCGACCACGACCAGCTTCGTAGGGACCATCGACTGGTCGTCGCCGCCGGTTGCCCGGTAACTAAACGAGCGGCGGACCGACGGCTTGCTGAATACAAAAACATCGCCGACGCGGTCCAACCGCAGCACCTCTTCCGCCGCCGACTCCCACCCTTCCTGGCTGCTATAACGAAGATGCAGTTGCACCTCGTCGGGCAAGAACTTTTCGCCCCGGTCGTCTACAACCGTAATTTCAAACGTGTCCCCCACGGCCAGCCGAGTCACCGGCTCTTCAATCCGCAAATGGTTGCGCTGGGGCCATTGCGTGCCGCCAAACGGATTGGCTAATCGCACGGCGGCAATGCGGGCACTGGCCGGATCGGCCGCCAGCAGGCCCAACGCCACGGCGGCCACGGCAATCGCCGCCAGGGCCGCCCGACGGGCCAACCGCGAGTCGATCACGCTGGACAGATCCAGGCGTTCCACCTCGGCATTGGTCTGCATGACCACGGCCCGGCGGAGCGCCACCGAGCCAGCTTCCGGGGAATGTTCTGGCTCGCGCAAGAACTGGACCGTGCTGGCCAGCCGGTCGTTAAGCCCCGGAAACCGCCGTTCGATCCGCATCGCCAGGTCGAGATCGCGAAAACGGGCCGATAACACGGGACGCAAGAATCGCCAGGCCGACCACAAACCCGCCAACAACAGCGCCAGGGTGGCAATCAGCCGTAAGCCGCGGTCTTGGTAGCGAATCAGGTAATCGGCCAGTCCCAACGCCAACGCCGTGGAGAGCAGCACTGCTAGCGTCCAGCTTGCGCCGTGCAAGGTCAGCAGACGATGAACCCGGCCGCGCATGGCAGCCAGCCGTTGTTCCAGAGGGTGCATGAGGTGATTCCCCTCGATTGGTTCTCAGCGTTATCCAGCCCCGTTAGGAGGCAATTCCTATTTTCACCGGCGATTCAGTCGCCGAACCGCTTCTAATCATAACAGCCCACGGCGTTTGCGCAGAACCCATTCTGTCACTAGCAACGCTGTAAAGACGAAGACCAATGGCCATTTGTTCCACAAAACGATCGGTTCCAACGATTCGATGGGCACCTGACGCCCCTCGGGCAGGTCATCCAACAGCGTGCCGGCGGTGGCGGGCGTGTAAAACTTGCCCTTGGTGGCACTGGCCGAAGCAACCAGTTCACGAGGGTCAATCTGCAATTGCCGATACTCGCCGGGAGGGGCGACCACCTGAAAATCGGCCGAAGGGGAGCCGCCCGCGAAAGTGGGAGTGGCGACCCAGGCGTGATAGGCGCCGTCCGCGGGGCTGGGAAAAACCCCCTCAAAAACGCCGCGGCTGGTGGCGCTGCGATGCAACGTAAGCTGTTGGTTGGGCTGGCCGGCCCGTTCAATTACCACCGCCACGCCATCGTCATCCAGCGGGGCCGACCGGTCGTCCAGAAATTGCACCCGCAGTCGGACGGATTCTCCGCGGCGGTATTCGCGGCGGTCGGCGGTCAGTTCGGCTGAATTATCCTCGCCCCGCAGCTTGGACCGGCTGAGATAGCGAATGGCTTGCACCCAATAACGGGCAAAGAAGACGTCTCCCACGCGGTAGCGCCACCGCCACGTCTCGTCCGTGCCGTGAAACAAGACCTTTCCCTTGCCTACATACTGCACGGCAATAATCGGCAGCGGTTTTCCGTCCGTCCCGATGCGCGTGGGGTGCTCCGCCAGCACGCGGGCAGCCGGCTTCAGCCGGGCAGCTTCGTACAGGTAGAACAAGTCGGGCAGATTGCGCCAGATTTCGGCGGTTTGCGAAGTTGAATCGCCCAATTGCATGTGCGGGCTGCCCAGCCCCAATTCGGTCGGCAAGACCTGAAAGCCATCGCGCATATTGACGTTGGGCGGCGGAGCATTCCCCAAATCGACCGGCATCAGCGGGGCCAAGGGCATATCGCGGTAGGCCGAAGGGGTGTACATCGGCCCGGCCATGAACACCACGCCGCGGCCTTGCTCCTTGACGAAGTCGGCCAGATTTTGCATGACCGCCTGGCTCAGAAAAGCTGGGTTGACGTCGCCGAAGATGACGCAGTCGTAGTAGAACAGGGCGGCGTCATCCTCGTCATTCAGCTTTTCACGGCGGACGGGAAAGACCTGCAAAGCCGAACTGTCTTCCTGGGCGTACTTGAGATCGGCTTCTTGCAATACGGTGCGCAAGCGGATGGTCTGGTCGCGCTCCAGCATGTGCTTGAGGTAGCGGTATTCGTAGTTGGGATACGATTGCACCAACAACACCTTGATTTGCCCTTCATGCACATGCAGCGTCCGTTCCTCGGCGTTGTCCTCGGGCTGTTCCTCGTCGGACAGAGGCGTAGCCTCGACGATGTAACGGAACTCGCCGACTTGCGTTGGCCGGTAGGGCAAGTTTAATCGCTGGGTCTGGTTGTCTTCCCCCAGGGTCACCGACATGCTGGCCAAGGTTTCGGGCTTGTCTTTCTCGCGGAGTACGACTTGCACCGTCCGCCCCTTCAGTCCGGAAGCGGTCAGTTTGTACTCGAAGTTGACCACGTCGTTGACGAACACATCCTCATCGACCAGCAGATCGTGCAGTTTGATATTTTTGAGCGGGTCGGAACTGCCAATGGCAATGTTGAACAGCGGCACGTTCTTGCGGCGAGCGTAGGCGGCCGCCTCGGTCAGCGATTCGCCTTCGGTGGTGATGCCGTCGGTCAGCAGGACGATAGCGGTGGGGGGTGTGCCGCGCAGGTCGTCCAACACGGTCCGCACGCCCACGCCCAAACGGCTAGACTCGCCCGTGGCTTCCAGCGAAGTGATCTCCTGGGAGATCTCCGACACGCTGCCCGACTGGGCCCTGGCTGATCCGGCCACGTAGTAAAGCCGCAGCTTGTAGCGATCCTCAATACCGTTGAGCAACGCGCCATCTTGGCGCAGTAAGATAGCCTTGGCCAGATTCAGACGGCTGAGGCCTTCCAGTCCGGCATCGGCGAGCTGACGGTTCAGTTGGTCGCCGAGAGACTTTTCGGCGTAGCGATCGACCGTCGCCATGCTGGCCGAGTCGTCAATCAACACCGCTACGTAGGGCAGGCCGGTGCGCTGCCGCGAAAGCGACAACTCGGCGATCATCAACAACACTACCGCCACCGCCGCCAGCCGCAGCAGCACCATCACAAGCAACGAAAACCGCCCACTCCCGCGATGCTCGCGCAGATAGAGCCAGCCCACCAGCCCAATGCAGAACAACGCAAACAGCAACGTCACCCAGGGAGCCCAGTTCCAGGCGTGGTCCAGGCTCCAGGCGGTTCCTTCGCCCGACTCGGCCGGATCAACGCCGAGAAACTGTTCCAACCAATGCGGTAGGGGGCCTTTCATGGCTGCTGCCTCCCAAACCACCAGGCCAAGACCGGTTCCAGCAACAGCAACAACAGCACCGGATACAAAAAGGCCCGGCTGAGGCTGCCACGGCGGGCGATATCGGTGGAAGGTTCGGCATCGACATCTTGCCAGACCGTGCTGTAGCCAAAGTCGATGTCGGGCCAGACATCGGCCTTCAGTTCGTCAAGTTCCAGCTTGGCCAGATCGCTCTCGGCGGTATCGACATTGACGGCGAACAACTCCGCGCTTGAAAACGGCGAACCGAGGCGGGCCGCATAAGGCCCGCTTAGAAATGTTTCAGAAAACGACCAGCGGCCTCCCTCGCCATCGTTGACGGCACGGGCAGGCTCGGTTTGGCCGTCGGGTGTGAGAATGTCGATGGTGATGTTTTGTCCCGCGCCGCGCAAGGCACCCCCGATGCTTGTTCCCACGGTCACGTTGCGTTCATCGGACTGGCCGCTGATGGCGGCCGAGACAAGTTCTTGCACGATGGGGACGTAACTGGGCCACATCGGCATGGTGGTCCACGACACATCGGCCGAGGTGGCGACCAGAATCGCCCGGCCCTGCCCGATCTGTTCCTCGACGATCACGGGGTCGCCCCCGCCCGCCCCGCCGGCAAAGGCCAGCGCCACGCGGGCCTTCGATTCCTCCGGCAGAACCAGCCGAAAATACTTGGAAACATTGGTCGTTAACAGGCCGGCCCGCTCTTGGCCGCGAAACGGGGCCACGATAGGGTGTTTGTATTCCAACGGGTCGAAGAGGTATTGCGCCTCGGCCACTAAAGGGCCAATCTGGGCCGGTAAGACGCGCACGCTGTTGCCACCCGCGCCCCCCAACCGCTGGTTGTAACTGTCCGCCTGCACCTGGTCCCCCAGAAAGAACACCAGCCCGCCCCCCCCTTTTAGATATGCCTGCAAGACCAGGGCCTCGCTCTCGGTGAACTGCGCCACGTTCGCCAGAAAGACGCAGTCGTAGCTGCGCAGATCAATCTCTTGCAAGGCGCTTTCCAGTTTGACTTCCGGCAGAACCAGGCTGGGGTTGCCGTCGTCCTTTTTGGGTGCCAGGGCGACCTCCAGGTAGTCGGTCGCACCGGCAAAGGCATCGCCCGCCGGCTTGCCATTGATGCACAACACGCGGATCGACCGCCGCACCGCCAGCGACAGCCAGCGGTTGTTGTCAATCTCCAGCAGGTCACCGACGATTTGCGCCTTCACCACATGGTCGCCTGGCGTATCAAAGCGATAAGTAAACGCCGCCGTAGCCCGATCGCCTGGGGGAAGATCGACAAATGCCTCTCCAGCGCGGCGGTCGTCGACAAAGTATTCGATCAACTGATGCAGGCGCGGCTGGCGGCCCAGGTTGACGGCTTCGGCTTCCAGCGTCACCTCGCGGGCCAACGACGCGAACGAATCGGCCACGCGCAATGACTCTAGCGCCAGATTATCCGCGCCAGATTGGCCCACGTCGATCACCGATAGGGCGGTTTGCTCGGCCAGCCGCTGCGCCCGCTCGCGAAAGGCGGCGGTTTCCGCCGGTCCACGCAAGTCGGGCAGCCAGCCAACGCGTCCCAGGTCGGTCAGAAAATAGACCTCTTCTTGCTCCAACCGCGGTTGGTCGCGACGGGCGGTTTGCAAGACATCCTCGACCGCTTCCAGCGTGGCAGGCAGGTCGGCGGTGCCGTGCGGCAGTGCCAGGTTTTCCAGCTCTTTGAGCAAGGCATCGCGTTCAAACACCGGCGTGGCGACCAGTTTGCGCGGCGGAGAGCCGAGCAGGACCAACGTGAAGGCGTCTCCCTGGGAGCTCCCCTGGACGATCTGCCCGGCCAGTTCCTTGGCCCGGTCGAAGCGGCTGCGGTCGGTGGGCTTGTAGCCCATCGAGAACGAGCCATCCAGCACCAGCACTTTGTGCGTGCGGCGGCCCGACACAAACTTGCGGCCCAAAAACTGCGTGTAAAACTCGGCCACCGCCATGACCAGCAAGGCAATAATCAGCATGCGGATTAGCAGCAAAATCAATTGCTCGACCTGGATCCGCCGCGAATTCTTGCGGATGGCCGCCAGCAAATATTGCATGGCCGCCCAAGGCACCTCGCGGTACTTCCGCCGGTTCAGCAGGTGAATCACCAACGGCGCGCCAGCGGCAGCCAACCACCATAGCAACATGGGGTTGGCCGGCGTAAAGGCCAGAAGGTGAAAGGAGGGGGGCATTGGGGATTTTAGATTTTGGATTGGGGGAGTTTTCAGTTTCTAGTTTTCAGTTTCTAGTTTTCAGTTTCTAGTTTTCAGTTTTCAGTTCTTCTTGATTGGCCGTCTGCTGTTTGCAACTACGGATGTTCCTGAAAACTGAAAACTGAAAACGCTTTCACCTACCTCTTCGTCCTCGCCATGCGCGACGACAGGTAACTCGATAAGGCAATTTCCAACGACTGATCGGTACGAAGCTGGACGTAGTCGATATGGTGCTGGCGGCAGCCTCGCTTGACCGACTGCACGAACTTGCCGAACTCGTCCAGGTAAGCCCGCCGCAAGGCCCGCGGATCGACGAGCATGTCCGACATTTGCTCCAACCCCTTAAACATCGTCATGTTACGAAAGGGGAAATCCAACTCGGCCGGGTCCAGGACGTGAAAGATTACCACTTCGTGACGGCGGTGGCGAAAGTGCTTTAGCCCGGCCAACATGGCGGGCACGTCATCAAACAGGTCGCTCAGCACCAGCACGATGCCCCGCTTTTTCAACCGTTCGGCCAGGTCGTGGAAGATCGGGCCAGTGGCGGTCTTACGGTCGGCGGAGGCCCCTTCCATGACGTGCAGCAATTGCCGCAAGTGCGAGGGATTGCTGCTCGATCGGACCAAGGCCCTCACTTCGCTATCGAAGGTCACCAACCCCACGCTGTCTTGCTGTTGCAGAATTAGGTACGACAGCGAGGCGGCAATGCACTTGGCGTATTCCAGCTTGCTCAGCGGCGCGTCGGCGCTTTGGTAGCGCATGCTCTCGCTGGTGTCCAACAGCATGTAACTGACCAGGTTGGTCTCTTCCTCGTACTGCTTGAGGTAGAATTTGTCGGTCTTGCCGAAGACTTTCCAATCGACATAGCGCAGATCATCCCCTTGCGCGTACTCGCGATGCTCGGCGAACTCGATGGAAAAGCCATGGAACGGGCTGCGGTGGACGCCGGAGACATAGCCTTCGACAATCAACCGGGCACGCAGTTCCAGCCCTTGCAATCTAGCCAGCGTCTGCGGATCTAAATACTTCTGGTAGTTTTCCACGGGCCGCGGTCTCGGCGTCGTCGATGGGGATTAGATTGATCAATCGCTGAATGATGTCGTCCGGCTTGACGCCTTCCGCCTCGGCATTGAAGTTGGTCATGATGCGGTGCCGCAACACGGGGGCGGCCACCGCGCGGATGTCCTCGCAACTGACGTAATACCGCCCGTGCAATACGGCCCGCGCCTTGGCACCCAGCACCAAATACTGGCTGGCCCGCGGCCCGGCGCCCCAACTGACGTAGTCATTGATGAAGTCGGGCACCTCGCCTTTTTCTCGCCGCGTTAGCCGTGTGAACTTCAGCGCGTAGCGGGTAACGTGGTCGGCCACGGGAACGCGGCGGACGATCTGCTGCAAGTTCAAGATGTCATCCGCCGACAGCGTAGGCGTTAGCTTGTGGTCGATGTCCGCCGTCGTCCGCTTGACGATCTCAAACTCTTCCTCTTCGTCGGGATAATCGACATAGATATTAAACATGAAACGGTCCAACTGCGCCTCGGGCAGCGGGTACGTTCCTTCTTGTTCGATAGGGTTTTGCGTCGCCAGTACGAAGAATGGCTCGGCAAGTTGGTGGCGGCGGCCGCCGACCGTCACCTGATGCTCTTGCATCGCTTCCAGCAGGGCGGCCTGGGTCTTGGGGGGCGTGCGGTTGATTTCGTCCGCCAAAATCACGTTGGCGAAGATCGGCCCTTCCAGAAAGCGAAACGCCCGCGTGCCCGACTGCTTGTCTTCTTGGATGACTTCCGTACCGGTGATGTCGGCTGGCATTAGGTCGGGCGTGAATTGGATACGGCTGAACTTGAGCGCCAGCGTGTCCGCCAGCGTGCGAATCATCAGCGTCTTAGCCAGGCCCGGCACGCCCACCAGCAGGCAGTGCCCGCGGGCGAACATCGCCACTAGCAGTTCCTCAATCACGGCTTGCTGGCCGACAATCACTTTCGAGAGTTCCCGCGTAATGCGTTGGAACGCCTCGTTCAGTTTTTGGACGGCTTGGACATCATCTTCTTGGGACATGGCTGCAACCGCGAGTTGATGTTTTTAACGGAACACTGAACACCGAACACTCCCTCTCTCAATCCTCCACCAAATTCAATCTCTCCCCCGGCACCACCGCTTGCGGATTGGGGATTTCCTCCATCGGCGCGATCTGGCTAAAGCGGTCCAGGGCCACCAGTTCGCTCTGCGGCGGCCTTTCGTCCTGGCGGGGGAAGATAGAGGCTATCAGCAGGCAATTCTCGGTGGCAATCAGGTTGCCGCCGTACACGTTACGCTGGCTGAGGTTGATCGGTTGTTGTACTTGCACGCCGGTTGTTTGGCTAAGGACGAAAATCTGCTCGCGGGTGGGCCAGTAGATTTTGTCATCGACCAACAGGCCGCGGCCATAGCCGCGCGGCGTCGGCCCCTCCGGCCAGTAGTTTTGCAGTTTGCCCGATTCTACATGAATCCGCCAGAGGCGGTCTCCGCTGGCCACCAGATAGCCGTTCGCCACACCCAATAAGTGGATGGCGTCCTCGGGGTGATACTGGCCGCGGGCCCACAACAGCTTGTCCCAGTAGAACGCGCCGGTTTGCGCGTCGAGGCAGATGATCCGCTCGCTGTCGGCCGGCGCGACAAACAGCCGGCCCCGGTCGTACAGGCAGGGGGTCAGATCGCGATACATGTGACCGCCGGGACGGTTGAGGTCGCCGCTCTCCACGCGATGGTACGCGTACAGCCATTTGACGCGACCATCCGCCGCATCCAACGCAGCCACGGCCCCTAGATTAGTGTTGATAAACAGGGTGTCGTGGTGCATCGTCAGTAGGTTGTGCGTGCATTCGTCGGCCATGCCGTGGGCCGGTGTCTCGGCCGAACTAATGAATCTACGCCACAGCATCCGCCCCGTTTCCACATCTAAACAGGCCACATGCGCCTGCGGGCGGACGTCGCTACGCCGCATGGCAATGTAGGCCCGCGAGCCATCGCACAGCGGAGTCCCCTCGAAGGCCCACTTCTCGTCGTCGGCGGAAATGTTCCACAGCAGGCGGCCTTGCTTAGCCAGGTCCAGGCAGACCACGTAGCCCGAACTGCTCCGCGTGGAAGGTTCGGCCATGGTGCCGGTGACGGGCGAACCCATCCGGGCGAACAGGCGGTCGCCATGCACGGTCAAGGTGTGTCGCTCCACGCCCAGCGGCGCAAACCGCACGCGGGAATGCATCTCTAGTTCGATCTTGTTGGCGTAGATTTCGCCCTCGGGTCGGCCAGGAATGGAGGGCCACAACGGCTTGCCCGATTGTAGATCAACGCCAAAAATCTGGTGCTGTCCCTTATAAAACACGCGATTCCCCGAAACCACCGGGTGATGGCTGAGCAGAACATTATTGTCCTCGGCCACGCGCCGCTGCCGTATAGGCAAATTCAGAGCGACGCTATTGTCCGCAACGGTTACATTCTCCAGCGGCATCCGCCAACGAACCGTGCCGACATCAATGTCATACGACGGAACCGTATTGCGCGAGGGACTTCCGGCAAAGGTTGTCCAACCGGCCGGCGACGGCGCGGCCGGCCATTTGCGGCTGCTTTCCAAAAAGTCTTGCAGTGTCTTGGCGTATGGTCCCTTGCGGCCCGCCAGTCGGCCAGCGGCATCGGGAAACAGCCGATCTAATTCGGCAATTCCCGACTCGGCCCGGCGGGGCGAGCCTTCCAGGACCGAGGCCAGCACCAGCCTGGACTGAATATCGGCCCGCGGAATGTCGGTGTCGGGAAACGTCAATTGCCAGGGGGGTAATTGCACGCGCCGCCAAAAACGGATCAAAGCGGTGCTATCCGCCAGAGTCAGGCCGTGCAATTCGCTACGGCGGAAGTAGTACACCATTCCATTGGCCGTTTCCACCGCTTCGTACCACTGGTCGATTAATTGGGCGTCGATGCTCTCATCGGCCAGGCTGCCGCGGACTTTCTGAAACACATCGCCCGGCACCAGCGCGGGTGGATACTCGATCAGTTTTTCCCACCAGGCGCGGGCCTCGGAGGGGCGGCCTTGCTCCAGGCTGATTTCTCCCAGGGCCAACAGGGCGTCGTCTCCCCACTTGCTTACCAAGGACTGCTCTACGACTTTTTTGAGGAGGCTTTCATCGCGCTGGGCAATACCCGCCTCGTACCACTTGCGGGCTTGGGGATCGACCTGGTTGCGGTAGAGGTCGAGGGCTTCCTCCGGCAGCGAAGCCAAAATGGCCTGGCAATAGTCTTGCAGCGTGATGTAACGCCGGTCTTGAAATTCAATCAGGCGGTCGCCAGAGCTTTCCATCAAACGCCGCAAAGTCTCTACGGCTTCGCCCCATTGGCCGTCGGCCTGAAAGGCCCGCACGCGCTGCAGATGGGTTTGAATGGCCCCATCGACTTCGTTCAGCGATATCGAGGCCGAAAGCTCAAACCGCCCGCCAAACTGGCCGAATGCCGTGTCGGGCAGCCCCCAGGGCACGGCCAAGAGCGCCAAAATCGCGAGTCCTACGCGGCGGCTCGGCTGTAGGCCGGCCTTCTCGCGCCTGACTGCGGCGTCGGTAGGACGCATCCGATGGGTCCAGCGGAAGGAATAAATGGACGTTGATAATGGATGGCCGGCCCGCACTTCCGCCATTTCAACGGGCCTTGGCGAGTGGGAAATCAGCCTATCATGCAACTTGCAAATCCTGGTGCGTTGTCATGGCTACTACCTGCATAGTATACGGGACAAAGGATTTAGCGAAAAGCGCATTCGCCCGGCCAAAGGCCTGCAGGAGGCGATTGCATCGCCACTTGATCGGCATTGGCCCGGCCCATCGGCGATGGAATCGCCTCCTACAACAGTCATGAATCTCCTCTTACGTTCCGCCTACTTTTCACCAATCGCGAATAGCGACTCGTTGGTGCGAAAATAAATCCTGCCTCCGGAAATGGCCGGCGAGGCTGAAATTCCCTCTTCCAAGTCGTTGCTGGCCAGCAATTCAAACTCGGGGCCGGCCCGCAACACGCTCACCACGCCATCACGGGCGGTCAGATAGATTTTTCCGTCGGCATACACCGGCGACGCCCGATGGCGCTGCGCATGGACGCGCTGGTCGATGTAGGCCGGTTTACCCGTCTTGGCGTGCAGGCAGGTCATAATTCCTCCCTCGCTGCACAGATAAACCAGTCCTTCGTGGTACAGCGGCGAGGGTACGTCGGGCGTCTTGTCATGCGTCCAATGGTGATAAGAAGACTGGCCGGTGATATTTCCCTTGGCCGCGGGGTCCAATGCCAGCACCACGCCGTTCTTGCAGCTTGGCACCACGATCAACCCTGGCACGGCCAACGGAGAGGCCACGAAACGAAAATCCTGGCGATAAGCACCATTGGGCGGCGGGTTCATACCGCCGCAGCGCCAGATTTCCTCACCATCGGTCAGGCGATGGGCCACGATATAGTCGGCCCCATGCGTCAACAGGTACTCTCGCTGTCCGTCGCGGTACAACATGGGCGAGGCATAGGCGTGCAGCGGTTCGCCCTTGGCATCGCTCTGGCGGTTGTGCTTCCAAACCTCTTGGCCATCGGCCTTATTCAGGCAGACCACCCAAGCGCCGTCCGTATGCAGCAATTGCAGATAGAGATGATCGCCATCCAAAACCGGCGTGCTGGTCATGCCAAAAGCGATGTTAAATTTTCCGTAACGCTCTTGCAGGTCGATCTTCCAAACCTCGTGGCCGTCGAAGTCGTAACAGCCCAAGGGGCCGGTCGTGAACATGGCCCACACATGTTTGCCATCGGTGCAAGGGGAATTGGACGCCGAATTGCCCTCATCGCCACGGGCGGTGGAATTGCCCGAGCCCAAGGTCTGCTCCCACAACTTCTCGCCCGCCGTGCTGATTCCCAGCAGTTTCAGGTCCGAACCATCCGCCGTCGTCAAGAAGATACGGTCGCCCCAAATGGCTGGCGTGCTGCCGGCCGGCCCTGCCAGCGGAAGCCGCCAAACCACGTTCTCTGTCTTGCTCCAGGTGGTTGGCAAATTGGTCTCTTGGCTCACGCCATCCAACTTGGCACCGCGCCATTGGGGCCAGTTTTCCGCCCCTGCCGCGGCCTGAATCGAAAAGCCAAGCGCCGCAATAAACCCATAGCGCAACAAGAAAGAATGCGTTTTCATCGGACCTGCGATCTCCGGTGGGATACAACGAGGCAGTTGAGGCGGGACATTTCAAGCGGGGCCCAGGGGACCGGCCTGACAAGTATAATGCGGCTCCCGACCAGTTTCAAAGCCGCGGATACCGGTTAGTGCCCGGCGCGGATTGGTACGTCCCCTTTGGTTGCTCCCCGCGCCGCCGACGATTAAGGTGAAGGTGGGGCGAGCGGTGCCAATCGGAGACTTTCAGCCAATGACTCAAGACGACCTTGGCATGCGGCGGGCCACGGCCGCGAAGGAACTCAACGAGCATGCTCATCGGCAAGATGGCGAACGGATCGTCACCAGCTTGGATTCCGGCTTGCGCACCCTTCGCGACCTGTTCTTCACGCGCGTCCATGTCGAGGTTGAAAAAGAGTACGGCATGGATTCCATGTTGTCGCCCATCTCATTGGTGAAGAGCGAGGTCCGCACCAAGGCCGAGATTGACTGCTACCAGGTGGCGGAATCGGCCGCCGAGGCCCGCGCCGCGAAGTCCGCATTAGGCACGGGCGACTGGTACGCCAATTGGCTGCTACGGCTGCGCGTGGGCGAGCAGGCCACGTCGCCAGCGGTATTGCAGCGGTTGGCCCACTATGCCAGCCGCGAACCCGACGACCGCCGCCGGGCCTTTGCCACGGTTTTGGAAAAGGCCCTGCCGGAAGCCCGCCACGCCCCGTTGATCATCTACCGAATGCTGCCCTTGGCGGTGGCGATTGTGACCGACATGGCATTGGGGGAACACCGCCGTGCCCTCGAGGGCCGCAAGCGGCAAACCACGCTGCTCTCCAGCATCAATGATTGTCCCCAATGTCACGGCAACTTGCTTGAAAACGGCGAACAATGCGCGCAATGCGGCAATCCCATGTGGAAATACGAGTGGCTCACCGCCGAGTGAGCAGCGCCGCGGCAACGTCAGGACGATCCGCGCAGTGGCTGCAACCGGCGGTGCGATGGTGCGCGCTCTGCCTGGCAGTGCTGTCATTGGCGGCCATTATGAGCTTGCGGCCAGCCTTGGCCGATACGGAAGGGCAGTATGCCCTGGAGCGGTTTTCGCTGCGGGCGTTCATCAATGCAGACGCCTCCGTGGGGTTGTCCTACGATTTCACAATCCGCCTGCGCGACCGCGCGCCGCCACTGGGCGGCCTGTATCTGCCGTTGCCACATGAGCATTTTGACCTGCGCGGCGTGCGGGCGACCCTCAACAATTCCATCTTGCCGGTGCGTCAAGACCGCCACGGACAGGCGGGATTCTGGATGCAATTCCAGGGAACTCCGCTGGAGCGCACCGACCGCGGCAAGTTCCATATTGAAGTCACCGTGCGCGACATGGTGGCCGCGGGGCCGCGGCGGGCCGAACATGCCATCCTGGAGTTCGATCCTCCCTTGCTAGAAGGGATGTCGCCCGAAAGCGACAGCGACATCGCCATCGCTGTGTATGCCTTGCCGGGGATTCGGCCGGACGAATTGCACCCTTCCGACAGTAAGCACGCCACGACTGGCGTTTTCGATGGCCGGGCCACCGTGGCTTGGCGCTGGCCGCGAGGAAAGCTGCGACAGGTTGGTGCGATGCGCGCGACATTTCCGCGCCGCGGCATGCATCGGCTAGCGGCCCGTTCACCTTTGGGCGGCCCGGTACGGTGGCTGGAACGCCATGTGTGGGCGCGTATCGCAATCGGTGCCACGGTCATCCTGGCCTTCTGGTTTTTCTACTTTCGCTTCACCAACGGACGCGGGCTGGCGACTTTTCTGGTGACGGCTGGCGTACTGGCGGCCGCCATGGCGATGAGCGCCGCGGCACAACTGGTGCTGCCGCCGGCCTTGGCGGTGCTAATCGCGTTGGGAGAATGGCAACGCCGCCGCACGCGAGCTATTGACGCGGAAGAGTCGCAAGTCGATGACGATATTCAGGTAGAAATACTGCCGCCGGAGATGGTGGACGATTAGTTCGGCAACTGCGATGGGAAGGACCACGAATCGAACGAATCTAACGAATGCATCTCCCGAGTGGGTACTACTCGGGAAAAGAGGGTGCCGGCGGCGACTCGAAGGCTCGTACCGTCGGATCCCTATTCGTTCGATTCGTTCGATTCGTGGTTCCTCCCTGGCCTCGGCTAGCTGGCGGCGCATTCGGCCCGCGGGCAATGCATTATTTTTATTGTTTGGGAAAGAAGGCGATCCATGTTGGATTGCCTTGATTCTTGGCATTGCGATACGCGCTGGCGGTTCCAGCGACAAGAAGCAACTTGGGAGTCAGACAACATGAGAATTGCGGAACGGGCCTTCTTGGTGACGGGGGGCAGCTCAGGATTGGGCGCTGCTACGGCCCGTCGGCTGGTGACGGCTGGTGCCAGCGTTTTGATTGCTGATCTCAATGCTGCCATGGGCCGGCCATTGGCCGAGGAATTGGGAGGTGCATCCCGGTTCGTGGAGACCGACGTCACCGACGGAGCCAGCGTGCAGAGGGCCGTGCAAGCCGCCGTGGAAAACTTTGGCGGACTGTCGGGGGCGGTCAACTGCGCCGGCATCGTGCAAGGGGGCAGAGTATTGGGCAAAGAGGGGCCGCACGATCTGGCCCTGTTTGAGAAGGTCATTGCCGTCAATTTGACCGGCACTTTCAATGTTTTGCGGTTGGCCGCGGAGGCCATTGCCAAAATGGCACCGGACGAAAATGGCGAGCGCGGCGTGATCGTCAATACGGCGAGCTGTGCGGCTTTCGAGGGGCAAATCGGCCAGGCGGCCTACTCGGCCTCGAAGGCCGGCGTAGCCGGCATGGCGCTGCCGATCGCCCGCGAGTTGGCCCGGTTTGGCATTCGCGTGATGACAATCGCACCGGGCATCTTTGGCACACCCATGTTTGACTCGCTGCCAGAGGCCACCCGGCAGTCGCTGGCCAGCCAGCCACCGTTTCCGGCGCGTGCCGGCCAGCCAGACGAATACGCGGCCCTGGTGCAGCACATTCTGGAAAACCCCATGCTCAACGGCACCACCATCCGACTAGACGGTGCTTTGCGGATGGGCGCGAAATAGCCAACGCGGGCCACGGCACTCAATCGCTGAACACGCTGTCGTCTTGGCCGGCGTTGCGCTTGCGGCGAGGCTGGGCTGCTAGTTCAGACATCATGAAGCTGATGGACCGGCAATAACTGCGGATTGTCCCCGGAATTTCTTGGGTCTTTTCAATCTCGGACGCTTCGCCCGCCAACGTCTCCACGCGACGCCAGTCGATCTCCCAGTCATCGTGCCGGGCAGCATCGCACAGCTCTTTGAAGATGCCTTTGAGCTGCTCGACGAACTCGGCGTTGGGGTTGAACAGGCAAGAGTCGTAGGGTGCTCCGCCGTGCAGGCGTCCAGCTTCCACTTCCGCCGGAGGGGCCGGCAACTTCCGTCGCCACACGGCCAGGCCCGCCGTGGCTAATCCGCAGACAACACCCGCCGCGATGGCCCACGCCTGGCCAAGCACAATTCCCACTGCCAGCAAGGCCACGGTCCCCAGGCCAAACAATAGCAGCAGGCTGGTTGCCAACCCGCGTATGGCCATGCCGGGGTCCGGCGTATCCACCGCGGCCCCGCTGACGGAATCGATCTGCGAAATATGCTCGCCCGTGACCTTGACCACTTCGACGGTGATGTTGTCCGGCCCGCCTCTTAGATTGGCCAGATCGACCAACATGCGGGCGGCTTCGTCGGGCGGCAGGCAGCCTATGATTAGAGCCAGTTCCTCATTCTTGACCGGTCCCGTCAGGCCGTCGCTGCATAGCAAGAAAGTGTCACCCACGCACAGGGGAAAAGGCCCTTCCACATCGACCTGCACCTGGGCGTGCGGGCCCAAGGAGCGCGTGATGATGTTCTTGGGCAGGTTAGCGCCAAACTCGCTGTTGTGAAACTGGCCATTGGCCCGGCGCATCTCCCACACCAGGCTGTGGTCGAAGGTGAGCTGGTCCAGGCGGTTGCCTCGCAACCGATAGATGCGGCTGTCGCCGACATGGCCGATATACGCGCCGGCCTTCGTCAGCACCAGGCAACTGGTGGTAGTGCCCATGCCATGAAATTCCGCATTAGCCTGGCCGCGATCGTGGATCTTATCGTTGGTCTGCTCGATCGCCTTGCGGATGGCGATATCGGTCGATTCGGACGCGAGCTTGCTGTACAAGTGCGGAATGTTATCGACCGCCAACTTGCTGGCCAGTTCTCCGGCGGCATGCGCCCCCATGCCATCGGCCACGATGAACAAATGCCCGCGTTGCCGCCAGGCTGCCTCACTGCTGGCCACGTATTCAGCGAACGAGTCCTGGTTATTGTTGCGGCGCATGCCCACATCGCTGCGTGCGACATGATGCAGCCCGTCTGCCCAGTTGGAGCGGCGGTCGTCCATCGTGGGATGCCAGGAAAGTCGATTGGCGAGTGGAGATCAAAACCAATCCCCTATTCTAACTCCCTAAACCGCCAGGGGATAGCGGGTGTTTTATCCACTGGCCGCCGCCGGGGTCAACGCCGCAATGGCTCCGTCAACCGCGAAAATTTCCCCTGATTCGATCGCGGGGACTTGCACAGGCCCACTTCGCGCCTCATTGACGACTCAGGGGTGCGGTTCGACAATGCGACTGCCGAGTTGGGTTGCCGGTTCCGCTGAGGCACCGCCCGGACCGGCGATTCGCCGCACGGAACGCAGAGCCGCACCGCATGAACTTCATCGAAAAAGAAGACCCCGCCGTTTGGAACGCCATTGCCGACGAGATCCACCGTCAGGCGGACGGGTTGGAGATGATCGCCAGCGAGAACTACACCAGCCCGGCGGTGATGCAGGCCGTGGGCAGCGTGCTGACCAACAAATATGCCGAGGGTTATCCTGGGCGGCGGTACTACGGTGGTTGCCAGTTTGTGGATGTCGTCGAGACGCTGGCCCGCGACCGGGCCAAACAATTGTTTGGGGCCGAACATGCGAACGTGCAGCCCCATTCCGGCAGCCAAGCCAATCTAACCGTCTACCTGGCCACGGTGCAGCCGGGCGATACCGTGTTGGGCTTGGACCTGGCCCACGGCGGACATTTGACGCACGGTATGAAGCTCAACGTTTCCGGCCGGCTGTACAACTTTATCAGTTACGGCGTGACACGCGACACGCATCGCATCGACTTCGACCAGGTGGCCCGGCTGGCCAAGGAACACAAGCCCAAACTGATCGTGGCCGGGGCCAGCGCGTATCCGCGCGAGATTCCACATGGCCGCTTTGCCGAGATTGCCCGCGAAGTGGGGGCCAAGCTGTTTGTCGATATGGCGCATTACGCCGGGCTGGTGGCGGCGGGCGTTCACGATAACCCGGTGCCGGTGGCCGACTACGTCACGACGACCACACACAAGACACTGCGCGGCCCACGGGCTGGCATCGTGCTGTGTCGTTCGGAGTATGCCCAAGAAATTGACCGGTGCTTGTTTCCTGGTTTGCAAGGGGGTCCGCTGATGCACGTCGTGGCGGGCAAGGCGATTTGCTTTGGCGAAGCCCTGCGGCCGGAATTCAAACAGTACGCCCAGAATATCATCGCCAACGCTAAGACTTTGGCCGATGTGCTGATGGCAGGCGGGTTGACCCTGGCCAGTGGCGGTACGGAGAACCATTTGATGCTGGCCGATGTGACCAGCATCGGCCTGACCGGAAAGCTGGCCGAGGAAGCGCTTGGCCGTTGCGAGATCACCGTCAACAAGAACATGATCCCCTACGACCAGCGAAAACCGCTCGATCCGTCGGGCATTCGCATTGGCACGCCCGCCCTGACCACGCGGGGCATGGGCGGCGAGGAAATGCGAAAGATTGGCGGATGGATCATGGAAGCGCTGCGTGCGCCAGCCGACGCGGCCACGCTGGCCCGCATTCGCGGAGAGGTTTCCGACCTCTGCCGGCATTTTCCGGTTCCAGCAGCGGCCTTGTCTCAGTGAAAGGCGAATCTCGCGGCGTGGCGGAAAACGATGACTCCGCGAGGTAGAATCGGAACCTCGTCTGCCTCAATTCCTCACTTGGAACCGACCCATGCCATCGCTCGATCGACGCACGTTTCTTGGCTCTACCGCCGCACTGGCCGGATCGGCCGCCTTTGTCGCCCAGGCGCAGTCCGCTGACGCCGCCGACCCCGCCGCGCTGGGGCAGACTCCGCACACCAAATTCGCGGTGAACATTGAAATGTGGTTTGGCAAGCTGCCGTTTCTCGATCGGATCAAGGCCACGGCGGCGCTCGGTTTTCCGGCCATTGAGTTCTGGCCCTGGCAAAATCGCGATATCGACGCCATGTCCCAACTGACCCAAGAACTCAATCTGGCGGTGGCCCAGTTTACCGCGTGGGGATTTGACCCTGGCTTGAATAACCCCAAGAACCACGACAACTTTGTGCAGGCCATTGAGGATGGCTGCCAGGTGGCCAAGAAGCTGAAAGCCAAGAAAATGTGCGTGGTGGCGGGCAACAACCAGCCCGGCATGTCGCAAGAGGAAATGCTGGCCAACGTGGTAACGGGCCTCAAGCGGGCGGCCCCAATCGCCGAAGAGCACGACGTAGTGCTGATTTTGGAGCCGATGAACGGACGTGTCGATCATCCCGGCCACTGCTTGTACGGCAGCGTTGACGCCGTCAACATTTGCCGCGAGGTCAAATCGACGCATGTAAAAATCAACTGGGACTTGTACCACATGCAGATCAGTGAGGGAGATCTGTGCGGACGTCTCAAGGACGGCTTCGACCAGGCAGGCTATTTGCAACTGGCCGACCATCCCGGACGAAACGAGCCCGGCACCGGAGAGATCCACTACAACCGCGTATTACGTCAAGCCTACGAGTTGGGCTACCGCGATTTCGTGGGCCTGGAGTGCCGGCCCAAGACCACGGAACTAGCCGCCGCACAAGGGGTGGCGGCGGCGGATGTGTGGTGAGCACACAAGAGGCACCAGTCCAACTTATTTGCCGTTTGCCAAAGGCCGGTATAAAGTCCCGTCTGGCATCTCCTGGAAATAAGGGCCATCAGCGTGCATAGATTCGCGCGAGTCGTGCTGGGATACCACGGCGGTAGGGCAGGGCCAGCCGCCGAATTTGCCAAGGCGCTGCTCCTGGGAGAGGCCGACGTCGCACAGTGGCAACCGAGCGAGAATGAGTATGACTGGTTAGGGCAAGGAATCTACTTCTGGGAGCATTCTCCTGAACGCGCACGCCGCTGGGCTGGTCCCGATGGAATCGTCATCGGCGCGGTGATTCAGCTTGGCGACTGTTTGGATCTAACTGATTTGCGGTTTACGAGCCTATTGGAGAAAGCCCATGCTAGACTTGTTGTATCGCACAAAGAACAGAACTCGCCTATGCCGAGCAATGAAGGGCAAGCGTTGAAACTCCGCAAACTCGATTGCCTGGTCATCAACAACCTGGTGGCCCAATCTCCCGATCGGATCCAAACCGTTCGCGGCGCGTTCGAGGAGGGCGAAGCAGCGTTCGCCGGCGCGGCCCTGAAAAAGGAAACGCATATCCAAATCGCGGTGCGAGATCGGAAGAGCAC
>JBFWUW010000071.1:0-33791 GCA_050247075.1 Pirellulales bacterium | reverse complement strand
GGCCGCCGGCGGTATCGTGGCCCTGCTGATCGCCTTCCTGCTCGGTAGCGGCTTCGCCCGTAGCGTGGACTTCAGTCCACGCCAGCCGATTTCCGTGTGGGCTCAAGCCCACACCACGCAGTCGCCCGCCTCACCCCCGACTCTCCACCCCCAACACCTGCTCTCCTCTCTCCACACCCAACACCTACTCCCCTCTCCCCTCCGCGGGAGAGGGGCCGGGGGTGAGGGGGCCGCATCGCGCTCGACCCTCCACACCCAACAACTCCATGCAGCACCCATCCACCCCGCCACCGCTAAAACGGCATCGCTTACCTGCACCACTACCCCCCAAAAACCGGCAAAAATGGAACAGGTAAGGCCCCAGCAGGCCAAAAACCGCCGCCCGCCGCCGCCTGAATCGGCGCGCGGTGCAATTCAAAACGGTTGAATCTCGCCACTTCGGGGTGGAGAAAACGCTGACCGAATGAGATGGCGAGAGCTTCTCGCCAATCTCCCCTCACCCCCAGCCCCTCTCCCGCGGAGGGGAGAGGGGAGCCATGTTTTCAAGAGGGAAGCAAGTGTTTCAAGCGTGTGAGCAATTCTTCAAGACGGGAACAAAACGCCAAACTTGCTTTACAGGGCCGCGGCTTCCGCTACGGCTTGCTCCATACGGCTTTCAGCCAAGGCGGTGTCGGCGATGAGGGTCATGGTCACCCGCCAGGTGCCGTCGGCCTCGGGCGTGATGATCCAGTGAGGGAGGACGGCCACCGATTGGTGGACCAGCTCAAAGCCCCCCTCGGACTGGCTGACGGTTTCAATGGGGAAGGTCCAGATGCCGCTGGGGCGAGACAGATTCAACTGCACGTCGATCCCCAGCCAGCCATCGGCCAGGCCAATCGACGATTGCTCGGCCAGGTCAAGCCGCGTCTCCAACTGGCCCAGGCGCTGCCCGGTGGCGTTGTGAAAGAAGCGGTCGTCGGCACCCGAGGGAAGCCCTGCAAAGTTGAGTTCCACGGCAAAGTGCAAGGCCCGGTCGCTCGGCAAACCCTCCAACAGGTAGGCAATTTCCAGCGCCGGGCTGCCGGGTTGCAGCGTGCAGGTCTTGGTGATCCGCAGCGGACAGCCCCAAGCATTCCCCTCGCGCGAGAGGACCAGTTGCACGCGGTCGCGCGAGCGGCGCAGCCGGGCCTCGTACACGCCAAACACAAAGTCGCCCCGCTCCAGCGATTTGCCGGCCGCCACGCACGCCGCGGCGGCATCGTTGTCGTAGAAATGGTCCAACAGGCTCTTGCGCGGATGCGTGTCGTACTGCAACCGCTGGTCCAAGCCAGCTTGCTTGAAGACGACCCGTTCGTGAATCAGGGCGGGGTTATCGACCAGGTTTTGGCCGCTGGTCAAGACCCGCTTGTGGTAGGCCTCGGGCCGGCGGGTAATGGTGGCCAGCAAATTGTGGCAGATCGAGCGCACGTCCAGCTCGTACATCTGGCCCCCTTGGACCGGCGCGAACAGCGATACCAGCTTGTCGTTTTGCAGCAGCACTTCTTGCCGCGCGTCGAGATTGAAGTCCCCCACCGCCGCCTCTACCCACGGCTGGTCGCGGCCAGCGGCGCGGTCCAGCAGGTTGTCGGCGGCGATCAAATGGTTGTAGACCGCATTCCGCAAATGGGGCAGATAAATGCCGCCAAACGCGCCGTGCCAATAACTGCAATTGCACTGCCCGCGGTACAGCTCGGTGCGGGCCGCCTCCAACAACGACGAAACATGCCCGTTGCCGTTGGCCTGCACATGAGCCTCGCTGGCTTTGTGCAGGCGCTGGCTGACCAGCATCATGCGGGTGTACATCTCGTCGGCTTCGGGATACTTAACCTTGAAGTTGCGCCAGCAGCCGCCCCGTACAAACTGCGCCAGCGAAGGCCAACGCGGGTCGTGTTCCATCTCGCGGCGGACATGTTCGTAGCGGACCAACTGCTCGGCCGGCAGCGACCATTCGGTCATTTCGCGATAGCTGCTGTCGGGCAGATAGACCTTGCCATTGGGGGCCACGTTGTCCACGGCGTCGGCCAGCGTGCAGATACGAATCCAATCCTGGTTGGCGGCCAAGGCATCGAAGAACCGCGTCAGCCAGCCGTCGATGTAGCAATGCTTGTGCGTCTCGGGCCAGACGCCAAACTTTTCGCCGTCGTCGCCAAACACCACCACCGAGCCGGGATGCTCGCTGGCGATCCAACGCAGGTATTCCACCGTGTCTTGCGGCTGGCCGAAGGGAATCAGATACCGCAGTCGCTCGCTACCCGGAAAGATCGACACCAACCGCCCGTCGTCCTCGCTGACGAAATAGCTGTGCAACTGGTTCTCGGTCAGGCCGGCGTTCTTAAAGTGGAAGTCGTCCAGAAGGGTGTATTGAATGTCGGCCTGGGCCAGATCGCTGACCAGCGATTGCTCCCACACGCGCTCGGGCATCCACATGCCGCGGACGTTCGCCCCCAACCGCTTGTTCAGCCAGCGCGTGTAAGACTGGATTTGCCCCACGCGGTCGCGCGGCGGAATCATCGGCAAGATAGCCTCGTAAAACGCGCCGCCGATGATCTCCATGCGGCCGTTGGCCACATGCTCGCCCAGGCGGTCGAGATAGTCGGGGTGATGCGCGTCGAGCCATTCCATCAGGCAGCCGCTGGTATGCAGCGCGATGGGAATGCTGGGGTAGCGGTCGAACACGTCCAGAAAAGGCTTGTAGCTTTCCTGATAGGCTTGTTCGATGACGCCATCGAAATTGCCGACCGGCTGGTGGTTGTGCAGGGCCAGAACGAGGCGCAGCGGTTCGGTCATGGGCTGGGGTTCCGATGGATGTCAGCGGCAGCCTACCTTGGCCGCCGGGTTTTGTCTGCTAGCAACCGCGCCTCGATGGATCAAATGATCGGCCGCGCCATGCTCCTCAGGCGTCGCGGGAGATGCATTCTCGCAGCCTGGCGGCGGCTTCCTCGGGTGGAACGGTGTTGATGCAAAACCCGGTCCCCCATTCAAAACCAGCCAGATTGGCGATGCGCGGAGTGATCTCCAGATGCCAGTGATCGTAGCTGAAATCCGACGACGCAAACGGCGCAGTATGCATCATATAGTTATACGCTGGACGGTCCAGAGCGTTTTCCAGCCCCCCCACAACCCGCCAAACCATGCTAGCAACGCCAGCCAACTCGCCGTTGCTACACTCCTCGAAACGGGGCGCGTGCTTTCGCGGCAAGACCCACATTTCGTAGGGAAAACGGCTGGCATACGGGCAAAAGGCCACGCAAAACTCGGACTGCCAGACTATTCTTCGGCCATCGGCCAGTTCCTCGTCCAGCATTCGGCAATAAACGCATTGCCCGTGGCGGGCAAAGAACGCCTTGGCCCCGTCCAATTCTTGGGCCACCTGGCTGGGGACGACCGGCGTGGCGATCAGTTGACTATGCAAGTGGGCCAGGGAGGCACCGGCCAAGGCTCCCAGGTTCTTGAAGATCAAGGCATGAGCCAGCCGGCGGTCGTGCCGCAGCGCCAGCAAGCGCTGGCGGTAAACCGAGAACACCTCCATCAGTTCGGCGGGCGAAAGCCGCGTCAAGTTCGTCAGGTGCCGCGGCGATTCGATGATCACTTCATGCACGCCCACGCCGGCCAGCGAGCGGTACATGCCTTGTACCCGTTCGACCGGTTGGCCTTCTCCCGCCAGCGCGGGAAACTTATTGGGAATGGCCCGCACGCGCCAGCCGGGACCGTTGGGCTGGCTGCCCGCCTGGCGCACGGCGTACGACTCGGGCGTGGTGATGTCCTCGCGCCCCTCGCAGAAGGGGCAATCGCCTGGATCGGCGATTGTGGCCGCCGGAGCAAATTCTTGCGGCCGGGCGGCCCGTTGCGGGGCCAGCACAATCCAGCCGCCGCCGATGGGGTCTTGCCGCAGTTCGTGCATGGCGGGCCGGTCCATCACACCGTGGCCGGTTGGCGCTGCTGGCTGGATACGCGCTGGTACAACCGCGAGTACTCCTTGGCGCTGCGGCCCCAAGACCAGTCTTGGGCCATGCCGTGGGCGATCAGTTTGTTCCAGGTCTCGGTCTGTTGATAGGTGTCTACCGCATGGCGCAAGGTTTGTGCAAAGGCGGCGGTTGTATGTTCTTGAATCAAAAAGCCAGTGGCCGTGCCATTGGCCAGCGTGGCGTCGGTGGTATCGATGATCGTATCGGCCAGGCCGCCGGTGGCCCGCACGACGGGCACGGTTCCATATTTCAGGCTGTAAAGCTGGTTCAATCCACAAGGCTCGTAGCGGCTGGGCATCAGCAAGATATCGGCCGCCGCCTCGATCTCGTGGGCCAAACCGTTGGAGAACTCCAGCCGGGCGGCGATCTTGCCGGGGTTGCCGGCCGCCAGTTGGGTAAGCGTGTCGTGGTATTTGGGATCGCCCGTTCCCAAAAAGGCCCATTGCGCGTCTTGCTCCATCCATTGGGGAACGACGGGTGCGATCAGGTCCAGGCCCTTCTGGTCGGCCAGGCGGCCAATGAAGGCCAGCAGAGGCGTGCGCGGCTGCAATTTCAGGCCTAGCTTGCGCTGCAAGGCCGCCTTGCAGGCGGCTTTGCCCGCGGCCACGGTTTTGGGGTTGTACTGTTGCGGCAGGTATTTGTCGATCGCTGGATCCCACTCGCGGTAGTCAACGCCGTTGATGATGCCCGACAGCACATTCCGCCGTTGCACCAGCACGCCTTCCAGCCCGCAGCCGAGCGGGGCGGATTGAATCTCTTGCGCGTAGGTGGGGCTGACCGTGTTGATGGCGTCGGAAAAGACCAGGCCCGTCTTCATCAGGTTGAGCTTGCCGTAGAACTCCATTTGCTGCCAGTTAAAGTACTTCCAGTCCAACCCGGTCAGCAGCATATCCCAATGCCAGAAATTGCCCTGATAGGCCAGATTGTGAATGGTGAACAGCGCGCCGATATTCTCAAAGCCCGGCACCCCGCGATACTCGGCCCGCAAGTAGGCCGGTATCAGCGCCGTCTGCCAATCGTTGCAATGCAACACATCGACTGGCAGTTCCAACAGCCGCACGGCCTCCAGCACGGCCCGCGAGAAAAACACAAACCGTTCGCAGTTGTCAATGAAGTCTTGCCCGTTGACCCCATACAGGCCCGGCCGATGATAGTAGTCGGGCTGATCGACCAGATAGACCGGCACTTGGCTGCCGGGCAGCATGCTCTTCAGCAATCGGCCGCGGACATTTTTGGAACCGATCTGGACCGACAGATCGATACCGGTCGTCTCGGCAGGGGGCGAATTCTGGCCGTGGCCGGCGTAGGCCGGCATGATGACTGCTGCCTGATGCCCCAGTTTGGCCAGCTCCACGGGCAACGCGCCGCAGACATCGGCCAAACCGCCAGTCTTGGCGAAAGGGACAGCCTCGCTAGTTGCTAACAGAATATTCAAAACAGGCGGCTCCGATGGCAAGGCAAAACTCTAGGGTGCCACTGGCGGCTTGTCCGCTAATGGGCTAGTCGAATCCATGAGGCACGGTCGCGCGGTCAAAGGCATCCGCAAACCCTAGCACAATTCTACCATGCCCGGAGACCGTTGCAGTGGCAAACGAGCGGAGAAGCTGTCAGCGGAGAAGCAATCAGCCGAGATGCCACATCGCGGCTACGGATTACGGCTGCCCCCGCGGCAAGCTGAATGCTAATGGCTGCCGGCTTCTCCGCCTCCCCGCTCACTCGCACATGGCTTCTTCCGGCTCCGGTTCGTCGCTGGTTTCTTGCTCCGTATCGGGAACACGTTCCAGCGAGCGTTTCAGCCGTATGAGTTGTCCCCGCAAGCTGAGTGGAGCGAAGTGCGTGTAGTGGAAGGTGGGCTCGATCTTGGTCTGCCAGTAGCGTTTGCAGTCCAGGTAGTCCGCACCCAGGTTCAGCCAGACGTCTTCCCGTTGACAACTGTCGGCCAAGGTCCGTTGCATGAGGACGGTGCCCGCCCCTTCGCTGGCCGACGATTTGTCAAAGCCCATCCGCAGCCCCATTAGCCGGCCATGCATGTGGTAACAGTACAAGAACGCCGCGGGAGTATCGTCGAGCAGCAGCAGGTTGATATCGACCGCGCCAGCTCGCGTGGCCGCGACGTGTGCCTCGCGCAAGAACTCGCGGACTTCCGGATGCGACAAGGTGTTTCCGTTGGTGGCATGCCCTTGCCAGCTTTTCGCGGCGATCTTTTCGCACGCTTCGTACAGATCCCACCGCGGATCATCCTCGCCTTGAGCAGTGCCGGCCGGCCGGTAGCGGACGTAGGTTACCTGGCCCCGTTCGCTTAGGCGGCGGTCGCAACGCCGCACGTTGCGCCGCCAGCGCCGCGAACGGGTTTCCCAATAATGGTCCCAGCCGTGCGATAGGTCGCAGATCGACACCTGGCCCCAGGGGCGTTTCTGAGCTGCCAGGCCCGCCACGCGCAAGGCCGTGGCCGTCCGCCCGTGGTCCCAGCGGTAAAAGGGGACGCAGCGCAAGTCGATCATGTCCCAATCGCGCGGAGTGCGGGCCACATGCGCCAGCCCCAGTGCCAAGGTGGCTGTGGGGTTGGGGCCGATCGGCCCGTAGAACGGTCCCCATTCGCGCAGCGGATAGGTCAGTATGCGCAGGTTGCCCAGCCGCGTCGGCTCGCGGGCAACCATCAGCGGCAAGATACCGGTCGGTTGGCCATCGTGCGAAATGACCAGCACGCGCATACGGCTGTGACGTCCGTAGTATTTCCAGAAAACCAGCAGCCAATCCAACGACTGAAAGAACTCCACTTCCAGCGTTTTTGACAATAGCAGCTTCCATGTCAGCCGCAGATCCTCCAGCTCCCGCGAGTCGGAAATCTCACGGATTTGGCACGATCCGACGTTCATGGCTGGTCCGATTGACGGCGACTTGGAAGGTACAACACGCCAAGCATACGTTGGGGTGGGCAACCTTCATGCTAGCATTCCGCGATGCCCCCCGGAATGCTCCAAATCGGTTCCGGTTGTGACGGCAATTCCGTCCGTGCCGCGCGTAACGATCTTGCTGATTGCAACGGTCGCGCATAGCCGTAAGTCCAATCGTAACAACCGTCTAAAGCAAAACCCCGCGAACTACCGATAGGCCTAGTACGACCTGTAGACCGGGTCAACGTGGTGGGAACGTTATAAGCATTTCCCACCAAAGAATCGTCGCGTTGACCGGTCGAAATTGGCTCCCACAGCCCTGCACCCGCATCACCTGTCGGAGACTTTTGCCAGCTCACGGAGTAGTGAGTTGGGGTGCGTTGCACTCAGTTCGTCCGTCGTCGTCCATGCGACGCCGTGAGAGTTGACCAGGTGGACCACATGCAAGGAGGACGAAGTCCATGAGATGTATCCGTTCTTTGGAGAAGCTGGCCCGCTTCTTCACCTACGCCGCGATGGCCGTGGGTGTGTTCGCTGGGTCGTCGTCGGCTTACGCCGCGAATCCGTGCTACAACTACTGCCCGCCGTGCTACAACGGCGTGCCCGGCGCCGCGATGGATGCGGCCGGCCAACCCACCGATGCCGCCGGTCAACCGACCGATGCGGGCGCGGCGGCCCAACCTCAGGCCAACAACGACCTGAACCTGGCTCCTCAAAACAGCCAGTTCCAGCAGGCGGCCAGCGGCGAAGGCAGCAACGTCGGCCACATCGGCCGTGCTGACAACTTGAACCGTTTGAACATCTTCGACTCGCAGAGCGCCATTCCAGCCAATCGCGTCTGGTTCGGCTTTCAGTACGTCGATAGGTTCCAGTTCAACCAAGGTGCCGCCGCTAGCGCGGTCTATCAGTCGCTGTACCGGGCGGGCGGCGAATTGATGGTGACCGATACGTCGAGTATCTCGTTCCAAGGCCAATATGCCCACGTGAACTCTTCGTTGGGCGCGGCTTCGAGCGACTTCACCAACCCGCAGATCATGGGCAAGCAGGTCTTGTACCAAGACTGCGATCTGACGGTCTCGGCCACGTTGGGCTTGCTGATCCCCGTGGGCGGCAACCGGACCTCGCTTTCGCTTCGCGAAAATCAGGCCCGTCTGGCTCCTGGTTTGTTGTGGTACTACAACACCAGCGACGACTTCTTTAACTACGGCGGCTTCCAATACAGCGCTCCGTTGACCGACAACGAAGTCAGCACGTTTGATTGGTCGATCGGCACCGGCTACTGGCTGTACCAAAGCTGCTGCTGCTGCGATTGGCTGCAAAAAGTCTCGTTGCAATACGAAGTCTTCGGCAAGCACATCGTCGGCGGAACCAACAGCACAGGCTTCGGCCCCATCGTCGGACCCGGTACCGGGTCGATCGTGGAAACCCGCGATGCGCTCGATATGACCTTTGGTACCTCGTTCTTCATGCGGGACGGTATTCGGGTGAGCTTGGGTTACTCCATCCCCGTCAGCACCCGCTTTGCCCGCCGCAACGAGTTGATCGCCACCTTGGGTTACTACTTCTAAGCGTATTGCTTGGAATAAAGGATTGAATCTGGCGGCCCGGTTTCTTCACGAAGCCGGGCCGCTTTTTTATTGCGTCAGCAGTTGCCCATACCGATCGGCCATGGCCTGTAGGTTGAACTCCGCTTGTGCCCGCTGCCTGGCCGCCTGCCCCATGTTGGCCAGCGCGGCGGCATCTTCCCACAGCCTCGATATCGCTTGCGCCAAGGCCGCGGCATCCCCGGCTGCGCACAAGTCTCCTTGCTGGCCGTGCGATACGAACTCTTGGTGGCCCGGCACATCGCTGGCCACCACAGGCAATCCGGCTGCCATGGCCCCCAACAGTCCCAAACCGGTGCCAGTGTCGATGGCCGGGGAAACGTACAGATCGGCCGCCGCCAAGACATCATCCACGCTGTCGAACGCGCCGGGCAAGGCAATGGAACTCGCCATGCCCAGGCGGCGGACTTGCTCCTCCAGCGGCCCAGTCAGCGCCCCCTCACCGATCAGCCATAAGCGGGACGCGGGCCAACGTGAAACAATCGGCCGCCAGGCGTCGATGAGATAGTCCAACCCCTTGCCCTCGACAATGCGGCCCGTGTAGGCCGCGATCAAGGAGTCGCCGGTGACTGCCAACGCGGGATGGGCCTGGCCCAACACTTGCCGCGCCGCCTGTCGGGCGGCGGCGGTCGCCGGTTCCGCCTGGGGCACGCCGCAGGGAGCAAAAGAGATCCGCCCTCGCGGGTAGCCCGCCGCGATCAGCTCATTTTCGCACGCCCGCGTCGGGGCTATAAACGCGTCGGCGGACAGGCAGATGCGTTTCAGGCGGCGTCCTCCCGCGGCTTCTAGCTGCCAGTGGCAATCACCCGTCAGCCCGGCTCCTGCGGGCCGCAATACCACGCGCCACTGCCGCCTGTGGGCCGCGCGCAGCACGGCGGCGGCTTCGTGCCGCATGCCCGACACGCAGATAGTCCACGCGCCGGGGCAATGGGCCGAGAGCCAGGCTCTTAGTCGCCGCGCGTGTCGCCAAGATCCCCACAAGCCAGGCGTGGGCCGAGGAAGGCGATGGACTTTGACGCCGTGATGCTCGATCGACTCGGGCCAGTCGGCCTGCCAGCGAATGGTGACAACGCGGCAATCGGCTCCGCGGCGAGCCAGTTCGCCAGCCAGCAGACCCAGGGACTCGTGAGCGCCCCCCACCAAGGGCCAAAACCGCCGCGTCACAAACACCACGCGCAGCGGTTTCACGGCACGGTTTCCTGGGCGGGCTCGTCCAGCGTGGCCACGTAAGGCAACTGGCGATAGAGATCGTCGTAGTCTAAACCGTAACCCACGACAAACTTATCAGGAATCTCAAACACCACATGGTCGGGCACGAAGTCCACCTCTTGCCGCCCCTGTTTGCGCAGCAAGACGGCCGAACGCACCGTGGCCGGTTGCAGCGGTGCCAGGTGGACCAGCAACTCTTGCAATGTGCGGCCGGTGTCAAAGATGTCGTCCACCAGCAGCACATGCTGGCCGCGCATTTCCGGCAGCATTTCGCCACGGATAGCCAGCGTGCCCGCCACCGTCGTCGCGCCGCGGTAGCTGCGGGCCTGCACAAAGCCAATTCGGAGCGGCAGATCGAGCAGGCGAATGAGATCGGCCACCAGCACCAGGCTGCCGGTCAGTACGCCGATGATGGTTAACGGAGCATCGCCGTAGAAGGCTTTCACTTCGCTCGCCAGACGTTCGACACCGCGCCGCAAGTCAGCCTCGGTCAGCAAGACATTCACGCACTCGCTCCCTGGATAGTTCTGGCCGAAACGCCATCGTAACCGCAATTCTACGGCGATTGCACGGGGCGCGATAGTGCCGGTTTTATTTGACTCCGCGCTGTAGACGCTCCAGAATGGGTCAGCGAAGCACGGTTTACACCGAGGATTTCATTCGCCAACCTCGCCCACGAGTCCCGCGGTTCGATCAAGACGTTCTTCTAACAAGAGACACCCTCCATGTCCGACCAGCCAGTCAAGCCCGCTGTCGATCCCACTCGTCGCCGCATGTTGCAGGGGTTAGCCGGGGCCGCCGCGTTATCGACGGCTGCGCCGGCTTGGGCGCAATTGCCTCGCGATCAGGCCGATTCCGCGTTCAGGATCCGCCACGGCCGCATTCGCCAGTCGGTGATGGGCTGGTGCTTCAATCCCATGCCGGCCGAGAAACTGGCCGAGCAGGCGCGGAAGATCGGACTGGTCGCCATTGAGGGGATTCCCCGCGAGTCTTACGAAGCCGCCCGCGACCTGGGGCTGGAGATTTCGCTGGTCAGCAGCCACGGTTTCGCCAACGGGCCGTGCAACCCGGCCTTTCGCGATGAAACCATCGAGAAACTGACCGAGGCCATCGAGCTGGCCGCCTCCGTCAAATCGACCAAGGTCATTACGTTTACCGGCATGAAGTTTGAAGGCATGGACCGCGACCGGGCCGCCGACGATTGCATTTCGGCCTGGAAGCAAGTCTTGCCGCTAGCGGAAAAGCGGGGTGTGACGCTCTGCCTGGAGCATCTTAACACTCGCGACGACACGCACCCCATGAAGGGGCATCCCGGCTACTTTGGCGACGATGTCGATTATTGCGTGGAACTGGTCGATCGTGTCGGCTCGGACAATTTCAAGCTGCTGTTCGATATCTACCATGTGGCGATTATGAACGGCGATGTCATCCGCCGCATTCGGCAGTACAAGGACCGCATTGCCCACTACCATACGGCTGGCAACCCAGGCCGCGGCGAATTGGACGACACGCAAGAGATCAACTACCCCGCCGTGATGAAAGCCATTCTGGAGACCGGCTACACCGGCTTTGTAACCCAGGAATTCATTCCGACCTGGGACGACCCCATCGCCGCCCTGCGCCACGCGGCCCAAGTCTGCGATGTGTAAACCAAGATGAGGTTTATGTTGCTCTGGAGCGACAAGCGACACAGGTCGCCAAATTGTCGCGAAGGTGATCGAGGTTCAGTGAGCCGACCACTGCCGAAGCCACTCCGGCATGGCCCAGCACGAACCGCAACGACTCATCCGCTGGCAACGTCCCCGACGATAGGGCCTTCTTGACAATCACCGATACGCCCGCCGCGGCCGCTTCCGCAATCACTGGCTCAAACGATCGGTCGCGGGTGTGCAGTTCCACCATGATGGCATCGGCCCATTTCAGCGCGGCGGAAGCGCCCAATACGGTTTTGGCGGATAGGCCGATCCCACGTGCCACTCCCTGCCGCTTGAACCGCGTCAACGTCGCCACGATGTCGGTTTGCCCCATAATCGCCAGGTCATTGCCGTTGGAATGGATGAAAACCATATCCAGGCAATCACAGGTCAACAGGGTCAGGCTCCGCCGCAGGCTGGCTTCGACTGCCTCGTGGGAAAAATCAAACCGGGATTGGCCGTTCTCAAAAACCTCTCCGACCTTCGTGGACAAGGCGAATTCGTTCCGGCGGTGGGCGATGGCCCGGCCAATTCGCTCCTCGCTCAAGCCGTAGGCCGGTGCCGTGTCGATATAGTCGATGCCCAAATCGAGGACATCGTTCAACAAACGGGCCGAGGCGGCCTCGTCCGGCAGGTCGTAAGGCCGGCCATACTTGGTCTGCTGGTTGCGGCCGATCTTAAACGCGCCAAATCCCAGCGGGCCAATCACCGGCCCGCCGCGGCCTAAGCGGTTTTGCGCCATATCGGGCTGGTTTGGCGGTGCCATGTGGCCGTCCGATACCAAGGGGGTAAAGCAAAAGCCGGCGCGGGCCAGCCGCACGCGGCAAGTTCATCACGGAAGCCATCGGCCCCATGATCGTTTTTTAATGCCGTAGGCAACGGCGGAATCAGATCCAGCACGCGTTCCGCCAGACGCGGGGCCAGCACCAGCTTGGTCGGCCAGGCCGTAATAATGTTGCCTTCCGCCAGTAGTTGCACGTCGTCGGGCCGCGTGCCGCCAGCCGTGCGGCCTTCCGCCCGGTCGACGCGATATGTGGACCATTCGCAATCACCCAGTTGCCAGCCGGGCAGCACCGCCGCCAGTTCACGCTGGCCGCGGGCGATGAGTTCCTCCGCTGACAACGGCACGCCCTCCTCGGCCAATTGCCCCCCCAATTGCCAAGCGACCTGGCCCGATGGATCGCGGTCGGACGTAATCGTGACGCGGGTCTTGGCCCCATCGACGCAATGCCCGTTCAACCACGGCAACTCGCCGCGGACCACGGCCATGTGCAGCGGACGAAGCTGCATGCGGCTATCGGGCAGGCCAGCCAGGCCGCGTAACGGTCCATTGCCGGCACCCGCCGTGAACACCACCCGCGATGCCGTCAGCGTTAAGGTCCGGAACGATTCCGGGCATTGCAGCCGCACGGCGGCCACGCGGCCCTCGTATTGAAATTGAAATTGCACCCCGCTGGCGTCGATCTTAAGAATTCGCCCGGCATTGCGCCCAGCCAGCACGCGTACCAGGCTGGCGGTGTCGATGACTTGTTCGTCGAGCCGATAGACCCGGCCGGGTGCCTGGGCCAACGGAAGGGGCCGCTCATCGTCGGCCAGCAGCCGCGGCTTGACTTTTAGGCCCAAATGCGCGCCGAACATGCCGGCCCGTGAACGCAAGGAATCGGTGCGCCACAGGCAGCAGGCACGATCGCGCAGCGTCACTCGCGACAGGTCGGGTTCGGCAAGCCCGGCCAGACACGCCCGCCACACGGCTGGCATATCGCTCACCTTTCGGGCGGCGGCTGTGGCCATGCCTTGCAGTTGATATTTCAGCCCTCCGTGCAGAATGCCTTGCGCGGCAACCGTCTGGCCGGAACCCAGTTCGCCCGATTCCAGCAGCACCGCGCGCATACCGCGCCGCCGCAGTTCATCCAGCAGCCACAGACCCGCGCAGCCGCCGCCGAAGATGGCAACGTCGGTATCGAGCGTGGCGTGCGGAGGAGGCGTCATGCGAGTTTGATGGAGGAGAAGTGAGCTGGGAGGATTCGGGGCGCCGCTGATTGTCTAAAAATATAATTAAAAACGATTGACATTATATTGTGCTTAATATACTATTGTTCAGGTGTAGTTTCGTAGGGTAGGGCAAGCGGCCATGTGGTGTCTATGTATTTTCGGCCCGTCCGCGATGTCCCACCATGCATGCCAATGCTGGGACATCGCGGATAAACCGTGCCTGACTGGGCCGTCCATCGCCGCTTGTCCCACCCAACCGAAAGCAAAGATCGAAGCTGATAGTTCTCGGCTCCCCCTCACCCCCGGCCCCTCTTCCTCAAAAGGGAGAGGGGAGCGGTTTTTTCGCGGAGGAGGCGGAAGCCTAAGCTGGCGGGGGATTCGAGCCAAGAGCAGTCCGGCGATGCGCAAGAAACGCCCCCATGCACCGTGCTCCGGCGCCCGGCACTAGCGGTGCTAGCGGACCAGGCCACCTTTTCCTCATCCCCACACCCGTTCCATCACTCCGGCATAGGTCGATATACCGCCTTGAGATACACTAGCCCAACCGCTGCTTGCCGTACCCGCGCGCCGTCACGGATGACTTCGCCATGAGCCACGATTTGTTGCCCACGCTTGCCCGCCTCGACCGGCCCCGGTTGTTGATCCTGGGCGATTTAATTCTCGACCGCTACACCTTTGGCAACGCCGAACGTGTCAGCCAGGAAGCCCCCGTGATCTTATTGCGGGCGGACCGCCGCGAGGCCCGGCTGGGGGGAGCGGCCAACGTGGCCAACATGCTTCGCGGGTTAGAGGCCGAGGCCGTGTTGTGCGGCGTGGTGGGGGACGATGCCGACGGCCGCGAAGTTCGAGCGATGCTGACGGAGGCGGGGGTCGATGTGTCGGGCCTGCTGGCCGATCCAGCGCGGCCCACCACCGTCAAGGAACGCTTCATCGGCCGAGCGGCCAACCGGCACCCGCACCAAATCTTGCGCGTCGATAGCGAGGTTCGCGATGCGCTCTCGCCAGAGCTGGAACAACAGCTTGCCCAGAAGATTTTTGAACTGCTGCCCGACTGCCAAGGCGTGTTGGTTTCGGACTACGACAAAGGGGTCTGCACGCCGGGCTTGCTGCGTTTGCTAATTGGTGCCGCGCGGGCTTTGGGAATACCGGTACTGGTCGATCCGGTGCGCGGGGCCGATTACGCCCGCTACGCCGGCGCGACCACCATGACCCCCAACCGGGCCGAGGCCGAAGCCGCTACCGGCATCAGTGTCCGCACGCCGCAAGACGGTTTTGCCGCCGCCGGGCGCCTTTGCCAAAAACTGTCGCTGGACGCGGCGATCATCACGCTTGATAGTGACGGCATGGCGCTGGCTTGGCGCGACGGCCGCACGGAACATCTGCCGACGCGCCCCCGTGCCGTGTACGACATTACCGGGGCGGGCGACATGGTGCTGTCGATGATTGGCCTTTGTCTGGCCAGCGGCACTTCGCTGACCGACGCTTGCCGCCTGGCCAACGTGGCTGGCGGGCTGGAGGTTGAAAAAGTCGGCGTGGCTCGCGTGTCGCGTGAGGAAATCCGCGCCGACCTGCTGCGCGAGTCGCGGGCTGGCGGTTCCAAAATCGTGTCGTTGGACGAACTGACGCCGCTGGTTGACGCCGCGCGCCAGGCCGGCCGGCGGATCGTCTTCACCAACGGCTGTTTCGATTTGCTGCATGTGGGCCATGTGACCTACCTGGCCGAGGCCGCCAGCCGCGGCGACGTACTCATCGTGGGGGTCAACAGCGATGCCGGCGTGCGGCGGCTGAAAGGCCCTTCGCGCCCCGTGATTACCGAAGTTGACCGGGCGGCCCTGCTGGCCGCGCTGGCCTGCGTCGACCATGTGCTGATCTTCGACGATCCGACCCCCATCGCCGCCATCGAAAAAATCCGGCCCGATGTGCTGGTCAAAGGGGGCGACTACCGCCACAACCCGCACGACATTCCGGGGAAGACCTTCGTGGAGAGCTACGGCGGCGAGCTCTACTTAACCAGCATGGTGGAAGGGGTCTCGACGACGAAGATTCTGAAGAGCGTGGCATAGAAGGAGTGTCGAGTGTGGAATGCCGAGTGTCGAATGAAGACCGTAGCGTGGGCTTTAGCCCACGAATGGTCCTGACGTGGGCTAAAGCCCACGCTACGGGTCGCGCTTTCCATGCGGCTACTTCCCACGTTCGGTCAGCCGCAGCAGTAGCGGCAGCAGCACCAGGTTGCCGGCCAGGCCGCCCAGAATGGCCACGCTGACCAGAACGCCGAAGTAGACCAGTGGAATAAAGTGTGACAGGCAAAGCACCAAGAAACCCAGGATCAGCGCCAGGTTGGAATAGACCAGCGCCCGGCCAACTTCCTGCTGCGTTTCGTGTAAGGCCTCATAAAAACCCAGCCCGGCACGGCGTGCCCGCAAGAAGGCGGACAGGTAGAAAATGCTGGCATCCACCGTCAGCCCCATCGTGACGGTGGAGATCATGGCGGTGGCAATGTTAATCGGCAGGCCAATCCAACCCATCGCCCCCACCACCAGTACGATCGGCAGCAAGTTAGGGGCCAGCGCAATGAGTCCAATCCGCGGGCTGCGGTAGGCCAACGTCATCATTCCCACCACGCCAGCAACGCCCAGGGCAAAGTTGATCCATTGATCGGCCAGCAGGCTGTCAATCAAAAACGTCAACAGCACGAACAGCCCGGTGGCTTGGGCTTGGGGAAAATGCCGCCGCGCGGTCTGTTCGACCTGGCCGATCAGACGCAGGCGTTCCTCCGAAGTCTGCTGCTCGCGGGCACGCAGCAGTATCCGCATATGTTGCCGTTGGGGGTTGTATAGCCCCGGCAGAAACTGCGGCTGAAAGGCTTTCAACACCCGCAACTGGCCGATCAAATCGGCGGATAAAAAGGGGACTTGCGGAATGAGATCGACTCCATCGCTGACCGCCACAACCTTGGTCAACGACGGGTTTTGCCCCTGCAACCGGCGCAGTTCGGCGGCTAACCGGCGGACCTGCTCCAGATACTCCGGCGTCAGCTCGCGCGGGGCGGGAAAGTTCACCTCCCACACGCCCGCCCCGCCCAGCCGGGTCTCTACAAATTGCAGCGATTGCACGATGGGGCTATTGGCCCGAAAGTTCTTGCTGAAGTCGGTCTCCACGCGCAGCCGCGACAGTCCGGCCAGCCCCAACAGCGTAAAAATCAAACAGACAATCCCCAGCCGCCAAGGATGATGTTCGACCCACGCCGTCAAGCGGCCCAGCGAGGCATGGACGTGTCCCTCCGCCGGAGCACGGCGCGGTTCTCCGCCGCGCTTTCCGGCCAGCGCCCCAAACGGCACCACCGCCGCCAAGGCCGGCAGCACCAACAGCGCCCCCAGCGACATCATTACGCCAAAGCTGCGCACCGGAAAGACATGGCTGGAAAACTGCGCCGCGAAGCCGGCGGCGGTCGTCGCACAGACCCAAAACAGATCGCCCCCCAGCACGGTAAAGGTTTGCCGCAGAGCGGCCTCGCGGTCCAAGCGGCCGCGCAGCTCGCGGTAATACAGGGCCAGATGCACCACCGTCGCCACGCCGATGATGGTAACCAGCGCCGTCAGGATGGAACTGACCATGCTGAGCTGCATGTTCGTGGCATGGATCAGCCCCTTCGTCCACAGCACCGTGGCATAGACCACCGCTAGCGGAATCAGCACCCACCGCACGCTACGGAATAGCACCAGAATCACCAGCCCCAGCAACAGCGATGAAGTCCACCCCAACAGCTCGCCATCTTCCTGCGCATAGCGAAACATATCATGCACCTGCACCGGCTCCCCCACCACATAGCATGGCAAAGGGTGTTCGGCGGCCACGCGGCGGATATGGGCGATCGTCTCTCCGCGCGGGCAAGGGGCGTTGCGCTCCTCGGCAATCCGCAGCAGTACGGCCGTCGTCTGGTTGTCGTCCCCCAGCAGCACGCCGCGCAACAGGTCCAGCAGTTGCTCACGACGCGCCGCCAAGAAGGGGAAATTGGCCGTGGCCAAGGCACCGGCCAGGCTTTGTACCGTACCGGGGACAACGCCAGGAACCTGCTCCAGATGCCCCCCCAATTCCGACAAACGTTGTTGGCCCGCCGGGGTAAACAGTTCGGCATCGGAATAGGCCACCACCACAAACTGGTCGCCGCCAAAGATTTCCTTGCTGGCGGCGTAGTCCCGCAAACGCGGGTTGTCTTGCGAATACAGCGACTCGATCGACTGATCAAACCGCAATTGCGACGCCGGCCAGATCGCGGCCGCCGTCAGCACCAGCCCGCAAAGAAAGATGGGCAACCGCCAACGAATCAGCCAGCCAGCCAAGGCCGGCAACCGCGAAGCCGTAGGGTCGCCGAGCGGCCTGGCCTGTTTGCTCGTCGGCAAATCGTTAGGGTCTGGCACGCGCGCTCCCGCGGCAAGCCGCGGCGATTCGTTGTAGGCAATGGAAACCTGGCACTGCGATCACCTTTGCTCACCCCTCCCTTAAATACTTGGGCGACGAGATCGTCGCGCGGGCCGTGACCTTTTGGGCCAACTCCTCCGCGTCCAGGGCAAAGAGCGGGCTGATCTCCACCGCCACGCCCGGCAAGACTTCCACGCCGGCCGTTTGCAGCCAGGCGGTATGCAGATCAACCATCATCCGTTGGGCGCTTTCCGGCGTATCCTTGGCCGCGCCCGGTTCGTTCTTGACCGGGGCAAAACACTCGGCTTCGTCCACTTCCACGGCAATGGCCCGGTTGGCGGCGGGCAGCAAGTCGAAGATGAACCGCTCGAACTTGTAGGCGTTGGGCTGGTCCGGATCGACCGTGTGGCCCGACGCATCGACATAGGGAACCTTTTTTTCCGCCCGATGGAACGGCAGGCCGTCGGCCGAGCCGGCCATCTCCTTGAGAAAGGCGATATCAAAGGCATGCACGGCGATATTGCCGGCCCAAAAGACCAGCGAGCCATCGACGTGCCGCCGCTTCGCGGCTTCGTCCGGCAAGTCGCTGTACTCGATGATCCGCGCTTTGCCGGCGTACCTGGCGAAGTTGCCCACGCGGTCCAACGGATCACGCTTGGCCACGACTTGCGTCGACATTTGCGAACCGGTTCGCAAATGATGTCCCAGAAAGACCGGGTCGCACACTGTCGCCAAAGGGTTATCGACCTGCATGTAGAACAACAAGGAAATGCCTCGGCGTTGCAATTCATCCAGCGTGCCGCTGGAGGCCATTGCCGCCACCAGCCCCCCATGCCCGTCCGGGCTGAGCGCCAGCCGGCCCGGCTCGGCCAGCAAGATCTGGCCGCTTTGCATATCCACGGCCGGCATGGTCCCTTGGCAGCACATCCGCACATCGTCGGCGGGCAGGCCAAACCAATCATGCTCCCGCAGGTAGCCGGCGGTCTCTTCGTGCGTTGCTGGGCTGGTCATCACCACCAACGGAACAGGCTGTTGGTAGCGGCGAGAGACGGCCAGCACTTTCTCCAACAGAATCTGAAACAAGCTATGTCCCGAAACCGGGCCCAAGGAGTACATCCCCTTGGGATGGTCGAAGCCCAGCCGCGTTCCTTGCCCGCCGGCCACCAGCACCACGGCGACTTGTCCCGCCTTCAAGGCCGCCTCGCCGGCGGCCCGCGCCGCGGCCAGTTCCGTGGCCGGCACGGCACCCAAGCGAAAGGCGTCGGGCGAAGTCGCGCGGGCGGCGATCTCGTTCCAATCCACGGCGGCCTGGGCCTTGGCCAGCAATTGCCCCAGTTGGGCAAAGTCGACCGCTTCAATCTCCCGCGTCAGCACCGATTGCTCGGCGGAACTCAACCGATCCCAAAATCGCAGCAAATGTTGCTGCTGGTGGGTGGCGACCAAGGTTTGCAGCGATTCAGGAATCATCAGTCTTGCAGCGGTAAAAGTCTGGTGACCAGGAAAGGTATGTGCCGACTGGGATGCTCGAAACTTGCTAATCGGCCGTTACGTGGGCTAAAGCCCACGCTACGGCCTGTATTGCCGCCGATGGCAATAATGCGGTTACGCGTCCAAGCCAAGGCTGCATTGTGACAGACGGGGCCGAAACGGGCCACACGGCAATGTCCCTCCGGCAAGCTATACTTGGCATACGCACACCCCCGACGAGAAACAGTGTTTCATGCTTCATGCAATTATCATGGCTGGCGGCGCTGGCACGCGGTTTTGGCCGATCAGCCGTTCCGGCACACCCAAACAATTGCTGCCGCTGGCCGGCTCGCGGACGTTGATTCAGGCCGCCGTCGATCGGTTGGCGGGACTGGTTGCGCCCGAACAGACCTTGATCGTGACGGGCGAGAACCTGGCGGATGGCATCCGGCGGCAGCTTCCGCAATTGCCGCCCCAGGCGATTCTGGCCGAACCTTGCCGACGAGACACCGCCCCATGTATCGGGCTGGCCGCGTTTCAGATCAGCCAGCAAGATCCCCAGGCCACGTTGCTGGTGATGCCCGCCGACCACTATATCGGCCCGGCCGACCGTTTCCGCGCGGCGTTGGCGCACGCCGCCGAGCTGGTGGAGTCGGCGCCAGTCCGCATTGCCACGATCGGAATTTCCCCCACCTATCCGGCCGAAAGCTTTGGCTACATTGAACGGGGCGAACGCCTGGAGCCAACCGCCGCCGATCAACAAGCCGCCCAGCCCGCGGCTTATCGCGTGAAACAGTTTCGCGAAAAACCCCAGGCGGAAGTGGCCCAACAGTATCTCGACAGCGGCAATTTCTTTTGGAATTCCGGCATCTTTATCTGGAAGGCCAGCACCATTCTGGCGGCGTTACAGCGGCATCAGCCCGCGTTGCACGCCCGGTTGGCCACGATCGCGGCTGCCTACGGCAGCGACGACTACACCCATGTGCTGCGCCGCGAGTTTGCGGCCATCCAAGGCATCTCCATCGACTACGCCGTCATGGAGCACGCCACCGATGTCGTGATGATCGAAGCACCGTTTGAATGGGACGATGTCGGCTCGTGGCAAGCCCTCAGCCGGTTGCACGGGCCAGACGCCAACGGCAACACGATCCTGGCGCCGCGGCATATCGGCTGGCAAACCAGCGGCAGCATTGTGCGGGGCGAACCGGGCCACCTGATCGCCACGCTGGGGGTCTCTGACCTGATCATCGTCCACACGCCCGACGCCACCCTGGTGGCCAACAAGCACGACGAGGAGTCCATCCGCAAGTTGGTCAAACTGCTGGAGGAACGGGGCTGGACCGAGTGGCTGTGATGGACGTGCTCACTCCGCCGGAAAAATCTCCACGGCTGCCGCTTCTCGGCGAAAGGCCAGCTTGGCTGGCGTCAGCAGCGCTTCGAACAGTTCGTCCAAAGAGGCGTCTTCCACGGCGGCTGAGATCCGCTGGTCTAGCTTGATGCCGGCCGCTTCAATCGCGGCATCATCAAATTTCAGATCGACTTTGGCCTGGTCGGCGATCTGCTTCAACACCGAGCCCAACGGCTGTTTCTGAATCGTCAGCGTGTAGCGAACCTCTTTGGTTCCCGTCACTTTGGTGCGGGTGCCAGAGCCCTGCTTGTTCGACTCGATCCGTTCCAGATCCTCGACATAGCCGCGGACCAGCAGTTTGCGATCGACGACTTTCACCTGGCAGTTGGGCAGCATTTTTCCCCATTGGGCGGCTAGCTCGTCGGGCTTGGGCCCGCCCGGAAAACTCCGCTCGATGGCAATGCTTTCCGGCAGGCCGATGATGTTGGCCTCCCGGCCCGAAGGGGACATCTCAAACGTGGCGTCGAACTGCACCAGCAGCAGCGTCAAGCGGTCGATCCAACTCAGCGGTGCCAAATCGGCGGCGGCCCACAGATCGTGTGGAAGGTTCTCTGCGTTATGAATCTTCACGTCGGCCTCGTCGGCCAGGTCTTGCAATAGTTGCCGCGGCGTGGCCAGGTCGTCCCACTGCCACGGACGCGTCCGCAGCAACGGTTTGCGCGCGGCGGCGGGCAGCCCTGACACATCCTGCTTGCGCAGCAGGGCTAATGTCCGCAATCGTTCCGCGGCCGGCTTGGGCCCCACATAGCTCACCGGGCCGAACTGGCTCAGGCCGACGCGGCGGTCCTGGGCGATTCGTTCCAACGCTTCGCGCAAGGCGGCATCGCGAATCGAAATCGTCACTTCCTGGTCGGGGTCCACGCGCCGATCAACCAGCAGAGAAACTCGGTGGGCATCGCACAACTTGCGCAGCCCGTCGCGCAGCGGGTTGCCCTGCCAGCTCAGGCTGGTCTCGCCATCCAGCGCCTTCACGGCCGCCGGCCCCGTCAGCCAGTCCGACTTTTCAGCCGCCGCGGTCCCCCCTGAAAACAACACGGCGGCCAGTAGCAGCACCACCCAAGATAGGCACGCGCCCGCGGGCCGCGGCCTATTTCGTGTGAACAACCGCGGAAGTAAACCGATGTCGAGCATATCCAAGCCGTGCCGAACGGAGTTACGGTGACGAAGCCCACGTTTCCATTGTCGTTGAATCATCCCGGCGAGGGAAGCAGCGCTGTGCGAAGCGGAACCGTTGGCCAACCGTTCCGCCTGCCGCGCGAAACTCCCGTGAGTTATCATGCAGTTGAACTTCCCCGGGCTCGGCCATGCCTTACCCTCACTGGAAATCGCCGCGGAGGCAACATCAACGTGGATGTGTTGACGAAACACCTTGCCGCTGTTTTCTTAACCGCCGCGCTGGGCCTGTTGACCTGGGCCGCCGCGCGGGCGGAAGAGCCGATCGATACGGCGGCGGCCGTGCTGGCCATCGAACGTTGCAGCCTGTTCGATCCGCGGACCGAACAGATGTTGCCCGATCGGACGATTGTGGTGCGGGGCAGCCGCATTGCCGCGGTGGCTGGTCCCGACGAACCGCTGGACCTGCCAGCCGATGCCACGCGGATGGATGGACGCGGCAAGTACGTGCTGCCGGGATTGATCGACGCCCATACGCATATGGTGCATGTACTCGATTTTGCCCACGTCACCGGCGACGAAGTGCTGCCCCTGTATCTGGCGGCCGGTGTGACCTCCGTTCGCAGCACGGGCGAGGAAGTGGTCGCGGCCACGCTGGTGGCCCGGTTCGCCGCGGCGCACCCGGAGTCTTGCCCCAGGGTCTTTACGTGCAGCCCGCTGCTTGACGCCAACCCGCCGATTCACCGCGATATTGGCCGCGGCGTGTCCGATCCTGCGCAGGTTCCGGCGATCTTCGACGATCTCATGCGGTGGGACATCTCGACCGTTAAGATCTATGCTGGCACCGGCCGCGAAGTAGGGCGGGCCATTATCGACGAAGCGCATCGCCGCCAGATTTTTGTCACGGCCCATTTGGGAAATTACTCGGCCCAGCATGCGGTGGAAGACGGCATCGACGGTTTAGAACATATCTGGTCGGTGTTCAATTACGTCATTCCGCCCGAAGTAGCGGGCCAGCCGGGCCATCGCGGACGGCTTGATCTAGGCAATCCGCTGTGCGAATCGCTGGTGGCCGAGTTGGCCCGCCGGCAAGTTTACGTCGATCCCACGTTGGCCGTTTTTCGCAACATGATCTTGCTGCCCGACGTGCCGGAAGTGGCCGAACACCCCGACAACGCCCTGGCCCCGCGGCGGCTGCGCGAATTCTGGCCCGTCTATCTCAAGCAGACCGGTTGCCCGCAAGGAGGCCCCTTGGAAGACCGCCGGCGGGAGTTTGCCAAGTTTCAAGAGCTGACAGGCAAGCTGCATCGAGCCGGCGTGCCACTGCTGGCCGGCACCGATTCACCCGAGCCACAGGTAACGCCCGGCTTCTCGCTGCATCAGGAATTGCAAATGCTGGTGGAATCAGGGCTTTCACCCGCCGCCGCGTTGCGGGCGGCCACTCTCAACAATGCCCTGGCGCTGCACCAAGAAGATCAACTAGGCTCCATCGCACCTGGCAAGTTGGCGGACATGCTGTTGCTGACGGCCAATCCCTTGGTGGACATTCGCCACAGCCGGCGGATTGAGACGATTATTCGGGGCGGCAACGTTGTCGATCCGGCAAAGCTGCTGCGACACGCCACGAAAGAGTGAGTGCAGGAGCCAACCACCGGCCCGTTATGCCAATGGTGGAGGCGCATCCAACGTGGATGAAATCGACAGGAGGCGTTTCCAATGCCGATCCTCCCTCTCCCGGTACTTCGGGAGAGGGTCGGGGAGGTAACGAAAGTTTATCCAACCGGCAAACCCTCAGACCGTCCCTCTCCCAGAGTGAGGGGGATTCCAGGAGGCGTTGGAAACACCTCCTACAGCCACAACGAACATGAATGCCGAAGTTGCTTTTTCAGCAACATTAGCCGCCGGTCAGCGGCTCTTTCTTTTCGGTAATGACTGGGCACTGCGTGGCCAGTTCGGCATTCAGCGCGGTGAAGTCCTTCCATTGGTCGGGAACGTTGTCTTCGTGGAAGATCGCCTCGACGGGGCACTCGGGCACGCACGCTTCGCAGTCGATGCACTCATCCGGATGGATGTAGAGCATCTTCTCGCCTTCGTAGAAACACTCGACCGGGCAGACAACGACGCAATCCGTGTACTTGCAGGCGAAACATGGTTCGCACACCACGTGAGTCATGGAAGCTTCTCTCCTGTTATGGCGTTTGGCGTGGCGAACTTGTGGGAAATTCCCCCCCGCGCACTTGCCGGCAAGCCGCGGATTTCCTCGCCACACAAACCTTTCTGGCTTTCGCCCGCCACGTTGACGGGACGAACTGTCTCGACCAAGCGACCGCCAGCCCAACCTAGACTGGCGGCCCGTTGCACAACTCCGCCCACCAAGACTGAATCGGCGGCTGCGCGACTAAAATGAAGTCCAAAGTCCGTTCGCGAAGTGCTTCAACCGTAAGCACTTGGCCCGTTCTCCATGGCCTAGCGCCAGAATCTTAGTAGTCACCCCTGGCACTGTCAAGCGGCGCATTCTCGCCCGCCGCCCCAGTTTTCCGCCAACTTCAGGCTTGCTCCTGTTTTTGCCGCTACTTAGAATCGAAGTATCAACAGGGACTACAGTTCCGACCGATCGCGGTCGCGGCCAACGGATGGGCTTTGGCTGTCCAGTCCGCTTGGCCGGTTGAAAGGGTCTAATACCGTGGCGCTTTCCGATCTTGACCGCAATCTGCTCGAACGATGCCTGGGGGGCCAGCCGCGGTCTTGGGAAGACTTTGTGGACCGCTTCATGGGGTTGGTGGCCTACACCGTCAACCACTCCGCGCAGATCCGTTCCATCCGCCTTTCGTCCGAGGACCGCGAAGACCTCTGTGCCGAAGTCTTCCTGGCTATCGTCAAGGACAACTTTGCCGTGCTGCGCCGCTTTCGGGCGCAGAGCAGCCTGGCAACGTATCTGGCCGTCATTGCCCGCCGCGTGACGGTGCGGGCGCTGCTGAACCGTAAGACCGCCGCGCCGCTCTCCGCGGTCGAACAGGATTCCGCGATGGGACGGTCAGATGGCCACGGCCCTCATGCTGACTTTGAACAGCGCGTTACCGACCGCCAAGAAGTTGAGCGTTTGATGGGCGAACTGGATGAGGACGAAGCCGAGATCGTGCGGCTGTACCACCTGGAAGGAAAGACCTACCAGCAAATCAGCCACGATCTGGACATTCCCGAAAACAGCGTCGGTCCCATGCTCAGCCGCGCACGCGAAAAAATGCGCAAGGCCGAAGACCCCGCAGCATCGTAACGGTATTTCACGGCGAGGAAATTGCCTGCTACGGGCTGACCGCCAGCGAGGCACCTGGCTGGATGAGTTGCTCGGCGTCGGCGGCAGTCAGCACCAGCCGGCGAATGCCGCTGGCCCGGCCGGTGGCCGAATCGACTTCCACGATGGTGCCCGATAGCCGCACGTCTTCACTGGCGACTTCAAACTGCGTCGGCTTGAAGGTCCGCGTGGTTTCCATCACGCGGTCAATCCGCCGCCCCAGAATGCTTTCATAAGGGCCGGTCATGCCGACATCGCACTGAAAGGCGGTGCCGCCCGGCAGAATGCATTCGTCCGCCGTGGGAACATGCGTGTGCGTCCCCAACACCGCGCTGGCCCTGCCATCCAACCGCCGCCCCATGAGCTGTTTGTCGCTGGTCGCCTCGGCATGCAGATCGACCAGAATCACCTTCACGTCGGGCGAGATTTTGCCCAACACCCGATCCGCCGCGGCAAAGGGGCAATCGACCGGCCGCATGAAGACGCGGCCCATCAGGCTGATGACCGCCACTTGCGTTCCGTCGCGGGCCTGCACGATGGCGTGCTCGCGGCCAGGCGACTCCGGCGGATAATTGGCCGGCTTGACAATGTTGGACTCTTGCGACAGCACCGAATAGATCTCTTTGCGGCGGTAGATGTGGTCGCCCAAGGTGATGCAATCGACGCCAGCCTTGATTAGTTCGCGGTATTGGTCGGGTGTCAGGCCCGACCCGGCCGCGGCGTTCTCGGCGTTGGCCACAACCAGGTCTAGCTGCTCGCGGCGGATCAGCCCGGGCAGCCCGCGGACGACAATTTGCCGCCCGGGCCTGCCGACAATATCCCCGATCAACATCAACCGCACGGCGGACCACGCTTTCCACGAAAGGCAACAATTCCGCGGCCATGCATGTAGCCCGGCCGCGCTGGACAACTACTTGGCGGTTTCCTGGAACCGCGACTCACGGATGACCGTGACCTTGATCTCGCCGGGATAGGTCAACTGCTGCTCGAAGGCCCGCGCGATGTCGAAGCAAATCTTGGCGGCGGAAGCGTCTGTGGTGTTCTTGGAACTGGCCAGCACGCGCAGCTCGCGACCCGCCTGGATGGCAAAGGCCTGCTCGACGCCGGGGAAGCCACTGGCGATCGTTTCCAATTCGGTCATCCGCTTGACGTAACGCTCCAACGATTCGCGGCGGGCACCCGGCCGCGAGGCACTGCATGCGTCGGCCGCCGCCACCAGCACGGTGTACGGGTTCTCGATCCGCAGATCGTCGTGATGGCCCAGCGCCGCGTGGACGACTTCGGCCCCTTCGCCGTACCGCTTGAGCAGATCGGCGCCGATCTTGGGGTGGCCTCCCTCGGCTTCGTGGTCGGCTGCCTTGCCAATATCGTGCAGCAAGCCGCAACGGCGGGCCAGGTCGCCGTTCAGGCCGATTTCCTCGGCCATCATGCCGGTCAAGAAGCAGACCTCGATGGAGTGCCGCAAGACGTTCTGGCTGTAACTGGTGCGGAACCGCAGCCGCCCCAACAAGTAGATGATTTTTTCATGCAGGTTTTGCACGCCGGCCTCTTGCGCGGCTTCCTCGCCCAGCTTTTGGATATCCTCGTCCATCTCCTTGGCGGTTTCGGCGACGAGTTCCTCGATCCGCGTGGGATGGATGCGGCCGTCGGCGATGAGCTTGGTCAGCGACTTGCGGGCCACTTCGCGGCGGACCATGTCAAACCCGCTGACGATGACTACGCCAGGGGTGTCGTCGATAATCACATCGACGCCGGTCGCTTTCTCGAAGGCTCGGATATTGCGGCCCTCGCGGCCGATGATGCGGCCTTTCATTTCGTCGCTGGGGATATCGACCGTGCTGGTGGTGGTCTCCGCCGTATGCGTGGCGGCGTAGCGCTGCAGCGAGGTAATCATGATCTCGCGGCTGCGGGCCTCGCAGGTGGCTTGCAGTTTCTTTTCGTGCTTGGAAATTAGCGAGCCCATTTCGTTGGTCAGTTCGCGGTCGAGCTGGCCGAGCAGTTTTTCGGTGGCTTCGATCTTGTTGAGGCCCGATAGCTCGTGCAAGGTTTGCCGCTGCACGTCCAAAATCTTGCTAAGCTCCTCGTTGCGGCGGTTGATGTCTTCCATCTTCTCGGTCAGCTTGCGCTGGTTCCCTTCGACCATCTTCTCTTGCTTGCGGACCTGGTCCTCGCGCTGGTCGATGTTGTCTTGCCGCTTATCGAGTGCCCGTTCGCGTTCGTGTTGCTCGTGCCGCAGTTCCGAAAGCTCTTTCTCGCCTTGCGACCGCTGCTGGATGGCTTTTTCCTTCAACTCCAACTCGGCCTCTTTGCGCCGGGTGTCGATCTCTCGCTGGCCCTTTTCCAGAATGTCGGCGGCGCGCTTCTTGGCGTCGCTTTGCAGCAGGTAGTCCAGCAATTTGACGATCAAGAAGGTCAGGCCGGCGGCCAAGACCGCGGTCAAAATGACAGTTCCGGTTGTAGGCACGTTTCCCCCCAAGGCTATGTATGGAGTCAGGTCGAGCACCCGACGTAGGCCACGTCGGCGGCCGGCACTTGGGAGACCCGGGAGAGAAGACCGGCCTGGCGGCGCGTTTCATCGGGGCATGCCCATCAAAGACACTGCCAAGATGCAACTATTCGCCAAGCGGAAAGGCTTGCGGGCGGAAGACTGGTTACGGAGAGCTAGCGAAAGGAAGCCTTCACGCGATGCCCGCGCCGCGGACGATTCCGCCAGGCGCGCGTAAAGCCGGTCCCCACGCGCGCAACGGTGCGCACCGAGGCCAGCCCCACCAATAGACATCATCGGGAGAATCGTCATCCAACCGCCCAGCCACGCGGCGTATTGCCGCGAGGGATCTAACAGCAAGCGGCCGGGCCGCGCCACTACCCGCCGAGGCGAAGCGGTAAAGCACGGCACCCAAACAGCTTGCGGCCGATCGCGCAGGAACAGTCCGGCAAACCACTGGAAGAAGATGTGCAGCCAGTTCATCAGCCAGATGCTCCACGCCAAAACGGTTGGCTCTCACTGCCAGAAACCAACATCCATCGAAAGCTTTTCACTCGGTTTCCCCGGAGCGCCAAAACGCGACCGAAGGAACTCGAAATTCAATTATTTCCAAGTGCCGCAAAACAGCGTTTTGGGCACTCTTCTTGCAACGCATGTTAGCAAAACGCTAGGAACCTGCAACTCAATTGCCACTGCCGGGTGGAATGCGCCAGTAAAATGAAGGGCGGCGTTTCGCCGCCACAGACGGCTTCCGTAAACGGTCGGCAATGCAGTCGCCCGTTTTCATCCTTCCGCCTTTCCCCTTTACCCACGGCGGATTTCCGAGCCTTTGAAGCTGATATGGATGCGGTAGACCGCTTTCGACCGGCCAAGGATTTGGCCCGTGGCCAGGTCGATCCGTTCGGGAATCTCTTGCATGTGTTTATCGACCACGGCATGAAACCCGCGTTCGGAAAAAATATCGATCAGCATGCTCAAAGCCAGGGGATCGTCGAAGATCGGATCCTCGGAGTTCACGATGGCCCGGCCCGATAGTGCATGCCGAGAAATAATCGGCATGAACTTGGTCTTGATGACATCGACCGTGCGGACGAACAAATCGGTGTGTTCCAGTTCGTAACTGTCCAACCGGCGGACCAGTTCTTGCCGGGCATGCAAGATGATCTCTTCCGCCAACGGCAACGGGCTTAGCCGGTCATACGTGCGATGCTCCAGCTCCAGCGAACTCTGGTACTGCAATTCCTTGTAGATGTTGGCTTCGACCTCGTGGATCGGCCCCTCGGCATTCACGAAGTGGTAGTGGTAAATATCCTTGAGCGACTGCAGCGCGTCCCAGGTCTGCTCTTTGAACACCCGATAACGCTGCCGCGCGGCCTCTTCGTTGAGGTCGGTCACGCGCAGCTCGTACATCTCCCCCACGCCGGTCTCTTCCACCTTTTTGTTGTGCGCCGCGATTTTCTTCCCCCGTTTGATCTGCCGCTCGACACTCACGCGCTCGCTGACAAACAGCACCATGGCGCGGATCGTCGGCCGGCGAAAGTACATCGCCAGCGGGGTGTTTTCAGATTCGCTATGCAGCCGGTTGATTTCATCCACCAGCAGCTTCAGGCACTCCACCTGCACCCTCGTCCGCGGAAAGCCGTCCAGCAAGGCTCCATCGCGAAACTCCTCCTCGAGCAGCTTGCGCAGCAGGATGCCGATCACCTCCTTGTCTCCCACCATGCCCCCTTGGTCCTTGATCTTTTGCGCCTCGGGCGTGACCAGCAGGTCGCTGATGACGATGGGCGGACAGGTCAGCCCGCGGGCCTCCATGATGAAGCGGGTTTGGGTTCCCTTGCCGGCACCGGGGGCACCCCCCAGCAGAATAATCTCCTTAGGAAACCGCAGGTCTTCTTGCTTGACCTCGTCGGTCAAAGATTGCCAGATTGACTTGAAGATCAACTGGGCGTCTTTGATCTCCAAATCCAAGGTCTTGCGGACCAGCGGTTTGGCAAAGTGCATGGCGGGTATGCTTGCCGGGTTTTGCATGGCGCTAGCAGTCTATCATCGGCCAGGGAAAGGAAAGAATCTCAAGTTAGAGAATGCGGTATGGCGGCAGCCGATAACCTACCCCGTGCCGCGGGCCAGTGCCAGCATAACGGCCAGCCGTGGATAAGCCATTTTGTTCCGCGACGCTTGGGATATGGAAGGATAACGTGGTTTCGGCCGGCCAGCCCGCCCATTTTGTGCCCCGCTGGCCTACAGGCGGTGCCGACTCTAGAATCGAATCTGTCACCAACGGTTGTCTATTTCTTCCTTCTGGCTGGTAGCACGCATGTCCGATTTCACGACGGTCGCCAAGGTCGGTTCCATTCCCGAAGGCGAAGGGGCCGCGTTTCCGGTCGAGGGGCGGATGGTGGCCCTGTTCAACCACCAAGGGGTCTACTTTGCCATCGACGACCTTTGCCCCCACATGGGAGCCTCGCTCGCGGCCGGGGCCGTCGATGAAAAGGGAGTCGTCACTTGTCCCTGGCACGCCTGGCGGTTCAACGTGTGCGACGGCACCTGGTGCGATAATCCCAAGATCAAGACCGACGCCTTTGAGATCCGCTTGGAAGGCGACGACATCCAAGTGCGGGTAGCCCCCCGCGGCAAATAAGCCAAATCCACCGCGACCGCCTGCGAGCCCCCTATCGATCGGATCGAACGAGCCAATCGCGGTCGCACCGGATGAATGCACCTTTTCCCCAGGCAACCGCCGCGACTATAATACAGGCGGTTCGCGGAAGAAGCCGCGCCTTACGCGACAAGGCCCCCTTGGACAAATGAGCGCCGATCATGAGCGAGCCGTCTGTTTTTGAACTCACTCCGTCGGAGAAACTGCAGTTGGTCGAAGATCTCTGGGACGACCTGGCCGCTACGCCAGAGGACGTTCCGGTACACGATTGGCAGATTGCCGAAATCGAGCGGCGCAAGGCGAATCTGCGGGCCAGCCCATCCACCGGCTTGTCTTGGGAAGAGGTCCAACGGCGCGTTCGGAGCCGACATGGCCGTTGAGCTGATTGTTTCCCCAGAAGCCGAAGATGATCTCAATGAGGCTTACGCCTGGTACGAAGCGCGTCGAACCGGTTTAGGCGGAGACTTTCTCAGCCGTGTGGATGCTTGCATTCAAATTATTTGCCGTTCGCCCGAAATCCATCCATGCGTCCAGGCCGAGTATCGCCGGGCATTGGTCCGGCGATTTCCCTTCGCGGTCTTCTTTGAAGCGGTCTCCAATACCGTCACTGTCTATGCCGTATTCCACACGTCGCGCGATCCAGAAAAGTGGCGACAACGGCTGAAGTAGCGACGCCTTGGCCGGATTCAAGGTTAGCGCGTCGCGGCTAACCGTTTTCCGCTCGTCCCCACATCAGTTCCGCCGCGCGACAGCGTTACGTCGATACGATGTTTCTCGGCCTTCTTGGCGTGCAACCGAGAATCGGCGCTGGAATCGCCTCCTACAAATTCCGCCGATCCATTTCGCTGTTTGTACGCGGCATCTATACTGGCCCCTCGGGCGAGCGCGGGTTTGGCTCGTCGCTGGGGCCGATGACGCTAACGCGTTGTCACAATAAAGAGTTTAGGGTGGCCATCCGAATGGGTGCCACTGGCGGCTCGTCCGCCAGTGGCGTTGCAAGGCACTAGTCCACTGGCGGACAAGCCGCCAGTGGCACCCTAGAATTTAGCTGTGACAAGGCGCTAGGAATGCCTATTTCTTGGGAGTTGTTCTCTTGTTGGTTGGCCCGGTATTCACGCGCGAGGCGATCACGTCGCCTCGCCGCGCGCGGATGTATATTTCTCGGGCGGCCTACGTGGCCGGATTGCTGGTGTTGGCCTGCACGGCCTGGATGGTACTGGCCGGCACGCAAGAAGTACGCAACATCAGCGACCTGGCCCGCTTTGGCGCGAGGCTGTTTAGTGTTTTGGCCCCCTTGCAGTTGGCACTGGCCGTGTTCTTCTCGGCCATGCAAGCCGCCAGTGCCGTGGCCCACGAAAAAGACCGCAAGACGCTCATCTTGCTGCTGCTGACCAACTTGACTAATTCCGAGCTGGTGCTGGGCAAGCTGCTGGCCAGCATGTTGAACGTGTTGGTATTGCTGGCCTCCTCGATTCCGTTGTTCATGCTGGTGCTGCTATTGGGCGGCGTCACCGGCGGACAGGTGACGCGCGTCTTCGCGGTCACGCTGGTCAGCGCCCTGTGCGCGGGCAGCCTGGGATCGACCGTGGCCTTGTGGCGAGAAAAAACGTTTCAAGCCTTGGCGCTGACCACCTTGGCCATCGTGCTCTGGCTGGTGGCCTGGGAAGGCATTGCCGCCGGTGCCCTGGGGACCGAGTGGCGCGGCATCTCGACCGAGGTCTGGGCCAGTGCGTTTAGCCCCTTTCGCGCGGTATTGGCCGCCTCCCAGCCCATTTTGGGAAGCGAAAGCAACCTGGGCCCGCTCGGCAACGCCGTCAATGGCTTTCTGCTGCTGGGTATGGCCTTTACGGTCGCCGTAAATGGCCTGGCGATTGCGCTGGTCCGCGTTTGGAATCCCTCGCGCGAGCTCGTTCGACGCCAAGAAGACCCCACCCGGGCAAGCATTTGGGGGGCCGAGTACGACTTGCAGCAAGAACTGGCCAAGACAGCCGACGACCCCGCTAGCGAATCCACCCCTAAACCGGTTAAGCCCGGCGCTAACTGGAAGAACGTCTCCGACCTGGCGACCGCGGCCATGAAACGCCGCGAGCAGGTGCGGTTGGATTCGGATGACCCGGCCAAGGCCGCCGCCCGCCTCCCCACGCGCGAAGTGTGGGACAATCCGGTGATCTGGCGCGAGATACGCACCTGGTGCTACGGCCGCAAAATTCTGGTCATCAAACTGGCCTACGCCGTGCTGGCCGTGCTGGCCGTGTTGTATGTCTACTTTCAACTGCAAGGCGAACGTCCCTCGACCGCGGCCCTGTCGATTCCCTTGGTGTTGTTGGCCGTGGTAAGCCTGATTCTGGTGAATGCCCAGGCCGTGACGGCCCTGACCAGCGAGCGCGACGCCAAAGCCCTCGACCTGCTGCTGGTCACCGACATGACCCCCAAGGAGTTCGTCTACGGCAAGCTGGGGGGCGTGTTTTACAACGCCAAGGAAATGGTCATCGTGCCGTTGGCGCTTTGCTTCTATCTGTGGTATCGCGGCGTCGTGGGGGGCGAGACATTGCAACTGCTGTTGATGGGGCTGCTGGTGCTTAATGCTTTTGTGGCGACCGTCGGCATCCATGCCGGCATGGCCTACGAAAACTCGCGGCAGGCGATTGGCGTCAGCCTGGGGACGGTCTTCTTCTTGTTTTTGGGTGTGGCGACTTGCATGCGGATCATGATCTCGTTCGGGTCGTTCGAGCTGCAGTTCGTGCCGTTTTCCGCCATGGCATTGGGGGGCGGCATTGGCCTGTATCTGGCGCTCGGTTCGCGCAACCCTTCGCCGGCCATTGCCTTGGCCTCGCTGACTTGCCCCTTTGCCACGTTCTACGCCATTACCAGCTTCTTTCTGAAGATGCCGATGGCGGTGTTTCTGGTCACCGTGGCCACCTACGGGTTTGCCACCGTGGCCATGCTGATACCCGCCATCTTTGAATTCGATGTAGCGACGGGCAGAACATCGGGCGGCGAGGATTAGTTCTTTGCGGACCAGCGTATGGATGGGGCCTGCCGCTGTGTTCAGGGATGGCGTGATAGCATGGCCTTCCAATCCTCGACAGCGACTCTTGGATCGCATCGGCCGCATTCGTTGGCCGAAAAAAGTTTCGCGCTGCCCACTGTCCAGGTTGGCGGTCGCTTCTAAGGTGTAGTTGTCAACGATGAGTCGACCATCGGAATGGCAATCAACCAACTACATCCCCATTGGAAAACGACCATGTACAAGACTTGCATCTGTTTGTTGGCTGGGGCATTGGTTTGTGCGACCTCGCTGGCCAGCGCCGCCGACAAGCCCAAGGATATTGTTTCGACCGCCGTGGCGGCCGGTTCTTTCAAGACATTGGCCGCCGCGGTCAAGGCGGCCGGCCTGGTCGACACGTTGCAGGGCAAAGGCCCCTTCACGGTGTTTGCCCCCACGGACGAGGCCTTCGCCAAGCTCCCCAAGGGAACCTTGGAGAACCTGCTCAAGCCGGAAAATAAGACCAAATTGCAGGCCATCTTGACCTACCATGTCGTGGCGGGCAAAGTCCTGGCTGCCGATGTGGTCA
>JBFWUW010000070.1:0-35720 GCA_050247075.1 Pirellulales bacterium | reverse complement strand
CGATGGCGAGTCGCTGTACTTCTACTTCCTGGGTGATGCCCCGCCCGAGCTGGCCGGTCTGACCGCCGAACTGGCCAGCCTGTACGAGGCCCAGGAGCAGTTCCGCCGATTTTCCGAAGCGGTGGAAACCGGCTGCGGACCCGGTTGCGGTACCGACGAAGCCACCGGCCACTGCGGCACCAGTTGCGCCACAAGTTGCGCCATCGCCGGAGCCTGCGGCACGCGAAAGTCGTGACGCGGTACCCGTGGCAGGCCCGCGAACCATCTAAGGATAGGGTCCAAATTAGTTTCCCTTCCTTGCCCCCTCTCCCGGTACTCCGGGAGAGGGTTGGGGAGAGGGCGAAGCGTAGAGAGGCTTTCCACCCGGCACAGCCCTCACCCCGTTTCTCTCCCAGAGGGTGGGCTGAGAAAACCTTGCTGAAAACTCGCGGTTCACGGTGGAAACTGGCTCTTTTCGTGTCGCGCGCGACGATCGTGAAGAGACGCGGCCATCCACGCAATGACCCCCGGATGCTCGCGGAAAATGAAGCTAACAGAACGACTTTACGCTGAAAGCGTATCACAACCCAGCCTAGGGTCGCGAGCGATTAGCGAGCGCACCCTGGGTCTGCAACCGTCAAGAAATGTCGTAAACCCCGCAGGGGTTTCACAATCGCGCTACGATTGGCGACCATTTGGCGGGACAACGATGATGCGCTGCCGCGACGGTTGTGCAACCCCTGCGGGGTTGAAGACATCTCGCGCGTGAATGATCCCCAGGGTGCGCTCGCAAGCGAGCGGCCCTGGGCTGGATTGTGAAACGCTTTCAGCGTAAGTCCCTCGCGCAACGGCGTTTCAGCGGCATCATCACACTTTTTATCGGGACGCAGCCAGGGGACACCGAAAGCGCCGGGATAAACCGGTTTGGAGTTGGGAATGAAAGAGTCCTATGAGGAAGACCTTGCCAGTCACTTCGGCCTCGAACCGTACGCCGGCGGCGGTAACGCCGTGGGTGTAGCATCGGCCAGAGGTACAAGCAGGCCAGCTATTGAGCTCCGAAATCAGGCTTTTCGTGCGCCGACCCTGTGGTGTCTGCGGGAAGGCTACATCGGCGATGGCGTTATTGGCAAGCCATCATCGGGCACGGCGGAGTCGCAGAACCTGTGCATGCTTGAACACTCCAAACGCGAGAACCGGGAGATCCCGTGGGTTTCCGCCATTGGCGGAACGGTCAGAAAACGTCACCGACGGTACAGCTGACATGCACACCCACGGGAAGTCAGATGAGTCCGTAGTACCGGCGACGTCGGCGAACAACGATGCTGCTGAAGCATCGGCGGAGTCGGCCGAGGGAAGGGACTCAGCCGAGTGGAACGCGATGCAGGCTGCCTTGCCCGGACACCGAGCCGGATCAAACGCAAGTCCAGCGGGCTGCATGGCGTGCGTGAAAAGTTCGCGTTCGACACAAGGCAAGAGCCGTATGAGGTAATTCCTCACGTACGGATCTGTGCGGGGGGTGGCCCGCGAGGGCCATCCCTACCGCGATCACAGTTTGAGCGTGGGGCGATCGCGGCTCAATAGATGACCTAAACTATTGCTGAAATGTATGTTACGAAATTGGCCGCGTGAACTCCGCCACTGCGGAGACCTAGGCCGCCGTGGAGCCGGTGATGTTCGCCCGGCAGGATGCATAAGCGAACCTTGATGGATTCTCCAGGGGTTCTGAAGGGGCCGTAGGCGACGGGCAAACCCACTTTCGCCGGCCACCCGGCGCACGAGCAGGCGCAGGAAATAGAAGTCTAAATATATATTTTAATACTTTACAAAAAGATTGTTTCTTGTACAAATACAGGCATCCGGCTTTGCGCGCCGACGTGGTCTTTGCACGTCAAGCGGGCGCGAAGTCCCCAAACCGCCCCAGCATCGTCGTCCGCCGCGTGCTCGAACAGCACGGCCGTGGCGGGCGGTCGATCGGGCGGGTCACTTATTACGGCTACCGTTGCCGGCTGGTTGGCCAACCTAAGAGCGACAGCTCTCTCCGCCGACCGGTACGTGCCACGGGGCCTATTCATATTCTTGAAGCGCGCTTGTCGCGCGGTGCGCTATCGCTGCACGCCGCCAAGATTCACGCTTTTTGCAGGCGAACCTGAACCACAACCGCCCGAAACACGGCAATTTTGGAACAGGTAAGGCCGATTCGCCGCTGTCAGCGCGGGAATCTTGGCCGGGGAACGAACGGCGGGTGCCTGGGTCAGCAGCGCAGCGAATGGCCCAGTGGAGTTGACTTTCCAACTGGGTTGCCTTGGGCGGCGTCCGTCGGATTTTCTGGTTGGAATGCAACTCCGCTGGGCCTTCCCGTAGGTCAAACGCCAGCCACCCTTTGCCCCAGCAAGCTATTCGACGCCATTTGAAGCCGGCAAGGCAGGAGCTTTGCGGCGACGTTTACCCGCACCACAACCCCCCGAAACACGGCAATTTTGGAACAGGTAAGGATACGGTACGAAATTACTTCCGCATTGGAACCTCCTTCTCCCTCTGGGAGAGGGCCGGGGTGAGGGTTTGGTTGATGGCGGCCATTTCGCCACATCTCCCTCTCCCCAACCCTCTCCCGAAGTACCGGGCGAGGGGGCCAAGAGGGGAAGTTATTTCGTACCGAATCCTAACGGAACATTTCACTCCACATCCGCGACACATGTCAGCATCCCCTTGTAGCCGCGCCTTCCGCCACGGTGGGCAAACTTCCTTGCAATCGCGCGCGGAGTGCGCCATGATCAGCGGCTGCCCGCCAAAACCTTCCCGCCTGTTTTCCTGCCGCGAGATGGGCAGGCCCTGGAGATCTGCCAACTGCTTTGGGCCGATCCTCGCGCCTGCCGCCGTATTCACCGCCACCGTGGGGCACCACGAAGGGCCTGCCATGCAACTCAGCCGGTCTGTCAGCTATGCCGTGGGAATCTTGTTGCGCCTGGCTGCCGAAGGGGGCGGGCCGTTGACCGCTGCCCGCATCGCCCGCGGCTGCCGGTTTCCGCCGCGTTTTTTGTACCGCGTTCTACGGCGGATGGTGGACGCCGGGCTGTTGCGGGGCGTCTCGGGACCGGGCGGCGGGTATGCCTTGGCCCGCAAGCCGCGGGCGATCTCGTTGTTGGACGTGGTGGTGGCGGTCGATGGCGACGTTCGCGCGGTGCCGCTGCCCCCCGTCACCCCCCGGCATCGGCGGGCCATGCAAGAGATCAACGCCTTGCAAGAACGACAGACGGAAGCTCTCCGCAAGGAGCTTTCGCGGCTCAATCTGGCCCGCCTCTGCCGGTTGAAATAGCCAATCGTGCTAGCGTCTTCCTGCTAGCACTTGCCTGGATTGCCGGGGCGGGCGAATCGCCGGAACTGCCGTTTGGCCAGATTGGGCCAACGCTTATATTGCCCCCCGCGATTGGGCCACGGTTTTTCCTTGTCGGTTGTGCTTTCATGAATGTCGCGGTCTTTCTACCGAACTGGATCGGCGATGCGGTCATGGCGGGACCCGCCTTGCGGGCCTTGCGCAAACATTACGGACCCGACGCCACGCTGATTGGCGTGATGCGTCCCTACGTGGCCGACGTGTTGGCCGAAACGAACTGGCTGGACTGCTCCTGCCACTACTCGCCCCGATCGTCGTCGTTTGAGTTGGGAAGCTGGAACGTCCTCAAGCGGTTGCGCCGCCAACGGTTGGATGCCGCCATTCTGTTCAGCAACTCGCTGCGTACCGCCATGCTGGCCTTTGGCGCGGGGGCCGAGGAACGTATCGGCTACGCGCGCCACGGACGCGGGCCGCTGCTCACGAAACGCCTGTCGCCGCCACGGCAAGAGGGGACTATCATCCCCACGCCCACGGTCGATTACTACCTGGCGCTGGCCGCCGCGGTCGGCTGCCCGCCAGAATCCCCGCGATTGGAACTGGCCACCAGCAAAGGTGACGAGCGGGCCGCGGACATTGCCTGGCGCAAACTGGGGCTGGACGAGGACCGGCCCATGGTGGCGTTCAATTGCAGCGGTGCCTACGGCGCGGCCAAACTGTGGCCCGTTGAGCATTTTGCCGCGCTTGCTCGGCGCGTGGCCGATGAACTCTCCGCCAGCATCCTGGTGCTGTGTGGCCCCAGCGAACGCAAAACGGCCGAAGCCATTGTGAACCAGGCAAAGCATCGCCATGTCGTCAGCCTGGCCAACGAACCGCTGGGGATTGGCTTGAGCAAAGCTTGTATTCGCCGCAGCCAGTTGCTGGTGACGACCGACAGCGGGCCGCTGCATATCGCGGCGGCCTTTGACGTGCCGTACATCGGCCTGTTCGGTCCCACGCCGCCGATCTGCGTGCAAAACCCCACCGCCCGCGCCGTTGCCCTGCAGGCCGACATCGACTGCCTGGGCTGCCAAGAGCGGACCTGCCCGCTGGGCCACCATCGTTGCATGAAAGACCTGAGCGTCGAGAGGGTCTTGCGTGCCGTCGCCACCCAAATGGTTCAACCTCGCCGCCAGGCCGCGTAAACCGCCCCACATGCACGAATTCTGCTGGATCGATCCGACCGCGCGCGAGCTTGTGACCAGTCACGGGCTGGCCGACCTGCCCGCCGTATTGGCGCGGTGGGAAGGCGAGCGTTCGGCCGGTGATCGGCGCGGCCGCGACACATTGCGGGTGGAATTGTCCGACGAACAGGGCCGCGCCAAGCAGGTCAGCTTGAAGCGCGAGCGGACCGTGCGGATCAAGGATTTGTTGTCGCAACGGCTTTCATCGGGGGGCTATCGCACGAAGGCGCGGTGGGAACTGGAGGTCTCGTGGTGTCTGGCATCGGCCGGCATTGGCTGCCCGCGGCCCTTGGTCTGCATGGAAGCTGGAAACTGGCCGGCGCTGGGTTGCCTGGCGCTGGAGGAAGCAGCGGACTCACTTCCGCTAGCGACGTATTTGGCGGGCCAGCTTAGCGAATGGGAGACCGCCCAACGCGAACAGTTCTTCATGCAGTTAGGGCGCGAAGTTGGCCGGCTGCATGCCACCGGCTTCAGTCATTCCGACCTGTATGCCGACCGGGTACAGGTCACGCCGGTTGGTGCCCATTGGAAGATTTCATTTCGCGATTTTGAACATGCCGTGCGGCACTCGCGCGTGCCGTTGTCGCGCCGGGCAGACGACCTGGCGGCGCTGGTAGCCACCCTGTCGCGCCGCGTGGCCAGCCCCCGCGACCGCGAGCTGCTGTTCGACGGCTACCTGGTGCAGAGCGAACTGGTCGATCGGGGAATAGAATTCCTGGCCGATGTCGAGCGGCGCGTGGAATTGCTGCTCAAGCAGCGCCGCGTGTGGGAGATTCGCGAGAGCGGCGCGGCCGAGCAGCTTTCGCAACGGCAGTGGGAATCGTTGGAAGCGGGCAAAATGTGGATCGACCGCGAGTTTCGGGCGGCACTGGACCAAGGGGGCCTGTCCCAGTTTGAGTCGATGATGGCCACCACCAGCGGCCGTCTGCTGCGGGCACTGCCCGACCGCGAGAATTGGCGGTTGGAACTGCACGCCCCGCATGGGTCGGCGCGAGGGGCATACCTTAAGAAGCATCACATTCGCACCTGGCAGTCGTGGTGGAGGGCCAAGGTTGGCGCGGGACCGGGCAAGTCGCCCGGCCGCGTTGAGGCTCGTAACGCCGCCCGCCTGGCCCGCAGCGGAATTGCCGCCATGCGGCTGATTGCCTACGGCGAAAAGCTCCATCCCGACGGGCTGTTGGAATCGTTCGTGCTGACGGAGGAACTGGCGGAATACACGCAGTTAGACCATTTCTTGCGGCAGCGTTTTCCCGCCCGGCAGGCCGACGAAACAACCCCGCGCGACCCGGCGCTCGACCAATTGCTGCGCGACGTGGCCGCGGTGGCGGCCCGCTTTCACCAGTTGGGCTACAACCATCGCGACCTGTATTGCTGCCACTTTTTCATAAAAGAGCCGCAGCCGGGGGAATTCAAAGTCAATCTGATCGACTTGCAACGGGTAGAGCATCGGCCCCGCTTTCGCTGGCGATGGCTGGTCAAGGATTTGGCACAACTGTCGTATTCGGCCCCCCGCGACCGCATTTCTTGTACGCAAAAAATGGCCTTCATCAAGCGCTACTTGGGCGTTAAGAAACTGCGCCCCCGCGACAAAAAGCTAATCCGCCGCGTCTTGGCCAAGCAACGCTGGATGGAGTGGCATTTGGGAGCGCACCCTTGATCGGTACGGCAAATTGGAAAGCGGACGGGCGAACTTCCCAAGGAACTGGTTTATGCGCATCGCCCTGGTAATACATCAGCTCGACCCGGCGGCTGGGGGTGTCGAGCAATGGACCTGGCAGTTTGCCCAGTCGATGCTGGCGGCGGGGCATGAGGTGCATGTTGTGGCCATGCGGTTCTCGCCCGCGGCGCAAACGTCGGGCCTGATCTGCCACGCTATACCAGCAGGCGAATTGAGCGGACCGAAGCGGCTGGCCTTTGCAAGGCGAGCCGAGGAGCTATTGCGAACGCTGGCGGTTGATGTTGTTCATGATACGGGCGTCGGCTGGCACTGCGATATTTTTCAACCGCATGGCGGATCGCGGATGGCGGCCTTTGAGCAGAATCTGCTGCTGATGCCGGCGGCTCTGCGTTCTTGGAAGCGGCGGTTGGCAGGCTTCTTGCCGCGGCATCGCGAATTCGCGGAACTCAACCGGCGACAATATGCCGCCGATGGTCGCATTGTGCTGGCGTTGTCCCAGATGGTGGCGCGCGACATGCAGCGGCTGCACGGCGTTCCGGCCGAGCGAATGCGGATCATTTACAACGGCGTTGATACCGAGCGGTTTGCGCCCTGCCTGGCCGGCGAACATCGCCAGCCCATCCGCGCGGGCCTGGGCCTGCCGGACGATACGCCGCTGGCGTTGATTGTGGCTCACAACTTTGCCTTGAAGGGCGTGCCGGCGGCCATTCGCGCAGTAGGCAGATTGGCCGCCGTCGGAATGCCCTGGCATTTGGCCGTGGTGGGAGGCAAACGCACGGCACGGTACGAGGCCTTGGCGCGGCGATGCGGCGCGGGCCGACTTGTCCATTTCGTGGGACCGGTGGCCGACGCCGCGCCCTATTACGGGGCAGCCGACCTCTATGTACAGCCGACCTGGTACGACCCTTGCAGCCTGGTGCTGCTGGAGGCACTGGCCTGCGGCCTGCCGGTGATTACCACGCGATTTAACGGTGCGGGCGAACTGCTGACCGGCGCGGAAGGCGAAGTCCTGAATGACCCCGGCGACGATGCCCAACTGGCCCAGTCACTTGGCCGTTACCTCGACCCGGCCACACGCCAACAAGCGGGCGCGGCAGCCCGCCACCTGGCGCTGCGGCACACCTGGCAACAAAACTGCCGCCAGATTGCCGCGGTGTACGACGAGGCCGTTGCCAAAGAAGTTCGTCGGGCGGCTTGAACCGCCTGCCTTAACCAGTCGATTACCAAACGTCGATCTGGTTGACCAGCGGGGACTCATCCGCCAGCGTCATGGCGGCATGTTGCGCCAATTGCTTGCTATAGAAAGTCCCGCAGCGGCCACTGAGAATGATCCGCTCGGAAAGTACAACGACGCGCAATTCGCGAACTTTGTCGTTGGTTTGTCGGCGGACCAGGCGCTCGATACGAGCCGCCAGTTTCTCTTGGTCGTCGTTCATGACCGCCCGCGATGGGATCGGCAGAACATTCGCCAATGGGGGGGTGGAAGCGGTTAAAACGGCACTGTCATGCGTCATGCGTTGCACTATCGTGTTCTCCTTGCTGCCAGCGAATCCGCGGGCGGCTTGTCGCTACGCGCGTATAACACGCGATGTGTTGCGATCTCCAAATCCTAGAGCCGATGGTCCACCACCAACTCTTTTCTCGCTGGAGACTTACGAGAATCTAGTCTTAGCAACCAGTCGAAACAATGTAGTGGCAGAACACCGAAATTGTCAAGCATTTGCATTTGTTAATCTAATGAAAGGCAATGTAATCCATGATTGATAGCAATGCTGGCACATCATGCGATCAGTCCGATTGAGCCGCCGCCAACTCCGCCCTAATGGTATCCATCGGGCCCCAAACTTCGTCCACGCCATCCTGGAAAAGGTCGCCAATCAGAAGATCGGTCAGCCTCCCTTTCAGGTGAGGATAGCGTTGGACGAACCGGCCAAAACTGAAGCCTTCGTAGTAAGCGCAGACCAAACGCCGCATCCGCTCCATGCCTTGCTTGAAGTCTTGCTCCCAGCGGCCAAGCTGCGTGCCAGTGGTATCGCCTCGTTGCAGCCCATCAACCACGGCATCCGCCGCCAACTGGCCCGATTTCAGCGCCAACAACACGCCCGACGAATAAAGCGGATCGAGAAAGCCAAAGGCGTCACCCACCAGCACCCAGCCATCGCCGGCGGCCCGTTTGGCGACGTACGAGTACTCTTTGGCCGCGCGAAACGGCTCCACCCGTCTGGCATTGGCCAGCCGGGGCTGCAAGCCCGGGCAACGGGCAACTTCCTCGTGATAGATTTTCTCCAGATCGCCGCCGCGGTCCTGAAACAGGTATTCATGCCCGGCCACCACCCCCACGCTGACGATATTGTTATGTTGCGGAATGTACCAAAACCAACCATGCTTGCCTTGAATCTGCAGCACGACGGTGGCCCCTTCATCGCGGCCGGTGTCGCGCCAGGCACCTTCCCAATAGGTCCACAAAGCCGATTTGCGCAGGACGGGATCCCACTCGCGCAGGTTCATGCGGTCCATCAACATCGAACTTTGCCCGCTGGCATCGACCACCACCGCCGCGCGTACCTCGCGCGGCACGCCGTCGGGCCCTTGTACCTGCACGCCCACTGCCCGGTCCCCCTCAAACCGCACGGCCAGCACGCGGTGCTGCTCTTGTACCCGCACGTTATGTTCGCGGGCGTTGTCGAGCATCATTTTGTCGAATTCACTCCGCACGACCTGCCAGGTTTGCGAAGAGTCGTGCGGCTTATGCTCGACAAAATAAAAAGGTTCCGAAAGCTTCCCGCGTTGGTTGACGAATTGCACGCTGTATTTCTTGATGAACGGGCTGTTCCGCATTTTGGGGAGCATGTTCAGCCGTTCCAACACAAAATAAGTTTGCGGAATCAGCGACTCGCCAATATGGAACCGCGGGAACGTGTCGCGCTCAAAGAGTTGCACGTTGTAGCCCGCTTGGGCGATCAGCGTGGCGGCCGTCGTCCCTCCCGGTCCGCCGCCAATCACGATAACATCGGCCTCGTTGGCTGGATTTGGGGAGTTTTGAGTCATTGGTTAGCTCCTGGCTGTTGGTCTTTTCTTACGGCAATCGCGTTGTTTCAAATCCAACTGCTGTCGGCCGATTCATGCGGCGCACGGGCTGCCTGTAGCATCTTCGCCAGCCGCTTCAGTTCGGCCGCTGGAAGATGCCCAAGCTGCCGTTCGTGGCAGGCCCGCAAAGGTTCGTCGATTTTATCCAACAGGCCGGTGCCGGCGGACGTGATGTCGATCAGCACCGTGCGGCGGTTATCGGCCGGGCGGTGCCGGGCAATCAACCGCCGCTGCTCCAGCTTGTCCAACATGCGGGTGATGTCGGGTGCGCGAGATACCAGCCGCTCCGCCAGCCACAGCGTGGGCCGGCTGTCTGGCAGTTGAGTCCGCAACAGACGCAAGACGTTGTATTGCTGCGGTGTCAGGTCGAACCGGGCAAACAGTTCGTCCTCCATCAAGCGCAAACGGTCGTAGGTCCGCCAGAGATTGAGAAAGACCTCTTGCTCCAGCGAATCAAAGCGGCTAGCGGCGCGCGTGCGGGTAGTCGTGGCCATTTCCTCGTGGATACCTCGCTGAACGATAATTGTTCAAACAAGTGTAGTGCCGCGAGACAGTTCTGGCTAGTGCTTTGTCATCCATCAATTCTGGGGATGCCACTGGCTGCTTGCCCGCCAGTGGCACCAGTGCATTGTAGCGCCACTGACGGACGAGCCGCCTTTGGCACCCTATACGACTTGGAGTGGCCCATCGTTTCCGTTCCCAACTGGAGAACGCCGCCAGCCGTACGGCTATTAGCGAAGCGGAATTCCCTCGATCTCATGCGGAGCGTATCGTTGCGGCGTATGGAATTGAAACTGGTTGCGCAGGTGGCTGAAATCTCGAATCGGTACATCCACGGCGGATGCTCGAAAGGCCCCTTGCCCGAACACGCCCAACCGTGCATGCAGCAGCGCGCTCCAATCGACGTTGACATCGCGCTCGGGCTGCAAGCGGTCGAACGCCAACCGATAGGTCGCCGGCCCCTCGGCAAAGTCGCGCTTGCGCACCAACCGGCTGCCCCTTTCCAGTTCGCGAAACTGGGGGGCAATCTGGGCCGGCGAGCCCAGGCTCAGCGGTACCACCTGGCCCACCAGGGTAAACGTCAAATCGCCGTTGACCGGGACGATCTGGCCGCGATGGTCGAGCGGAAAGACTTGGATCACCAGGCCATCGACAAAGGCATCGTCGTCCCATTGGCCCAGACAGGCCGAGATCCGCAGCGACTCGACGCGCCTGGGCATCTGCTCCGCGGGGCGATCGTACATGGAATCGAAGGGCCGTGACGAGCGGTTCTCGTCTAGACTACCGGACGGATAGGACTTAACCTCGTGCGCCGCCAACCCCGCGGTTCCAGCCCCTAACGCACGCTGGCGAAGCTCTGCCGTCGTAAGGACTTCGTTCGCCCATTGCCCATTGCGAATCTCGGACCAGGCGAACCCGCTGGTAATTTGTATTCCGGCCTCTTGCCGACGAAGCCAGAGCAGGCGCTCGTTGGTCCGGTGATCGACCTCGCCCGACACCTGCTGGCCGCCGGCAAGCGTGATACTGACAGGTTCGGCCAGGGCTGGATTGGGCAAGAGACTGGCTAGCAAACCTATCGCCAGATTGGCTGCAAGATGGGCCAAGGATGTGGAAGGAATTCGCATGACTGGAAGACCGTTTGAAATGGCGGACGCCCCTTCCAATTTCCAAAGCGATCCTCATACCGAAGTCTTGAGTCTGGCTTGGCTAATGCCCTAACTTCAACGCCAAACGGCAATTTGGCATTGGCTGAATTCCGCCGGCCATCGCTCCCTGTGGCATTTCATCAACAAGCGGCATCTGGCCTTGTTGTCCAAACGCCACATTAACGCGGCAACTCGGTCGGCGCAATCGTCACCGGTCAGGAAATCCGCCGTAAAACCGGGCCGCCGCGCTCCGTTCGATCAACCACGGCAGCCGGGAAAGCTACGTTTGTAATGTCTCGTTTCATTTGCGGCACTCCGTCCTGGTTGCACTTTTCCTATTCGCGATTGACGGCCATGCACCAAACTGTTTTCCCATTGCCCCGGCTGCCGCGGGCAGGCGTTTTGCGTCGCGGCCATACGCTGGTTGAGATGACAATTGTGGTCTTGATTATCGGCATTGCCGCGGCGGCGGGGACCCCCATGTATCTCGCTTCTATCAACCGCTATCGCACCGACGCGGCGGCCAGTCGCATCGCTAGCGACTTGGCCTACGCCAAGCGGCAAGCGCTGGCCAACTCGGCCGATGCCGTTATAACTTTCTCCCCATCGACCGAGACATACGCCGCGACGAACATGCAATCGCTCGATCGAACGGCGACGAACTTTACGGTCAACCTGTCGCAAGAGCCCTATCAGGTCGATCTAGTGTCGGCCAATTTCGGCGGCAGCCAGTCGGTAACATTCAACCGCTACGGCGCACCCAGCGCGGCGGGGTTGGTGGTGGTCGGCGGCAACGGCTATCAGAAGACGATCACGGTCAACGCCACCTCGGGAAGGGCCACCATCCAATGATCCACTTGCCAGCAAGTCGTCGAACATTCCCGCGGCCCGCGCACGGACGCAGCGGCTATACGCTCGTCGAATTGGTAGTCAGCTTGGGCATCTCGGCGGTACTGGTCGGCGGACTGGCGTCGTCGGTGTTAATCGCCACCAAGTCACTCGAATCGCCCAGTTCCAGCAGCGCGGCCACCGTCGAAGCGGGAGAGGCCGCCGACCAACTGGCGGCGGAACTAGGAACGGCCTTGACCTTCACCGAACGGACATCAACGGCTTTGACCTTTACCGTTCCCGACCGCGATGGCGACCAGCAAGCGGAAACGATCCGCTATGCCTGGTCCGGGGCGGGCAATCCCCTCACGCGCCAATACAACGGTTCAGCCGCCACCGCCGCGCCGCTCACGGGCCGGTTGCAAGGATTTAACCTGCAATACCTGACCAAGACCATCCTTCCGCCCGTGCGGGTAAGCGTGCAGCAGAACCTGGCTTATTACAACGGCTCGAATGCCGACTTGAATATCTCGCAGTCGCGTTGGCCGGCGCAATACTTCCAACCCTCGTTGCCATCGAATGCGACGGCTTGGAGTATCATTACGGTCCGTTTGTATCTCAAGAAGGTCGGATTGGGGCAAACGTTGACTATTCGAATCAGTGCAGCCAACGGCAGCGGCAAGCCGACCGGAACGCCGCTGGCGACCGCTTCGCGGAGTACATCGTCGATCTCCACCACTTCATTTCAATGGGTCGATGTTTCTCTGAGCGGCCTGACAGGGCTTTCGCCCTCCACGGGCCTGGTGCTGCAAGTCACTGGCAGCGGTAGCGGCACGCTGGCCGTCACCCGTTGCCGCCTCGGCTCGGCCCCCTCCAGTTCGATCTACTGCGAGAGCACGAACCAAGGGAGTAGTTGGACAAACATTCCTAATTCGGCCATGCACTTTCAAGTCTTGGGAACGGTGACGACGCAATGAACGAATTATCGAGTCAATCGAGAGGCATTGGCCGATTGCTCAACCGCCGCACCCTCTCTCGGTACTCCGGGAGAGGGTTGGGGAGAGGGGGATGGGGCAAAGTATGCTCCAGCCAACAAATCCCTCACCCAGGTCCTTTCCCAGAGGGAAAGGGAGATTGTGGGCCGCGAGCTTGTCACCGCCGAGGCTTCAACCTATTGGAATGCGCCTTCTCCACGGTACTGGTGGGTGCGCTGCTGGTGGCCAGTTTGAAGTGCGTGACCGCCACCACGCAAAGCCGCGAATCGGTCGCCACGCAACGCCAGGCCACCGGCCTAGCTGAACAGCTAATGATGGAGATTTACCAAACCAACTACGTAGACAGCGGTTCCTCACCTACGTTTGGCCCGGAGACGGGCGAGTCTACCGGAAATCGCTCGGCGTTTAACGATGTGGACGACTACCACAACTGGAGCGAATCCCCCCCCAAGTCCAAGAGCGGCACGGCCATCAGCGGCTATACCGGATGGACGCGCAGTGTGGCCGTGGCCTTTGTGCAGCGCAGCAGCCTGAACACGTCGGGCAGCGAAACGGGACTAAAGCGAATCACGGTCACGGTGACGGACAATTCCGGCAGGCAAACAAGGCTGGTGGGCTTACGCGGCCAGAACGGGCTGGGTGAATCGTGGCCCTCCATGCAATCGGACTTTGTCACCTGGACTGGCGTGCAGATCACCACCGCAGCCGGCGGTACGCCACAAGCGCGAGGAACCGCCATCATCAATCGGGCGAAGGACCAATGATCGAACTACAAACCCAACGCCGCCAGGCACCTATCCGGCTTCAAAGAACCGGTGGCCGCCGCGGCGCTACGCTCATCCTGGTGCTCAATACTTCCTTGCTGGTCTCCGTGATCGGCATGTCGGGACTGCTTGTGGCGCGAGCCAACGCCCGGCGGGCCATGCAAAGCAACGACTGGGCCGAAGCGGGCGTACTGGCCATGGCCGGCCTGGAGCACGGCCTGGCGACGATCAACTCCAACTCCTATTGGCGGTTGTTTTACGCCAGCGGGTATGAGGTTTCTTCCAAGTCATTGGGAAACGGAACCTTCACCTGGAAGGTCGTCGATGATGCACTAGGGGGATCGGACTATGCGTTGTGGAATGATTCCTCGCAGCCAGCCCGCCTGTACGGAATTGGCCGGGTGGGCACCACCGTTCGCGTCTATAGCGTGCGGTTGACGGGGGCCACGCCCATCGACGCCTTGCGGACAGTGCTGGCCGCCGATGACGATATCGACGTGAATGCCCCGCTGACGGCCATTAGCGGCCCCATTTCCGCCAACGACAGCGCCAACATCAACGCCGACGCCGTGGCCAACGTCGAGGCCGATTACATCACGGGCGCGGGGGATGTGTTGGGTTTTTCGACTTTGCCCATCAGTTCGCAAAGCTTTCCATCGCAAAGCGTTTTTGACGATTACAAAAAGGCTGCCACGGAACTGACGGTCCCCTCCAACGGCAAGCTAACCGCGTCGTTGCTCAGTCCCACGGTCAACCCGTTCGGCGCGCAAAAGAATTCGGAAGGGCTGTACCTGGTTCGACCGACGCAAACCTTGAAGATAGAAATCAGCCGCATCCAGGGGACACTGATCGTGGAATGCCCCGACTCGATAAGAGTGGAACTAACGCAAGCAATCTCTTGGGAGCCAGCCAAGGCGGACTACCCTATCCTTCTAATCCGCCACGTCACTCTGAGTGCCGTGATTGACAAGATTCAGCCGGCTGCTGGAAATGTCGTGGTGGGCGGAGTAACTTATCCTTCAAAAATGGCGGGGCTCATCCAAGTACAATGCCCCACGGGGGCATGGTCCAGCAATCTGGAAGTGCGGGTAGGAGGAGGAGCCGAGATCGTGGGGACAGTTCTGGTGGACGGCGACATCAAGATCGACCAGGCCGCCAGGCTGGTGTGGGATCCCAATCTGTACGAAAAGCCGCCCATTGGCTATTCCACCGGTCAACAGATGCGGCCGGTCGTGGACAGTTACCAATGGAATGCGGCCCCGTGATGAGCGCGGTCAGACCTTCAAGTCGGCCAGCTTGCCGCGGCTGTCGCCGAAGGCGTCCAGCGATACGTCCATCCGCTCCAGCAGGGATAGATAGAAATTGGCGGCGGGCGTGCCGCGTTCGTAACGCACGTGCCGGCCCGGCGTGACCGTGCCGCCGCCACGGCCTAACAGCAGCATCGGCAGTTCGTCGTGGTTGTGAGCGTCCCCATCGCCGATTGCGCCGCCATAGACAATCAGGCTGTTGTCCAGCACGTTCCCCTCGCCCTCGGGCATGCTCTTGAGTTTCTCGGCGAACTTGGCGAACTGCTCCATGTGAAAGCGGTTAATCTTGGCGATCTTGGCCTGCTTGTCGGCGTCCCGCCCGTGGTGGGAAAGGTCGTGGTGTCCTTCGCGGACATCCAAGAACGGGTACGAAAGATTGCTCCCTTCGTTGGCCAGCATGAACGTGGCCACCCGCGTTAGATCGGCTTGAAACGCCAGTGCCAATAGGTCATTCATCAGCACAATGTGGTCTTGGCGGTCTTGCGGAATGCCATCGGGCCGCTCGGTGGGGGGCAACGCGCGGGCCGTCTCTTGTTCCGACCGTTCGATACGTTGCTCCAGCTCACGCACGCCTGTCAGGTATTCGTCCAGCTTTTTACGGTCGGTGCGTCCCAGTTTGTCTTGCAGCCGTTTGGCGTCGGCCTGGACAAAGTCCAGAATGCTCTTGCGTTCGCGTTCGCGGCGCAGCCGGGCTTCGGCCAGTTCTCCCTCGGGCCCGCGATCGAAAAGCCGGTCGAAAACGGCCCGCGGGTTGATCTCTTTGGCCATGGGGGTTGAGGCCGTTTTCCAAGAGATATTGTGCGAGTATGCGCAGCTATAGCCAGAATCGCAGTTGCCCGCGTTCAGGCCATGCTCGCAACCTAGTTCCAGCGAGGCGAAGCGGGTGGCTTGCCCCACTTTTTCAGCGGCGACCTGATCGACGGAGACCCCCACGCGGATATCGGCACCCGCAGTCTTGTGCGCCTGAGTGGCGGTCAGGTAGCAACTTGCGCTGCGGGCGTGGTCGCCCGGCCCGTCGCCATTGGCGTTGGCCTTGGCATGCGCAAGTCCGCTTAATACAAGCAATTGATCCTGGACGCCGGCTAAAGGTTCTAGAGTTGGCGGCAGCGAAAAATTGGTCCCTTCCTGTTCTGGCGTCCAAGCCGGCATGTGCGCGCCGTTGGGAATGAAAAAAAACGCCAAACGCCGCGGCAAGTCGCCCGGCTGGCCGGCGGCATGGGCAGGTGTGGCCAGCGGCGACATGGCTTCCAACCAAGGGAGAGAGACCGCGGCCCCCAACCCTTTAAGAACCGTGCGGCGGTTGATGGAGTACTTGCTCATGTTTCACCTTTACTTAGCGCGGCGGCGCAGGAATGGGTCGCTTTGCACGATGGCCAAAATCAGCCGCGAGAACCGCTGCTCGTCATCGGCCAGCGCCTGCACGATACCGTCCACCGTGCAGCGGTCGTCGTATTCCAGCCCTCTTCCTAAAGCATACGTCAGCATTTTTTCGGAAAGGCAGCGTAGGTATTGGCCCTGTTGGCGGAGCAACACCTCGCGCAATTCAGCGGGACCGGCAAACGCCGCTCCATCGGGCAGTATACCCGATGAGTCGATGGGGGTGCCGGCATCCTCGGTACGCCATTGGCCAATTCCGTTGAAATTCTCCAGTCCAAAACCGAGCGGATCCATTTGCGCGTGGCAAGAAGCACAGGCCGCTTTTTGCCGGTGTTGTTCCATCCGCTGCCGCAGCGTACCGGCCAGCGGCGTGCCGTCCCCGTCGGGCAAGTCGCCCGCGCCGGGGGGCGGAGGAGGCGGGGGCGTCCCCAGGATGTTTTCCAAGATCCACTTGCCCCGCTTGACGGGCGACGTCCGCGTGGGGTTTGATGTTACCGTCATCACGCTGGCCTGCGTTAGCACGCCGCCACGGTTGCGATCGGACAGTTGCACCTGGCGGAACTCGCTGCCCCGCACGCCAGCCAGGCCGTAATGCCGGGCCAGGCGCTCGTTGACAAAGGTATAGTCGGCATCGAGCAGTTCCAGCAGCCCGCGGTCCTCGCGCATGATATGGGCAAAGAAGAGTTGCGTCTCCTGAATCATGGCCTCGCGCAGCGGTTCGTCAAAATCGGGGTATTGCTGCTTGTCGGGGGCCAGGCGTTCCAGCGTCCGCAGTTGCAGCCACTGGCCGGCAAAATTCTCAACCAGGGCCTCGCTCTTGGGGCTGCGCAACATCCGGCGCACCTGCTCTGCCATGCCGCCAATGGTACGCAAACGGCCCCCTTGCGCCGCTGCGAACAGTTCGTCATCGGGCATGCTGCTCCACAAGAAGTACGATAGCCGCGTGGCCAACTCGTAATCGTTCAGAGCATAACTTTGGTTGGGCTGGTCGGGCGGACGGTCTTCCTCCACGCGGAACAAGAAATGGGGCGAAATCAAAATGGCTTTGAGCGGCAGTTTGATGGCCGCCTCGAACGACTGGCCTTCATCCAGAGCCGCCATGGCAAACTCCGTCAATCTTTCCACCTCTTCGTCTTCAGCCGGCCGGCGATAAGCGCGCGAGGCAAATCGTCGCAATATCTTGCTCGCAGCTGCCCGCTCTTTGCCGCCCCCTGGCTCGGCAATCATGATCCGCCGATGATGATCTGGCAGAATCACCTGGCCAGCGTTGAACGGGCCTTCAATTTCCAGATAGTCGATCCCCAGGTTTCGGTCGCGATTCTTCGGGTCGGGGTCGTTCGGTTGGTAGTAATCGTTGATGAACGCCGCCGCGAACTTTTGGCCCCCTTGCTTCACACGCAGCCGCGCTTCAAACAAGCCTGGCTTATCCTCAGTCTCTTTCACGTCGAATGTCTTGACCGCCTGGCCGTCTAGCTTGAGCTGCACCCGTGCGGGATCCTTCCCAGCCTGCTGGCCAAAGGCTTTCACACGCAGAATGTAGTCACCCGTCTCCGGAAAGACATGTCGAACGTGGACTTCGCCATTGCTGACAAGGACCATGGCAAAGCCGCCGTATACCGCGCCGGGGCCGTCGCGCTGTTCGGTCTCGGCCTCGTAATGCGCCACGGCCGGCGCGGGCGGGACCACAATCGCCTGGTCGATGACCGCTTCGGCGGCGGAGAGGTATTTTTCCAGCAAAAGCGGAGGCAGCGAAAGTACATCGCCAATGTTGTCGAACCCATAACCCACATCGTCCGCCGGAAAGTCATCCGCCGGTCGAAAATCGACCCCCGCCAGATCGCGCACGGTGTTGTTGTATTCCGTCCTGTTCAAGCGGCGAAGCGTCACCCGGCCAATATCGACCGGTGCCGAGCAATCAACGAAAATCGCCGTGCCGTCGATCCAATCGAGCAATTTCTCCTGCTGCTTCTTACTCATCCGCGGCGAGTCGGCTGGCGGCATGATACTGCCCGCGACCTGTTCGCGTACACGGTGCCATAACTTGCGGTGGCGGGCATCGGCGGCATGCGACTTGAATTTTTCAAAATTGATGCCGGCCTCGGGCTTCTTGCCGCCATGGCAATCGGCACAAAACTTGGAGATTAATGGCCAGATGTCGCGCTCGTAATCGGCCTTGGCCCTGGTAGGCAGCAGCGCTGCGGCCAGCAACACCAAGAGTATCGCTCGCTGGCTCCAGGCGGATCGAATCGACATGGCAATTGGCAACATGCGGGCGCGGCACAACGGGAGATTGGGCGGGAAACAAGGTAGGGCCTATCTCCCATCTATTGTAACGAATGGTGCCAGCGTTTCACGGTTTGAATCTCGCTTTCGGCAGCCATCTGCCCCTGACCCATTTACTCGCCACAGTCTCGCCTTTCAATTCCAACGAACGCCGAAGACTCAACCCACGTCCATGCGGGTCCGTACTGACGCAATTCACCACCAACGCACCCTACAACCCAAAACGTCCCCTACACTCCGAAAAATCCGCGGAATACTCTCTCCGCTGTCCTTTCAACGTGGCCAAAATACAACCATGTTGCCTCCTCACCACCGTTCTGGCAAAACGGTGTCGGATAGGACTTTTCTGTTCTTGAGAATATTTGCAAAATTGCAAAGCATTTCCGCATATGGACTTAGAAATGCTGTCATGGCAAATGTTAAACTTTTCCGTTTGCAGTCGAGGCATTTGTCTGCCAGATTTGCATACAGGATGGCCAGGAGGCCGGAGTCCACATTGCCGTGACCGTGTCCGGTAATGCTTGGCCAGGGATGCGCCCGTTGTGCAACGGTTCTACAGCCTTGACAAGGGCGGAGTGAGAAAAATCATGAAGATGCAAATCGCGGGTGTGGTGTGGCTGGCGTTGGGTTGCATGGTGCCGCCAAATTGGGCGCAGGCACAATGCGAGACATCCACGTACCGGCTGGTGTACGAAACGGTCTATGACGAACGCGAAGTGACCGCGTATCGCATGGAGTACGAGACCGTTTACGATGAACAACAAGTCACGGCCATGCGCCCGGTCTATGAGACCGAGATGCGCCAGCGGCGCTACAAAGTGGCCAAGCCTGTCTGCGAGACGACCGAGCGCGAAGAGCACTACAGCGTACTCAAGCCGGTCTACGAGACGCAAATGCGCGATGCCAGCTACGACCGCGTGCGAACCGTCTGCGAGACGGCGGAGCGCGAAGAGCGGTATCAGGTTTCCAAGCCCGTCTGGGAAACATCGGAGCGTGAGGAGCGTTTCACCGTCCGCCGTGCCGTGACTGAAACGGCCGAGCGCGAAGTCAACCGCACGGTGATGGAACCCGTCACCACCTATCGTCCGGTCCAGGTCGATCGCGGCGGCTATGTCTGCCAGCAAGTTTGCCGGCCGGGCGCAACGGTCAATCGGCTGCGTTGGCAAAGCGGTAAGTGTATTGTCGATCCAGCCACCGGCCACACCGCCTACCAGCGCGGCGGCTTGTATTGGGTGCCTTTCACCGCGCCGTCCCAGATCGAAGTGCAAAAAGTTTGGCAGCCCAATATCGTGGAAGAGCAGGTGCCGCAAACCAGTTACGTCGCCCGCGTAGAGACCTACAAGGTGCCGTACCAGGTGCAGCGTTACGTCGATGAGGAAATGGTCCGCACCGTGCCCGTGCGGACATGCCGCATGCAGACCGAGGAATTCGTCCGCCGCGTGCCGTACACCGTGCAAAAACAGGTGGTGGAACGGGTAGAACAGCAAGTGCCCGTACAGGTTTGCCGTTACGAACGCCAAGAAATGGTTCGCAAAGTGCCCGTCACCGTACAGCGCATGGTGTACGAAGAGCGCGTGGAAGAGACCCCCGTACAGGTCTGCCGCTACGAGCAGGTCGTCCAGACGCAGCGCACACCGCGTACCGTGTGCAAGAAGGTGCCCGTTTCGTACACCTGCCGGGTGCCGCGCTTGGTAGTCAAGCGCGTGCCAGTTGATGAATGCACGCCCGTATTTGGCGATGTGTACGGTGGTGAAGCAACGACGATAGAGGCCGCGCCAATCGACTCGGCCCAGCCAGAGACCACGTACTACGGCGAGACCCGCAAGATTATCGTGGACGAGGGTACCCCGGCTACGATCATCGAAAAGAAGCCCACGCCCGCCAAAAAGCTGGAACCAGAGCCTGCACCGGAATCGACCCGGTCGGCGCTTGATGAAGATGCATCGGGCGACATCAACGTAGGCCCCGTGGACGAAGACGCGGAGCCCTCGCGTTCAACTTACGAGCGGTCGGACAATGAAGAGACCGTTCGCCCACGTCGGCGGTTGACCAAGTTCTAAGGAACCTGGCCACATATCCCGTGTGTTTACAGTCCGGCCGCGACATCGTTCGCGGCCGGACTTTTTCTTGGCGCGGATGGCCCGGTCAGAGTTCGTAGCGCCAACGGATCGTCGCCGGAAACTTACCGACGGTCGGCGGACGAATGGTGAATTGCGGTGTCTCGGCGGCGATTTCCACCTCCGTCCCGACTGTCTCGCCAATCAACCGGGGCATGGTTGAACCGGAGTAGCCATAGGTCGATCCCAGATACCGTGGCGAAGCGCGGACCAGGCAAGCCACGTCAAAGATGAGCCGGCCGTTGGACTGCAACTGCACACTGGCCGACCAATGGCTGCTACCGGCCATACCTATCAAGAAGGCGATTTGCTCGCCGTCGGGACGGCGTTCGACGTGGATATTTTGAAATGGCGGACTGGTGGGCCAGTCGTCATCGGCATCGCCTTCGACCGAAGACAGCAGCAACGGTTGGTCGGCTAGTTCCGATCCGCTGTGCCGCCGAAACACGGAGTGCCAGATCCGGTCGCGCACCCGCCAGAACCGCAGACTAACTCCGGCGGTTTCCAGCACGGTCTCGTCGGTCACTGGCATCTCTTACTCCGCCCCCACGCGCCATCGCAAATAGGAGTCCAAAAAGGGTTGGATGTTGCCATCCAGCACTGTCTGGAAATTCGTCTGCTTGTATTCAGTGCGCTCGTCCTTAATCCGCTGGTCCGGGTGTTGGAAGTAGCTGCGGATCTGCGCGCCAAAGCCGGTCTTGGGCCGCTCATTGTATTTGGCCATTTGTTCGGCTTCGCGTTTTTCCTCGTTGATGCGGGCCAGTCGCGCACGCAGCATCTTCCAGGCGGTGGCCCGGTTTTTGTGCTGGCTGCGCTCCGCCTGGCATTGCACGACCACACCCGACGGAAAGTGCGTCAAGCGGATGGCGCTGGATGTCTTGTTGACATGCTGGCCTCCAGCACCGCTAGCGCGGAAAACGTCCTCGCGGATGTCGTCGTCGCTGATCTCGATCTCGCTGCTGCTCTCGGGAATCTCGGGCGAAACATCGACCGCGGCAAAGCTGGTCTGCCGCTTCCCCTCCGAATTGAAAGGGCTGATCCGCACCAGCCGGTGCATGCCCGTCTCTCCCTTAAGATAGCCGTAAGCCATCGGCCCGCGTATGGCAATGCTGGCGTTGTCGATGCCGGCCACGTCGTTGTCGGCACGGTCGAGCAGTTCCACCTCAAAGCCATTCTTTTGGGCCCACATGGTGTACATCCGCAGCAACATTTCCGCCCAGTCGTGCGCGTCGGTGCCGCCATCCCTGGCATTAAAGGTTAGCAGGGCGTTGTTGGCGTCGTGCGCGCCGTTGAGCAGCGACTTCAACTCCAGGTCCGTCAGCAATTGCTCGACACGTTCCAGCTCGCCTGGCACCTCGGCGACAAAGCTGTCGTCCTCGTCGGCCATTTCCAGCAGCGTCTTGATCTCTTCGCCAGCGCGGATCAGCTCGGTCAGCGGCTTGGTAATGGAGTTGGCCGCTTTAAGCTTTTGCACGACTTCTTGGGCCTGCTCCTGGTTGTTCCAGAATCCGGCCTGTGACATTTGCTCTTCGATCGCGGCGACCTCAGCGGCTCGGGCTGGGTAGTCAAAGAGAGTCCCTCAGTTGAGTGATTCTGCTCTGAATGGTTTCGGCCCGATCGATCAATTCGCGTTCCATGACAGCTCCTGGGAGAATGGGGCGGCGCTGTGAAGCGGGGTTGTCGCGGTCGGCGACGGCTTCTACATGTCGATCGGCGATGGAATCGCCTCCTACAGGCCGATTGCGCCAACAGAATGCCACCTTGCGTACCGCTGCTATTCTAACGCCCAGCGGCGGTAATCCCAGGCCCCACGGCAATGGGCTATTCAACCGCCATGGCCGTCTCATTCAGAACGACATCATCAAGCCGGCAAATGGCGTGGATGTCCTCAAGAGCGGCGAAGAAGGCCGCGACAACTTGCGAATCCCACTGCGTGCCGGCCCCCTCCAGCAGGATAGCCTCGGCCTTTGCCACGGGCATGGCCACCCGATAGGGACGGCTGCTGGTCATGGCATCGTAAGAGTCGGCCACCGCCAGGATGCGTCCTAGCAAGGGGATTTCATCCCCTCGCAACCTACTTGGATAGCCACGACCATCCACCGATTCATGATGGTGCAGCACTCCCGGCAACAGGTCCGCCAACTGTTCGACCTGGCTCAAGATAGAGTGGCCAATTTGCGGGTGCTGTTTGATGTGCGAGAATTCCTCCGCCGTTAGGCTGCCAGGTTTTTGCAGCACGCGGTCGGGGACGCCAATTTTGCCGATATCGTGAAGCAAGCCCGCCAGGTAATAGCGCTCGCACTCGGCCGGCGGCACTCCCATTTGCTCGGCAATGCGTTTGGCGACCAGTGCCACGCGGTCACTGTGGCCGCAGGTGTAAGAGTCCTTGGCGTCGATAGCGTTAATCAACGCACGAATCACGCCCACAAACAGCCGTTCTTTCTCGCGGAACAAGGAGACGTTACGTGCGTGCGTGGCCAACATCACCGCGGCGGCGTTGAACAGGCTGGCCTCATTGGTGCCAAACTGGGTCTCGTTCAGGTCGAGCGACGCCACGGCGGGTTCATCGGAATCGGACTCAGGCTCGACCTTATTGAGCGCCAGCAGCCAACCGAGTTGATGTTCTTGCTTGCCAATCTTGGCCAACAGGCAATTGCGCAGCCCAGGCAGGCCGCACAACAGATCCTCGGGTGTCTGGCTGTTCCAGACAGCAGGCTGCCGGGCCGCATCTGCCGCCAGCTCTGCAACCATTCGCCAGCATTCGCCCAGAGTGAAGTGTTGGGTGCCAACCGACAGCACCTGAGGGCCCTCATCCGCCTGGGTGTCGTCAGGGGCGGCTGGCGGCAACAGTAGAATCGTCTCGGCCCGGACCACAACGCGCAGTTCGGGCAAGATGGCCTGGGCTACCGTATGAGAGGTTGATTGCAGTCCGCATAGATCGAGATGCTCGGCTAGCCCGCGCAGCCAGCAGAGTTCCTCGAAGTCGGACGTTACCTGGCGGGCGAAGTCGTGAATTTGCGAATCCGCGTGTCCGTGTTGGTATTCGCGTTGCAGGTCGCGCCAGACATTGTCGGCGAATCGCTGCAAGAGAATGTGGTCATCCGTGTCTACAAGTCCCCACAGGGCCACCTCGGATCCCAGCAAGGGGCTTAGCGATACACACAGCAGGCAACACCCGGGATCGGCGGGCAGGGCCACCGGCCGAGCCTGGCGGGCGGCTTCGTTCAGCCGTTCATTCGTGTGCTTGCCTTCGGGAAACAGCAGGGTCAGATGGGCACCCGACCGTCCTTCGGCCCGCCACCAGTGGATGTCTTGGTAGGCCAGGGCAAAGTCCGCCCCTATCGCGGCCCCGAACGCGCTTTGCAGCGCCGTGCAAGTTGCCGCCCGCACACGGGTTTCCGGCGGAGTCATGGTGAGGCTGGCCATATTTTAGACCTGTGTAAGTGGCGAAGGTGTCCCCCTCAAATGTAGGCCATCGAAGTGAAAAAGCTGGCCGAAGCAGGCATATATTTGGAGCAATCGGTACCGGTTCTAACGGAGGAATGGGATTGGCCGTCTCCATGGAAATAATGCGACTCTGGCAATTTGCCCGGCGTGTTTTAGCAAGCTAGGGTCGCAGTGAGACAAGTGAGAGGCAGGTTGCTTCTCCGGGCACCGGCACTCATTGGGCCGGCAAGACACTACTTTCAGTCCAAGGGTAATATTCATGAGACAGACACGTCGAGTAGCCAGCCAGCGGATTCACCGGTCGCGAGCCGCTTTTTCGCTCGTGGAGTTGGTGGTGGTGATTCTGATTTTGGGGATCATCGCCGCCGTGGCGACCCCCAAGATGTTCGACACCGCCAGCACCGCCAAAGCCAACGCCACGCAGCAGTCGCTGGGTATCGTGCGGAATGCCATCGACACGTACCGCAGCCAGAACAGCGGTTACCCCACCGCCGCCAATCTCAAGACCGCGCTGGCCAGCTACATGCGCGGGCAGTTTCCGGCACCTCAGGTCGGCGCGAACCTGAACAACAATGTCGTCGTCAGCACCCAATCGCCGATCACCAGCGTCGTCGCTGGTGGTGCGGGCTGGGCCTACAACGAGACGACCGGCGACATCGCCGTCAATGACGCCAGCTACATTGCCTGGTAGGGCATGCGGTTGGAAACACCCTAATGGCTGAATCGGTTCTCCACGGAGCCGCGGGCGGGCTACCCCGCGGCGTTCGTGGAGACCACTTTTGGCGGTAAACCCCTTACCCGAGTACGACGATCGTGAAAACCAAATGCAAACGCGTCCTGGTAGCCGAGGACAACTTCGTGCTGTCGCAGGTTCTCAAGTTCAACCTGGAACGGGCCGGCTATGCGGTGGAAGTGGCAGCCAACGGCAGCGCCGCGGCCCGCCGACTGGCGGCCGAGCCGTTTGATCTGTTGATCACCGACTACCAAATGCCGCAGATGAATGGCGATGAACTCTGCCGCGTCGCCCGCCACGACCTAGGCTTGTCGGGAATGCCCATCGTACTTTGTTCCGCCAAGGGGCTGGAGATCGATGTGGAGGGGATGTTGGCGGAGTACGACATCACCCAACTGTTCTTTAAACCGTTCAGCATGAAGGAAATTGTCTCACTCGTCGATGCGGTCCTCGGCACTTCCGTAGCCGTCGCGCAGGGCGCGTGATCTACCGAAAGGCGCAATGGCCGTGGCTCCGATGTCGCTATCGCTCTCGCGCCGGCTGGTAGACAGGTATCTGCTATTCGGCCTGGCCTGCCTGCTGGCATGTATCAGCCTGGCGCTGGTACTGTCATGGCGCGGCTTGCTGATCGACATGGTTCCACTCACGGTGGCCATGCCGCTGGTGCTGCTGCTGGCCGGAGCAGCCGCTTTGCGCCGTACCGTCCGTTGGACCTCCGCCATTGAGGAGCAACTGCGGGAAGTCAGCGCGACGTCGGCCGCGTTGGAATCGGGCTTGCGGCCACTGGTGGCCAACGAACCGGCCGCCATTGGCTGGAATCAATTGTTGCGGCAGTTGAACGACCAGAAGTCGTTTGCCGCGATTGATGCCAGGTTGGGAGGTTCCATCGGCGCGCTTCAGCAGCGCAACTGGGAGGGGCTGTTCAATAGCCTTTCCGATGGAATCGCCGTGGTGGACCGGCAAGGAGTTGTCACGCTGGCCAACGGGGCACTGGCGGCCCTCTTGCAAGCCGATTCGCCCCAATCGCTGGTGGGCCAGCGCCTTTCCGACGTACTGGCCGCGTCCGGTGCGACGGCGAGCCCGCCCTTGGCCGAAGCAACGGGTGCCGCGGCTGCCGTTTCGTCGCATGAGCTGCGTTGCGGAACGGAGATTTCACAAGGAATCTGGCGGCTGATCCGCGCACCCCTCTTGGGCGAACATGGCCCCTCTGGCGAAAGCCTGTGGACGCTGCGCGACGTGACCCAGCAGAAGCTGGCCGAGGAGATGCGCGACCAGTTCTTGTCCGCCGCCACGCATGAACTACGCACGCCGTTGGCCAATATCAAGGCCTACGCGGAAACGCTGGCGCTGCAGCCCGACATCGACGCCGAGGAGCAAAAAGGCTTCTTCAACATCATCAATGCCGAAGCCACGCGGTTAGCGCGGTTTGTCGATGAATTGTTGAATGTCAGCAAGATGGAAGCCGGCGCGCTCTCGATCGCCAGGCACGAGACCGATATTGCCCGGCTGCTGGCCGAAGTCGTCGAGAACGTGCAGCCCCAAGCCCGGCAAAAGCAGGTTCGGATCGACGCCCAGTTGCCTCCCAAGCTTCCGGAGCTTTCCGCCGACAAGGGACAGCTTACCGCGGCCTTGGCCAATTTGCTGGGCAACGCGGTGAAGTACACGCCTGAAAATGGCGAAGTCCGGCTGCTGGTGGAAGTCACCCAGCAAGAGATTCAGTTTCATGTGGAAGACACGGGCATTGGCATCGCGCCCGACGAGTTGCCGCGGCTGTTCCAGAAGTTCTTCCGATCGAGCGACGCCCGCGTGCAAAACATTACGGGCAGCGGGCTGGGTTTGGCCTTTGCCCAAGAGGTGGCCCGCCTGCATGGCGGCTGCATCACCGTTCGCAGCGAACTCGACGTTGGCTCGCGGTTCACCTTGACGTTGCCGATCGACTCCAACGCGAGGTAATTCCATGTTCGCGGCATCTAAACAAGGCGCGGTCTTCGTTGTGGCGGGCGATGTGCCATTGAATATCGACAGCGTCGGCAATGCCGAGCGCGTGTTCGATGAGTGCCTGGGCAAAGGGCAGCCCCGGTTGGTGTTTCAGATGCAAAGCGTGCCGTTGATAGACAGCGCCGGCTTGGAGCTTTTATTGGACGTGCGCGATGCCTGCATCCGCCGTGGCGGATCGCTGCAATTGGCCGCGCCGAATGGCCTCTGCCGCGACATCTTGCGGGCGGCTGGTTTGGACCAACAGTTTGCCGTTTTCGACGACGCTTTGGCGGCCGTTGGGAGCTTTGCCCAATGAACTCCGTCGATGGCCATTTCAGCCCCGCCGCCTTGGTGTCCGCGCCGGCCGCGCCAACGGAGCACGCGCTGCCGCTGGGCGAAAGGCTGGTCCGCGCCGGCGTGGTCACTCCCGATGAGCTGGAGTCGGCCCTGGGCCGCCATTCACAGCAAAAAACACAACTCGGCGAGACATTGCTTGAGCTGGGGTTCCTGGAAGAAGACACGCTGCTACAGTTCTTGGCGCAACGGTCAAACCAGACGTCGATCCGCCTGCGCGACGGCATGATCGACCCGTTGGTCGTTAAGCTGTTGCCCCGTTCCAAGGCCGAGGACTTGTGCGCCATCGCCATGTTTAAGGTTCGCGGCCGGTTGAGCGTGGCCATGGCCGAACCTTGGGACCTGCAGCAGATCGACGAGATTGAGCGCGTGACCGGCCTGCGGGCCTTTCCGGTGCTGGCCTTGCGGTCCAGCATCGAACGGATGCTGCCGCGCTGCTACGAAGACAATTTTGCCGTCGATGCCGTCACGGCCGACCTTGACCAGACCGCGCTGGAGCTGCAATCCGACGCCATCGACATCGATCTCCGCGATATAGAGTCGCTGGCCGAAGGCAGCCCGGTCATCAATCTGGTGAACTACGCGGTGGTCAACGCCTTGCGCCAGCGGGCCAGTGATATCCATGTGGAACCTGGCCACCGTTACACCACGATCCGCTTTCGCGTGGATGGCCAACTACGCGAGGTCCTGCGGCCGCGGCGCGAGTTTCATCCGGCGATTGTGTCGCGGTTGAAGGTCATGGCCAAAATGGATATCGCGGAGCATCGCGTGCCGCAAGACGGCCGGATTCGGGTAGTGGTCGAAGGCCGCGAGATCGACTTGCGCGTCTCGACGCTCCCCACGATCCTGGGTGAAAAAGTCGTGCTGCGCGTCCTAGACCGCCGCAATGTGACGTTTCATCTCGACCAGTTGGGCGTGCCGGAACGGATACTGGACCGGATGAAGGACATGCTGCACAAGCCGCACGGACTGATCCTTGTTACCGGCCCCACCGGCAGCGGCAAGACGACCACGCTCTATTCCGCCATCGAACTGATCAAGTCGGTCCATCGCAATATTGTCACGGTCGAAGACCCGGTCGAGTATCAACTGGAACTGATCAACCAGGTACAGGTGGGTGCCAGCAAAAGCATGTCGTTCGCCTCGGCCCTGCGATCGATCTTGCGGCAAGATCCAGATGTCATCATGGTGGGCGAAATCCGTGATGCCGAAACCGCGGCGGTGGCCATTCAAGCGGCCTTAACGGGGCATTTGGTGCTCAGCACGCTGCACACAAACGACGCGGCCAGCGCCGTCACCCGGCTGCGTGATATGGGGTTGGAACCGTACAAAATCGCTTCGGCCCTATTGGGCGTGGTCGCCCAACGGCTCGTGAGGATGATCTGCCCTACCTGCCGCACCAGCTATTACCCGCCAGCCGAATACCTGGAGATGCTGCATTATCAAGGGGACAAACGCCGGCAGTTTCTTCGCGGAGAAGGCTGCCGCGACTGTTACGACACCGGCTTCAAAGGCCGTATCGGCATGTACGAAGTCTTCTGGGCCAGCCGCGAGATGCGTCAGATCATCTCCCGGAATGGCGAGCTGGACGAGCTGCGTCGGTTGCACCAGGAACAAGGCGGCACCTTCTTGCTGGACGAGGGAATTCGTCTGGCGGAAGAGGGCAAGACCAGCCTGGATGAAGTCGTCCGCACGGCGTTCATCGACTGATTCTGGAGGAGGCGATTTCATCGCCGAAAATGTAGGAGGCGATTCTATCGCCGATTGGCAGGACAAACCCCATGAAACACTACTACAAAGCTAAAGCCCGCGACGGCGCTGTGACATCGGGCGAACTGGAAGCAGGTTCGCAGGCCGAGGCGCGGCGGATGCTGCGCGAACAAGGGCTGTTTGCGCTGGAAGTCTCCGCCGCTGGACGCCGGCCAGCCGGTGCTGGCAAGCCGAGCCGCTCGCTATTCGCCCAGCGCGTAGGCAAAGGGGACGTGTTGCTGATGCTGTCGCAGTTGAACATCATGTGCCAGTCGGGCGTTGATCTCGCGGAAGCCTTGCGAGGAATTGCATCGCAAAGCCAAAACCCCCGGCTCAAGGAAACGCTGGAGAAAGTCCATTACGATGTGACCAGCGGGCAAACATTCTCGGAATCGCTGGGCAAACACAAAGACATCTTTGACGAATCCTTGGTGGCCGGCATTGCCGCCGGCGAACAGTCTGGCGCGATCTCCCAGGTTCTGGACCGTCTGACGCACTTGCTACGAACCGAGATCCGCTTGCGCAGCGCCGTCTGGGGCTTGATGAGCTACCCGGCCGTGCTGTGCCTGGTGACGTTTGTGGTGTTGAACGCCTTGGTGTTCTTCATTCTGCCGCAGTTCGCCAAGGTCTTTGCCGAACTGGGCCGGCCAGCGCCCCCTTTGACCCAGGCGTTGTTGAACAGCGGTGAATTCTTCCGCGGGCATTGGGTGATTATTGTGAGCCTGGCGGGGGGGGCGGCACTGCTGGCATATCGCGCGTTCCGGCACCAAAGCACGCGCCGTTGGTGGGACCGTGCTTGCCTCAACCAGCGCGGCATCCGCGGACCGATGCGGGCGTTGCTGGCGGGCCGTACATTCCGCTTGTTGGGGACCATGCTGATGAGCGGCGTGCCTCTCTTGGACAGCATCCGCCTTTGCCGCGGCGCCCAGCGCAACCAGATGTTTCGCGACCTGTTCGACCGGATTGAAAGCGATGTCATCAACGGCAAAGGGCTGAGTGGATCGCTGGTAGCAGCCTCCTTCTTGCCACTAGGCGCGGCCCAAATGATTTCCACCGCCGAACACACGGGCAAGCTAGGGCAGGTGCTGCAAACCGTCGGAGAGTACTTCGAGGATGATGGCGAACGGCATCTGCGCGATGTCGTCAAGATGCTCGAACCGGCGATCATTATCGCGCTGGGCGTGGTGGTGATGTTCGTTGTCTTATCCGTGATTCTGCCGCTGTTGGATGTTTCGTCCGTACCCCACTAGTTTTTCTTCCATGATTGTCTGTCCATGCCAACGCTGACACTTCCGCTACTATCGAGATTGACTTCGCGCCTGGGGCCGTCGACCGCGGGTTGGGTCGGTATTGATGTCGGCAGGCGGGCCGTCAAGTTGGCCCAAGTCGCTTGGAACGGCGATACCTGCCACATCGAGCGGCGGTGGGTACTGCCAACGCGCGATCCATCCGCCAACGAAGCAAGTGAAGCCCGGCCGGCAACTCACTTCGCGCTGCCCTCGAATCTGCACATTGCCAGAAAGCTCTTCCAGGGCCGGGCGGCTGCCGTCGTGCTGCCGATGGCGGACCTGAACCAGCGTACTATTGAGGTTCCGCCCGGCACGTCCGCCGAAACGGCCAACATGATCGAACAAGATCTGTTGGCCGACCTGTCCGGGTGCGAGGAAGGGGTCTCCTTTGACTTTTGGGAATCGACCGTTCGAGAGCAGCGCGGTAGCGATAGCAAACGCGTGTCGATATTGGCTGCCCCACGCAAAGACGTGGTTTCGTTCGCCGACAAACTTCTCGCCGCGGGCTTTGAATGCCGTATCCTTGATGGCATGCCTTGCGCGATGGCTCGTGCCGTGGCCTTGGCGGAAGCCCGCGATAGTGATGAACCGGCAGCGGCCATTGACCTGGGGCATAGCCACCCGCTGTTCGTTGTCGCCGTACGGGGCCGGCCCGTGTTCACCCGATCGTTACGCGGGTGCGACTTACAGTCGCTGTACAAGCCGCTTTGCGAGGGCCTATCGGTTGAAGCGGCGCAGGCAGAGCAACTGTTGCTCCGCTTTGGTGTCTGCCTGGGCAACGGCCTGGTTCCTAAACTTTCGGTCGAACAAGCCACACATCGTTTGGTGGCGGCACCGCTGGCCAATCTGGTGACGGAACTTCAGAGGACATTGGCCTACCTGTCGCAGCAATTTCGAGAGTTCGTACCGCGGCGGCTGTGGCTTTTGGGCGGGGGAGCAACCTTTCCTGGCATAGACGGCCATCTGACGCGCCAACTTGACACGGCCGCTGCCCCCTGGCGATTGTTAGACGCGGGTACGTCCGCCGCGCCTGGCGACGCGTTGTTTGGCGTGGCGGTGGCGCTGTCGATGTTGTCGCGTAAGGAGCAGCCATGAACCTGAACCTGCTGCCGCGAGAGTTCTTGGTCAAGGCCCTGGTCCGCCGACGCTTGCGGCAATGGTCGCTGGTCTGGGCAACGTGCGCGGTTTTCGTGGCCTGTATGTTGGTCCTTCGCGCACGAGATCTGGTCGACGCGCGGGACGAAACCGCCTTGATCGAAGCCCAATGTGAACCAGTCCGCGCAATGCAACAAGCCAATGCCGACTTGACGGCACGGATGGCATCATTGGCGCACAAGCCGCAATTGATGCAGGGTTTGGATTTGACCAATCGGGCCTTGCTGCTGCTGGGCGAAGTTGGGCAGGAAGCGACTCAAAGCGATGGCCGGCTGCAGCTAATGCGGTTTGACTTGCAAACCCATTTGGAAGCTCCGCCCAAGTTGGCCAGCGGACCAGAGCGGCCAGCAGCCAATTCTAACGTCGCGGAGCAATTGAATATTTCGATCAGCCTGCATGGCCTGGCGTTTGATTCGGCCACGGTCGCCCAGTTTGTATCGCGGCTTCGCGAGCGCGAGGCGTTGGACAAGGTTAAGCTCAAGTCGTCCAGTTCGCGTCCGTCGCCGGTTGGCATACTGCGCGAATTTCATGTGGAAGGGCGTATGTAGCCCGCCAAGACAGGCCAGTCGTTTCGGCTGCCTGCCGCTTCCATGTTTCGAGAGGATCTTAGCGGATTGTTCATCATGTCAAATCAACGATCACAAACCACGATGCTGGCAGTCGATGCCGGAATGCACGCGGCATGCCTGTGTGTGGCGGCCTTGGTGGCCTTTGCCGGTTGGAGTGCCGCTGCCCTGTTGGGTTGGCGGATCGCCGCGACCCAGCAGGAGGCGGACGACGCCCGTTCATTCCTGGCTGGTTCTCAAGCGGTGCTGCAACAGAACGAAAGTCTGAACCAGCAGTGCCAGGCATTGGACCAGGAGAGCAGCTCGCTACACGCCAAGATTCCGTCGACGTCGCAAGAGGAAGACTTCTTGGCGCAAATCACGGCCCTGGCCGCGGACTGCCAATTGGAGCTTGGCGAGTTTCGGCCCGGTCCACCCGCCGAGCGAGACGGCTTCAGTGAGTTTGAAGTGCAAATCAACGGACGAGGCTCGTACGACGGCGTCTGCCGATTCCTGGCCGGCCTGCAAGGCTTGCCGCGGTTGTGCAAGCTTGCCCAGTTGGGCCTGTCGTCCGCCGACGAGTCGGGCGAGAACTGTGTTATCGAGACCCGTCTGCTGGTCCCTTACAATTTGTCGCAAGTCGCGGCGGCTCCCACGGGAGAACAACGGCCATGAACCTGCAAGCACTTCTCCAAGACAAGACTCCGGCGGAGCGTCGCAAGTTGGCCTTGCTGGCCCTGTTGGCGGTGCTGTTTGTCGTGGTGCTGTATTGGCAGTTCGCTGGCGCGGGTGGCAGTCCCGCGGCGGCTGATCTTGCCGTGGCACGGCCGCCACGAACCGTTTATCCGGCTGCCATACCGGAAAGTCATGGCACCGCCCGCCGTGACTGGCCCACGGCCGATCTCAGCGAAACGATTGCACACAATCCGTTCCGCATGCCAGCCCAGTTCATTCCGCCGCCAGAACCTGAACAAGTCGTGGAACTGGACGAGCAAGCCGTAGCCGCCGTTGAACAGGCACAAGCGGAACCAATTGAGGAGCAGCTGCCCGCGGTGGAGCCGCCTCCCTTTCAATGGCCCGTCAAGGTACAGGCCGTTTTTGTCGACGCACGCGGGGCCGCCGCAATGGTCGATTCACGCGTGGTCAGGGTGGGCGACCGCCTGGAAAGTGGTGCCCGCGTCATCGAGATCGCACCCGGCCATGTGATGTTGCAACGCGATTAGAAACGCACTCTGTAGGAGTCGCTTTCATCGCCGATACCGGCATTCCGCTCCAAAACAGTTGCGGTTGGCGGCGGAACAATTACGCTAAGGTTCGGTCGAAGGGCATTTCGCCCCCGCTGGCGGGCGATGTGTCCCCATGCGGCAAGCTCTGATCCAATGATCCTGGTATCGAAAGGCGTCTGATGAAAATGAATTTTTGGCGCGGTGCCGTGCTGGCGCTGCTGTTTGTCGCGGGCAGTACGGCCTGGTCGGCGGCCGAGGACGAACCCGGCTTCAAGCCGCTCTTCAATGGCAAAGACCTGACAGGTTGGGAGGGCAACCCCGAATTCTGGTCGGTGCGTGATGAGGCTATCACCGGCCAAACCACCGCCGACAAGCCCACCAATGGCAACACTTTCTTGACCTGGACCTTGGGCCCGGTCGATGACTTTGAATTGCGGCTGCAATACAAAATTGTCGGCGGCAACTCCGGCATTCAATACCGCAGCCAAAGCCACGGCAATTGGGTTGTGGGCGGGTATCAGGCCGATTTTGAGGCAGGAGATACCTATTCGGGCATACTCTACGAGGAACGGGGCCGGGGAATTCTGGCCCAGCGCGGCCAGAGGACCACCATTAACAGCGATGGCAAAGTCGAGGAGACCGGCAAGGTCGGTGACACGACGGAACTGCAAGCCAACATCAAGAAGGAAGACTGGAACGACTACACCATCGTGGCTTCTGGCAACCATCTGACGCACATCATCAACGGCAAGACCACGGTTGATGTCACCGACGACCAGGTCGAACGCCGGGCCATGTCGGGAATTTTGGCGTTGCAGTTGCACGCTGGCCCGCCCATGACCGTGCAGTTTCGCAACATCCGCCTGAAGCGCACGCCGCTGGCCGATCGCAAGAAGATTGTGCTGGTGGCGGGCACGCCCAGCCATGCGGCTGGCGACCACGAATTCAACGCCGGTTCGGCGCTGGTTAAGCAATGCCTGGACAAACTGCCGCAAGTGCAGACGGCCTTGTACACCAACGGCTGGCCCAAGGATCCGACTGCTTTCGACAATGCCGATGCCGTCATGCTCTACATGGATGGCGGCGGCGGCCACCCGCTGATTCAAGCGGACCGGCTCAAGGAGTTTGAAGACTTGATGGCTCGCGGAGTAGGGCTGGCCTGCTATCACTATGCGGTCGAGGTGCCCAAGGATCGCGGCGGTCCGGAACTCTTGGCCTGGATCGGCGGCTACTACGAGACAGGGTACTCCATCAACCCACACTGGACGGCCGATTTTAAGGCCCTCTCTAAGCACCCCATTACCAATGGCGTCAAGCCGTTCGCCATTAACGACGAATGGTACTACAACATTCGTTTGCGGCCAGGTGCTATCGAGCCGATCCTGCGCGCGACCCCACCGGACGACACCCGTCGCACGCCGGCGGCGGCCGAGTTCAAGGGGCGCGAAGAGATCGTGGCTTGGGCCTGCGAGCGGCCCGACGGTGGCCGTGGCTTTGGTTTCACCGGCGGACATGTCCACAAGAACTGGGGAAATGAAGACTTCCGCAAGCTGGCTCTCAACTCCCTGTTGTGGGTTGCCAAGGTAGAAGTGCCCGAGGATGGCGTGGCTTCGGACGTATCCGAGGAAGATCTGGGGAAGAACCTCGACCCCAAGTAGAAGTGGCTGGGTAGCGAGTGTGCCACCCCGATTCCATAGCCAACATGACCTGCCCACGGCTAGCCGTGGGCAGGTTTTTTCATTCCGGCACGCAGACGAACGGACAACGTGGGCTTTCGCCTGCAGCGTTTCAATCTACGAGATATCGACGACATCCGTGCCGGCCAGAAAATCGTGCAGGCAGCGGCGCTCGCGGGAAAAAACAGACAAGATATCGAGGAGCGCGTAGAGGCCCCCAGCGCAGGGCACGCAACAAATCAGGCCGTTCAGCAGCGAGCGGAGCAGATACGATTTGACCAAGCCGGCCGGTTCGCCCGTCTGGAAATCAACAATGCGTGTCCTGACCGCAAGCTTGCCAAGCGATTGGCTATACATGGCAAGGAGATAGATCTGCAGGCAGGCCAACGCCAGCCCGCCCACGATGAAGTAGGGCAAAACCGTACTTGTATCGGTTGGATGCGTGGATCGCGCTCTTCCGAACAGGATGGAGTAGACGGGTAATAAGAAAATCGCCGCGGCAATACGGTCAATAATCGCCCCGACCAGCCTTTGGCCGTAGCTGGCCAGTTCGCGAGGTCCGCCGGATTTCACGGGAATCTCGCGACGCACCTTATAATTCACTGCCGCCGGAGAAGCATAGGGATTGAACTCGCCAGACATTCGCGGTGCCCTTGGTTACGTAAGATGGTGCGCGAGGGCCATTATTCCGCTGGCGCGCATCAACGGCAAGGTTGGCCGGCGTCAATACCCAAGGATCGATGCTGCCGTCCCAAACGGTTGCGCAACGGCCTACAATGCGGTTACTGGCTGGCTGCTGGATTGAACTCCAAGAACTTCCCTCCCCCTAATGGCTTTGTTGACTAACTCGATTCGGTACGAGGCATTCCAAGTTGTGTGAATTGATTGAGAATCCTACATCTCAGACGAGCCTCGGTGGATTGGTTTTCGAAAAGTCGGTTTTTCAAACCCCCGCCG
>JBFWUW010000069.1:0-36060 GCA_050247075.1 Pirellulales bacterium | reverse complement strand
TTGCCATTCAGTCATGATGGCCAAGGCATCGGCCCCTTCCAAGGCACCGTAAGGGTCGGGCGAGTAAGAGACTTGCCCCTCTTGCGGATGGCCGGCCAGTTGCTTTTGCACGTTCGGCATGGCTACCGGGTCATGAGCTTGAATCTTGGCCCCGCGGGCCAGCAGCCGTTCGATGGCCACCAAGGCCGGTGCCTCACGGATGTCGTCTGTGCAAGGCTTGAAAGCCAGCCCCCACACGGCGATGGTCTTGCCGGCCAGGTTGGGGCCAAGATGCTCCACAATCCGCGCCAGGATGACTTCTTTTTGCCGCGTGTTGACCTCGTCGATGGCCACCAGCAATTGCGGTTCGTAGTCTACCTGGCGGGCCGTATGGACCAACGCCCGCACGTCTTTGGGAAAGCAACTGCCGCCATAGCCCACGCCCGGAAACAAAAACGCGAAGCCAATCCGCTTGTCGTGGCCAATGCCGCGGCGCACATCGTTAATGTCGGCCTGTTTGCGCTCGCAAATGTTGGAGACTTCGTTGATGAAGCTTATCTTGGCGGCCAGCAAGGCGTTGGCCACGTACTTGGTCATTTCGGCGCTTTCGGGCGACATGACCAAAAAGGGATGTTCCGTCCGCAAGTAGGGTCGGTACAGCTCACGCAGCACTTCGGCCACTTCGGGCGTGCGCACACCGACCACCACGCGGTCGGGCTTCATGAAGTCGGTCAGCGCGGCCCCTTCCTTGAGGAACTCGGGATTGCTGGCGACGTGGTGCTCGCGGCCCGTCTTGTCCAGCAGAATTTGCCGCAGGCGGGCATTGGTGCCGACCGGTACGGTGCTCTTGGTAACGACGATGGAATGCTCGTTGAGGTGCGGGGCCAGGTCGGCCACGACCTTTTCCAGCATCGAGGTATCGGCCGAGCCATCGTCAGCCTGGGGCGTGCCGACGGCCAAGAAGATCAGCCGGGCCGGTTTGACCGCTGCCCCCAGGTCGGTGGTGAAATGCAGCCGCTTGAGGCAAGCGTTGCGCTGGACCAGCTCGGCCAGGCCAGGCTCGTAGATCGGCACCTGGCCCGCGCGGAGCATGTCGATCTTGGCGGCCACGTTATCGACGCAGGTCACGTCGTTGCCGGTTTCGGCAAAGCAGGTACCCGTGACCAGGCCAACGTATCCGGTGCCAATGATGGCGATTTTCATCTGCTTTTTTCCCCACGTTCGCGGCGAAGGCGGCGGCCCCGCCAATACTCGTAAGTGTCGATCAGTGTTTGGTCGAGCGGTATTTGAGGCCGCCATCCCGTGCAGGCGGCCAAACGGCTGGGATTGGCGATCGGGTCAAACTTGGCAACTGTACGCAAGCTGCGGGTTGTGCGGCGGGTTCCGGCCAATTCCAGCAGCCGTGCAAGTATCACTCCGGCGACGCGGGGAACTCCGGAACCGACGTTGTAAACCGTTGCCGTTGTTCCTTTTTTCGCCAGCAACCGATACGCCTGGACGACATCGCGGACATCGCAAACATCGACCCTGGCCTGGGTATTATACGCCCAAATTGGACGTTGGCTGGCCCGGCTGCATTGCCAGGCCCAAGTTGGCAGCATATAGGCGGGCCCTTGCCGCGGGCCGGTATGTTGAAAGGCTCTGGCGATCACGCAGTCGAGCTGGCCGGCAGCCGCCGCGCTCAGCAAGTGTTGCTCCGCCGCCAGCTTGCCAAGACCGTAGCCACCGCGAGGGTTGGGCGGAGCATCCTCCGAAACAGGCAGGTCGTTTACGGTACCAGCCGGGTAGACGTAGCTGGAGCTGACGAACAACACCCGCGGTGCCGATGGAAGCCGCCGCGCCAATTCGGCTACGCGTTGCGTCCCTTGGACATTCACCTCCCAAGCGGATGCCGAGACCTTTCCGGCCGGCCCGCACCGATGGGCGTGCGCCACGCCCGCCAGGTGGTAGATGCAATCGGGGGCAAAGGCGGCGATGTGCTGATATTCGGCGTCAGGCAGCCCTTCATCATCGGAGAGTGAGAACCGGACCAGCGGAACTTGTTGCATCGGACCAGCGGCGCTCGTCGGCAGCCAACGGCCCGATTGCGAACAGCCCAACACCTGGTCGCCGCATTCCAGCAGATGTTCGGCCAGCCAGCCCCCCACAAAACCCGTTATGCCGGTAATCAAGGCTTTCACGGGCAGGCTCAGCTCCGCGCTATCTGGCGCTCGACGCGAACCAAATCCGCATCGACCATCATCGTGACGAGTTCGGCGAAACTGGTCGCCGGCCGCCAGCCAAGCTGTTGCCGAGCCTTAAGGGCATCGCCACAAAGTGTGTTCACCTCCGCGGGGCGGAACAGGGCCGGATCGACTTCAATGTGGTCGTCGGCATTCAGCCCCACATGCGAAAAGGCCAACCGGCAGAACTCGCGGACGGTGTGCTTTTGGCCGGTAGCCACCACGTAGTCGTCGGGCGAAGGCTGTTGCAGCATCAGCCACATGGCTTGCACGTAGTCGCCGGCAAAGCCCCAGTCGCGCTGTGCGTCGAGATTGCCCAGCTTCAGCTTTTGTTGCAGGCCCAGTTTGATGCGGGCCACGCCATCGGTGACTTTGCGGGTGACAAATTCCTTGCCGCGGCGGGGAGACTCGTGGTTGAACAAGATGCCGCTGACGGCGTACAAGTTGTAACTCTCGCGGTAGTTGACGGTGATCCAATGGCCGTACACCTTGGCCACGCCGTAAGGGCTGCGGGGCCAGAAGGCGGTCTGTTCGTTCTGCGGCTCTTGTTTGACCTGGCCGAACATTTCGCTGCTACTGGCCTGGTAAAAGCGAATCGCCGGATCGACGAATCGGATCGCCTCCAACATGCGGGTGACGCCCAGCGCCGTGAACTCGCCCGTCAGGAGCGGCTGCTGCCAACTGGTGGGGACAAAGCTTTGCGCCGCCAGATTATAGACCTCGGACGGGCGGACCTTGGCCAGCATGTTGACCAGTGACAATTGATCCAGCAGATCGGCCTGGTGCAGCGTAATGCGGCCATGCAGATGCTCAATCCGCTCGAAGTTCTCGCTGCTCGACCGGCGGACCATGCCATGCACCTCGTATCCCTTTTCCAGCAGAAACTCCGCCAGATAAGAGCCGTCTTGGCCAGTGACGCCGGTGATGAGGGCAACAGGCATGGAAGAGAAGGCAGAAGGCAGAAGGCAGAAGGCAGAAGGCAGAAGGCAAAGAGCCGTCAGCTATCAGCCATCCGCGGGCTACTGAACACTGAAAACTCCCCTACTCTTCGACCGCCGTTTCATCAACCGGTACTCTGACGACCGCGGCGAGCGTATCTCCCTCGTCCAGGCTCATGATTCGCACGCCTTGGGTGTTGCGGCCGATAATGTTGATGTCTTGGACGGCGATGCGTTGGATTTTGCCGCCAGAGGAGATCATGAGGACTTCGTCGTCATCGTGAACGGCTACTACGTCGACCACGCGGCCGTTACGGTCGGTAGCTTTGATATCGCGGACGCCAAACCCGCCGCGCTTTTGCGTGCGATAGCGGCTGCCCGACGAACCGCCATCCTCCTCGGATTCCTCGCTGTCCGATTCCGGTGCGGATTCGGCGGCTGTCTCCGCGTTGTCGTCTTCCGGCAGGTCATCGCCCGGCCCCGCCGTGGGGTCGTTGGGTCCGAAGGGGGTCCGCTTGCCGTAGCCATGCTGGCAGGCCGTCAGCAGCGTGGCGGTGGGATCGGCCACGACCATGCCCACGAGCTGGTCCCCGGCGCGGAGCTTGATCCCCTTGACGCCGCTGGTGCCGCGGCCCATGGCGCGGGAGTCGGCCTGGTTGAAGCGAATCGCCATGCCATTGGCCGAGGAAAGGACCAGCTCGTCGCCGTCGCGGCAGACTACCACATCGACCAGTTCGTCGTCTTCCTTGAGCTTGATGGCGATCAGGCCCCCCTTGAGCGGACGGCCGTACTCCGATAGGGCCGTCTTCTTCAGCAAGCCCTTGCGGGTAGCCATCGCCAGGTAGCAGTTGGGCTCCTTGAAATCGCGAATGGCCAGGCAGTCGCAGATGATTTCGCCCTCACCCTCGCTGAGACGGATGAGATTGACCAAGGCCCGGCCGCGGCTCTCGCGATTGAGCTGCGGAAGGTCGTAGACTTTTTGCCAATAGACCTTGCCACGATTGGAAAAGAACAGCAGGTAGTCGTGCGTGCTGGCGACAAACAGGTGCTCGATCGGGTCGTCTTCATCGGCCTTGGCCCCTTTGATTCCCTTGCCGCCGCGGCGTTGGGCGCGGTAGGTGCTGGAAGGAGTGCGCTTGATGTAGCCGCTGTGGCTGATGGTGACCACCATCGACTCCTCGGCGATGAGGTCGCCGATGTCGATATCGCCCAGTTCCTCGCCGCTGATTTCGGTGCGCCGCTCGTCGGCATGCTTTTTCTTGATCTCGCGCAGGTCTTCGCGAATGATGTCCAGAATGTTCTGCTGGTCGGAAAGAATCCGCAAATAATCGCCGATTTCCTCCAACAGGCGGTTGAATTCGTCTCCCAGCTTTTCTTGTTCCAGATTGACCAACTGGCCCAGTGTCATTCGTAGAATGGCATCGGCCTGGACGGCAGTCAGCGAGTAAGTGTCCGACGCGCCACGCTCTTGCTGAAACTGGGCAAAACCGCTTGCCCCCAAGGCCCGCTCCATCATGGCGGCAGGGCATTGCACGCCCATCAGGCGGATTTTGGCCTCGGCCTGGGTCTTCGACGAACGAATGATGGCGATGATTTCGTCGATGTTGGCATAGGCCAGCAGCAACCCCTCAACCGTGTGCTTGCGCTGCCGGGCGCGAGACAGCAAGAACTGCGTGCGGCGGCGAATGACCGTAACGCGGTGCCGCAGAAACTCTTCCAGCAAAGCCTTCAGCGAGAGCTCGCGCGGCTTGCCGTCCACCAGCGCCAGCATGATCAGCGAAAAGCTCTCTTGCAGCGGAGAGAACTGATAGAGCTGGTTCAGGACCACGTCGGGGTCTTCACCCTTTTTCAGCTCGATGACCAGCCGCACCGGCTCTTTCAGGTCGCTCTCGTTGCGCATCGCCGAGATGCCCTTGATGCGGCCGTCGTTCACCAGGTCGGCAATCCGCTCCTCCACGCGGTCGCGGGCCTGCTGAAACGGTATCTCGTTAACGATGATGCGGTGCCGGCCCCCTTTGTGTTCCTCAACCGTGGTCCGCGCACGCAGCACCAGCGAACCGCGCCCCGTGTGGTAGCCGCGGCGGATGCCGACCCGGCCGCAGATGATGCCGCCCGTGGGAAAGTCTGGCCCGGGGATGATCTCCATCAGCTCGTCAATGGAGACATCGGGCTGGTCGATGATCTTGATGAGCGCGTCGCAAACCTCGCCCAAATTGTGCGGTGGAATACTGGTGGCCATGCCCACCGCGATGCCGTTGACGCCATTCACCAGCAAGTTGGGAAACTTGCTAGGGAGAACCGTCGGCTCGGTGCGGCGTTCGTCGTAGGTTGGAATAAAATCGACCGTGTCCAGCTTGATGTCTTCCAGCATCAAGGCGGCAATCGCCGACATGCGGGCTTCCGTATATCGCATGGCGGCTGGCGGCAACCCGGCGATGCTGCCAAAGTTACCCTGTTTGTCGATCAAGGTGTGCCGCATGTTCCATTCTTGGGCCATGCGGACCAGCGTGGGGTAAATCACGCTTTCGCCGTGCGGGTGATAGTTGCCGCTGGTGTCGCCAGAGATTTTGGCGCATTTGACGCGGGCTGCGCCCGGAGTAAGGTTCAGGTCGTTCATGGCGACCAGAATCCGCCGCTGCGAGGGTTTTAAGCCGTCGCGAACATCGGGCAAGGCCCGGCTGACGATGACGCTCATGGCGTACGTCAGGTAGCTCCCTTGCAGTTCATCCTCGATAGACCTATCGACCAGGTTGCCCGGCGGCGTGGTGCCGTTGCCGTCGCCATTTTCCTCGGGATTGTCGTCGGTGGGTTCAGTCGAGTCGGTCGACAACGGAGAGTCCTTTCAGAACGATTCTAGAAGCTGAAGACGGCCTGCGTCGCAAACCGGAAATATACCCGTTTTGGCGCTTATTCTCAATCGTTCAAGCGCGCTAAAATGCCATCGTAAAATGAAGGCCAGGCAGAGGTTGCGGCGCGGGTTAAAAAGGTGTTGGCGGATGCCATCAGCAGAGAAGCGGTCAGCAGTCAGCCAAGAAGCTGTTGGCGGACAATCCGCCTATGTAGGAGGCGATTCCCTATCCGATCCCTGTTGGAGCCGTCTCCCGACGGCGACAATCCTAGGCGGAAAACCAATCGGCTCCGCGGACAAAGTCGGTAGTTCACCGAGCGAGAGATGATTTTCGCGCAAAGACGCAGAGCCGCAAAGTCGCCAAGATACTCCACAAGAAGGAAAGACTTCGGTTCGCGAATGAAAGCCATTTGGAAGACATTACCCTTTGCGCCTTTGCGTAGAAATACTGTTGCGATTTGGCGATCCATGCCAATTTTCGTCTGTTTGTGACGGCACGCGTGGCAACCTATCCCGCCAGCCCCGGGAAACGGAAAGTTGGCTCGGACCATTTCCTGGAACTATTCCATGCATTAACCACAAATGTTTCAGTTGTGCGGCTAGTGGTCGCGAGTGGCAACGTCGCGCGATAGACTTGATAAGGAATGCCCAATGGGTGCCTGTTCGTTCTAACGTGACTTTACCCTTGCCACTGTCTCGCCGCCCGCGACACTGTCGATTTCATGCTTACCGCGCCCCTTCATTACGACTTTCTGTCACCCGCGCGGATTGTCTTTGGCTGGGGCAAGCGAGTCGAGGCCGGAGCCGTGGCGGCGTCTCTGGGGCGGCGGGCGCTGGTTGTCGTTGGTTCGCGAACACTGGAATCGAATGGCACCTTGGAAGAAGTGCTGACATCATTGCGAGCGTCTGGCCTGGAGGCAACCGTCGCGGGCCGCATCACCCGCGAACCGGAAGTGCAAGATGTAGACCGCCTGGCGGCCGAACTTCGTTCGCTCTCGGCGGGTGAGGGGGATTTGCTACTGGCCCTGGGGGGTGGTTCGGCCATCGACCTGGCCAAGGCCGGTGCGGCGTTGGCCGTCAATCGCCAGAGCGATTCGGTGCAAGATTATCTGGAAGGGGTAGGCCGCGGGTTGAAGCTTGTTTCTCCCCCGCTGCCGTTGTTGGCCATGCCCACCACCAGCGGCACCGGCAGTGAAGCCACCAAGAACGCGGTTATCTCCAGTTACCAGCCCGCGTTTAAGAAGAGCCTGCGAGACAACCGTCTGATTCCCCGCGCCGTGCTGGTCGATCCCGAACTGTCGGTCAGTGTGCCCGCCAACGTCACGGCCTGGACCGGCATGGACGCCATCACCCAATTGATCGAAAGCTATGTCACCCGCAAGTCAAACGCCATGACGCAAGGCCTGTGCCTGGCGGGCCTGCGGCTGGCCGTGCCGGCGATTGAGCAGGCCGTGCGAGATAGCCGCTCGCGTCCTGCCCGCGAGGCTATGGCCCAGGCGGCGCTGCTATCGGGCATGGCCTTGGCCAACTCCGGCTTGGGCCTGGCACATGGAGTGGCGGCAGCCTTGGGTGTCACTTGCCGCGTGCCGCACGGCTTGGCCTGCGCCGTGCTGCTGCCCGCCGCCATGCGCATCAACCGATCGGTGCGGCAAGCCGAGTTTGCCGTATTGGGCGAACTTTTTACCGGAAAATCCTTCTCCAACGCCAGCGCAGCCGCCGATTCCGCGGTGGAACGGATCGAACAATTGTGCGCCGCTGTCGGCATTCCGCGGCGGCTAAGCGATCTAGGCGTTAAGGCGGAACAATTGCCGGAACTGGTCCGCGGTTCGCATGGCAATAGCATGAGCGGCAATCCCGTCGAGTTGTCTGACGATGCCTTGAAACGACTTCTGGAGGAACTCCTGTGATACTCGCCGCTGGCCTGAGCCCCGCCTGGCAGCAGATCGTGCTGCTCGAAGCCTTGCATCTGGGAGAAGTCAATCGGGCCAGCGAGGTCCATTGGTGCGCGTCGGGCAAGGTGCTCAATGTCGGGCTGGCACTGCATCATCTAGGGGCGAAGTCACTCACCCTGTCGCCGCTAGGGGGTGCCAACGGTGCGGCCATCGGTGGAGAATTCGCTCGCCTGGGTGCCCCCTATCGCTGGACACCCGCCAGCGCAGCCACGCGGGTATGTACCACTCTGCTCGACAAGACCGGCGGCACTACCACTGAGATTGTCGAGAACGCCGGAGCGATGACGGAAGAAGAGATCGCCGCTTTCCTGGCTGCCTACACCGAGGAAGCCGCGCGCGCCGCCATCGTTGTTCTAACCGGATCATTGCCTGCCGGCGTGCCGGCCGGCTTCTATCACCAATTGCTGAAAAGAACACCGGGCCATGCCATTTTGGATATTCGCGGGCCGGAACTGCTGGAAGCGTTGGCGCACAAGCCGTTGCTGGTGAAACCGAATCGCGAGGAGCTGGGGATGACGGTCGATCGCGATGTCCACGACGACCGGGAATTGCGCACCGCCATGCACGAGCTGCGCGACCGCGGCGCACAATGGGCGCTAATCACCGACGGACCGGAGCTAGCCTGGCTGGCCGGGCCGCTAGGAGATGTCTACCGCGTCATGCCAGCCATGACGGATGCCGTCAATGCCATCGGCTGCGGAGATTGCCTGGCCGCGGGCATTGCCGCGGCGCTGGCCGCCGGGCGGCCCATGCCGCAAGCCGTGCGCTATGGCTTTGCCGTCGCGGCCGAAAACGCCCGGCAGCTTCTGCCCAGCCGAATCTCGCCCGCTGCGCTCGAGGCAATTGAACAGCGCGTCGAAATCCGCCAGGTGGCCTGATGCAGGGCTCCGTTAAATCGGCTCCATCGCCTCGTAGATGGCACCAATGTAGAAGGAGAAAATGCGGAAGATCATCAAGATGATGATGGCGGCCACGGCGGCCCACACCAAAAAGCCCACGATCATCGTCAGCACGGCAAAGGCACGCCGCGCACGGTCTTCATACTGCTTGCTCAACAGCTTCATCGACTCTGGCAGCCGGCCGCTGCGCTCGCCCACCTCCAGCGAGTCTAAGAAGTCTTGCGGGTACGCGCCGGTTTCGGCTAGCGTTTCGCCGATCTCGTGGCCGGCGGCGATATGTTCCACGATTTGTTCGCAGTCGTCGGTGTACCGCGCATTGCGCGTGCTGCGCAGGCTCAGCCGCAAGGCCCGCCGCAGTTCCAGGCTGGTGTCGAGCGTAAGCTGCAACGACCAGGCCAACCGCGACAAGGCCAGCGTCTGCAGAGCCGGCCCCAGCACCGGCACGCGCAATAGTAGCTTTTGCAACGACTTGGTCCAAAACACTCCCCGTTGCATGGCGACGAACACCAGCATCAACGTCCCTAGCACGCAACCGACCAGAAAGAACCACAAGAAGGCCCCTTTGGCTCCGACAACGCCCAGGCCCAGCACGTCGATCGGCTTGCCGCCCGACGTGGGGATCATGCCGAGGATGAAAATCAACAGGCCGATAATGAGCACGGCGGCGGTCAACTGCAACAACGGCCAGGCAATGCTGCCCAGAAACGCGCGCCGCATGAAGATCTCGTGGTCGTAGTGGTTGGCCAGATGTACAAAGATCTCAGCCAGGTTGCCGGTCTCCTCGCCGACTTCGACCATTTCCAAAAACAGCGTGGGAAAATAGTCGCCCGTCTGGGCTAGCGCATCGGTCAACGTCTCGCCGCCCGCCACGGCCTGTTGAATGTTTTCGCAATGGTTGCGCAAGCGGCCCGGCCGCCGGGTAACGGCTTCGCGCTCCCAAATTTTGCGCATGTCGATGCCCGCCTCCAGGCTGGTCGCCAGACGGCGACACAACCCGGCCAGATCTTTATGATTGGCGCGAAACCAACCCATGCACTTGTTCCAATGCGAAAGGAGCGACCCCGGAATAGAGCAGTATAGATTGCGCGGGGCCGGTGAACCATGAGGGGCGAAAGGATGAAGCTATTGGTGGGCATGGGCCGTTGGCCAATGGTTGCTTTGCCCGGCCCCTCTGACGGATACTGGCGGTATGGTCGAAACAGCCCACTCTCTTCCCGCAAGACGCAAACTTGGGTAATTCCGTGAATCACATGCATCGACGCTGGGTTCGTAACACTTGGTGCCTGGTGGTCATGGCGTGGGCCGGTTGTGGCAGCCGCGAGATACCGGTGCCAAACACGGCGCCACCTGCCAACGCGGCGCACGCTCCAGGTTTGCTCGATCTATTTGCCGCGGCCAGACTGGTCGATTTGTCACACACCTTTGACAAGCAGACCGTCTATTGGCCGACGGGCGAGGGCTTTCAGCTTCGTGTGGATGCGGCCGGTGTGACGGCCCGCGGCTACTACTACGCGTCCAACACCTTCACGGCGGCTGAACACGGCGGTACGCATCTCGATGCGCCGATCCATTTCTTCGCGGAGCAGCGGACGGCCGATCAAATCCCGTTGGAACAGCTCGTCGCCGCGGCCGTGGTGGTCGATGTTCGCAAGCCATGTGCCGCCAACCGCGATTACGAAATCACCGTCGGCGATCTGCGAGCCTGGGAAGAACAGCATGGCCGGACCTTGGCGGAGACCATCGTATTGCTGCGAACCGGCTTTGCCGCGCATTGGCCCGACCCGGCGGCCTATTTGGGGACCGCCGAAAAAGGTCCAGAGGCCGTGGCGCAACTTCACTTTCCCGGCCTTGCTCCTCAGGCCGCCGCCTGGCTGGCCGAACATCGGGCAATCAAGGCCGTGGGTATCGACACGGCCAGCATCGACCATGGGCAATCGCAAGATTTCGGCAGCCACGTCAAACTTTGCCAGCACAACGTGCCAATTCTGGAGAACGTGAAACTTTCCGATGACTTGCCCGCGGAAGGGTTCTTGATTCTGGCGTTGCCGATGAAGATCGGCGGTGGAAGCGGTGGCCCGGCCAGAATCGTGGCGGTGCTGCCGGCCGAATAAAGGGCAGCGGGGCAAACATGGGGTTTCATGCCCTGGTTGCTCTAGTCTGTTCTTCGCTGCTGGACATGCCGTGCCTGTCCAAGCACAATACCGGCATGACACCCGAACAACGCCACCTATTGCAGGCCCGTTGGCAAGAAGTCGAAAAGGAACTTGCTGGCTTGCGGGCCGGCAAGGTTACCAAGGAGACCGACCCGGCCACGCAAGAGGCCGAACTGCTGGAAGAGCAGGATGCCATCGAGTTCGAGCTGCAAGCCGATCAATTGCAATGCGGCTACGATCCCTCCTGGCAGGAAGACTTGGAACTTTGACAGCACTTTTCACGTCGCCGGCATGTTCTTTTCGATCCATTCCGCCGCCGATTCCGCCCGCGCGTTGCCAATGGCCCGGGCCTGCATCTTCCGTTGGGCATCCTGAATACGGCGGCTCACCATGCGGCTTTCGATGGCCTCGTTTTCCTCCATGCCCAACTTCTTGAGGATATCGGCGACCCACTCACCCGAGAACGACTGAAGCAATGGATCTTCCAAAGACAAGTGGTGGGTGATCCGGCATTGGCACGGCAGTCCATTGGCGAATTCCAGCAATTGGTCCGTGGCAGCCAGCAGTGGATGCCGCTCGGCCACGATCAAGTCGATCTTGGCCGTCGGGTCGAGGTTCAAGCTGCCCGCCAATTCGCCAGACAACTGTTCGGCTAACAGGGCCTTTGCGGGCGTTTGGCCTTGATACTGGGCAACAATGGCATTTAGTTCTTCCAAAGTGTCGGCAAAATACGCGATCAAGAGAACGGCGACCGAACCAGAGCGGCCCGCCAGATCCTGGCCAATGCCGTGGAACTTGGCCTGCCGGCTCATCCAAATGCGGTCGCTCATGAGTTCGACGGTCGAAGCCGATGACTTGCCGCCAAACAGGGAACTAAACAGACCCATGCGCAACCTCCCTCTTGTTAGTTCCTCAGCCTCTGGAAGTGCACGACTTTCATTTGCCCGCTGGCAATCCGCAGTCGCTACTTTTCGGTCGTGCGGCAAATATGCTGTCGCAAGTCCCAGTATTCTAACAAGTTATATCAGAGTGCCAAAAACCGAGGGAATCACATCAGGCCAAGTGGCGCGAAAGAAATCTTGGAACTTCGTGGCCCTCTCGATCGTCTGACATAAAGTTGAAAGCCCGTTGTTCGTGGATTGGATCATCCAGACTTTATGGCGCAAGGCAACCGATGAACGCGCTGCTCGTACTTTGTGCCGCCCTGCTGGCCGCCGATCCCACACCGGCCGCCGTATCGGTCAGGGTGCTGTTGGGGACGGCGGACGAATCAGATCAGACCGACTGCGAGCCGTGGATCAGCCAGGCCGTGGCCGAAGCAGGCTCACCGTTAACGGGTTTCAGTACCGCCTGGATAGAGCTGACCGGCGAAGAGCAGAGAATCTATACCTCGCCGAGGGGCGGATGCGTTATTCATGGCCAGGCCCGCCAAGAAAACGGCGGCTATAAGGTGAAGATCGAGGGCTGCGACGGCGGGCCGCTCGAAGGTGCCATTGCGTTAAGGCCGGGCCAACGGCACGTCTTCCGATTGACCGACTACCCGACCCCGGCCAACATCTTCGTCGCCATGGAGGCCCCCCTCAGCGAACAGGCCACCAAGCTGGCCGACGAATGGAAGTCGCATGCCCAGACATTTCGCCTGGAGTTGAATTACGACGGTGAACAGGATAAACCGTTCTATCGCCTGATAGTCAGCGTACCGCCTGTTGTTCAGCTTGCCCGCGATCCCTTTTGCCCCATCGTGCAGATCGACGAAGACGAAGCGGCTGCGATCATTGACCATTTGTCGCTAGAGGGATTCTTTGACCAGGCCGTTGACCCGCGTGCTGGTTCCCAGCCCCAGTCGACGATGCCCGGTTATTCGATCAAGACTCTGGCGGAGGGCATTTCGCGCGAAGAAGACATCGGCTGGGGACTGCCGATGATCGAGCGGCTGGACCGTCTGCGAAAAGTCTTGCCGATCAACGGCCAACGCGACATCGACTTATTGTTGGCCAGACTGTCTGGTTTGCGGAAACAATGGGAGGGTGAAAAATGGGGCCTGGATGCCACGCTGGCCCGCGAAGGAAGCCGAGTCCGTTTCGCGGTGGAGGGAGATACCACCGTCATCAATGTCACCAACCCGCTGGGAATCGACAAGGCCGTTATCAAACGGCTTGCAGATCGGTGGCCCGAATCGATTCTGGTTCGCCTGCACCTAGGCGGATTAGAGTCGTTCCGAGCGAGCTTGAAGGGGTCCGCCGTGGAGTGGTCTGTCTCCAGCAGCGGGGACCATGCGGTACAAACATCGCTGGTGAGCGGCTTGCGGGTTGCGGCTATCACGCCGGATAGCCCCTATTACGGCGAGGTGCGCATCATCGGCGGCGGGAAAGAGTTTCCCCTCAAGAATGGCTATTTTGAGGTTAGGCTGCCTGGGAAGTTGTTCGCGGAGAACCCCGCGGAACTCACGCTGGAATGGATAGATTTCTACCGCGAGTGAATTCCTGGTGCTGTTAGTCCGGCCTCCTAGCCGCTGGTGTCGCGAGGCTGCCCAGAATTGCCGGGCCTGCGCGACGACGGAATTCTAGTCAGCCTCTAGGACCGACCTCTCGGGAATCAAGGACACCATCCCGAACCCAAAAAAGATGAACGCATCGGTCCTTGTCACATCCCGACATTACCACCTGACACTCGACACTCGACATTCCCCACTCATTTCCCCTCTCCCGCCCTTGTCACTTGGGGTTGGGCTTCCGACAATGGTCCTTTCATTGGCAGAACGAACCTATCCAACTGGCCCGGATTTCCGGAGGATTGCAGCATGACCGAACCAGCCCGCGTGATCTTGAGCGCCTTTGGCGACGAAGCGGCTAACCAGAAGACCGCCGTGCAGCAGTTCTCCGCGCTGGCCGCGATGGGCTTGCAGTACTACAGCGTGCGGTTCGTCGATGTTGGCGGCGGCGAAGTCAAAAACGTCATGAAGCTGACCAACGCTGAAATCCGCGAGGTTTGCCGCCAAGAGGATGAGTACGGCCTGAACGTGGCCTCCATCGGCTCCCCCATCGGCAAGGTCAAGCTGCTGGATGTGGACGACGGCAGCAAGAATGCTTACATCCCGTTCGAGAAATACCTGGCCAACGATGTCAAGCGGGTCTGCGAAATTGCCCACGCCTTTGAGACCAAGCTGATTCGCGGGTTTTCGTTTTATCATCCCCGCGGCAGCAACCCCGCCGACCACGTCACACAAGTCGTGGACCACCTGGGGCACATCGCCGAGGCTTGCCATCGATCGGACCTGACATTCGGCCTGGAGATTGAAGCCAATCTGGTCGGCGGCAGCGGCCAGCTCATGGCCGAAATCCATCGCCAGGTAAACCACCCGGCGCTGGTGCTGGTGTTCGACGCGGCCAACATCTTCTGCCAAGGCAAGCTGCCGCACGAGGTGTTAGAGGAGTACCAGGCTATGAAGCCCGGCCTGGGCTGGATGCACATCAAGGACTACTTGCCGCCGCAAAACATGAAGCGGGCTGTCGGCCATGTGGACGAGGAATCGCTGAAGCACTTCGTGCCGGCCGACCAAGGGGGGAGCGGGCACGAGCAAATCTTGCGCGACTTCAAGGAGATGATCCCCAAGCTGGACCACACTTTGCGCCGCCGCGGTATTCCCGGCGTATTCCTCGACCTGGAGCCGCACGTCAAGGGAGGGGGCCAGTTCGGCGGCTTCAGCGGACCCGACGGCATGGGCGTGGCCCTCCGCGGGCTCTGCCGGGTGCTGGACTACGTAGGCATTGAGTACCACCTCCGCGACTTTGACGACATCCGAGCGGCTCGAGGGTTTTAGGCGAGTATGCGGGAGCAGGCGACTACCGAAGGGCATTCCTTGTTGCGCGAGATTGAACCCCGTCGGCTATACCTTGGCAACGCGGCGACACTCCGCGACTTGGACTCGCTGTTTGCCAACCAAATCGCGGCTGTCCTTGATCTGGCACTCAATGAACCGCCGGCTCGGTTAGCCCGAGAAATGATCTATTGCCGCATTCCCATCGACGATGGGGCTGGCAATGGGCCTGAGCGAATTTCAGCCGCCTTGCGGTGCCTGGTGGCGCTGGTGGAAGGCAACTTTCCGGTGCTGGTAGCCTGTAGCGCCGGCATGAGCCGATCTCCGGCTCTTGCCGCGGCCGCATTGGCCATCGTCACCAAGACTTCGCCGGACGATTGCCTGGCCAAGATCGCCAAGGATGCTCCCTGCGATGTTTCGCCGGCGCTGTGGGCTGATGTGAAGCGTGCTTACAATCGCCTGATGGCGTAGCAACCGGCTGGCTCCTGACTTCCGCTGCCGGAATGGCGCAAGCCTGCCTCGGCAAACATTCTTCATTCCCAACGTACCTTGCCATGTTCGGATTCAACCGCCAGCCCGTGCCGACGCTGCGGTGGTACACGCCGCGTTGGTCCTATGTGCCGAAGCTATGGCACGAGTTTAGAGGAATTTTTCGCCCGATGTTCGTCGTCCGGTCGACGCTGGCGGCTTTCACCGTATTCTCGGCCATCGTTGCCGCTGTCAAATGGGCCAACCCGCTACTACAACTCGATTTCCTGTGGAAGACGTTATTTGCCGTTCCCGCTCTGTATGGGCTTTTGCTCGTCCATGCCGCCATATTGGCGGTTGTTCCCGAACATGTGGTAGTCCGCCCGGATCGTATTTTGGTCCAACATGGACAGGGCATTTGGCACGTACCGGCCAAAGAGATCGTGGCGACGCGGATCATCGTTTTTTCGTCCGACCATATTCGTTTGCGGATCACGTACGTGCGTGGATCGAAGCAGCGGTCGCGAACGCTGGGCGTAGCACCCGGCGTTGACCTGGCGAAACTGGCCGAGATACTCCCCGTCCCGCCAAAAATCCGGGATGCGCGGGGACGTAGCCGCAAAGCTCCTGCATTGCCGGTTTGATGCGCGAGTTGCGTTCTTCTCGGGGTCTGTTTGCCAGGCATGGGGGCAATCGCATCCAATTCAAGCTAACAAGGCAGGTGCCATGTGGCTACGCCGCCGTGCCGGCTCGATGCGTGTGAATATCGTCCGTTCTTGACATTCCCCACGAAACGACCCTAGCGGCCCTTCTTGGGCGGCTTCGTTTTCTCCGGCTTCGTCGAAAAAGTCGTCGCGTCCGTCCGCCGGCTTAACCAGCGTTGGAGAGAGGCCTGGCTTTCGGCGGATGATTGGCCCGCCAGCAAGTTGGACACGCTAATATCTTCATCCAAATCGGGCCAATGGATGCCGTGCCCGCCGCCGATCAAACGCCAATGATTTCGTTCAGCCGTGTTTCCATGTAAGAGACGCGGATACCATTCCAACGGGACGGAAATGGAACGTCCGTCCGACAATTCCACGGACAAAACAAGCCGAGTGAGTTTGACACGCAGTGCCTTGACTGTCTCGGACTTAGCCGTTGAAGTACTCATTCCAACTCTCCAGAAAACCACGCTGATTGCCCATAACGATTTCGCGAATTTGACGGAGTTCTTTCGCGATGAAACCTCTGCTGCGTTCCAGCCGAACAGGGTTGATCCAAAACTTGGCCTCACAGTCGTCGCGTTCGACATGAACGTGAGGGGGTTCGCCCCCGTCGCCCGCGTAAAAGAAAAAGCGGTACGGACCATGTCGAAGGACAGTTGGCATAACTTCATGGTACGCGTCGGAGAGTCCGGTCGCAATTAAATGCGCGAGTCTCGTGCAAGGGATACCGGCACGCGATTGGATCGAACCAAGGAATTCGATTTCGGGCGATTAGGCGTTCATCAACGCCGCAATCGGCCGGCCTTCACCCGTCAAGAAAACGGGCCGCTGGTCGCGGGTGTAGACCGGCTGGGCACGATCGATGCCCAGCAGTTGGTGTATCGTGGCGGCATAGTCTTGCGGCGTGTGCGGATCGTCTCGGATAAAGCCGCCGTCGCGATCGGTGTCGCCTATCACTTGGCCGCCGCGAATGCCAGCGCCGGCAAAGGCGATGGAGTAAGCATTGCTCCAGTGGTCGCGACCTTGGAATTGATTCAGCCGCGGCGTGCGGCCAAATTCCGTGACAAAGCACACCAGTGTCTCGGCCAGCAGCCCGCGTTGTTGCATGTCGTCCAGCAGGGCGGCAAAAGCCTGGTCGGTGCTCCCCATCATCACCCAGTGGGCAATGCCGTAGCGGCCTTCTCCCCCCGCCTTGTTGCGAACCGTGCCGCACGAGCCGCTGGTGTAGATCAGGTCGTGGTGGTCCCAATTCATATTGAAACCGCCCGGCGTCTGGGCCGTTTCTGGCTCGCGCACATCGACCACCACGAATCGCACCCCCTCCTCCACCATCCGCCGCCCCAGCAAATAGCACTGCCCGCGATGACTACGGCCATAGGCATCGCGGGTAGAGTCGGACTCGGCCGAAAGATCGAACGCGGCGCTGGTCCGCGGGTTGCTCAGGACGTTGAAGGCCTGCTCTTGGAAACGCTGCACGGCGGCAGGTGAATCGGGACCGCCGACAGGCAGCACGCCGATATTGAGATTGCTCAGCAGGTCGTGCCGGTCGCGCAGCCGCCGCGAGTCGACGCCATCCAACAACGAAAAGTCCCGCATCTTCCAAGCCGGGTCGGACAGGTCGCGCCCGCCGGTTTTGAACGCCTTGAACTCGGCCGACAAAAAACCAGGCGAGGTCACGCCCGACTGCTCATGGTTGCCGGGGACCATGACGTACGGCGGCAGATAACCACAGGCTGTTCCCATCAGGTGCGACACGGCCGTTCCCAAATCGGGCATGGCCAGCGGCCCCCCCGGCTCAAAGCCTTGCAACATGGTTTGCGTCCCTTCACCATGCCCCGTCTGGCGATGATGCATCGACCGCACGATCGCCAGCTTGTCGGCATGCCGGGCGGTCTTGGCGAACAGCTCCGTCAATTGCACGCCCGGCACGCTGGTCGAGATCGGTTTGAAGGGGCTGCGATGTTCGGCCACGGCGTCGGGCTTGGGATCCCAGGTGTCGATGTGCGACAGGCCCCCTTGTTCCAGCACGATCAACACCTGTTTGGCGCGCCCGCCGCTGGCCGTGGTGGGTGCCGAGGCCGCCGCCATCGCATTCGTGGCCCACAGGCCGCCCGCGGACAGGCCCAGGCCCAAAAAGCTGCGGCGTTGCATGGCAAATCGGTGTGGAATGTGGCGCACGGTGGGATCCTGTGCCGCGGAGGGAGGCTGCCGCCCATGCCCGCCAGTTTAGCTGCCGCCAGACGAACAGCCAATCGGAAAACCGCTGTAGGAGGCGATTCCATCGCCGATTTTATGGAAGGCATTTCCAATGCCGATCAGAAGGGTGTCCCGCGGATCAATCGGCGATGGAATCGCCTCCTACAATCAACAGTCATTTCCGCCTACGGCTTACCCAGCCAGTGCCGGCATCCCAATTGAAAGATGATTCGCACGGCGTTGCGGACTTCGCTGGAATTGACTTTCGATTGCCCGCGCACACGGTCGTCGAACACGATCGGGGTTTCAACAAACCGGGCGCCTTGGCGGGCCAATCGCCAGAGGATTTCCTCTTGAAACGAATAGCCTCGCGAGACGATCTCGTCGAAGTTCAGTTTCTTCAGCAGCTCCGTGCGATACATGCGGAACGCACCGCTGCAATCGCGCGACTTTAGCCCCAGCATCAGCCGTGTATAGATGTTGACGCCGCGGCTCATGACATGCCGTTTGAGCGGCCAGCCCACCGCGCCGCCGCCGCGGACGTACCGCGAGCCGATCACCACGTCGGGTGGCGGCCCCTCGGTCGGTTGGGCCAGGGCAAAAAAGTCGGGCAAATACTTGGGGTGATGGCTGAAATCGGCATCCAGATTGAGGACCCAATCGTAACCGTTCTCGATAGCGAACTTCATGCCAGCGATGGTGGCCGTTCCCAAACCTAACTTGCCGGCGCGATGGACGCATCGTAGCCGGCCATCGGCCGCCGCCCGTTCGTCGGCCCATTGGCCGGTACCGTCGGGCGAGTTGTCGTCAATCACCAGCAGATCAACCTCGGGCGCATGGAGAAAGATTTCATCCGCCAACAGCGGCAGATTTTCAATCTCGTTGTACGTGGCCGTCATGACCAGCGTCTTGGGAGGAGCAGGCATCCGCGAACAGCTTGTTCAGAGGGATGGACAAGAACTTCGGCTGCGCAAGGTTAGCATAATGTGGGTCAAAGAGACGAGAGGGAAAGCGGACCGACCTTGTTCCGCACAAAGCGTTATCTCTCTTGACCGATTAGCGATTCTCAACCCTAGCCCGGTATACTTTCGCCGGATCGATCTCTCTGGAATGGACCAGTACGCCAAATCGCAGCCGAAACTCTTCGCCAGGCGGCACCACCACCCGGCTCTTCGATTGTCCGGTAAAAGCTTGCTGTCCAAAGGGGTTAGCCACCAGCAGTCCGTAGTCGCGGGCATGAAACCAGGCTGGGCGAAAGTTTTGCGGCGAAGGCATCAGCAATAGTCCGCACGGTTCGCCCGCGAGCGTTCCACGGTAGTCGCACCAGTCGGCCGGTTGACCCCAGACTTGCTTCTCACCCCGTTGCCCTGCGCTATTGATGATCTCACCGCCATTCTTAACGGTTATGGGCGTCGCCATTCGCAGGCCCAAGCCCATCTCCTCCTGATCGCCGAACACCATCTCCGCATCATTGGTGAAGGTGGAGTCCCAGTCGATAAGATAACCCGCGTCGAGAATCTCGATGCCAATCCGACACGTTTCCTCGCACAAAATGCGATCTTTGTCGCGGTAACGATTGCGCACTGCAAACTGTCCCCCTGAATCGCCAACAACAGGCCGCTCGATCCATTCCAGGTGTTCGACTGTCCCCTTGTTGCGCCAGAAATCGGCACCCGACAACTCGCCAAACGCCAGCCATATGCCCGGGTGCATGGTGGCATGATCGGTGGAATCTTTGTCCGCCAGCGGCGGGTGATTGCGAGTTACCAGTTGGCTGCCAGGCGCATGCACCCGCGCCAGAAAGGGCCGTTTGATTTCCGGATCATTAAATACGTAGTCGGCAAATGGCTGGCCGCGAATGGCGATCGACAGGTGATCGCTGTGATGCTCAAATGAAATGGGTGAATCCGCCCAGGCTGCCTGTCGACCAAGAATGCAAAACAGACTGGCCGCCAATAGTGCATTCATGACAGTGCGGCTCAATCGCCGGCGGTCGCACGACGTTTCCCGGTTGGTAGGCAAGGAACAAGTCGCAGTGTGGCAAAGCATGGATGGGCCTTGAGTGCGGCAACCGGGTCATAGAACTGCCCCATTCCAGCCGAAAACCTATCCCAAGAGCCGCACCGTCACAAGCGGTGGCAACTGGACCCGGCGCGCCCAAGGTGTAAAATCGGAGCGTGCCGAACCCATTCGCGTGGATGGCCCATTCGCCCGTTTGTCGCGTGCGGACCCCACGGCCATCAACCATGAACGACTCTATATTTGCCATGTCCGCAACCGCCGCCTCCGTGGATGTCGTCTATTTGCACCCCAGCGACAATACCTGCGTTGCCGCGCGCAACCTTCAGGCTGGCAGCGAGATTCATGCCGGGCCGTACTCGGTGCGGCTGACGGGCGATGTCAAGCTGGGGCATAAAATAGCCCTGGCCGCCGTACCCAAGGGAGAGCGAATCCTTAAGTATGGCCAGACGATCGGGTTTGCCTCGGAGAAAATTCAGCCGGGCGATTGGGTCCACGTCCACAACGTCACGGCGGGGCACTTCGACCGCGAATACGCCTATGCGACAGAGACGCCGGCAAATCTGCCGCCGCTAGCGGGCCGAACCTTCATGGGCTACCGCCGGGCCGACGGACGGGCCGCCACCCGCAACTATATCGCCATCGTGTCGAGCGTAAACTGCTCGGCTACGGTCAGCAAGTTCATCGCCCAACGGTTCGATCGCGCGTCGCTGCGAGCCTTTCCCAATGTCGATGGTGTCATCGCCCTCACGCACAAGGGGGGCTGCGGCATGCAGTATGGCGGCGAAGACCACGAGCAACTGGCGCGCACGCTGGCCGGCTTTGCCTCGCACGCCAATGTCGGGGCGTATCTGCTGGCTGGCCTGGGCTGCGAGACGGCCACGATTGGCTACCTGCTCAAGCAAGACGGGTTGGTCCAACTCAATTCCCTTCCCAAGCCAGGCGCGGCGAAGCAGCCGCCAGTACTGGTCATGCAAGACCTGGGGGGCGTCACCAAGTCCGTCGAGGCGGGCGTGAAAATGCTGGCCGATCTGCTGCCGCAAGCCAACGATGTCAAGCGGGTGGAGATTCCGGCTAGCGAGTTGATTTTGGGGTTGAACTGCGGCGGGTCGGACGGCAATTCCGGCGTGACGGCTAATCCGGCGCTGGGTGCCGCTAGCGACATGCTGGTGGCGGCCGGCGGTACGACGGTTCTGGCCGAGACGACCGAGATTTACGGGGCCGAGCACCTGTTGACGCGCCGCGCCACCAGTCGGGCCGTCGGCGAAAAGCTCATCGAGCGCATTCACTGGTGGGAGAAATATGTCGCCATGTTTGGGGCCGAGATCGACAACAACCCCTCGCCCGGCAACAAGGAAGGGGGCCTGACGACCATCTACGAAAAGTCGTTGGGGGCCGTGGCCAAGGCCGGGGCATCGGCATTGACTGACGTTTATCATTACTCCGAACAGGTCAAGACCAAGGGCTTTGTGGTCATGGACACGCCGGGGTTGGACAACGTCAGCGTGACGGGCCTGGTGGGGGGCGGATGCAATGTCGTCTGCTTCACCACCGGCCGCGGAAGCTGCTTTGGACTCAAGCCGGTCCCCAGTATCAAGATCGCCACCAACACGCCAATGTATGAAAGAATGATCGAGGATATGGATCTCGACGCCGGCGTAATCCTTAGTGGCACGCCCGTTGAGGAAGTCGGTCGGCAAATCTTTGAACTCATCTTGGAAGTCGCCAGCGGCCGTAAGACCAAGAGCGAACAAAACGGCATGGGGGACGAGGAATTCGCCCCTTGGAGCATCGGGCCGACGTTGTGACAGACTACAGGTGGGAAGCCACAGGCTCTAGACTGTAGGCTGTAGGGATCAGTGTTTCGCCTTCAGCCTTTCGCCTTTCCTTTGGACGTACAGCCTACAGACTTCAGCCGACAGCCATCGCAAATCGCGATTGCCGTTGTCTTTCGACAGGACGACGTGTTGATCGGCCAGCGCCCGGCCGGCGTGCCGTTGGCTGGTTTGTGGGAATTTCCGGGTGGAAAGGTCCAACCGGGTGAAACGCTAGTCGCGGCAGCGGTTCGAGAGTGCCTGGAAGAAACCGGGTTGTTGGTCGATGCGGACCGGGAATACCCCAGCGTGACACACGACTACCCGCACGGGCGGCTGGAATTGCATTTCTTTCGTTGCACGCCGCGCGATCCGCTACAACCGCCCGCCGCCCCGTTTGTCTGGGCCCCGCGCATGGAACTGGCACGCTACGCGTTTCCACCCGCCAATGCATCGCTATTGGAGTTGCTGGCCGCGGCCAGCAGTGGCGGATGATGCCCCATGCCGAACGCCGGGGCCAAAACGGCGGGTGCCTGGGTCAGCAGCGAAGCGAATGGCCCAGCGGAGTTGATAGTCCAGCCGGGTTGACCGACTCGGCGCTGGTTGGCCCATCTGGTTGGAATGCCAACTCCGCTGGGCCATCCCGTCGGTCAAACCCAGCCATTCCTCGCCCCAGCCTGATACCTGTTCATAGTTCAGCCTTTCCTCACTGCACCGGCTCGCCTTCCAACTCCACCGCCAACTTGGCCAGGGCTTCGGTCTCGATCTGGCGGACGCGCTCGCGGGTCAGGCCCAGCGATTCGCCGATTTCCTTGAGCGTGCGGGGTTCTTGGTTTTCCAGCCCGAACCGCATCTTTAGCACGGTGGCCTCGCGCGGGTCCATCGTCTTCAACAGGCGTTGAACGTGCGACAGGTCGTCCGTGGCGACCATTTCGTCTTCCGGGTTTTTCAGCCGTTCGTCCATCACCATTTCGCCCAGCGACCAGCCTGCCTCGCTTTGGTCGGTCTGTGGGGTCGAGTTGTAGATGCGGATGGCCTTCTTGATGATGGGCAGCTTTTTGCGGGCCAGACCCAACACGCGGGCAATCTCCTCTGGCGTGGGCGTTCGGCCCAGTTCCTCGGTGAGGCGGGCGGTGGCGCGGCGCCATTTGCTGAGGAGTTCCACCATATAGGCCGGAATGCGGATCGTCTTGGCCGTGTTGATCAAGGCCCGCTTGATCGACTGCTTGATCCAGTAGCTGGCATAGGTGCTAAAGCGAGTTCCCATGGCCGGGTCGAAGCCCTCGACCGCGCGGAGCAGCCCCAGGTTTCCCTCTTCGATCAGGTCTTGCAGCCCCAGCCCCTTGCCGGTGTAGCCGCGGGCGATGTTTACCACCAGCCGCAGATTGGCGCGGACCATGCGGTCGCGGGCCGCTCCGTCGCCATTGCCAATGGCCACGGCGAGTTGCTGCTCATCGTCGGCCGACAGGAGCGCGGTTTCGTTGATTTCGCGAAGGTACGACTCCAACGGCGTTTGTACCGCGGAGGTGGGACGACGGCGTGTTCGTGGCATGGATAGCCTTGTCAGGGAGGGAGGAAAAACCGGATGCGCCGCCAGCAATTTGCCGCTGGCGGACGGTTCGCCGCGGCAATCACGGACGCACGATTTCTGACACCTGACAACTATCGACGGGCCACGCGCCGCCGCTGCACTCTGGGCGAGATGCGCCGTTATGGCGCGGTTTTACGCGGTACGTGCAACGTGCCAAAAACAGCGGCCCCGCCGGTTAAGCCCGGCGAGGCCGCGTGATTACAACAATTGTAGGAGCGCGTTCGATTAACCGGAAACGCCCAGGATGACAGCCGTGGGGGCTATTCCGATGATTCCTCGGAGCTGGCCGCCGTTGGCTCCTCAGTGCTAACCGCGGTTGGCGGCTTGATCAGCGGGCCAGACTGTCCGCCAATTCCACCCTTCAGCTCGGCGGCGGGTACGCTGGCCTGCGCGGGCTTGTCGGTCTTGTTGTCGTTGGCCGCGTCGGCATCGGCCTGCTCTTCTTGCCAATCCACGCGCTTCTTGGAGAGGCCAATCTTGCGCTCGTCGATATCGACACGCAAAATCTTGACTTCAATATCCTCGCCAACCTTCACCACGTCTTCCGGATTTTCGACCTTATGGTCGGCCAATTCCGAAATGTGCAGCAGTCCTTCCAGGCCGTCCTCCAACCCGACAAACACGCCAAAGTTGGTAAGCTTGGTCACCTTGCCTTTGACGAGCTGGCCTGGCTGGTAGCGTTTGGGAATATCCGTGACCCAAGGATCTTCGTCGAGCTGTTTGAGTCCCAAGGCAATCCGCCGGCGGCCTTGATCGACCGACAGCACCCGGCACTCCAGTTCCTTGCCTTTCTCGACGACTTCGCTGGGGTGGCTGATCTTGCGGGTCCACGACATATCGCTGACGTGCAGCAGGCCGTCGATGCCCGACTCGATCTCGATGAAGGCACCGTAGTTGGTGAGGTTGCGGACGGTCCCCTTGACCAGCGCGCCGGTGGGATAGCGTTCGGCCACTTTGTCCCAGGGGTTTTCTTGGGTCTGCTTCATGCCCAAGGAGATCTCTTGCTTCTCCTTGTTGATGCCCAGCACGACGACGTCAATTTCGTCGTCGATGTGGACCAGCTCGTTGGGGTGGCTGATGCGCTTGGTCCATGACATTTCACTGATGTGGACCAAGCCCTCAATGCCTTCCTCCAGCTTGACGAAGGCACCGTACGACATGACGTTGACCACGGTTCCCTTGATGACGCTGCCAACAGGGTACTTGTCGCTGACTTTTTCCCAGGGGCTTTCGGTCAACTGCTTCATGCCCAGCGCGATTTTTTCGCGCTCACGGTCAATGTGCAGAATCTTGACTTCGATTTCCTGGTCGATGGAGACCATTTCGGACGGATGACCGATGCGGCTCCAGTTCATATCGGTGATATGCAGCAAGCCATCGATGCCGCCCAGGTCGACGAACGCGCCGAAGTCGGCGATGTTCTTGACGATCCCCTTGCGGGTCTGCCCCACTTCCAACGTGGCCATGAGCTGGTCTTTCTTGACCTTTCGCTCGTTCTCGATCAGCGCGCGGCGGCTGACGACGATGTTGCGCCGGGCGTCATCGATCTTGAGGACCTCGCACTGGATGGTGCGGCCAATGTAATCGCCGATGTCAGCCGGACGGCGGATATCGACCTGGCTGGCAGGCAGGAAGACGTTGACTCCGCCGATATCGACCAGCAAACCGCCCTTGATCTTGCGCGTGACTTCGCCGGTGACGACCTGGCCTTCCTTGACGGTCTCCATCAGCAACTTCCAAGCCAGGGCCTTTTCGGCCTTGCGCTTGCTGAGGCTGATCATGCCGGTTGGCACTTCCGGGTCCGCCTCGCTGCCCGACCCTTCGACTTCCTCGACCAGCACCTTCACGATCATTCCGGCGGCGGGCTGCTCTTCGTCGGGGTCCCATTCATTTAAGGGGATGGTCCCCTCGCTTTTATATCCGACGTCGATCAGGACAAAATCACCTTCAACGCGGAGGACTTTGCCTTCGACAATCTCGTTGATATTGATGCCCGCGCCGCCCCAATCGGCAGTGGATAGGTCAGACCCCGCCAAGGCGGACTCCAACTCCGACTCCCACTCTGCTTCTCCCAAATCCAAACCACGAATCAGATTACGATTAACCATATGTTGTCAGAAACCGATCGGGCCACGACAAAGCAACTCTCGTTCCCGCACTACCGGGGACGACGATTTCGCCGCTACCGTTGATCGCCAAAAACGTCCTACGCCGCACACGCCTGGCTGCCTACGATAGGCTGTCTATCAAAGCTGGCGGCAAGTCCGCAAATGTAGCAAATCCTTGCCAGACCGGCAATTCCGCCGTGTCACGATTGTTTGGCCTATTTGCCCGCCAAGCTGGCCAGCAGTGCCAATGGAACCATTGCTGCCCGTCCTACGAGCCTGCTGGCAGTGCTAGCGGTTGAGGGCAAAAAACTTGCCTCGCGGCAAAGCTCGGCCCTGGACCCTGCGAACTCGACCGTTAGAATACCTACGTTGAATGCGTTTTCGACCCACGGCCAAGTTGGACAGGTGGGTAATCTGTGCGCAACGACGCGCGAAGAGCACCCGGGCAGAGAGGCCAGTTTGTGAACATGGGTGTTCTGCAAAAGATGAATTGCGGCCATGTTTTGCGTGCGTTCGTAATCTTTTGCCAAATGGCGTGTTACCGCGCTGCGGTAACAAATCGGTGATAGAATTTTGTGGATTTTGTGAGCGTAACCTGGGATAATTCTCGGTCTAGCAGCATGGTGTGATGTTTCCGTCGTTTTCCGCGGGAGGCCCACCCCTAACCTTCGCCCCCGCAACACGGATCACCCGCTGTCCAGCCTGAGCCACCCCTGCCGCCTCTGCCCGCGGCATTTGGGGCATCCCTCTAACCATGTTTCCGATCAGGAGTTGACCCTTGTACGATGCCATCCTGGACGAACTTGAAGACGAAGTTACTACTCCAGTTGAAGAAGCGGTGGAACTGGAAGAGAAATCGTCGGACGATATCGACGATATCGACGGTGATTCGCACGACGATCAGAACGACGCTTCCGCGGACGGCGATACCGACGGCGAAATAAAGGCCGAGGATTTGCTGGCGGCGGCGGGCGAGGAAATCGAGAGTTGGTCGGACGATCCCGTCCGAATGTATTTGACGCAGATGGGTGAGATTCCACTTCTCACCCGGCAGCAAGAAATCTCGCTGGCCAAGGAGATCGAAGTCACCCGTTCGCGCTTTCGCCGCAAGTTGTTGGAATGCGATCTGGTGATTCAGTACGCCTATAAGGTGCTAAAGCGCGTCCACCTGGGGGAGCTGCCCTTTGACCGCACCGTGCAGGTCTCTGTCACGGACCATCTCGAAAAAGACCAAATCTTGGGCCGACTGCCGCACAACATGCGCACGCTAGAGGTTCTGCTCAAGCGCAATCGCGAGGATTACCGCACCGCGCTGGGCAAGTCCAAGAAGCAAGCCGTCCGCAAAGAAGCCTGGTCCAAACTGGGCCGCCGCCGCAAACGGGCCGTCAAACTGGTGGAAGAGTTGGGCCTGCGGACGCAGCGGATTGAATTGATGATCCGCACGTTGGAAGACAACAGCCGCCGTATCGATGAACTCAAGACCAAAATCGAAGCCCACAAAAAGGCCAAGCTGCCGGCCGAGGGGCGGGCCGCCTTGGTCAAGGAGTTTCATACCATTTTGCGGATCACGCAAGAGACCCCTACCAGCTTGCGCAACCGCGTTAAGTTCTTGAAGACGATTTACTCGCAGTACCAGAAGGCCAAGCGCGGCTTGTCCGAGGGGAACTTGCGGTTGGTGGTCTCTATCGCCAAGAAGTACCGTAATCGCGGCTTGAGCTTCTTGGATCTGATCCAGGAAGGCAACGCCGGCTTGATGCGAGCCGTGGACAAGTTTGAGTATCGCCGCGGCTTCAAGTTTTGCACCTACGCCACCTGGTGGATTCGCCAGGCAATCACCCGCGCCGTCGCCGACCAGAGCCGCACGATCCGCATTCCGGTCCACATGGTCGAGACCATGTCCAAGGTCCGCAATGTCTCGCGCCAACTGCTGCAAGAACTTGGCCGCGAGCCGACGATTGAAGAGACCGCCAAGGCGGCTGGCACCGCTCTGGACGAAGCCCGCCGCGTGATGGCCATGAGCCGCTACCCGATCAGCTTGGACAGGCCGGTCGGCAATAGCGAGGACAGCCATTTTGGCGACCTGCTGCCTGACGGCGGGGCCGAAAGCCCAGCCCACGGTGCCGCCCACGAAATGCTTCGTGGACGAATCAACAAGGTTCTCAAGACCCTGAGCTATCGCGAACGCGAAATCATCAAGCTGCGTTACGGCCTGGGAGACGGATACAGCTATACCTTGGAAGAGGTCGGGCACATCTTCAAGGTTACTCGCGAGCGTATTCGCCAGATCGAGGCTAAGGCCGTCCGCAAGTTGCAACAGCCCAGCCGCGCCCAAGAACTGTCGGGCTTCCTGGACTAATTCCAGCTTCCGACCCATTTGGCTGCCGCCAGCCCATCAAGAAAAACAAGGCCATCGACACAAAGTCGATGGCCTTGTTCGTTGGCCTGGAATAAGATGGCGGTCTGCCTTCCTGCCTCATCCCTCCTACCTCATACATGCCCATGCTCCGTTCCCTCGCCCTCATCGTCGTCGGCCTTTTCCTGCTCACCGTGGCCGTGGCGGCCGAGCGCAAGGCACCGGTCAACAAAGATTCGTCCGAGATTGGGGAAAGTGATTGGCCTTGTTGGCGCGGGCCAAACCACAACGGTGTGGCCGATGCCCGTCAAAATCCGCCATTGAGGTGGAGTGAGACGGAAAACGTAGTCTGGCAATCCAACGTGCCCGGACGCGGGCATGGTTCGCCGATTGTCGTGGGGGACCAGGTTTTCTTGGCAACTGCCGAAAGCGATCGTCAGACACAATCGGTGCTCTGCTTCGACCGGCGTACCGGCAAGCAAATGTGGCAGACCGATGTACATCGGGGACCCCTGGAAACCAAGGGCAATTCCAAGAGTTCGTTGGCTTCTTCCACGTTGGCCTGCGATGGCCAGCGGCTGTTTATTAACTTCCTGCATCAAGGAGCCATTTACACGACGGCCCTTTCCCGTGATGGAAAACAACTGTGGCAAACCAAGATCACCGACTACGTCTTGCACCAGGGATTCGGCTCGTCGCCCGCGTTGCACGGCCCGTTAGTGATTGTATCGGCCGACAACAAAGGGACGGGGCTGGTCTGCGGCCTCAGCCGCGAAAAGGGAGAGTTTGTCTGGAAGCGAGAGCGGCCCCAAATGCCCAACTACACCTCGCCCATTATCTTGACCGTGGCGGGCCGCCAGCAGTTGCTGTTTACCGGCTGCGAACTTGTCACCAGCCTGGATCCCGCGACCGGCAAGCAACTCTGGGAGGTTGAAGGCTCGACTACGGAGTGCGTGACGTCGACCGTCACTGACGGAGAGCTTGTCTTTACCAGCGGCGGTTACCCCAAGAACCACATGTCGGCCGTCAAGGCCGACGGATCGGGCCAGATTACCTGGGAAAACAACTCGCGGGTCTACGTCCCTTCGATGCTGGTCCGCGACGGCTTCTTGTATACGATCTTGGACGAGGGGCTAGCCGTCTGCTGGAACTGCGCCGACGGCAAGGAGGTGTGGCGAGGCCGTCTGCCCGGCACGTTCAGCGCTTCGCCCGTGCTGGTGGGAGACCGCATTTTTGCCACCAGCGAGGCGGGCCAGACCTACATCTTCGGCGCAACACCGGACGGTTTTGACCTGCTGGCCGAAAACCAGTTGGGAGAAGAGGTGCTCTCCACGCCCACCATCTGCGGCAGCCGCATCTATCTGCGGGCGGCCAACATGGATGACGACATGCGGCAAGAAGTGCTGTATTGCGTCGGGGAAGAATAGCCGCCGGCTATTCGTCCGCATCGGGCAGCGGGGCTTCCATTTCCGCTTCCGACCAGCCTTCAAGAATCGTTGCCGTGGAGTCCACGGGTGGCAAGTCCTCGGGTACAGGCCAGACGGGTAGCGGCTGGGCGGGAGCGCGGTCGTACTCGCTGCCGTCGGCATCGTCCGTGATAGGTTCTCGGGCACCGGTCAGTTCTATTGTGCCCGACGATGGCCGGTAATCGACCGTATCATCCGCGGCCTTGTCCGCGGGCGCTGCCGGCTTGCCTTCTGGCTTGTCGGCCCCCGGCTTTTCAGCATCTGGCGGCGGCGTCGGGGCTGGCAGATGTTCTGGTGGCGGCGGAAGTTGTTCTGGCATTCCTTCGATCTGCTGGGGAATGGGGCCGCGCGTCACGACTTGCTTGGGCTGCATAACGTAGTTGAGGCGTTCGGGGACCAGCCTTCGGCGTTCGCGCTCAGAGGCATCGCGGTAGGCCTTCATCGGCCAGCCCCCTTCGGCTAGCGTGATTTCGTTGTAGTCCAGCAGCGAGCCTTTCTCGTAATGCACGTTCTTGACGGCCAAGGCGTATTCGATCAGCGAGATGTAGAACCTCGCCTCGACCTCATTGAACTGCCGTTGGGCTTCCAGCAACCTATCGGGCTGTTTTTCTACGCCCGTATCGTAGTTTGTTTGCTCGACCGTCATCCGCTCTTTGGCAGCCATGCGGCGGTTGTAGGCCAGTTGGGCTACGTCGTAGGCGCGTGCCGATTCGGCCACCTGGTTGCTCAAATCGTGAATCACCTCGCGCTCTTGCTCGTGCAAAATGGTCCGCTCACGGGCTAGTTGAATCTCGGCATTCCGTACTGTCACATGCCCCTTGCGATTGCCCAGGTAGTACGAGAACTCAAACCCCAGTTGCCATTCCTGGAAGTCGCCGCCGGTCAAGGTTTGGTAGGCATTGTCAAAAGGAATGCCGTTGCGGTTCGGGTCGATCAAGTCGTTACCAAACCCGCGCCAGCGGTAGCGGCCAAAGGCATCGAAGGTGGGAAGCAGGAAGTTTCTGGCACCGGCCAGTTCCAGCTCGCGGCGCTTTACCAGCCATTTCTGGCGGCGGAGTTCGGCACGACGGTTGAGGGCTTCGCAAACCACGTCGCTCCACTCAAATAGCACTTTGGTCATGGGGGGTTCGTCGGCCGGGCGAATCAGGCGGCCATCGCTGATCGGCAGCCCAATCATCAGCCTCAAGCGGCGTTCGGCCACCCGAATCCCGTCCGAGCCGCGAATGGTCGTACTGCTGCGCAACGTGCCGCCGCTCGAGCCATTATTGACGCGGGTGCCGTCTAGCAGTCGGCCACTCCAGGCGTTTTGGACGTCTTCCTCGGCCTGGAAGTAGCGTTCGCGGGCGGCGGCTTCAATGGCCGCATCAACCCCCTCGCGTCCTGCTTCCAACTGGGCATGGATGTTGCGCCAGTATTCCAAGGCCCGATCGCGGTCTTGGGTGGCGGCGTACAAGTAGCGGTAGGCCAGGTATAAATCCCAATAGGCGTTTTCGACATTGCTGGTCAGGTCGCGGACGCCCATCTCAAAATCGGTCAGGCTGATATCGGTGTTGACGCGGGCCAGCATGACGCCGCTGAATTGGCCGGGAATTCCGTTTGGGCCGACGATGCGGTTGTAGTTCAGGCCTCCCCCTTGCAACAGGGGCTGGCGAACCTCCGTCTCGATGTTGACGTTGTAAGCGTGCGGAAAGGCATTGCCGGGCGCGTTGTTGGCGTCGTAGTCGGTATAGTGCCGTGCGGCCAGTTGCGTACCGAAGGCCGTCCGTTTGCTGAGTTGCGCCTGGTAGACGCCCAAGTCCTGTTGCAGAATGCGCGTGCCGCCGCCAAAGAACGTGTTGTTCAGGGCTCGGTCGTTCTTTTCCCACGTCGCGGAGTATTGAAACAACGCGTCGAACGCGCTCAACGCGGCGTCGGTGCCAAATCGCGGGTCGGTCTCGGTGATCGCCACCGATTGCACGGTGCGGGCGGTCGAAGTCGACCGCAGCACCACGCCACTCAAGTCGCGCATGACCGTGGCGTTGGCCAAGGCCAACTCCATGACTTCGCTCAAATGCAGATCCCAATAATCGGGGGCCTGCTCTTTGTGGATATCCAACGGAGACATCGTCGAAACCGCCGCATCGGGCACGGTTGATTCGACATCGGGATACTCAATCTCCAGCGCGACGTGGCGGTAGTACGCCATGTCATCTTCTTTCCCGCGATGGAACTGATGTTGATCGGCATGCCGCAGGCCGCAGCCGGACACGATCTGCCCGAGCAGCACGCACATGACGAGGATCCAGCGATTGGCTCGTTGCATGGCGTGATGGAACCTTGATAACAAAGGAATCGACACAGTCGCGCCGAGATTGGGCTGTTCATGCATCTTCGCGGCAGCTTGATTGCGCTGCTGCCATCGGACGGCGCAACGGCCGCTTCTTGCGGATTAGTCATCGGCAAAACGGCAGCCCGACCTAACCGGTATTTTCGGTAGAATCCGAAAATACTCCCGATTCTTCCAATTCGCGGTAATCGTTAAGGTCGTATTCGTCAGCAGCGTCAGCAGCGCCACGATGCAGCCTCTGCTGCCGCGAACGCCATTGCCAGCCAGCCGCGATCGACATTTACGGGGAACATTCGCTGCCAGCGTTTCATTCGCTTGCGCAGCCACTGGCTAAAGGTATACTGAAAGGTATGGACCATGCGGCTGCGACTAATCCCGTTCAAGCGGATGACGCGACCTGGCTGGAGTTGGAAGATCTGCTGGACGAAGTCGCCCGGCTTTCCACTCCCGACACGCCGCCGCGCGAGTTCCACGCCGGCCTGCTGGACCGCGCTGTGCGCGCCATGGCGGCATCGGCTGGTGCTATTTTCTTGCGAGGTGAGTCGGGCTTGCGGCTGGAGTACCAGATCAACTTCAACTCTACCCGTCTTTTAGAGGGGCACGAGGCCCAGCGGCGCCACGGCACCCTGCTGGAGAGCGTACTGCACGCCCGCGAGCCGCGGTTGGTGCCGCCGCGAGCAGGGGGGGATGAACCCGACAACCCCACCGAATTGCTGCTAGTGCTAGCACCAATCGTGGTGGAAGGCGAGGCTTTCGGCGTGCTAGAGGTTTGCCTGCGTGCCACCACCGACGCGGCAGCGCAACGCGGCATGGTCCGGCTGATGTCGGCCCTGTGTGAATTGGCGGCCGACTATCAGCGCCAGCGGCAATTTCGCGAACTACGCCAGCAGCAGCATTTGACGGGTCAACTCGAACAATTTACCGACCAGATCCATGCCCGCCTCGACCTGAAATCGACGGCGTTCACCATCGCCAACGAAGGGCGACAGCTAGCCGATTGCGACCGGCTGAGCGTGCTGCAAGTACAAGGGACACACTGCCGCGTGTTATGCGTGAGCGGTGTGGACCGTGTCGAGCGCCGCGCCAACGATGTGCGGCTGATGGAGCGGCTGGCTTCCACCGTGGTCGCCGCCGGCGAACCGCTATGGCATGGCGACGAAGACACCGGTGTGGCTCCGCAGATAGACAGCGCCTTGCAGGGCTATCTGGACCATGCCCACTCGCGTCTGCTGGCCGTCGTGCCGATTACCGAGAGAGATGCCAGGCCCGGCGAGTGGAGGCGGCCGCGGACGATTGCCGCACTCGTCTTTGAACGATTCGAGTCGGGCCGCTTGGACGATGTTTGGCAGAATCGGGCGGAGACGGTTGTGCGGCGTAGCACATCGGCACTGCGCAACGCCAGGACGTACGAACGGCTTCCCTTTCTATCGCTGTTGCGCGTCTTGCAATGGATCGGCAGTTGGCTGTTGCCCCCCCGGCTGTTGAAGACCGCCCTGGCTTTGGGGCTGATCGCCGCCGCGGCCGCGGCCTTGATCCTGGTGCCGGCCGATTTCGATATTGAAGGCCGTGGTGAATTGCAGCCCAAGGTTCGTCGCGATGTGTTTGCCCCGGTGGATGGCGTGATTCGAGATTTGCGGGTGAAACAAGGAGACCGGGTCGATCCGCAAGATCAGGAGCGGAATGTATTGGCGATTGTCGATCGGCCGGAGCTGGCGCTGGAGTCGGCCCGGTTGCGGGGCGAAACCCAGACTGCCGCCAAACGGCTAGCAACCGTGCAAGCGCAACGCCTGAACGCGCGGGCCTTGGCCGCCGATCCAGCGAAACTGACGCAGCTGACGGCGGAAGAAGAGGAACTCAAGGAACTGTTATCAGGACTGGAAAAACAACAGCGGATCATTGCCGCCCAGCAAGCAGAACTCGTGGTACGGGCCCCGTTGGCGGGCGAAGTCTTGACCTGGAACCTGCACGAACTGCTCGATGCCCGGCCCGTGCAGCGAGGTCAGGTTCTGATGACCCTGGCCGATGTGGATGGCCCCTGGGTGCTGGAGATTCGCCTGGCCGACGAACGTATCGGTCACGTTCTGGAAGCCCAAGCCGCATCACAGTCCAACCTGGAAGTGACCTTCGTGCGGGCCACGCAGCCGGGCATCCGCCTGCACGGCCATTTGATCGGCGTGGCGGAAACCACGGAGCTCGACGTGGAGAATCGGCCAACCGTGTTGCTCACCGTCGAAATCGACGCCGCCCAAATCGCCGACCGCCGCCCCGGCGCTACCGTGGTGGCCAAGGTCCATTGCGGCCGCCGCCCGCTCGGTTTCGTCTGGTTCCATGAAGTGTGGGAAGCGTTGCAACGCAAGTTGCTGTTCTAAGAGACTTTTTCGGCGAAGAAATCGCCTTCTGCAAGACAATCTTCACCAACCATTTGCCGCGAGTCGAACGATGAACTTCACGTCTGCCATGCTCGCACTGGCCATAGCCTGTGCCGCCGAGGGGGAACCACCGGCCCCCGCCGAAATCCACCTGGAAGCCGTGCTGGTCACGTTGATCGAACAGGTCGAGGTGCCGGCCCAGGAGGCGGGCGTGCTGTCGCGGGTCGATATTCGCGAGGGCGATGCCGTACACGAAGGTGATTTGCTGGCCAAGATTCAAGATATAGACGCCGAATTAATTAGCCGCCGAGCCCGTTTAGAGCTGGACGTGGCCCGCCATGCGGCCAATACCGATGTCGAGATCCGCCTGGCCAAGAAACAACTGGAACTGGCCAAGAACGAGTTGGGCCGCGCGAAAGAGTCGATCGAGCGGTTCAAGAAGAGTGTTTCCGCGGCCGCCCTCGACAAGCTGCAGCTAGAAGCCGAAAAGTCCGTGCTAGCCATCGAGCATGCCCAGCAGCAGTACGATTTGGCCCAGTTGTCGCCGCGCATCAAAGAGAATGAAGTCGCCGTCGCCGAGCGGGGAATTGCCCGCCGGCAGATTGTATCGCCCATTGATGGCATCGTGGTGCAAATCAAACGCCGCCGCGGCGAGTGGGTTGAACCGGGCGAGGCCGTGATTCGCGTGGTTCGCATGGACCGCTTGCGCGTGGAGGGGTTTGTCTCGGCGGCGGTGGCCGCAGGCCCTTTGCTGAAGCAAGCGGTCACGCTGCACGTTCAAGCAGGTGAAGGCGAGTCCCAGGACTTTCGCGGTGAGATCGTGTTTGTCAGCCCAGAGATCGACCCCGTAAACGGCCAGGTCCGTATCTGGGCCGAAGTTGAAAACCGCGGCCAGCTCTTGCGGCCCGGCCAGGTCGGCTCACTCGACATTCATGGCGAAGATACCCAGCCGGTCGCCGATCCGCCGGGCGAAGAAGAATCCGTTGGCCAGCCACAACCCCCGGAGCAGCCCTAGCGGCGGCGGCCATGCCTGGCAGCGAAATCAAACCCTCGGCCAATCCGCGTGCCATGCGCATCCGCAAGCGTTGCGACTTGCGCGCGCAGCCGCGCCGGGCGCGCGGGCGGCGCTACTGGATTTTGAAAGACCCGGTGGCGCTGCAGTACTTTCAGCTTCGCGACGAGGAATACTTTTTGTGGCGGCAGTTGGATGGTAATCGCAGCCTGGAGGATATCCGCCAGGCGTTCGAGCAAGAGTTTGCGCCGCGGCGGTTGGCGATTCGGCAGTTGCATGCCTTCATTGCCCAATTGCATGCCGATGGACTGGTGCTGGCCGACGCCGCCGATCAAGGCCAAGAGCTGCAAACACGCGGCGATACCGCCCGGAAGCGCGGCATGGCCGCCGCCGCGGTCAATTTGTTGGCGATTCGCTTTCGCGGCATCGACCCTCACCGCGGGCTGCGTTGGCTGTATGGCTACGTCGGCTGGATGTTCTCGCCCGGCTGGATAGCCTGTTGCCTGGCCCTGATGGCGGCAGCCGTGGTGCTCTGCCTGACACAGTTTGACACCTTGCAGGCCCGGCTGCCACGGATGGAATCGTTCTTCACCGTGCGGAATATGCTGGCGTTGGCTACCGTGTTGGCCGTGACAAAAGTGTTGCACGAACTGGGGCATGGGCTGGCTTTGACCCATTTTGGCGGCGAATGCCACGAACTCGGCGTGATGCTGTTGGTGTTTACGCCCTGCCTGTACTGCAATGTCAGCGATGCCTGGATGCTCCCTTCCAAGTGGCAGCGCGTGGCCATTAGCGCGGCGGGCATGTTCGTGGAGCTCACCCT
>JBFWUW010000068.1:0-36106 GCA_050247075.1 Pirellulales bacterium | reverse complement strand
GGCTCGGCGGAACGGTTCGGTTGGATAGTGGTGGGCCGGGTTGGTGCAGCCGTGGCCGATTTGATCCATTCTTGGTTGGCCGATACTATTCTACAACGGTAAAGCCGCCGGAATCCAGCGCCATTCGCCGCAACTGTTGAGCAGAGAGTACTTGGAGTTATCCATGCCATCGAGAAAAGTCCTCATCATCGTGGGCGACGCGACGGAAACGGTCGACACGCTGTATCCGTTTTACCGGCTGATTGAGGCGGGCTTTACCCCCATTGTCGCCGCGCCTGAGCAGCGGCGTTATCAGATGGTGTTGCACGAGGTAAAGCCTGGCTGGACGATCACCAAAGAGTGGGAAGGCTATTCGATTCAAGCCGACATCGCCTTCAAGGATATCCGGCCGGAAGACTACGCCGGCATTTTCTTCAGCGGCGGCCGCGCTCCGGAATACATCCGCGAGGACGAAGATCTGCTACGGATCACCCGGTGGTTTTGGGAGCACAACAAGCCCATGGCCAGCGTTTGCCACGGCGTTGAAGTCCCGGCCCGCGCCGGAATTGTGCGGGGCTTGCGGATGGCGACGGTGGCGAAATGCAAGTTCGATCTGGAGGTTTGCGGCGGCATTTACGTCAACGAACCGTGTGTTATCGACCGCCACATGGTGAGCGGCCGTACGTACCACGATAGCGGCCACTTCGTCGGTCCCTGGATTAAGATGCTGGAAGAACACAACAAGGATTAGCCAGGATGAAGCGTCGCCATTTCCTGCTCTCGTCAGCCGCCCTGTTGGCCTTGCCAGGCTGGGCCAGAGGTGCCGATACGCCGGGGATCAGCCTGGGCTTTAGCCTGTATGGCATGAAGATGCTGCCTCTGAACGAGGCTCTTCAGGCGTGCGCGGAGATTGGCTACCAGCATGTCGAATTCTCGCTCAACGAAGGCTATTCGACCGCGCCAGATGTCTTTACCTCGGCGGCGCGCAGGGACGCCGCGGAACAGTTGCGGAAGCTTCGGCTGGGCTTGCCGTGCCTGATGGTTAACATCAGCCTCACCGCGGATGCCCAGGCTCACGCGGCGAACCTGGCACTCATCGGCAAGGCCGGCGGGTTGGCTCACGAGCTGAACGCGGACCAGCCGCCCATTCTGGAAACCATATTGGGTGGCAGCCCCGCGAAATGGGAGGAGCAAAAGCAAGGCATGGCCCAGAAATTGCACGACTGGGCCGAAGCCGCCGAGCAAGCCAAGGCCGTGATCGCGATTAAGGCGCATGTCGCCAGCGCGGCCAATTCGCCCGAGCGGCTGCTGTGGTTGCTGAGCGAGGTCAAGTCACCCGCGATCCAAGCGGCCTACGACTACAGCCATTTTGAGCTGCAAGGCATCGGCATGGAGGCAAGCCTGCGGGCATTGCTGCCGCGCACTCGCTTCATCCATGTGAAAGACAGCGCGGGCGACGCGGCGAAGTTCCAGTTTCTGCTGCCCGGTGAGGGCCGCACCGACTACGTGAAGTTGTTCTCTCTTTTGAAGATGCACGGCTACACCGGCCCGGTATGCGTGGAGGTAAGCGGGCAGATTTTCAACAAACCCGGCTATGATCCCGTTGCCGCCGCGCGCCAGAGTTTTACGGTCCTGTCCGACGCGCTGGAAAAGTCCAAGACCAGCTAGTGCCCCAATTCAGTACTCAACCGTAGTTGACAAGGCGGTTTTCAACAGTCCGACAGTCCCTGCGGGGGGTTCTTAGCGGACATTTCACGGTTTTCAGCGGCTTGACACCGACCAGCCCGCCGATATATAAATCATGTTTGATAAGTTGTTGGAGTGAGAGAGTCCCTGCCTATAGAATGACCGCTAAGGAACCGGATCTGCCCGCTTGTTTTGGGCGGATGAAATGGTTCTTTCCCGCCTTGGTCCGAGAGAGGAAAGCGATATGCTGAACATCTACGGCAAGCAAGTTCGATATTGCGATGGCGTCTCGCGCCGCGATTTTATGCGGATTGGCGGCCTGACTTTTGGTGCCACCGCCTTGTCGCTGGCCGATGTCTATCGGGCCGAAGCAGCCGCCGGCAATGGGACTCGCCACAAAGCGGTCATCAACGTGTTCTTGGGGGGCGGCCCGCCGCACCAGGACATGTGGGAGATCAAGACCGATGCCCCGCTGGAGATCCGCGGCGAGTTCAACCCCATCAGCACTAGCGTGCCGGGCATTCAGATCGGCGAGAGCTTTCCCAAGCTGGCCTCGCTGATGCACAAATCGGTGGTGATTCGCTCGGTAGTCGGCGTCCAAGCAGGACACGAAGCGTATCAGTGCCTGACCGGTTGGGGACGCCAAAGCCTGCGCACCTTGGGGGGACGCCCCAGCATTGGTTCAGTATTGCATAAGCTGAATGGTCCCGTCGATATTTCGGTTCCGCCGTTCGTCGGCCTGGCCGCCAAGACCTCGCACGGGCCTTGGTCCGATCCGGGCGTACCGGGATTCTTGGGTGCCCCGTACGCACCGTTCAAGCCGGACGGCGAAGGCTTGGCCAACATGACGTTGAATGGCGTCAGCAACGACCGGCTCAACGACCGCAAGTCGCTGTTGCGCGGGTTCGACAACTTGCGCCGCGAGATGGATTCCAACGGCGTCATCAACGGTATGGACGCTTTCGAACAGCGGGCCTTGGACGTGCTGACCAGCAGCAAATTGCTCGACGCGCTGGATGTTTCCCAGGAAGACCCCGCCTTGCGCGAACGCTACGGCGATGGCAAGCCCTACAAATTTCAGTACGACGGCGCGCCGACCTGCAACGACCAACTCCTCATGGCCCGCCGGCTGGTAGAGGCGGGCGTGCGTTGCGTCACGCTGAGTTATGGCCGCTGGGACAGCCACGGCGATAACTTTGGCCTGGTTCGCGACCACGGCGGCAAGCTCGACCAGTGCTTGAGTGCTCTGGTCGAAGACCTCGACGAGCGCGGCATGTTGGACGATGTCACGGTTATCGCCTGGGGCGAGTTTGGCCGCACGCCGCGGATCAACCCCCAAGCCGGCCGCGACCACTGGCCGCAAGTCAGTTGTGCTTGGATGGCCGGCGGCGGCATGCGTACGGGCCAGGCCATTGGCGCCACCAACCGCTTGGGCGAATTCGCCAAGGAACGCCCGGTGGACGTGCAAGAGATTTTCTCCACGCTGTACCGCAACCTGGGGATCGACACGGCCGTCACGACCATCGCCGATCCGACCGGTCGTCCGCAGTACCTGACCGAGAAGCCGCCGTTGCCCGAGTTGATCTGAGCCGACCGCCAAAAAGAACGACTTCGCGGCGTCGCCAGGCCTTGGCGACGCCGCTTCTATTTGGGCCGGCCGCCCCACGGCTCCGCCGATTCCTGGGCGGCAAGATTCTCCCGCGGCCAGATTGTGGTAAGCTGGCATTCGGAATGCCCGCCGGCTGGGCCCTTCACTTCTCAGGAACGAATCATGTCGCAAGCCATTGTCGATCCGGCTGAGTTGCGCCGGTTTGCCCACAATCTCAAACGGTTCAACGCCGAATTGCAGAACCAAATGTTGATGCTCAAGGGGCAGTTGCTGGGGTTGGGCCAATCGTGGCGCGACCAAGAAAACCAGAAGTTCACGCAAGACTTTGAAGAGACCATGCTGGTGATGAGCCGGTTTGTCGATTCGACCAACGAACATATCCCGTTGCTGCTGCGCAAGGCCGAGCGGATAGAGGAATATCTGCGGCAGAAGTAGTCCCTTGGGAGAGACTGGATGAGCCAGGCACGCGTAACCTCGGTCCAGGCGATTGCCGATTTTCGGGCCTGCCTGATCTCTTTTGGGGCACAAGTCCGCGATGCGTTGACATCGGTCAATTTGGAAACGCGCCGCACCCTGGAGTGGATTCTGGACCGCCAGCCCAGCTTTTGGGAAGCGGAGATTCGCCGCTGGAGCGACAACGTGCTGGAGGCCAAGAAAGACCTGCACCGCTGCCGCAGTTGGCCCACGCCGGGCGGCGGAGTCCCCAGTTGCCTGGAGGAAAAGAAGGCGTTGGACCGGGCCAAGATCATGCTGGGCCGGGCCGAGGAAAAATTGGTCGTCACGAAGCGCTGGGGATCAACCGTGCAGCGCGAAGTCATGGAGTACGACGGACGGGCGAACCAGTTGGCCGCCTGGCTGGATGGCACCCTGCCGGCCGCCATCGCGTATCTCGACCGTTCGCTCAATGCTATCGACGCCTACATGTCGGTCCACACGCCAACGACAGCCGCCACGGACAGCGCCGAAACCCGAAGCGTGGCCAGAGCTTCTCCCACCGAGGCCGTGGAAGAGCCAAGTGAAGAAACCAAAAATGAAAAATGAAAAATGAAAAATGAAAAATGAAAACTGAAAACTGAAAACCGATAACCGATAACCGATAACCGATAACCGATAACCGAAAACTCCCATGCGCGTTGCCGATTTCGCTACCGCCGCCGCCAAAGTTCGCGATGCCACCAAGACATTGCGGGTACGTTGGGAAGAGACCAAGCAGGATTGGAATGATGCCATCGCCCGCGATTTTGAGGAAAAGTTTCTGGTGCCGCTGGAGCCGGAGATCTTGATTACGATGGAACGGCTGAGCCGCTTGAGCCAGGTCGTCACGGCGGCGGAACAAGAAAGTTCGCCCGATCGAGGATAAGCATGGCCCCAGTGTTTTGTCGGCCTTTCGTGGGCTAAAGTCCACGCTACGGCCCTCATCCCTGGCGACAATTGACTTTGAATACGTTTAGTTCTTCCAGAGCGCGACGGCGGATCGGCGGCGCGCTCGATTTGGCTTTGACGGGCGCGCGGAACTAGCAATGAGCATTGACGAATCCATACTGGATGACGAACAGGCCGCCTTGCCGCTGCCGCCGGCGGATGCGCCCCCCCTGTCCCGCGACCGCCAGGTGCTGGTGATTCACGCTTTGCGCGAGTTGGCCGCCGCGCGGGCAGAGACGGAGATTGGCATCCGCGCCGATCTGGCGGCCGGCCTGGCCGAGGCCGACGAACAGTTTGAGCAGTCCAAGCAATCGCTCGGCCAGCGGGTGGAGCGCGACCGCCGCGCCTGCGAGGAGGAATTCACCTCCGCGCGCAACACCCTGCACAACCGGTTCGAGAGCGAACACACGGCCAAGCAGCAGGAATACGACGAAGCCCTTGACGTATTGCTAGCCGATTTCGAGCGGCAGCGCGTCCAAGGAGAGACGACCCGCGAGGAAGCTGGCTGGGAAGCCAAGACCGTGTTCGACGCCACCAAAGACGCGCCGGGCAAGCAGTTCGCGGAGTTTCGCGAGCAGATCGACGCCACACTCAACGAATTGACCGAGAATCAGGATTCCGTTCGCAAGCTGCTCAAGAAATGGCGGCAGCACGCCGCGGCCGAGTACGTGGCCCAGCAAGATACGCCCGGCTACGAGCAGTTCGATCCGCGGGCCACGCTCAAGCAATGCGCCGACCAGGCGGAGTCCCTGCGGCAAGAACTGGTGGGCCTGCGCTCGCCGGCTTTGTTTCAAGGGCTGGGCGTGATTTGGATGTTCGTCTTCTTGACGCTGGTGTTTTGCGGTGTCAGCTTGTTGCTGGGCAAGGGCCCGGTGGGGCTGGCGATTGCCGTGGCGGCGGCCTTTGTCTTGGGGACGTTGATCGCCCTGATGATGTTTTCCTCGGCCAAGTCGCAAGTCAACGAGTTGTTTCCCAACTATTGCCAGGCCATTCGCGACGGGGCGGCGGCGCATGGCCGTTGCGTGCAATGGGCCGAAATACTGGCCGCCACCCAACGCAAGGAATTGGACGACGCGCTGCAGGCCAAGCTGAAAAAGGCCGAGACGGCGCGGCAAGAGTGGATGGCCGAAGTCGAACGCCGCCGCAACGCCGAACAAGAGCGGATCGACGCGCTCTACCCTCCGCAATTGATGAAGTTGGTCGATGCCCGCGACAGGGAACTCCACGAACTTCAAGCTGCACACACCCGACGCGCGGCCGAGATCGAGGAGTGTTACCGTCGCGACAGCCAGGCGGCCAACCAGGCGCACCGTTCGCGGCGGGAGGAATTGCGGCAAGCGCACGACGACCAGTGGCAAGCCTTGGCCGACGCCTGGATGGAAGGCCTGGCCAAGATTCAAGCCGATGTCCGCGATACCCAACAGCGCAGCGCCAAGCTGTTTCCCGAGTGGAAACAACTGGCCGGCAAGCCTTGGGAATCGCCGACGGAATCGCCCCCGGCCCTGCGGATTGGCCAGTTCGAACTATCGTTGGCGCAAATCCCCAGCGCTGTTCCCGAGGACAGCAGCCTCAAGATTGTCACACCCGCCGGGTATGTTTTTCCGGCGGTGGTGCCGTTTCCAGCCGGATGTTCGTTGGTCTTCAAAACTCGCACCGCCGTGGGCCGCTCCGCCGCCGTGCAAGCCATGCAGGCCGCCATGTTGCGGCTGCTGACGGCCATTCCGCCCAGTAAGTGCCGCTTTACGATTATCGATCCGCTCGGACTGGGCGAAAACTTTGCCGCCTTTATGCATCTGGCGGACCACGACGAAGCCCTGGTCACCAACCGCATCTGGACCGACCCGCGGCATATTGAGCAGCGGCTGGCCGACATCTCCGAGCACATGGAGAACGTCATCCAAAAGTATCTGCGGAACGAGTTTGCCACCATCGAGGACTACAATACGCATGCCGGCGAAATCGCCGAGCCGTTTCGTTTTTTGGTGGTGGCCGATTTCCCCCACAATTTCTCGGAAGCCGCCGCCAAACGGCTGGCCAGCATTGCCGCCAGCGGTGCCCGTTGCGGCGTGTTCACCATCGTCAGCGTCGATGTCAACGAGAACCTGCCCGAGAGTTTCAACCTGCGCGACCTGGAGCGGCAAGGGACCACCCTGTTCTGGAAGAAGGACCGCTTTTATCTCAAAGACAGGGCGCTGCTGGAATTTCCGCTGACACTTGACGCGCCCCCAGCGCCGGCCGAGTTCACCGACATCGTCCACGCCGCCGGCCGCCGGGCCAAGTCCGCCAGCCGGGTGGAGGTTCCCTTTGAGTTCATCGCTCCGCCGCCGGGTGAAGTCTGGGCCAGCGACAGCCGCAAGATTGTCGATGTCCCCTTGGGCCGTGCCGGCGCCACGCGTTTGCAGCACATGCAGTTGGGGCTAGGGACGTCGCAACATGCGTTGGTTGCCGGCAAGACCGGCTCCGGCAAGTCGACATTGCTGCACGCCTTAATCACCAATGCCGCGCTGCGCTACAGCCCCGACGAATTGGAACTCTACCTGATCGACTTCAAGAAAGGTGTCGAGTTCAAGACCTACGCCACGCACGAATTGCCGCACGCCCGCGTGGTGGCGGTGGAGAGCGACCGCGAGTTTGGCCTGAGCGTGTTGGAACGGCTGGACGTGGAGCTGAAAAAACGGGCCGATGCCTACCGGGCCATCGGCGCGCAAGATGTCTCCAGCTACCGCGCCATCACCGGCCAGCCGCTGCCGCGGATCATGTTGATTATCGACGAGTTTCAAGAGTTCTTCATGGAGGACGACAAGGTGGCGCAAGACACGTCGTTGCTGCTGGACCGGCTGGTGCGGCAAGGACGGGCGTTCGGCGTTCACGTCATGCTTGGCTCGCAGACGTTGGGAGGGGCCTATAGCCTGGCCCGCAGTACACTGGGCCAGATGGCGGTGCGGATCGCCCTGCAATGCAGCGAGGCCGACGCCCACCTGATTCTGAGCGAAGACAACACGGCCGCGCGGCTTCTCTCGCGCCCTGGCGAGGCGATCTACAACGACAGCAACGGCATGACCGAGGGGAACCATCCCTTCCAAGTCGTCTGGCTGCCCGATGAAGTGCGCGAGGGCTACCTGGTGACCGTCCGCGACCGTGCCCGCCAGGAAGGCCTGGACAACCGCCCGCGGATCGTCTTTGAGGGTAACGTTCCAGCCGAGATCGACAAGAACGCCCTCCTCGACCGGCTGCTCCGCGACCGCATTCGCCCCGGCACGTCCGAGGAACAATACTTTTGGCTGGGCGAAGCGGTGGCCATCAAAGATCCCACGGCGGCCGTCTTCCGCCCGCAAAGCGGCAGCAATTTGTTGATTGTTGGCCAGAACGAAGAAGCTACGCTGGGGATGTTTGCCGCCGGCATGGTCGGGCTGGGAGGGCAGGAAATGGGAATGCCGAGTGGGGAGTGCCGAATGTCGAATGAGGAAGAGGGCGGTTGCTCGCGGTTTTACGTGTTTGATGGGGCACCGGCCGGTTCGCCCCAGTCGGCGGCATTGGCGGAGTTGACTGGCATCGTGGCGTCGGATGCCAGGCTGGTATCGGTGCGCGAACTGCCAGCCGCCGTGGGTGAAGTGGCGGCGGAGGTGGCTCGCCGCCAGCAATCGGGCGAAAAAGCCGGTTCGTCGATCTACCTGTTTGTGTACGGGCTGCAGCGCTTCCGCGACCTGCGCAAGGACGAGGACGACTTTGGCGGGTTCTCGCGGATGGGAGAGGAGAAGCCGCCAAGCCCTGGCAAGCTGTTCGGCAATATCCTGCGGGAAGGCCCGCCCGTGGGCGTGCATGTGATCGTGTGGGTCGATAGCCTCAACAACCTGCAACGCGCCTGGGACCGCCAAACCTTGCGCGAGTTCGAGATGCGGATTCTGTTTCAAATGTCGGCCAACGATTCCAGTTCGCTCATCGACGGTCCCGCCGCGACCAGGCTGGGGATCCACCGTGCCCTGTTCCACAGCGAGGAACAAGCCCGGCTGGAAAAATTCCGCCCCTACGGCACGCCGCCCTCCGCCTGGCTAGAATGGGCGAAGCAGCGGTTGGGGAATAATGAGTAGTTGTTAGTTGTTAGTTTTCAGTTCATAGCTGCCAGCCATCAGCTTTCAGCACTCAGCTAGTTGAGGTTTTTGGATGGGGAGTCGCCGGGCAGGCCACCCATTTCATACCTCATACCTCATCCTTTCGCCTTCATCCTTTCCCCTCCTGGATACCATCATGAAAAGTCTTTCGTTGGGCACCGCTTTCGCCATTGTCGGTTGCTTGCTCGCATTGCCAGGTATGGCGGAGGAGCCGGCGGATCCTCCCAAGGCGTTTATTGATGGCGTGGGGCCGGGCTGGCGCACGCTGACGGGCGACGATTTTGAGAATGTCAACACAGCGCCCGACACATGGACCTGGAAGGATGACGAGGTGCATTGCACCGGACAACCCGTGGGCGTGACGCGCACGAAGCAGAAGGTGACGAACTTTGAGCTGGTGGCGGAGTGGCGGCATTTGCGGTCGGGCGGCAACTCGGGCATTTTCGTGTGGGCATCGGACGAGGCCCTGGCCGATCTCAAGCCCGGCGCGCTGCCGCCTGGCGGCATCGAGGTGCAAGTTCTCGACCACGGCTACGCCGAGCAGTACGAAAAGGCCAACGGCAAAAAACCCGACTGGTTCACCACCAACGGCGACGTGTTCCCCGTCGGCAAGTCCACCATGACCCCCTTCGAGCCGAAGGCCCCCAACGGCAGCCGCAGCTTTCCCCGTAAGGAATTGAGCAAAGGGGTCAACGAATGGAACCACTACTACGTGCGGGCCATCAACGGCGAAGTCCGCCTGTGGGTCAACGGCGAAGAGGTCTCGGGCGGTACCAATTGCGAGCCGCGCACCGGCTACCTCTGTTTGGAATCGGAAGGCGCGCCGGTCGAGTTCAAAAACATCCGCCTGCGAGAACTGCCGTAGTTTGTGAGAAGTTCATTGCAATTCCCGTTACTCAAGGGTTTCTCCATGATGTGTAAGACTCGCAACCCGCTCCGCCGAACCGTTTGCCCGGCTCTGGCTTTGGCGATGCTTGGCGGCGTGTTGTGCCGGGCCGCCGATCAACCGCCAGAACTGCCCGTCTGGCCGGCGGCCGCGCCGGGTGAGACAGGAAAGATCGAAGCGGAGAAGTACCTTGAAGATACAGGGGGTAAGCCGGTCAAGCGGCTGACCAACGTTAGTCGGCCAATGTTGACGGTCTATAAGCCATCCAAGGAAATCGACACCGGAGCGGCCGTGCTGATCTGCCCAGGCGGCGGGTACCATATCCTGGCGATGGACCTGGAGGGGGAAGAAGTCGCCGCCTGGCTCAATTCCATCGGAGTGACGGGCATTGTCTTGAAATACCGCGTACCGCGGCGCGAGAATCTGCCCAAACACGCCGCCCCGTTGCAAGACGCGCAGCGGGCCATGTCCATCGTCCGCGGCCATGCCAGCGAATGGGGGATCGCCCCGGCGCGGATCGGCATCTTGGGCTTTTCCGCGGGCGGTCATCTGGCGGCCACGGCCTGTACCAACTTCGGCCAGCGCCGCTACGAGGCCATCGACGATATCGACAAGGTCAGTTGCCGGCCCGACTTTGCCGTTTTGATTTACCCGGCCTATCTGGTGGAAGAAGGCCAACTGCAGCCAGAGGTGCCCGTGACGGCGGAAACGCCTCCCGTCTTTTTTGTCCATGCTGGCGACGACGGCATCAGCCCCGAAAACAGCATCGGCATGTATCTGGCGCTGAAGAAGGCGGGCGTCCCCTCGGAACTGCACGTCTACGCCAGCGGCGGGCATGGCTTCGGCTTGCGTCCCAGCGAACATCCGGCCAGCCAGTGGCCCGACCGCTGCGCCGCCTGGTTGAAAAGCCGCAAGTTGCTGGAACGCCCAGCCGCGGAATGACGCGCGTTAAATGGCATGCTGGTGCCGATTTGGCCGCTGCGTCTCGAAAGCGCCTGCCCGCCAGTTCCAGGGTTTCGAGGAATAAAATGCGACCCACCCAACTAGCCTTGATGGCACTCAGTTTTATTCTCTCCACCGCCGCCAATGCTGCCCCGGTTGCACACTGGGACTTTGGCACCGAAGAGACAACCCCGCTGGCACCGCATGGCAACATCGGGCGCGATCAGGCCGGACCGCGCCCGCCTGAGTTTCCGGAAATGGCCGCCAACAACACGGCCATATCGCTCGATTCCGGAGCGTATCTTTCCGTTTCCGACCCCGGTCCCGCGAGCGATTTCGATTTCGAGAATGGTGACGAGATCACGCTCGAAGCGTGGATCAATCCGAGCAGCGTGCGCAATGGCGAGCCTCTCTACATTATCGGCAAAGGCCGTACAGGATCACCGAAGTTCGCCCGCGACAATCAGAACTGGGCGTTGAGGATCATGGGCAAAGAGGGGGAAGCTCGCGTCAATTTTCTGTTTGCCTCGAAGCTGTCCAGCAGCGACAAGCATTGGCATCGCTGGACCTCGACGCTCGGTTTTCCCGCTGCGACCGGCTGGCATCATGTCGCGGTGACGTATCGCTTTGGTGAGCCGGAATCGATTCGCGGTTGGGTCAATGGCAAGCCGACCGACGGCACGTGGGACATGGGCGGCCCGACCAAGGAACCGCCCGTGGTCGATGAGGATGAAATTCGCATTGGCAACGGCTTTGCTGGAATGCTGGATTCCGTGGCCATTCATCGGACGGTGCTGGATGACAAGACACTCGCCGCGCGGTTCAATCGCGTGGGTGAAGAACGCGTCGTAAAGCTCGCTCCCGAGATGATGCCCGATCTCGGTGACATTCCCGCTGGCCGCGTGCTGTTTCAACTCAGCGAAAACATGCCCGCGGGCGACCGATGGTTGCACGAGAGCGAATCGTGGCCGGCCGCATCAACGCGCTGGCTGGGCGATTCGTTCTTATTGCCGCGGATTCCGGTGCGGTATGACGACTGGGGCATTCGTTCAAGTTGGAATGCGCCGCTGCTGTTGCAAATTGCCGGCGACGTCGAATTGCCGGCTGGTAAGCAACGCTTTTTGGTGCGAGTCCGATCGCTCAGTCGATTGTGGATCGACGGCCAACTGGCGGCACGCACCAAAACGGTTCGCAGCCGGGGTGGAAATCTTGAACCAATCGTGCCTGTCCCCGAGCCGCTGGTCCCCGGCGCCAGACTGCTGCCGTTTCCACAACAGGAAGCGTTCACCGAATACGTAGTGCCGCCGGACCAACCAGATGGTCCGCGGCGTTTGCGGGTCGTTTTAGAAGTGATGGTGGGGGGCAACAGCGATCGGACGGAATCGGGTGAAGTCTGCGTGGCCGCGCAAGCCGATGGTGACGGTCCCTTGTTTGTCTTAAAAGCCGATTCATCGTCGCCGTTGATGCTGACGGACGCGGCTATCGAACCGGCATTGCGCCAGTGTGAGGCCGCAATGGTGGCATTCGAAGATGCCACACGTCGCGCGGCTGCCGCGTCTCAAACGGCATTCTGGGAGCAAAGACACGAGATCGCCAGAGGTTCCGTCCAACACGAGACGCAATCCGCGGATGATTCCGGCGGCCATCCCATCGACAAGTTCGTCGCTGCCAAGGTGTCGATCGCGTTGAGGGAAGCGGCACGGACGGATGAAAAGACAACCCGGCATTTCCACGACAACGTGCTGCCAATTCTACGAGATCAATGCTTTCGATGTCATGGAGAAAAAGAACAAGGCGGCTTGCGGCTGAATTCGCGAGCGGGCGCTCTGTCGATGGGGGAATCGGAACTGGCTGCCGTCGTGCCGGGCGATCCTGGCGCCAGCGAGATGATTGTTCGCGTGCGCGCTGGCGACATGCCGCCGACCGAGAAGCGTTTGTCGGACGAGCAGATTGCCACCTTGGAAAGCTGGATCAAGGACGGTGCCGCCTGGCCGAATGCTCCCATTGCTCCCGAGGCAGTCGCTCAGGCTCCCATCATCAACGAAGCGGCATTCCTCCGGCGCGTCTACTTGGATACGGTTGGAACGGGGCCGACGGAAGAAGAAGCTCGCGCGTTTCTGGACAGCGATGATCCCGAGAAGCGGACGGCTCTGATTGAGCAACTCTTGTACGATGAACGTTATGCCGACAATTGGGTGAGCTTGTGGCTGGATTTGTTGGCCGAAAACCCTACTTTGCTGAACCAGTCGCTCAACTCGACAGGACCATTTCGCTGGTTTCTGTACGAATCACTGCGCGATGGAAAGCCGCTCGATCGAATGGTGACGGAGTTGATCTTGATGCGAGGAAGCGCCAGTGAAGGGGGAAGCGCGGGCTTTGGAATGGCTGGAGAGAACGATTCACCCATGGCTGCCAAAGGCCACATTGTGGCGTCCGCATTTCTTGGTATCGAGTTGCAATGCGCTCGCTGCCATGATTCACCTTATCACAGCACTTCGCAGGAAGACCTGTATTCGCTGGCCGCGATGTTGAACCGCAAACAGCTAGCCCCTCCGAGAACGAGCCGTGTGCCCGATGCGTTCTTTGCGGGCATAGGCCGCGAGTCATTGATCCAGGTTACGCTGAAACCGGATGAACAGGTTCAGCCGAAATGGCCTTTCGCGTCGTTTACCGGAGTGGAGGATGGGCCGCATATCAACGCCCTTGTTGCAAACCCGGAAGACTCGCGTGAACGTCTGGCGGCTTTAGTTACGTCACCGCGGAACCACCGTTTCCCTCAGGTCGTCGTCAACCAACTTTGGAATCGGTTGATGGGAGCTGGCATCGTCCAGCCTGTCAATGATTGGGAAGGCAAAGCGGCCAGCCACCCGGAACTGTTGCAATGGCTGGCGAATGAACTGGTTTCACACGATTACGACTTGCGACATGTCTTGCGGTTGATGATGACCTCAGATACTTATCAGCGAGAAACCATTGGACAGAACCAACAAGCTTCAGCGGAGCAAAGATTCTTCAACGCTCCCGATCCTAGGCGATTGACCGCTGAACAGATTGTCGATTCCTTATACACGGCAACCGGTCGTGAGATGGATATCGGAGAGTTGACATTCACGCACGATGGAGCAGAGCCCATAACCAAAAGGTTGACGCTTGGATCACCCCGCCGTGCCTGGATGTTCGCGGGACTGAATAACGAACGCGACCGGCCAAGTTTATCACTGCCTCGTGCTCAGCCAATCGCAGATGTCCTGGAAGCCTTTGGGTGGACCGGCACGCGGCAACAACCGATTGCGGGCCGTGAAACCGGTCCCCATTTGCTGCAACCGGGAATTCTCGCCAACGGCACATTGTCGATGTCTCTCACACGTGCCGCCAATCAGAGTGAACTGGCACAGTTGGCGATTGATGCGGAAACCCCCGAGGGGTTATTGGATTCGCTGTTCTTGCGATTCTTCGCTCGCTATCCGAATGCTCAGGAGCGCTCGGTCTTCATGCCCGCGTTAGCGTCTCGATTCGATGAACGGCAATTGCCAGCAGACCAGGTGCGGCGGCCGCCCCTGGATAGCCCATTGCCGGTATCCACGTGGACGAATCACCTGGTGCCAGAAGCGAACGACATTCAACATGAATGGCAAAGCCGGGTCATGCGCGGCCCTTCCTATGACCCAAGACTCCGGCCCGAATGGCGGGAAGTTTACGAAGACATCCTTTGGAGCCTGGTGAACGATCGCCAGTTCGTCTGGATTCCCTGATCGCCACCCGGAATCTGAAGTCGATTGTCACCCGCATCTTCAAGCATTGCGTTTTGGGGAATCAATCATGCATCAACTCTCCCGCCGACAGTTTATCGCCAGCAGCGCGGCCGCGGCAATCAGCCTTCCTCGGATCGCAACAGCGAATGGAGCGGGATCGCTGCTACAAGGAAAGGCCGAGCATGTCATCTCGGTCTGGCTCGGGGGCGGCATGGGGCAGATTGATACGTTCGATCCCAAAGCCAAGGGCGACCCCAAAGCCAATAAGCCGGGAAGCTACTACGATCCGATTGAGACCGCGGTCGAAGGGGTCCAGGTTTGTGAGCACCTCCAACAAATGGCCAAGGTGATGGATCGCGTGACGGCTGTCCGCACGGTCAATCACGATGTCATTGATGAACATGCCGCCGCGACGAATCGCATGCATACCGGTCGTGCGATTAGCGGCACCGTGACCTACCCATCGCTGGGATCGTTGATTGTCCATGAGCGGGGTGCGGTCAACGAAGATGCACCTCCGTACGTACTGATTGGCTATCCCAATGTCACGCGAGGACCTGGGTTTCTCGGCTCAAGGTATGGCTACCTGTATTTGACCGAAACAGGCCGTGGTCCCGCGGGTTTATCGCGTCCGGATGGGATTACGGCCGACCGTCAAAGTCGACGCGAGCAGTTCCTTGCCGCGCTAAAGAACAGCCGGGGGGAAACGAAAATTTCCAAGTTTCTGGACTATGAAGCCGCGATTGAACAGAGCATGAAACTGAGCGGTCCAGAATTCAATCGCGTCTTTCATCTTGATGGCGAGCCAGGTGATTTGCGGAACCGCTACGGCGGTGAGTTTGGTCAACGCTGTTTGTTGAGCCGTCGTCTGGTGGAACGGGGTGTGCGGTTTATCGAAGTCAGCCACAACCTGAACTTTTTGAATGGATCTGGCTGGGATGTCCACAACAGTGGCATCGTCAATCAGCACAAACTGATTCAGGAAATGGACACCGCTGTCTCGACTCTCATCACGGACCTCGAAGAGAAGAAGCTGCTCGACAAGACATTGATCGTGATCACTTCCGAATTTGGCCGTCCGCCGGAGTTCGATAGCGGTGGAGGACGCGGTCACCAAGGATCCACTTTCAGTTGTGTCCTGGCGGGCGGTGGCTTGGCGCACTGTGGTGCCTACGGTGAGACGGACGAGGTTGCCAAGAAAATTGTCTCCGACCCCGCCAGCGTTCCTGACTTCTTCGCCACCATTTGCGCGGCCGTTGGCGTTGATTACAGCAAGCACCTTTACGCCGGTGACCGGCCTGTTCCTGTAACCGACCAAGGCCAGCCGATTGCAAGACTATTCGCATCCTGATCGGGCACCGCCGAGAAGCAATTTGCCAGGCCAAGGCGTGGCGATTGCGTCGCTGTTTGCGGGCCCTTCCCGTTACACCATCCTCCTGAAAAGGTTTGACCCAACCATCGTGGCGGCGGATATTGGTCTTGCTGAACCACTCGCCTGTCTACTACCCGCTTTCGGGCCACTTTGAGGTCGTCCATGCAATCGTCGTCCCCACAGACCACTCTGGCCGGCCTTGCCTTTTTGTGCAGCCGTTTGCTACACGCAGTTATTACACTAATTGTTGTCGCGCTGGTCCCATTCGGGTCATTACGCGGGGTTTATGCCGAAGAAAAGGCAGATCCACCGAGCAGGCCAAACATCGTATTGATACTTGCGGACGACTTGGGGTGGGCGGACCTTGGTTGCTATGGCAGCAAGTTCCATCGCACGCCGCGGCTCGACCGCTTGGCGGCCGAGGGCCGGCGGTTTACCCAGGCTTATGCGGCCTGTCCGGTCTGTTCCCCCACGCGGGCGGCACTGATGACGGGCAAGCACCCCGCGCGGCTGCATTTGACCGATTGGCTGCCTGGCCGGGGCGACATGCCGGCGCATCGGCTGCTGCGGCCTGCATTCGCGCAACAATTGCCCCTGGATGAAACGACACTGGCCGAACTGCTGCAATCGGCCGGCTACGCCACCGCGCACATCGGCAAGTGGCATTTGGGAGGGGCCGGTTTTGAGCCGACGCGGCAAGGCTTTGGCCTGAACATTGCCGGCGACGACCGTGGTTCGCCCGCCAGCTATGTGGCCCCTTTTACCCGCGGCGGCCGGCCCATTCCTGGCTTGGAACAGGCACCAGCCGGGGAATACCTGACCGACCGGCTGACGGCCGAGGCGGAAAAATTCATCGTGGAAAACCAGCAGCAGCCGTTTTTTCTGTACATGCCGCACTTCGCGGTGCATACGCCCCTGGTGGGCCAGGACGAATTGATCCAGCAATACCCGGCCTGGGACGGCACTCCGCATGGCAAGCAAGAGAATCCCATCTACGCCGCCATGCTGGAAAGCCTCGATAGCAGCGTGGGCCGCATCCTCGACAAGCTGGCGGAGTTGAAGCTGAGCGAGCGGACGATCGTGGTCTTCACCAGCGACAACGGCGGGCTAGCCACGCGCGAGGGGCCCAACACGCCAGCCACCATCAATTCACCACTGCGCGAAGGCAAAGGCTGGCTGTACGAAGGGGGCATCCGCGTGCCGCTGTTGGCCGCCTGGCCCGGCCAGATTTCGAAGGGTACGGAGGAGACGCCCGTGTGGAGCGCCGACCTGTTGCCAACCTTGTTGGATCTAGCCGGTCAAACACAGCCGGCCGATGGCGTGGACGGTGTAAGCCTGGCCAACCTGCTACTGCAGGGCCAGCCGCCAGAGCCGCGGGCCTTGTACTGGCACTACCCGCACTACGCCAACCAAGGCAGCCGGCCCGGCGGAGCCATCCGCCGGGGCGATTGGAAGCTGATTGAATTCTTCGACACGGGTCGGCACGAACTGTTCGATGTGGCGCACGACATCGGCGAGGGCCGCAATCGGGCCGCCGATGAACCGCAACGCGTGGCCGAATTGGCCGCCCTGCTGGCGGCCTGGCGGCTGGCGGTTGGCGCGCAGATGCCGTCGCCCAACCCCGACTACCTGCCCAACCCGCAACAAGCCGATGGCAGCGTGACGCTGCCGGCCATGTGGGCCACGGTCCATGGAGTGATGTTGCGATACGAACCGCTGCCCCACAAGCAGACACTAGGCTATTGGATCTTGCCGGACGATTGGGCCGAGTTTGAATTCGAGCTCACCATGCCGGGTGAGTTTTCCGTTGAAGCGTTGGTCGGCTGCGGCAACGGCAGCGGCGGCAGCCAGGTGGAGTTTCGCCTGGCGGAGCAAACGCTCAAGCTGACCGTGCCCGAAACGGGCGGGTTTCAACAGTTCAAGCCGCAATCGTTGGGCCGCGTCAAGCTGGAAAAACCTGGCCGCTTTACGCTGGAAGTTCGCGCCACCAGCAAGCCCGGTCCCGCCGTGATGGATCTGCGTCAGATCAAACTAATACCCGTCAAGACGCAGGGTTGAAGGCCCGCCCGCCTAACCCACCAGCGAATACATTCCTTCGCTGGCGTGTTTGAGCTTGCCTTGTTTGACCAGTTCTTCCCATACGGCCCGCGGGTATTGGTTGGGGGGCATAATGGCCACGATGCCCGAATTGGCTCCGCCGCTCATGGGACCAACGCCGATGTTGGATTCGGCGTCTAGACGCGTCAGTTTGAGGCGCTTCTTGAAGGCCTTCAGGGCCAGTTTGAGTTCTTGGGGCGAGGGGCCGCCAGAGGGTTGCGTGGTCGGTTCAGGCGTGGACATGGCAAGGTGCTCGGCGATGCGGTACGAAAACGAACTTCGCACGATCTTACTACACGATATGTCCAACGGGAACCAAGGCGGAACAAATCGACAGTTAGCCAAGGGGCAAGCGGTTTTCACCTAACGGCGGCCAACAAAGTTGGTGCCACGCGCAGCCTTGTCCGCCGAAAATGGTTATAAACAAGGCCGTCGCGCCTGCTCGGGCGGATCTTAACGGGGAGCATCGGCAAGGAGAACTTCCATGCCTGTCCGTACTCTCGCTGCTGGCCAGCCCGCCACGCGGCCGTCGGCCGGTTCCACAAGCTGGCTGGTCCGCGGGTTGCTCATGGCGTTGGCTCTGTTGGGCGTGGGCGGTTTCTTGCTCACCACATGGTGGCAACGGACCGCGCCGGGTGACCGATTGGTCGCGGCCGAGACGTGGCTCACGCAAGGGACGAAACCGGCAACCATTACCGAATGCTCTCGGCTCGACCGGCCAGAGCTGGTGTGGCATGTTCGCTTTGCCCACGCACCCGTGGGACGCCGCCTGTGGTTGGCCTGCTATTGGACCGACCCCCAGGGACGCATCGCCCACCAAAACCACTACCAGACGCAGCCCTTGGACTCGCCCGATACGGCAACTCAAGCGGTCTTTCGCCTGCCGCCCGACGCGCCGCCGGGAACATGGCTGGTCCGGATGTCATTAGCGGGGCAACCGCTGGCGCAACAGGCTTTTCAAGTGCAATGACGGCCGCTTCACGGCTGCGTCAGTACGATCTTGCTGGCTGGTCCGTGGCGGCCGGCGCTGTTGCGGGCATGAACTTGCAGGCGGTTCTGGCCGGCGTGCAGACTCCAGACGAAAGCAGTCGTGACCGGTTGGGGATCAGCACCGTCGATCTCGGCCCAATACCCGGCGAAGCCAGGCGTCTCTGTTTCCAGATGGACTCGAATCTCGCCGGCGGCTTCCAAAAATTCCAGCGAGAAGTGCGTGCGATTGGGGGTCCATTCCCAGCTTTCGGCCCGCGTTACCGTCAGCGGATACAACAGGGAGGGGGGCGCGGCTTCGTCGCTCCAGGCATGGTGCCCCGTCCAGAACCACCCGCGCATGCCTTGGTTGAGCGGCAGCGGTGATGCTGCTTCCAAAAAGTTATTGCGGGGAATCATCCTCGGTTCGGCGAAGGCGGGCCAGCCTTTCAGGCTTTGCCAAGCATACCTGCCGGCCGCCATCGGGCGAACTTCCACGGGCGGATGCCGTGTTCCGGCGAATTCGGCTAGTTGCCGCTGGCGCAATTCCAACAGAGAGAGGGGAATATCCGAACCGCCATCGACAAAGTACCAGGCTGCGTCTCCGTCGATATGGACCCACTTGTCGAATTCGTTCGACCAGATCTCCACCGTCTCGTGGCCGCTGCGAATACCGGGAGCGGCCTCGCTCGATCCCAGCGAAACAACGCGGCCCAGCAGGCCGAAACTTTGACAAGCCTGCAAGAAGACCAGGTTGTATTGCTGGCAAAAGCCGCCGACCGGCGTGCCATCTTCATGCATGGCCAAAATGTCGAAGGCGTTCCAGGCGGGGTAGCGCTCGCCCAGATGGCCCCGCTTCCAACGCGTGGCCGACCAGGCCGAGAGCCGCTGAATCAGCTCCCACTCCGTCGCCGCGCCCGCCACGACTTTGTCCAGTTGTAAAGACTCCCGCAATCGCCGCAGCTCCGGCCGGTCGAATGGTTCGTACCGAAACGGAATCGAGGAACGGACGATGGCCGGGTTGTTAATTTCGGAGAGCTCCAAATGGTTCGTCCAATTGTCGTTCCCTTCCACTTCCGTGGACAGCAAGATTCCGCCCAGTTGGGGTGAGTGGCTAGCATCGTCCGTGGTGAGGTGAAAGCGAAGTTGAAAGAAGCGTCCGTCGGCCGGCTCGAACGCCCATTCAGACTCACCTAGAATCGGCGACAAACGTGAAACTTCTTGCAGTAGTGGCAACGGCCGCCAATCGCTCCAATGATCTTCGTCGGGCGACAACGTGCCGCCGAAACGGACTTGCGCCACCACCGCTTCCCCCGCGGCCACGGCCAGATCTGGCACCACGCGGACAGGCCCGATGCGCTTGTCCAGCCCCCCGCCTAGCGGCAAGTCCATGAGATTGTGCGCGTCCATGACCGGCAACGTCAGTTTCCCCTGCGGATGAAACTGGTCGAGGTGCAGCCGCACGTAATATTCGCCATCGATATCGTCCCGCGTCCCCAGCCGCTGGTCGTTCCACGACTTGCCGCCGTCACGACTCTTGGCGCTGCGGTTGGGGTGTTGACGGCGCGTGGCCGATCCGGCGGCATAATCGTCGTCGCGGGCGATCCAGACTTTGCCTGTCCCCCCCACGACAAACTCGTTCTTGCCGATTCGCAGCAACCGGGGATCAAACCGATAAGCTTGCCAGTAGTTGCCTTGCTTGCCGAGCAATTCCAGCGGCGCCGGTTGGCCGTTGATGGCTGCCGTAATCTGGCCTCCCTGGCCAATCAACAGTGTGGATTGGGCCGCTCGCGGATCATCGACGATCAACTCCTTGCGAATCCGCACATCGCCTTGCAGCAATTCCTCGTTGGGGCGATAGGAATACCCGGCGGCCGGCCCATCGTCCTCAATTACAACGCCGCGCCCAAGTTCGATGGCCGCGCCATCGGCGGATAGCCGCACATGGTCCTCGACGCCTTGTGAAAAAAGATCGGCGGCGGACAAGCTAACGCTGACACCCGCGGCGCGCAACCAGCCTGGAGCGGCGGCCGTGACGAGAGCCGCGGAGAGCAGCAAGACTTTGGCGCAATACAACGGATGAATCATGATGTCGGCCTCACGGCCGAAGGTTTAGGAACCACGGATCTCACGGATGAGATGGGCGTACCAAACGTCATGCGATGCAATCTTTTGAATAGCCCAGGCGTTTATGCCTGGGACTGGCGAAACTAAATAAACATTGTCTTTTGGTCCCTTTGGGGGCCGGGGATCTAGACGACGCGAACCACGGCAAACGAAGACGCAATGGCCCCTGAAGGGGCGACGACGGGCGGTGTGGGTCCAACGTCCCAGGCATAAATGCCTGGGCTATTCAAAATTGTCTGTCGCTAGCGGGCGTGCCCGCCCAATTTTATCCGTGAAATCCGTGTGATCCGTGGTTCCTCGATCCGCGGTCGGTTGGCCACTTGCTCTCCGATGATTGTGGCGATGCCATACCGCTCCGGCTATCGCTTTCCTTAAAACGAGGCGAAATCGGGAAGTTGCTTCGGACCATTTCCTAATCGTCTATTATACCCACCGACAGCGGTTCCGCTCCTTGAGGAAAGGCTCCTATATCGGGCCGATCGGTGTCTACGGTTTTTAGCGCGTCGGGCCAGTCGGCGGGTAGCTTCACGCCGGAATTAATCGCGGGGCTGCCCGGTTGCAATCTCGCATCGAGCGGTTGCTGGCCCGCCGCATCGCAGGCCATCAACCGCGGATCGGCGAAGAGATCGTTTGCACCCCAGCCGGGCGGATACTGTCGGGTGCTGGCGGCGAAGATGGACGAACCGCGAAACGTATCGAAGAATGGCGCGTCGAGTGTAGGGCCGTCCTTCAGCCCCCATAGCAAGTTGCCGTCCGCCTGAAAATCGTCCTCGACCGACGCACCCGTGAAGTTCAGCCCAGGCAAGCCATCGGCCTGGATAAAGATATTGTTGAAGATCCGCCGGGTGGTGGCAAACGTGTGGCCAGCCCAGGCAAACCCGTAGTAATCGCGGAAGGCCGGTCCCTGCATCACCAACGTATTGTGGTAGACGTAGTAGACCGCATGGACCGGGCTGCCGTGGTCGTGGCAGACCAGTTGCGTTTGCCTCTCCAAATACTTGCCGCTAGGATCGTCCTCGGCTGGCGGCAGGCCGTAGGTTCCCCGGCGGAAGTCCATCACATTGCGATAGATGTAAACGCCGCTCCCCGGTTCGCTATCAACGGGCACCGGTTTGCTGGCATGCGCCGTGAAGGGATTCAGACAGCGCGAGATGAGGTTTTGATAAATGTGGGCCGTGCCGCGGACCTTTTTGGGGCCTGGCTCAAAGCCATCGTCGTTGAAGTTGTCCACCAGGTTGTGGTGAAAGCGTAGATTCTCCAGGCCCTGAAAGGCCAGAAAGTCATGGTGGTCGGTCAGTTCGCAATGGGAAATCTCCCAATCGCGTCCCTCGGCCACGATTAGATAGCCCGCACCAGCCCGGTCCTTGTGGTGAAAACGGGAATGCCAGGGGGCCGCATGGCCACGAAACGCGCAGTTGGCCACCTTCAACCGGGAGGTGTGGCTGGCGCGCAATGCCGAGCCGCTGCCGTACAGCGTCACGCCATCCAGTTCGATATCCTCCGAGTCTTGCGACGTGTCCTCCATGTGGCGCGTGATGAGCAACGCCGCCCGCTCTCCACCGCGGAGCACCACATCTTGTAGCCGCAAGTGCCGGCAGCCTTCCAGCGTCAAGGCGTAATCGTGCCCGCTAATCACGAGCGGCAGCTTGCGGGGGTCGGTCTCGCCGCGATAGGCATTCGCGCCTAGTCCAGGCAGCTTTGTGTGCGCCAACCGAATGTGAATGCGGCCTGTCTCCGCGTTGCGGCGGACGCCAGGACCCGCGTAAATGCCAGTCGGGTCGTCGGACCTGTTGCCTAGTTCGGGCCGATAAAACTCGTTGGCGGAGCGTAAATCGGCGAAGGTCAGATAGCGTTGAAAAGGAATCAGCGAGTCGCCAAATTGGCCGAAACCTCCCCCCTTCAGATAGCCGCGGGTCGAACGATACTCGTCCGCCATTCCATCGGGGACAGGCTCCCAGGCGGTCTGGGGCTGTTCAAAAAAGTCGCGGATGCCGCCATCTAAAATAGCCAGCTCTCCCGGTTGCGAACGGATGGTGATCGGCTTGTCGGCCGTGCCGGCCAAGGTGGCTGTGACGCCCTCGTAGTAGGTGCCGCCGCGGAGATAAAGCGTGTCGCCCGCCTGCAAGCGGCCGACGGCGTGGGCCAGCGTCTTCCAGGGCTGTTGCTGGCTGCCGGCGTGTTGATCGCTCCCCCGCGCGGCATCGACGTAATAGGCTGGCCCGTCGGCCGGAGGGCGTTGCGATGCGCGAGGCAAGGGCCGCATCGGCGGGTGCGACGTGGGTTCTTCCCCCGCGGCCGCGGCGGCGAGAACCAACGGCAGGCAGGCCAGACCGATGCGACACGGTATGGCGGACGAAAAGTTAGCGGAGACTTTGGCAGCCAGTCGCGATGGGGCGGACATCTGTAGGCTCCTGGGTCAGCGAGGTCGTAAGGCCAATTTCGGCGACGTAGCCGCACGGCTCCTGACATATTAGCTTGAATCGGGTGCGATGGTCCATTTCCGGCAACCGTACCTGAAAATGGAACACCACTCGCGCATCAAGCAAGCAAAGCAGGAGCGTTACGGCTACGTGCGCAACAAAAAGCCCGGCCGATTGGGACCGGGCTGTGGAGAGCGACGGCGAAGCGCCGGTTACTTCTTCTTTTCCACGTGCAGACTGTGCTTGCGCAGCTTGGGGCAGTACTTCATCAGTTTCAACTTTTCACTGCCGGTCTTGCGACGGAGCGTGTAGTTGTACGACCCTGACTCCTCGCAAACCAAAAATACCGTCTCGATCTTCTTCTTGGCCTTGGCCATCAGTCTATCTCCAGGAACGGGCGGGGCCGCTGCTTTTGGGCTCAAACCGGCATTCTAGCAGCCCAACGCCCAGGCCGAAAAGGGGTCTTCCCCGGCAAATTAACGCGGAATTGTCGGCCTTCTCGCCTGTTCATTCCCCAAACTGCACCGGGTGCAGCAGTTCCTTCATCCGTGGCTCATCCATGTTATCGGGCGTGGCGACGTATTCGCCGGTCTGAATGCGGCTGGTGACGGCCTGTTCGCCGCGAATGTGGGCCACCATGGCCTTGACGGCCTCGTAGCCCATTGTCACGGGGTCTTGCAACACAATGCCGTCGATTTTGCCGTCGCGCATGGCCTCGACCATGGGCTGGCTGGGGTCGAAGGTGACGAATTTGATCTTGCCGGCCAGGCCCGCCTGCTCGAGCGCACCGAGCATGCCGGTGCCGTTCGGTTCGCAGACGGTGAACACGCCGTTGGCCTCATCGCGGTACTTGAGCAGCATCTGCTGGCACTTGGTCAGCGAGTCCTCGGGTGTCACGCCGCAGTACTGGTCGGACGAAATCACCTTGATGTCGGGAAACTCTCGCAAAGCCTCCAGAAATCCCTCCTCGCGCTGCAAGGTGCTTTCGCTCCCCTCGCGGTAGCGCATGAGAATGGCGTTGCCCTGGCCCCCCATGGCTTCGGCCAGGCGCTGGCCGGCCAGCCGGCCCCCCTGGCGATTGTCGGTGGCGGCATAACTGACAATGATCTCCTCGTTGTCCAGGCCGCTGTCGAAGATCACGGTGGGCACGCCGGCATCCTTGGCCGCGCTGACGGCATTCACCAGCGACTGCGAGTCGTTGGGGGCCAACACCACGCCGTCTACCCGCTTGGTGACAAAGTCTTGGACCACGCTGATCTGGCCGTCGGTATCGTTCTCTTGGATCGGCCCTTTCCACAGGATTTTGACATTTCCCAGTTCTTGCGCCGCTTTCTCGGCGCCGGCATGGACCGACTTCCAAAACTCGTGCGTGGTCCCCTTGGGGATGACGGCGATTTGCAGTTCCTTGTCGGCATTGTTTGACGCGGAAGCACCCGTTCCGCCATTGCCGGCCGGCGTGCCCGGCGGTGCCGCCGTGGGGCACCCGCAGAACACCACCAACCCCAATGCAGCCCACAACGAGAGACAACGTGACATGATTCGCCTTCACGAAATGTGGCCCAATCTGGCACCCCTTCGACGACCGCCCGCCGAACCACCGCGCCTGTCGAGCATACCCCTGGTGCCGGGGTGGAACAAGCGGGCAGCAAGATTGATCCTATCAAGAAGGTGCAACGCTGCTCTGCATCCCCTTACTCCCCCGCTGTTTCCTCCGCGATGCGTTGCAGATAGTCGCTGACTCGGCGGCGGTAGCGCAGCGGTATGGAGCCGGCCGCCGCGCCGGCGGCACGGGCGTCGCCGCGGCGATGGGAAGTCTGGTTGCCGGGATCATCCGGGTTGGAGGCGGCATTTGAGCCGCCTAATTCAGCGGCTGAATCACTGCCGCCGCCCCCTTGATCTTGGCCATCCATGCCAGGATGTTGGCCGTACAGGCCGGTGTCTGGCTTGCCGCCCGACCGGGCCGAATAGCCATTTCCCGATGTCCCTTCGCCAAAGCCCATGTCGCCCAGCAGTTGCTCCAGCGTCTGTCCCAGGCAATCACCAAGGCTGGGCTTGAACCGCATGCAACTACCCGCCTGTCCGGCCAGTTGCTGGCGGACGTTGTCCAGAAACTTCTTGAGGATCTCGGCCGCCCGGAGGGCTTGTTCGTGGGCCGTCTTGCCATCCAGCGAGGCCAGCGCGGCTTCGGCCGCGGACATGGCCTCCGTTGCGCCGCTGTCGCGCACATCCCAGACGAATTTTTGGGCACTCTCGCGAAGCTGTTCGATCTGCTCCTCCCCCTCGGGCAGTTGCGCGGCAGCCGCTTCGATTTCGTCCAGCAGGGCCGCCAGATCCTGGCGAATGCGGAGCTGCTCGGCCTCCAGATCGCGCATGCGGACTTGGATCTCTGGCCGCTCGGCCTTGCTGCCCGACAGCGACGACAAGCGCTCGGCTAGTTCCACCTGGCGACGGTAGAGGGCGGCAAACTTGTTCTCGGCGGCCACCAGCGGAAACAGCCGCTCCAGCAGTTCCAACGGCTGCATGGCGGCCAGTTCGTACTCCAAGTCCCCCTCGGCCAGTTCTTGCAGGGCCTGCTCTAGCGCCTGGGCCAGATCCTCGGGGGACATGTTTTGTTGCTCTTGATCGCGCGACAGCCGCTCCGCCTTCAGCGCCGATTTCTCCAAGGCTTCCGCCAGCCGGGTCAGCCGCTCCGCCATTTTCTTGTCGATATCGTAAGGCAGGTTTTTGCCGGCGGCCGCCCGCATGGCGGCCGCGTCTTGCCGCAACTTGCGGGCCAATTGTTCGATCGCCTCGCGCCGCTCGCTGGGTTTTTGCTGGGCCAGCTTCTTTTTGAGGGCCTCTTTGGCAGCCGCTATGGCTTGCAGCCGCCGCTGCGCCTGGCGGTACTTGGACATCAACATGGCCAGGTTGTGCCGCACGCGGGCCATCCGCTCAAACTCTTCCTGCGAAATGATCCGCACGGTGATGACGGCACTTTCGGCCCCCTTGGCACCCGATGGGTCATTATCCTCGACGCGGGCAAACAGCGTGATGGTATCGCCGGGGGACAGGCCATAGGCCGACAGCGGCAAGGGAGACGACGGATTGGCCCGCCGGGGCTGGTCGGGCAGCGGCACATCCATCGGCATGGGCCGCGAACCGTTGAGGCTGCGGAACAATTGCATTCGCGACAGGCCGTAGTCGTCCTCGGCCGCAATCACCACCGGCAGTGTGACATCGGGCGTGGCCAGCGACATCGGCTTGGGTTCGGTAATCCGCACGAAAGGGCGTTGGTCTTCCAGCAATTCCAGCGTGCCCAGCAGCGGTTCCGTGCTAACCTGGCCTTCGGTATCGGTCACGCGCACTTCAAATCGGCCCGACTCGGCCAAGTCAAACGAGCCCGAAACAACTTGCTTGTCGGCCGCATCGACCGCCAAAGTTACTTTTTGGGCAGAGGGAAACAAGACAATTTCTCCCGCCGCCAATGGGCGATTGCCGCGAATAATGACACCGACTTGCGCACCGGGCAGCCCGGCCAGGCCTTGCTGAGGAAGCGGACCTTCGTAAGGGGGGAGCCGCGCGTAGGCCGGTTGCACCAGACGGAAGCGGGCATCTTCGATCTTGGGAACCGTGATGACCGATAGGTTGTAGGTCCGGCTGCGCGAGCCATGTGCCCGCACCAGGTACTGGCTCGACTCGGTGAGATGAACCAGTGCGGCCCGCCAGCCGCCGCTGTTTTCTTGAAACATCGGCAGCGTTTCCTCGGTTCCGTCGGCCGTGAGCAGGACGATATCGACCCGTTCGACTGGCGGCCCCAGCGTGGTGACGTGGACTTCTAACTCTCCGCCATAAGTGACTTGGGCATCTCCCGGCTCAACCACGAATTGAATTCGCGAATAAGGGGGCGCATCGCCCAGCGGATGGGTAAACCGCTGCCACTCGGTGGCGGCCAGTTCGGGTGCCAGCCAGACCGCCAGGGCCAGCGCGGCGGCAATCGCCGCCAGGGCCAGAAGCCCCCGTCGCGCTTGCGAGAGGGGTGCCAGATGGGATGGCTCGACAGTGGCGGCCAGCCGGGTGCCTCGTTCGACCGCTATTTGGGCCAGGCCACCTTCCAGCCCAGAACGATCGGCACTGCTGCCCGCCAAATCCCAGGCCGTGAGAATTTCTCCGCCGCCGCGCGCGGCTGTGTCCATGTTCCGCGCGAGGGACCCGTCGGCGCTGGCTTGCCATGTCCGCCAAGCGATGCCACCAAGTACCGCCGCGACCGCCGCGCCGACCGCCAGCCAGGCGGCAATCCGCACGCCGCCGCCCAATTCCCACAACAAATCGAGCCAGACCGCGGCCAGCAATGTCAGCGTGCCGCCGACTAATCCCCAGGCCAGCCCGCGCAGCGAGCCGACCGCCAACATCCGCCGCCGCACACTCGACAGTTTGTGCCGCAACGTGTGCGAACTGAACACCGATTGCGAAGTTGCGGTTGCCATGACGATTTTTCCAGTTTGCTGTAGGAGGCGATTCCATCGCCGATTGTATTGTAGGGGGCGTTTATGACGCCAACGGGAACGACATCTCTCGAATCGATCGGCTAGGAAACCGCCTCCCGCAACCTTCTTTACACCAATCCGCTCGCGCGGCGCACGCCCCAGGCCGTGGCCCACACGGCGCAAATGCCGGCCAAGACCCACCAGCGATCCCAGGCGGGAGTGCGGCGGACATGGTCGGGTTGGTTACGTTGCAGGCGCTCTCGCACCGCCTGGGCGATTTTATCCGGGGTTGTTTCGGAAAGTTCCTCTCCGCCGCTTTCTTGAGACAGCCGGGCCAAAATGTCGGGCCGGGCCGTTAGATCGACCTGCTCGCGGGTGTCGGGTCGAACGTCGAACGCCGCCCGCGCAGCGGGATCGTTGGCCAGTTCCCCGGTGGCATGCAATTGGTAACGTCCTTCGGGCAGGGAACCGAGCACCACGCGGTAGACGCCGTCGTCCTCGGCGACTGCATGGGCGGAAATGGGCCGCGGTTCCGGCAGCGGGCCCCCTTCCAACAGCAAGGAGGGCGGTTCGCCCGCGAAAGCCTCGGGCCGAATGAGCATGGTGGCCGTGGCGGTTTCGTGCGGACTAAAAACAACTTTGTCGCCGCGAAGCAACATCTGCTGGGTGGGGAGCAAACCGGCGTGCGAGACGATCCAGCGGATCAGGCTTTGCCACAGCGTACCGTAAACAGCCTCGTGCCGTTGGAACTCTGGCGCCATGAAGGCCCAGCGCCACATGCCCGCCCCCTCGACCACGATGGTTTGCCCACTGCCAAACGGCTGGTGTGAAATGACCGGCTGCACGATCTGCCCGCCATCGCTCAGACTGGCGGCCAGCACCACGGCCAAGGGGCGTGCCCCGGCCGACTGATGGGCCGTGGCCAGCGCCGGCAAGGCGGCCAAGGAGTCGGCCTCGCCCGACAACGGCTGCGTCAGCCAGCGCAGCTCTCGGCCGCGATCGGTCATTTGCACGCGAAACCGTGTTTCGCGGCCCGGTGCCAGCCGCACGGGCAGCAAGGCATCCAACTCTTGCGGCACCTGCGTGGCTGGCGCACCGCGAAAACAGACCAGCGACCCGCCGTCGCGCCCCAGCCAGCGTTTGATGTTGTCTAAAGCTTGAGGAGTTAAAAAGACATCGGCGTCGCGCCCCAAGACCAGCAACTGGTAGCCTTGTAACGAATCCGTCCCCCCCAGCACCTCAGCCACGTCGGTACGAATTTTCCATTGCTCTTGCCGGGCCGTGCTGTCGGAAGCTCTCTCGGCAGCGGTGTCCTCGGCAGGATCTCTTTTCGCGGGTTGTTCTTTCTCCGTCGAATCGTTGGACGCGGCTGACGAAGCAGCGGCCGCCGGCGCAATCACGCGCTCTAGCAGGCGGCCTTCCGCCATGCGAACCACGGTGACAAGTTCGATGGAAGGGTCCGCCGCCAAGGTCCGCACCAGAAACCGCGTGTCCCAGTACGGCTTGCCTTCCAGCAGCAGCACGCGAATCGGTTCGTCGATCACCCGCAACACCAGGGTGGCCGTGTTGTTCAACTCGGTAACTTCGTCTGTCACCGGGGCGACGCGGACTTCGTAAGTGTACAGCCCGCTGTTGGGCTGGCCGACTTGAAACGTTGCGACCGTCTCTGCTTCATCGCCTAGCGTCATTTGCTGCTGGGCTACTTCCTTCTCGCCTTGCCACAACGATATTTGGGCCGTGTTGCCCGCCAACCCTTGTTGCCGCAGCAGCACGGAAACGGGCGCTGTTTGACCCACGAAGGAAAGTTCTTGCGGCGACTGCAACTGGACGTCTAAATCGCGGACGGCGGCCGTGCCGCCAATGGCACGGGTAAAGATCGGAGCCGCCATGGCGCGGCCCCGCCGCGCCGCCGCGAACACGTTGCCCAACCCGCCTGCGTTGTGGATACCGTCGCTAAGGACCAACATTGCCTGCCCCGCCGCCCAATCGGCCAGCAAGCTCTGGTCGATGGCCGTGGCCAGATCGGTCGATTGGCCGTCGGGCTGCCGTTGGGCAAGTTCGCCGGTCGTGGCGAGTGCCGATTCAGCGGAGAAAGTACGGATGGCCACGTCGTAGTCGGAAGACAAGTCGCTGGCCGAGCGGGCGGCGATGGCCTTGGCGGTGTCAAAGCGGGACCGGCCATCGTCGCCATCGTTGGCCGCCATGCTGGCCGAGGCGTCGATCAAAATGGTCAACAACGGCTTGCCGCCGGGAGGGGGAATGCGCTCGACCCAGGTCGGATTCAACAGCACCAGCATCGGCAGCAGCAGCCCCAGGCCCATCAAGCCGATAATCCACCGCCGCCGCGAGGGGGCGGTCCTCCCGCGGCTGTCGCGCGCGTAGGTGGCCAGCAAGGCGGCCGCGGCCAGCGCCAAAGCGGACCACAAGGCCAGCGGTACCAGCGGTAAGAATGTCAGCGAACTCATGCCATCAATTTCCAAAAAACCGCAATGCCAGCCATTCCGCCAGCATGAACCCTACGCAAGCCACGGCCAGCCAGACCCACAGATCGTCGCGTTGTCCCGCCGTCGCCGTGGCCGTGCGATAGTCGATCTGGCGTCCGCCAGCCAACCGTTCCGTCAACACGTCAAACGGCAGCGGCCGCAAGTCGCTCTCATCCGCCGACAATGCGGCGGCCGCCGCGAACACCGTTTGTCCGTCGCGCTCAATACGGTAAGCGCCGGGCGGTCCCGCCGCTGCCGTGCGCCATAGCACGCCCGCCGCTTCTTGCTGCAACTCTCCCTCGGCCGCCGTGCCAGATTCGACCGGCCCGAAGATGGCCAGGCCCGTTGCCGGCCCGGCCTCGGCGGGCAGATACGCGGCCCACGGTTCTCCGCAGGCCATATCCAAGGTTGCTTTTCTGGTGGCCAACAATCGATCGGCCAGCTCTTGGACCAACGGCACGAACATGGCCGAAACCGCCAAGTCCGATTCGTTCAGATCGAGGTTCAACACGGCCAGAGTCCCCGACCCGCAATTGCCTACCACCAGGCAAGCCGATCGGTCGCTGAAAGTTGCCAATACGTCGTCGGCCAGGGTGCCGGGAACGGACCGGGTATCGAGCCCGCCGGAGAACCGGAGCGAGCCAATCAACGCCAGCAGGCTATCACCAAAGACGCTAAAGGGTGATTGATCGCGGCGGGCCGCCGCAATGGAAAGGCCATGCCGGTGCCGGCCGCCAGCGGCAGGCGCAAACTCGACGGGCAATTGCAGGTTGCTGCCAGCGGCGGCGGCCAGACCCGCCAGGTTGGCCGCATCGACCGGTTCCGCGGAGACATACAACAACCCGCGGCCCCGTTTGAGCAGGGAGGCCAACAACCCGGTCAACTCTTGCGACAACTTGCCCGGATGATCGAGCAGAATCAAATCGGCGGAGGAGATCATGTCATGGCTGGCCAGGGCCGGGTCGAGACGTTGCCACGGCGATGAGGCGGCGGGTGTGCCGCCATCCTGGGGCGTGGATGGGCGTTCCAGCGCCTGTTGCAGATAGAAGGTCGATGACGGTTTGAGGCTGGCCGGCTGCCGCGTCAGCAGCAGATACCGGGGAGGACGCTGCACATCGACGGCAAAGGCCCTGGTGTTGTCGGCCGCCAACGCGTCTGGCAAATCCAGCAGTCGCGCTTCGCCCGTCCGCCAGCCAGCTTCAGCCAGTGCGAACGAATCGCTCAGCCGCAATGTGGCCATCGGCGGGCAAGTCCCCTCCAGCCGCCGCAGCGTGGAACCAACCGCCACTTCCACCTGGATCGGCCGGGCGGCGGAGGTGTAATTGCCGACTTCTACCTCCAGCGTTGTGGCCTGGCCAGCCTCACCGCGGCCTGGCCAGTGAACGGCCAGCAGCCCTACGTTGTCGGGCGTGCTGGCCGGCGCGACAGATTCCAATTGAATCCGGGTCGATTCCGGCAAGACGGAAAAGTCGGCACTGGCCCAGGCCGTGCGCTGAAAGTCACTTATCACGACGAGCTCCCGGCGCAGCTCGGACCCGCCCGGCGCTTGGGCCAGCATCTGCCCGGCGGAATCCAAGGCTGCCTTGATGTTCAGCCTTTCGGGCCGGGAGGCGCAACGGCCCAGTTCCTCGCGCAGAGCCGCGAAATTACCAGACGGTTCCGCGAAGGCTGCCTGGGGCGCGGCACCCGCCAAGATCAGATTGGCCTTCAAGCCGCGTTGGTCGGACAAGAAGCGGCTGGCCGCGGCCCTGGCGCGCTCCACCGCGGCCATGCCGTGATCGACGGCAGCCATACTCTGGCTGACATCCAAAATCACCACGCGGACGGCGTTAGCCGGTTCGTCGCCGCCGACCAAGGGGCGGCTGCCCACCAGAGGCCGGGCCAAGGCCAGCCCAATACAAGCCACCGCCAACGTCCGCAGGGCCAAGATTAGCCAGTCGCGCAGCCGATGCCGGCTGCGTTGCTGGCGAATGGCTTGCCGCACAAATCGCAGTGTGGAGATCGGCATCCGCACGGGCCGCGGCCGCGTCAGCCAATGGATCAAGATGGGCAGCAGCAAGGCCGCCGTGCCTAACCCAATCGCCCACGGATGCAACACGCTCATGGTGATGATGCGCCTGGATGTTCTAACCCGACCGTTCCACCAAAAAACCGCCCAGCGTCTTCAAATAGGATGTCTGCGTGGAGACGCGGCGGTAATCGCAGCCCCCCGACAACGATAACGTGCGGACCATCGCCAGATGCCGGGCGAACAGTTCCTGGTAGCTGGCCCTGATCTCGGCCGGCGTGCAGGCGACCTGACCTTCGTTCTCTAGCCCTTCAAACCGGAAGGCACCGCCGTCGGGCAAGCGTTCCTCATCGGGATGAACCAGGTGCAGTACGATGACTTCCCACTGGCGATGCCGAAACAGCCGCAAGGCGGCAAAGGCCTCTTCTAAATCGTCCACCAGAAAATCGCTCATCAGCAGCAACACTCCGCGGCGGCCGCCGCGGGCAAACAAATCTTGCAAGGCGGGTGCCAACGTCAGCGTTGGCTGGGCTTGCAGCGCCGCGATATGCGAATAGATGCCAGACAGGTGCGTACCCGTGCTGCCGGGAGGCAAAAGTTCTTGCAAGCGGCTCCCCAGCACGGCCAGCCCCACCTGGTCTTGCGCCAGGCCAATCACATGGCTCAAGGCCGTGGCCAGGTATTGGGCATATTCCAGCTTTGAACCGGCGGTGGAATTGGCCGCGGCCTGGCCGAACAGCATCGACCGGCTGGTGTCCAGCGCCAGCGTGCATCGTAGATTGGTTTCGTCCTGGTACAGTTTGATATAAGCCCGTTCGGTGCGGGCTAGCGCCTTCCAATCCAAGCGGCGCAGGTCTTCTCCGTGTGAGTATTCGCGGTAGTCGACGAATTCCCCCGCCCCGCCTTGTTGGCGAGATTGATGCCGGCCGCTAAAGGCACCATCGATGCGCCGCCGCGTGACAAACCGCATGTGGGCCAGTGCCGCCAGGGCACGCAGATCGAGAAAGCGGCTGGCCGCGCCGGTGTTCAGCATGGCGTATCCCGCAGCAGCTTCTCGACGATGCCGGTGGCTGTCATGCCATCTCCCACGGCGCGGTGGTTGACGATGATCCGGTGCCGCAAGATCGGCAGGGCCACGGCTTGCACGTCTTGGGCGGTGGGGGCCGTGCGGCCCTCCAACAAGGCCTGGGCTTTGGCCGCCAACACCAAGTTTTGCGAACCGCGCGGGCCAGCCCCCCAAGCCACGTAGTCTTTGACGAAGTCGCCGGCGCGGCGGTCGTCGGGCCGGCTGGAACCGCACAGCCGCACCGCATAAGCCGCCACGTTTTGCGCGACAGGGGCGGATCGGACCAGCTCTTGCAACTGGATAAAACTGTCGCAGTCGAACACCGCCCGCGGCAGCGGCACGGCCGCTTGCGTGGTCTTGACCACGATTTCTTCTTCTTGCTCGGGCGTGGGGTAGCCCACGCGGATCTCCATCATAAAGCGGTCAAGCTGCGCCTCGGGCAAGGGATAGGTCCCTTCTTGCTCGATCGGGTTTTGCGTGGCCACGACCAGAAACGGCGTCTCCAGAGGGTAAGTCTGGCCCCCCACGGTGACGTGCTGCTCGGCCATTGCCTCTAGCAGTGCCGATTGGGTCTTGGGGGCAGCGCGGTTGATTTCGTCGGCCAGGACCAGGTTGGCAAAGATTGGCCCGCGGCGGAATGTCATGCTGGGTTCGTTCCGTTGGCCATCGCGGGCCAGCAGTTCGTAACCGGTAATGTCCGAGGGCATCAGGTCGGGCGTAAATTGCACGCGAGCAAACTTCCAATCGAAGGCCGCGGCCAAAGCCTTGACCATCAGCGTCTTGGCCAGGCCGGGCACGCCCACCAGCAGCCCGTGCGAGCCCGTCAGCGCGCAGACCAGCAATTGGTCGATGGTTTCGTCTTGCCCCACCACAACCTGGTGCAGGCTAGCTCGGATGCTCTGCACGCGGCGGCCGAAATCATCGACTCGTTCGCGCGCAATCTCAACGGGACTGGCGGACGTGGACATGGTTTGATCCCTGGAAGAACGAGAACGATACCGCCACGACGTTGGTTATACCGATCCCTCAAAGGGAGTGTCCAGAAAATTCCTCGCGCGGAGAAACCGCCTGTTTGCCCATAAAACAAGCGGAGTGCGGGCACATGGCACCCGCACTCCGCTGGATTGGTCGTCGAGTTGTTGCTGGCGGGCCGATTGGCCTGTAGGAGCCGTCTCCCGACGGCGACAATCCGCGTTCCATCTCTGGGGCCCCTGGGAACCGCGATTTGTCGCTCAAATTTGCTTCGCGGCGTTGCACTACCGGGCGAACGGGTCGTTAGGGTCCTTGATGTTGAGCAACACTTGGGTATAGCTGACTCCGCCGCTGAGGTCGAACTTGGCACCCGCCGCGGCACCGATGGTGAAGCCGCTGAAGTTCACACCGTCGGTTGGATCAAAGGAGAGGGCCGTGTTGCCTCCGGCGGCCAGGTTCAGTTCCACATTCAGGTCGAGGCTGGGTCCGCCAACATCGTTGGGCTGGGCCATGGTGTAGCCGATAGCCGCATCCACCGATCCGCCGCCGCTGGCCCCAACCGTTAGACCGCCAGCCAGGAACAGTGAGGCGTTGGTCTTGCCTTGCGGAAAGCTGCCGTATTTGAAGAAGTGGACCAGCGAGTCGATGGAGATGGCTTCTCCCACGGCACCCGAGCCGCCGACACCGGCCGCTCCGCTGGCACTGGTCAGGAAGACGATCGAGCCAAACTTCTTCTGCTGGGCGTTCTCCACCAGTTTTTTCATGCCGCCGTTGTTCTTGAGCAGGTTGACAATCCGCCGGCCCGCCTCGTTTCCATCCTTGTTCTTGATGGCTTGGGAGATGGCGTTGATATCGTTCTTGTTCTCGGAGATCAGTTTTTGCCAGTTAGTGGCCGTGTCGCGCATCAGGTCTTTGTTCTTTTCGACCACGTTGTCCTTCAACTGGGCATAGGCTTGTTCTCCCAGGGCCTGGCCTTGCGTCTTGACTTCGTTGCCGGCCTGCTGGCCAACGGTTTTGATCTCGTTGCCGGCCTGCTGGCCAAAGTTCTTGGTCTGATTGACGGCCGATGTGGCAGCGGTGGCTGTCGATTGCGCGGCCTTGTTGACCCCCTTCTTGATCTTGTCGAACAAGCCAGCCTGGGCGTGCGGCGCGGCACAGTAGAGGGCCGCGATGGCAAAGGCAGTGAACAGGCACTTGGCGACGAAAGCAGAGCGGTGTTGAAAAGTAGCCATGACGTAAAATTCCTTGTTTGTTGTTGGTTTGTTCTGTTTGGCCGGGACGACCCTGGCGTTGCTCGTATATGAGGAAAGCGCTGTTGCAACGGACAGTTGATTGCGCTAATTCTCGGAAAATCGTTCGATTTCTAACGAAATACCGCTACGCGCAGACTGTGGATGTTCGCAAATCGCTTGCTTTCAAGCAGTTACGGCATCCGAAGCGACTCGATTCGTAGCCCTTGCCAACCTTGGCCGTTTGGCCCTTGGTGGTGGAGGCGGCGTTTTTCAATGTCACGCGGGTTCTGGTCAGCGAATCGGCTTGTCCGTCCTGAAAAACAGTAATAAATAATATTTTGTGCCCTTACAAGTTATCTATAATTTATATAATTGCCGGTAAGCAGCTCAAGGCCATCGCGCACTCTGCGTAGAATAGGCTGGCGCGGCAAGATTGCTTTTGCTATAAATCTAGGCACGTTTCTGTTCGAATTGCCAAGACACGGAGAGGGATCGCAATGATGGAAATTGCCGAG
>JBFWUW010000067.1:33999-37729 GCA_050247075.1 Pirellulales bacterium | reverse complement strand
AGAAGGCGGTTGTTGCCCGGTACTGCCAGCGGGCGTTTCCGGCTTGTCGGCCCAGTTCATGCCGGCCATAGCGGCAGCGTCCAGAGTCTGGCCGATACTGGGCGAGTTGCCGGTCTCTTGAATGGTTTTCTTGGAATCGTTGCCCTGGAGTGGAGAAGGCGGTTGCTGACCGGTGCTGCCAGCGGGCGTTTCCGGCTTGTCGGCCCAGTTCATGCCGGCGAAGGCAGCGGAGTCTAGCGTCTGGCCGATGTTGGGCGAGTTACCAGTTTCCTGAATGGTCGCTTTGGGATCGTTGCCCGACGCGGCCAGCGTCTTGCCGCAAGCACTGCACTGCCCGGCAAACAGGTCGGTGTCGGTCAACAGATTCTGGCAATGGGGGCATTGCGTCATGGCTGATCTCAATCGCGCAAAAGACTGTTCGGACTAAACCTTGGTAACAACAATCGGTTAACAATCGGGCGGCCATGCCTAACGCGGCTTGCCTTGCATGGCGCGCCGCACACGGCGGGCCAGCCGGCCAGCCTTGGTCAAAGCGTTGGAACCCTCGGACGAAAGGGCCCGATCGACGCGGTCTTCCCAGCGGTCGTTCGACTCGCCGGCCAACAGTGCCCCGGCCAGGGCCGCGGCCGGCAACAAAATGGCGGCCGCCGGGGAATGGCCCGCGTGCTGGCCGGCATTCTCTTGTGCAGCCTGCGCCGCGATCAGGCGGTCGATCGCCAGGGGTTGCAGAGAAACATCGTCGGCGGGGGCCGCCACCGGCAGGCCGGCTTCAACAGCGCCGTCCGGGCCGTTTTCTTGTGCTGCCTGCTCGTCCACCTCGGCTTCTCCATCGTCCGTGCCATCGGTCTCTGTCTCTTCCGTCTCCTCGGACTGCGGCGTGGGTGGCTTATCTTGCGAGCCCTCGGACTCTTGCGAGGCGTCGGTCGGCATCCCCAGGTGGATGTTGTAGTCGAATACCACCAATGGTTCTTCGTCCCCCTCCTTCAACAGCACCTGGTAGTGCCCGTCGGGAACGTTCTTTTCACGGAAATAGTCTGGGAACATGGCCAGGATCTCTTCCACCTGTTCGTTGGTCTCGGTCTCGAACTGGTAGTCGTCGAACGAACCATCGGGATTGAACACCCGCAAGATTACCTTGCGGGCTTCGCCTTCGACCTTGCTGGCGCGGCCCGTTTGCGTTTGGGTGGAGGTGGAACTGGTTGTCTGCGTGGAACTGGAACTGGCGATGTAGTTGATGGCGATCGTGGCGGGAAAGCCCAGGAACGTGACCTTGGGGGAGGTGTCGATCCGCTTTCCGCCCAAGCCCTCGCCCGGCACCGGGGCGATGGGGGTCTGCTCGTTGGTATTGAGATCAACGGCACCCGACCCGCCGAAAAAGCGGATGTTGTCATCGAAATCGATCACGAAGTTAATGGGGATCGGCGCAGCCGGATTGCCCGCGTCGGGGTTTCCATCGTAGGTATGGTTGAAGGTGTAGGTGACACCGCCCACCGGCAGGGTGAACGTTTCGATGGTGCCATCGGCCCAATCGATGATGATGGTAAAGTTGGTCTCGGTGGAGACCCCTACGTCCAGGATGAGTTGTGCCTCACCCAGGGCATTGACCTGCGGCGTGGTGACGTTTTGGATCAGGATTGGCACGCGGCTGGCGGTGCCGGTGGCGCTCTTGACGATGGTATTGGGGACGTCGGGCGTCAGGACCGTGCCGGCGGCGATGCCTTGTACGAAGCCGGTCCCTTCCACCTGAACGTCGAACAGTTCGCCGGTGTCGTTGAGCACCAAATTGCCGGCGGTGGTAAAGCGAATATCACCGTTACCCCCCAGGGCCTTGACCGGCCCGTTCAGGTTGACCGACAGATTGCCGGCCGTGGTGGTCAGGTCGATGTCTCCGCCCGCCAGGTTACTGACGGGCCGATTGATGTTCATGGTGCCGTCGTTGGTGATCTCGATCGCGCCGAGCGGGGCGGTGTTCGAGACGCCGTTGAATCCATCGACCGTATCCAGGGCCAGTGGGCCCCCCACGGTGTTGTGGATGCGGATATCGCCCGCGGTGGTGTTGCTGGCCGAGAGCGTGGAGACTTTGGTTTCCAGCTCGCCGCCAACCCCGCTGCCAATACCGTCGCGGGCACGCAGCGCGGCGCTGCCGGACGTGATGTTGGTAGCGCCGCCGTTGCCGTCCGTAATACCGCCCGCCACGCTGGTCAGCGATACCAGTTGGCCTGGCGCGGTAATGCCGGTGGAGGGGGCATTCAGGCTGGAGGAGACCACGCCAATCGACAGGCCGTCGGCATCGGTATAGCGGATTTGTCCGCCAGTCGTGCCGGCAATGGTGCTGACGTTGTTGGTCACGTTTTGCAGTTCGTAGGCACCGGTACCCAGTAACTGCAGGCCGCGGGCGAAAATGTCGTTGCCGAGCGATTGCGTTCCCAAAGTTCCCACGCTCAGCGTGACATCCCTGGCACCGGCCGATAGGTCGTCGTTGATATTGAAAGTAGTGCCGACCGTCAACTTGATGTCGCCATTGTTGGTGGAAAGGCCAATCAGGTTGTCGAGCGTGCCAATGAACGGCGTAAAGTGGCTGATTTGCAGGTCGTCAATGTCGCGGAATTCAAACGTCTGGCCAGCCGTGAAAACCTCAGCCGCCAGCAGGTTGATATCGTTGCCATTCCTCAGCGAAACGCGCTGCACCGACTCTATCCCCAATCCATTGACGGCAATCGTCCCTGGCGTGCCGGGCGTGGGATCGCTGTCGGACTCCACTTCGCCGCCTGTCCGCAGATGCAGCGTAGTGGTCCCCACGATTGGGTCGAGCGAAATCGCATTGGTGACGGAGATCGTGCCGCTGGCCACGTTGGTATTGCCGGCAATGCCGTCGGTGTCGGCGGCCAGGCGGCCGATTCGCAGCGTGCCGGTCTTGATCTTGTCGAGTTCCGCATCGGTCAGGCTGAGCGAGCCGGCCGTTTCGGTCCCCAGGTCGATCGTGCGGCCGGCTGTCTTGTTCCACAACCGCACCAGGCCCAGCGCCGTGTTATTCAGCGAACCGCTGGCCGGGTTGATCTGCATCGTGTCTGCGGTGAAAGTGATCCGCGTGCCGGCCGTCGTCACCGCGCTATTGACGTTGATGATGTTGTTCCGCAGGCGGATGCCGTTCTCCAGCGGCGCGGTCGAATCCATATCGACCGGGCCGTTGAGCGTGGTCGTGCCCGTGCCATTGTTTTGCGTTAGCGTCAGGGCCTTCAGGCTGCTGGTAGCGTCGATATCGACGTTTCGCGCCTGCGTTATCAACACGTCGTGCAGGCGGACAATGCCGCCGACCGCGGCGGAAAAGCGAATGTCGCCCGTCCCCGTCTCCAGCGTCAGGTCGTTGCGTTCCGTGGCCTGGCTATCGACCGTGGCATTGGCGGTGAACAAAATGTCGCCCGCGCCAGCCAGGCCGGTGGTGATGGACAGGTCACTATCCATTCGGGTGGGACCGTTGATTCGCACGTTAGCTTCAGCGGTGATGATTGCCAGCAGGCTATCGGACCCAACGTTGTCGTTATCGCTTCCACCGTTGAAGATAACGCCCGAATCAACGCCGCCGGCGTTGCCGATGAACAACACGCTCCCCAGGTTCAGGTCGTGGGTCGCGGCGCTACCCGCCCCCGTATCCCCCAGCAGCTTGACGAAGTTCACCACCCCGCCGTCATTCAGCGGGCTGATGCCGTCGTCGTCCGCCGCCGCCTGCCCA
>JBFWUW010000067.1:0-33989 GCA_050247075.1 Pirellulales bacterium | reverse complement strand
GCTCCCCAGGTTCAGGTCGTGGGTCGCGGCGCTACCCGCCCCCGTATCCCCCAGCAGCTTGACGAAGTTCACCACCCCGCCGTCATTCAGCGGGCTGATGCCGTCGTCGTCCGCCGCCGCCTGCCCAAAGACCACGCTCTTGTTGGCCTGCTCCACGATCAACTGGCCCAACTGGCCGTTGGCCGCGTTGCCGATGTCCTCGTTGAAGAACACGCTGGCCACGCCGGCATCCAGCGTCAGGCTGTTGGCCTCGTTGGCGTCGCTGTCGATGGAAGCGTCGTTGGTGAACAGGATATCCGCGCCGCCCGTGGTGTTGGCCGTCAGGTCGCTGTCGATCACCACGTCCGAGTCCAGCCGCACCGCGCCGTTGAAACGCATGCGGCCGCTGGCCGTGCTGATCTCCAACACGTCCTCCACCGCCCCCAGCAACGTGCTGTTGCTGTCGCCCCCGTTCAGAATGATGCCGGCGTCGGCGCCCCCCGCGATGCCGATGATGGCCTGGCTCCCCAGGTTCAGGTCGTGGGTCGCGGCGCTACCCGCCCCCGTATCCCCCAGCAGCTTGACGAAGTTCACCACCCCGCCGTCATTCAGCGGGCTGATGCCGTCGTCGTCCGCCGCCGCCTGCCCAAAGACCACGCTCTTGTTGGCCTGCTCCACGATCAACTGGCCCAACTGGCCGTTGGCCGCGTTGCCGATGTCCTCGTTGAAGAACACGCTGGCCACGCCGGCATCCAGCGTCAGGCTGTTGGCCTCGTTGGCGTCGCTGTCGATGGAAGCGTCGTTGGTGAACAGGATATCCGCGCCGCCCGTGGTGTTGGCCGTCAGGTCGCTGTCGATCACCACGTCCGAATCGAGCCGCACCGCGCCGTTGATGCGCACCTTGTCCGACATGGTGAGGATTTGCAGCGAGTCCTCCACCGCGCCGACATCCGTGCTATTGTTGTCGCCGCCGTTGAAGACAATCAGGCCGATAATGCCTTGGCTGCCCAGATTGAGGGCTGTCAGCCCGGCGGTCTCGGCGGCATCGCCGACCAGGCGGATGAAGTTCACCACGCCTCCATCGACCAATGGCGAAACACCGTCGTCATCCGCCGCCGCCTGGCCAAATATGACCGAGGTGTCGGCCTCTTCGACCACCAGGCGGCCGAGCTGGCCATTCGCGCCGTTGCCGATGTCCTCGTTGAAGAACACGCTGGCCACGCCAGCGTCCAATGTCAGGCTGTTCGCCTCGGTGACACCCAGATTCGACTGGCTGTTGATGGAGGCGTCGTTGGTGAACAAGATGTTCGCGCCGGTCAGGCCGGCATCGTTCTCGTCCGTGTCGATCCGCACGTCGCTTTGCAGAGTGACCGGGCCATTGAGGCGTACCGTGTCCGAAGTGGTGCTGACCGTCAGCTCCGCGGCTCCGCCGTTGAACACGATGCCGGCCGATCCCACGCCGTCAATGATGCTGATGCTGCCGATGTCGATGTTGTCCTTGGTGCGGACCTCCGTGATGGGAAACGCGGCGCTGCCAAAGATCACGCCGGCGTCTGCCCGCGTCACCGTCAACTTGCCGATGCGGCCGGTGATGGTGTCGGTGTTGGGGGCAATCTCGTCGGCCGGTTTACGATCATCGGTCACTGTGTCGGCCACGCCGATGTTGCCGTCGAACGTCACCGACCCCTCGCCGGCCGTAAGCGTCAGGTCGTGGCTGGCGGCGTCGACACCATCCAGGGCTTTCTTGAACCAGATGTTGCCCGCTCCGGCACCGGTGTTGATGGTCACGGCGTCGGTCAGGGTGACTTCCGAATCGAACGTGACGTTATCGTCGGTGGTGGTGATTTCACCCGCCAGGGTGACATCGCCCAGCCCGATTTGATGGACCGCTCCAAACGACTTGATCTCGGGATCGGTCGCGTCGCTCTCGGCGATATGCAGGTGCTTGCCGACGTCGAAGGTGATGGTCCCCGCGCCAAGAGTTCCCGCGGCGGTCGTGTCGATCGACTGGTTGACGTTGATGTATTCGGCTGTCAGTTCGACATTGCCGGTGGAAAGCGCCGAGCCCAGCAGCAAGTCTGTATTAATATTGATGGTGTCGTTGCCCAATTGGCCATCGACCGAGATCGCCGCGCGGAACAACGGGTCGATCGACACGAAAGTGACCGTGTCGTCCCCGCCCCCCATCTTCAGCGTGAAAGTCTTGGTGGGGTTGGTGATGGGTCCAGTGGCCGGGTTGTCGGCCACGGTAATCTGGTCGGCGCCCAGGCCAGTCGTGACATCCAGGTGGGCCACGCCGGTGTAGGTCATCCGCCCGCCGATGCCGAAGAAAGTCTCGGTCTTGGCAAATTCCAGCTTTTTCAATCCGGCGGTCGGGCCGGCGGGCGGCTCGACCACCCAGCCCATCGTGGTCTCTTGCGTGCTGAAACCGTCGTCGGGCGCGGCGAGCGGATCGTCGGCGTCTACGACCCGCACGCGGTATTGCAAGAAGCCGCCGGCATTGGGGTCAAAACCGCCGCCGATCTGCGCCAGGGGAATCGAGAACTCGTACAGGGTGGTTGTGCCATTGGGCATGACCACCGAACCGGGTACCGCGGCGGCTTGCGTCAAAATGACCTGTTGCACGCCGGCGGCGTTGAACAGCGTGACTTCCAGCGTGCGGAAATCGCCGTTTTGATTGGCCGCGCCGTTGGGGGTGTGGGCCTCGACCAGCCCATACAAATTGAGGTCGTCCCAGGCAAACCGGCCCTTGGCCCCCGACAGGTCAAAGTTGCCGGCGGGCTCGTCTTGCAGGGTGTTAAAGGCACCGTTCTGGAAAATGTCTTGAATTTGGTTGGAGGAGAATTGCGAGCCGTAGATGGCGATATCGGCCAGGCGGCCGTCGAACCAGCGGTCGAGCGGCGCGGCGGCGGCGTCCCCGCCGAAGACCCAATTGCCGGTGTCGCCGGTGGCGCTGGTCCACTCCGTGGGAATGTTGTTCAGCAGGAAGCCGTCGTCTTGGCCATTGATGTAGATCTTGGCCTGCGGGCCGCCGGCGGCCAGGCGGTTCCAGGTTATGGTGACGTGGGTCCACTCACCAAACGCCAGCTTGGTATTGCTGACGATGATATTGGTGTTTTCGCCCGTGGCGGTCTCTTTGGGCGAGAAGAAAATATGGCCGAACAGGTCGGCGTTGCCGAAGGAACCGCCGGCATCGGTCCGCCAGGAAATGCCGACCTCGATCTGTTGGTTGCTGTCCTCGATTAAGGTGGACGAGCCAGCGGCAAAGGTGTTGCGGACTTGCTGCTGGTCGGGATTGACCCAGAACGAGATCGTGCCTTGGTCCTTGTTAAAATCGAGCGATGTGCTGTCGGAAGCGATGATAATGTCGCGGTCGCCATCGAATTGCAGCGCGTTGAGCGCCGGGCCGCCGGAGGGCAACGTCGGCCCGCCGCCGACCACCAGCGTTGGGCCACCTTGTGCGACCGACAGGGAGATATTGGTTCCGCCATTGCCCGCGGCGACTTGCGTGCCGAGCGGGTTGTCCAGGTTCCAATAGGCCAGCAGATTGCCGGGCGTGGCGGCCGTCGTGGCGTCGAACACCGAGCCGGTGCCGGTTTGCAGCCCGCTGATGCGCGTCCCCCCCTGGATGGCCGTGACTTCGGCCGGGGTGAGGGCCGCGTTGAACCAGGCCACATCGTCCATCAGGCCATCGAAAAACCGTGCCACCTCGGTACGGTGGCGGCCCAGTTGCATCAGCACGTTGGCCGTGCTAAGCGTGGTGGTCCAGCTTTGCACCGTGTCATCAAACGCCGATTCGTACTGGACCTCAACACCGTTGATGTAAATGTGCGCCACCGGCGGCGTACCCGGGTTGCTATCGGGATCAAAGTCCCAAGTGTAAACGACGTTGAACCAGGTATTCACGCCGGGCACGGTGGGGGCCAGTGCGCCGTCCTGCAAGATCAAGGAATTGTCGGAGTTGTCGGTCTTGTTGAGGTAGGCGTAGAATTCCGGGTCGGTCGTCCCCGACGAACCGCGGCGGTACTCAAACTCCATGCCGTTGCCGGGGAAGGAATCGGCCGTGTTGGCAAAGGCATTGCGCTTGCCAACACTTTGGTCGTGCATATTGACCCAAAAGCTGAAGCTGCCCTTTGCGCCAACTTCAAACGTGGCGTCGGCCCAAGTGGCAAAGTCGTCGATGCCGTCGAATTCCAACGCACCATCGGTGGCGTCGGTGCCCCCCAAGCGGCCCTGGCCCGGCCGGAACTGCGGCCCGGTGGGGTTGAATGCGCCGACGTTGGTGTTGGCGCTAACATCGTCCACCGTCGTGCCCGACGGCGTGACGATCACGCTGGCCGTGCTAAAGTCGTAATGCAAGATCGACTGCGCCGTGCCGGCGGGGCGGGGTCCGCTGTCGAAGGCCAGCAGCACATGGGTCCAATCGGCGGCGCTGCCATCGACTGTAATGCCGGGCAGACCGACGTTGTTGATCGCCGCGCCAGCCGGTACATTGCCGCCGCCGATGGTGCTCTCGGTAATCGTGAAGGTGTCGGCCGTGGCGTCGTCGCGGTCGTTGACGATCAAGATGTCCTCGTCTTGCCCGCCGCCGTTGACGGTCAAGGCGAAGACGACAAAATCGACGCTGCCGGAGTCCGAGGCCACGCTCTCCAGCACGGCCGCGCCGTCGCTGTCGACGCGGATCACATCGTTGCCCCCTTGGGCATTCAGGACCATCTCGGCGCGGTAGGCCGGGTCGAGCTCTTTCAGGCTGATCTTGTCGTCTTCGTCACCGGCGTTGAGTGTCAGTAGTCGGGTGGGGTTGACGAATTGAACGCTGAGGAAGGTAGGTAGCACCGGCACGATCGGGACGAAATTCACGATTTCGCTACGCCCGGCCGTTGGGATGTCGTTTTGCAGTTGAATCAAATCGGCCGCGCCCGTGCCCAAGGGCGTGCCAAACTCAAACGTGCGGTCGAGCGCCGCCAGGTTGTCTTGAATGGGGTCGTCCAGGTTCAGGTACTGGATCGTCGTCGTTACCAGGCTCGTAACGTTGGCATTGGTCGAAACGCGCTGCTGCAAGTCGATCTGGCCGTTGGTCGCGCTGGCAAACGTATGGATGACATGCTCGAACGCACCGTTGTTGAGAATCAATTGGTCCGCGCCGCCGCCGCCGTCGAAGATCAAATCCAAGCCGGCCCCGTTGGGCACCGGATTGTCGCTGGCGAAGTTTATCGTCAGCGTGTCGCGGTCGTCGGAGCCATTGATGAACAAATCGTCGATCGCGCCGCGGTCGCCGCGGAAAACGAGTTCGAGGCCAATCCGCACCTCATCGGCGGCATCGTTGCGCGTCAGCACGAAATTGTCGACCGTGGCGTTGTTTCGATGGCCGCCGCCGGCCGCCGAGTCGGCATCGATCACCACGTCGAATTGCGTGCCGCTGCCGGGCTGCAAGCCAAACGAATCGGCCCCGTTGACCGCCACCTGCTTGTGCGTGCTGGTAAACGTCATCACGGTGGCATCGGGGTCGTTCACTTTCAGCGAAGCGCCGGCGGTCCCGGTGAGATTGAACTCCACCCGGTCGCCCGGATTGATGGAGTTGTCCGGGTCGCCAGCGTTGATGACGTACTGCGTTTGCAGGCTGGGAGTGATGGTGACGCGATCAGGGCCGCCACCGGTATTGACGGTGGCCTTTTCGATGCCGGCGTAGCTAATAGGAATAAACCCGACGACATCGATGGAATCGCTGTCGATGGCGACGACATTGGCCGTGCCCGGTGCCAGCGGCACGGCCAGCGGATGCAGGACGCCCACGTAGAGAATGTCTGGGTCGAGGTTGCCGCTCGTACCGCCCACATAAGCGGCGTTGGTGGATAATGGCCCAGGAAGAGGCAAAAATGGACTCGTCGTGCCGCCGTTTGTGGCGTCTTCAGGGATGACCGTGCCTTCGCCGCCCGCAACCATGCGGTCCGCGCTAATCAAGTTAGCGACGCGGATCTGGTCGATCGCCACGCCGTCGGGTATGCCAAAGTCGGACAGATCAAACAAGGTGGCATAGGCTCCCGTGGTGCTGGAACCGATGGGAACTCCGCCGTACGTGGCGAAGGCAACGGCTTGTTCGTACCGCCAGTCGCTCCAGGTGTTGGTGTCGGTCCGATGGACCTGGACCATGATCCCTTCCGGATCGCGGGTGGTGGTGGTGATGTTGCCCGACTCGTAGATCACGATGTCGTCGCCGGCGATATTTGTCAGCGTCAGCGGCTGGTCTAATGCGTCTCTCCATTCCAAAACGAAGCCAGATCGGTTTGACGTGCCATTGTTGCCAGATGGCAAATTCAGGGCGCGGGCTCCCGTGGAGGCCCCCAAGGCTAGTTGGCCGGTAGACAGCCCCGCGTCGAAGCCGACACTGGAATCAGGAAAAGTAACCGCCCCAGTGCGACTAGAGGGAGAGCCATCGAACAATGCCCCACCCAGGTTGCCGACGTTGGCGGTGGCATACGCCGTGTTGATGGCCGTGTACTTGTTGGGCGTGGCATCCTGGTCAAAAGTGATGCCAGCAAACGTGAAATCAGTGCCGGAAACTGGACCGGCGGCTGGGCCTTCGGTATTGACCGTCAACCGGTCGACCGCCACATCGCCGGTAATATCGATCCGGGGATCGACACCGCTGAGCGCGAACGTTCGTTCGATCGTAACTTCATCGATGTTTGCCGCCGCATCGCCAAAAACGTCAACCGTAATTGCTTCCACGAAGGACAGGTAGATCGACTTGCCCGTGTTAACGTCGAATACCCGGCTGTTTTCTAGCGTCAGCCTGTCCGCGATGGCGTTATCTCCCTTTACGGTTACCTGGTCTCCCGCGTTGGGATTGCCACCGTTGATGTTGATGGTGGGGGGCAAGGCTGCTCCACCCAATTGCACCGTCACATGGTCGCTGCCATCGAACGTGTTGATGTTCAGCACGCCCGTATTGGCGGGGGCAAAGTTCAGATAGTTGACCGTGGGCTGCGCGGCGGCTCCATTGATGGTGACTTGGGTATCGGTAACCGTCACGTTGTCGTTGTTGACCGTGCTGGCGGCGGCCACCGGGTGCAACGACCCGACGTACAGCGGATCGGGATCGAGCGTGCTGGTGCTGAACACCAAAAAACTGGCATCCGCGCCAGGATCAGCAAACGTGTCACTCGTTGCGCCTTTGTCGTCGGGCAACACAAAGCCCTGTCCTCGAAAAACGCCGCTGCCTGGGCTGCTCTCCGCGCCGGGCCCATCGATACGGTCGCCCGCCGTCATGCTGACAATGCGGATCATGTCGACGGTGGCAAAGGTGGGCGAGCCCGCTTCGACAAAGTCCGCCAGGTCAAACGCCGTGGCGAAGGCACCCGCCCCGTTGGCCGGATTGCCGACGTAGGCTTCGCGGCTGTCGTGCGTTTCGTACCGCCAGCGCGACCAGGTGCCGGTGGCGGCGTCGCGGACTTGCACCATAAAGGCGTCTGGCGAGTCCACATTGCTCGACGACTCATAAATTACGAAATCGAGCCCGGCTTCGTTGGTGAGCCGGTTGGCGGGTATCAGCCAACTCAGTTCGATGCCGCTACGGATAACAGTGCCATTGTCCCCCGCCGGCAGGTTAACCGCGCGCGCGCCGGGGTCGCTGCCCAACAACCGGCCAATCGTCAAGTCGGGATTAAATCCGCCGGTCGGCGCTAACGGAAAATTAACGGGTGCGGTAAACGGATTTGCCTCCAAGCCGGCCGTGATTACCACGCCGTCGCCACCGGGCAGAACGCCTTGCAACACTTCCACTTTGTCCGGCGTGCCCGATTCGTCAAAAGTAAAACCGGCGAACTGGAATCGCGGGTCGGCCGTGGTGGTGTTTTGCGTGTTGACCGTCAGCGTGTTCGTGCCCGTGCCGCCGTCGATCGTTAGCACAATCGGCGCGGGGTTCACCAGCGAATCGAGCGGATTGACGGTGATTTCGTCGCTAAGGTTGCCGCCGTTGATCCGCAACGACGTCGTGGGGTTGGTGAACGTCGTCACCTCAAACGTGGGGACGGCGCTGGTGCTGCGGAGCCGCGACAGTCCGTTGGCGGCGATGCCGTCATCCTCGAGCGATGCCTGGTTGCTGGCGTTCGGCAGGTTGAAGACGATGTTGTCAACGGTGCCGACGTTGATCAACACCGGTTCCAACTGGCTGTAGGTGACCGTCAGGTCCGACCCGCCGACACCATCGCCGTTGACGTCGAAAGCCACGGTACCGGCTTCCGCCCCAGTGAATGTCTTGATGATGGTATTAAACGTGCCGCCGACAAAGCGCAGCGTATCGTTGTCGTTCGCGTTCTCACCTCCGGCAAAGTTGATGGCGTGGGTAAAGTTGCCCTGTGAGAAATCAACCGTCAGAGTGTCGTCGCCGCCGAGCGTGTTGATGAACAGCGTGTCGCCGGTAATCAGTGAAGCGTCGATGGTGATCGTCCGGCTACCGTTCGAGAGAGTCACGCCCGGTACGCTGGCCAGGGCGCCAACCGCGCCGAACCGCTCGTTGATGTCGGTCAGCACGATATTGCCCGAACCGTCCCGGCTGGCCGTCAACTGGTTGTTTTTTCCGTCGATGTCGGTCACCACGAGATTGCCCGATCCGTCCAGGTCCACGGAGATCGTGAAGGCAATGGCCGTCAGTACGACATCATTGCCGTCCCCGCCGACGTAGCTGATCTTGGCCCCCAGGCTCGAACCCAGGAAGTTGCTGATCGTGGCTCCCTCCGCCAGGCCCGCGAATGTACCAACCACGGCGTCGGTATCGTCGTTGTCGATGATCGTGAAGGTGTTGCCGGCGGTCGGCACGAAGGAATTGAACTGGAACAGGTTTACGTTCCCATTCAACGTGACGGTGCCATTGACCACCAACTGGTCGTGGTTCGTGGCTGCATTGCCGGGCGTGGTGCCGCCGATTTCGACATCCAGGTCGCCATCCACGGCCTGGTTGTAGTTACCGTTGACCGTTACGATGCCGGGCGAGTTGCCGGGCGCGACCGTGCCGTGGTTGGCCACGTTGCCGAAAATGGTTCCAGTGCCATTGAGCGTGCCGCCATCCTCCACGGTCAGCAGGCCGCCCAAGGTAACGGTGCTGGTACCGCCGACCGTCAAGGTGCCGGCGTTGCTCAGCGCGCCGACGGTGGAAAGAGCGTGGCCGCCTCCAATGGCCAGGCTTCCCCCGGCGGCGATTGTGTCCAGGCCGGCCAGGACGTTGATGGTGCCGGATCCACGGAAGAATCGAGAGCTGCTGCCGTCCAAGGTGACATTCGCCGCCAGAGCGGTCACCGCCACCGTTGGGATGACGCGCAAAATGCCGCCGCTTGCAGACGCCCACGTTCCGCCCGTCAGCGTGCCGCCGGAAAAGTTGGTGAGGTTAGCGGTTACATCGAGGGTGCCGCTGGTGACCTGGAGCGTGCCGTTATTGGTGACACTGCTGCCAGTGACCCGCAAGGTTTGGCCGGACGATTGGGCCAGTACGGTCCCTTGCAGGATCAATGCGCCGGTGGCCGCGTCACCCAGCGTGGTTAGCCCCAAGGAATTCGAGGCGTTGCGGACCGTCACCCCGGCGGCAATGGTGAGCGTGCCGCCCCCCGTGGGCCGCATGCGCAGGTCGGCTTCCGCCGAGGAGTGCGTGCCGCCGAACAATTCGACCGAGCCCGTCCCCCCCAACGTTTGCGTGCCACTGAAGTTCAAGCCGGTGTCAAACACGTCATTGAACGAACCGGTCACCCGCTCCAACCGCAGCACGGCGCTGTTGGACAACGTCAGGCCATTCAGAACCGTCACCTGCGCTCCGTCCCGCAACGTTGTATTCACTCCTAGCGTGGCCGCGTCGAACGTACCGTCGGCGCTGGTCACTTGCAACAACGCGGCACCGGTGTCGCCAACGACCGTCACGCCCTTAAGCGTTCCGGCGGAGACTTGCCAGGTCCGTGCCGCGTTGATCGTCAGCGTGCCCGCGGCATCGTCCAGCGTGCCGAAGATACTCACCGTCCCCGCCGTGCCGGTGAAGGTTCCCAGGTCGGCCACCGTGAACGTGCCGCCCAGGTGAATCGTCCCCCCGGCTTGTGTAATGCCGCTGTTATTATCCCAGTCACCCCGTAACGTCAGGCTGCCGGTTCCGGCTGGAACGTTCACGGCCTGGTTGAAGGCGTACGTGCCGTCCAGGTCGAGGTCGCCATTGGTGATGTTCGTGCCATTCACGTTGCCCGTCAGATTATCGACATCCAACTCTCCCGCCAGGCTTTCGAGCGTGCCAGTGTTCGTGACGCTTGTCCCGCGCACGCGCAGGGTTTGTCCCGTGGCTTGCGAGCTAACGGTCCCTTGCAGAATCAACGCGCCAGTCGCCGCGTCACCCAGCGTGGTTAGCCCCAAGGAATTCGAGGCGTTGCGGACCGTCACCCCGGCGGCAATGGTGAGCGTGCCGCCCCCCGTGGGCCGCATGCGCAGGTCGGCTTCCGCCGAGGAGTGCGTGCCGCCGAACAATTCGACCGAGCCCGTCCCCCCCAACGTTTGCGTGCCGCTGAAGTTCAAGCCGGTGTCAAACACGTCATTGAACGAACCGGTCACCCGCTCCAACCGCAGCACGGCGCTGTTGGACAACGTCAGGCCATTCAGAACCGTCACCTGCGCTCCGTCCCGCAGCGTTGTATTGACTCCTAGCGTCACGCCGTCCAGGGTGGGGCCGCCGGAGACCAGAATGGTGTTGCCCGAGGTCACCGTGGCGTTTCTCAGCGTGCCACCGCTGAGGGTGAAGGTGCCCGTGACGGTCAATGTGCCGGCCACATCCAGCGTGCCGCCCGACAGCGTGAGGTTGCCATTGACGGTCATGTCGCCGCCGACGGTCTTGGTGCCGCCGGAAATGGTCGTGGCATTCGCGCCGGTGGTCGTCAGCGTGAGGCTGCCGTTGCCCGTGTCGAGCGACACGGTGGAGAGATTGATGGCGCCGCTGGTGGCGGAAAACGAGATATCGCCATCGTTGGAGTCGATGGCGGCGTTCACCACCACCGAACCGCCCGAGGCGGACATGCTCTTGCCGGCCGCCATGGTCACCGATTGATTAATGGCGATAGCCGCGCCGCTGGTCAGGGAGATATTGTTGGCGTGCGTAATCGCCGCGGTGACGGTGACGGCTCCGCTGTTGGCATCGCCGATTTGCAGCGTGGGGCTTGTAATTTGGTCCAACTCCGCGTCCGTCAGGCTGAGTCGTCCGGCGGTTTCCGTGCCGATGTTGATGGCGCGGCCAGGCGTTTGCTGGGCGATGGCGACACCGCTGGCGGAGGAAATTGTCGCCGTGGCGTCAATCGCTACATCGTCCGCGATGATGCCAATGGTGCCGCTGCCCGTCGTGGCGATGTCGGCGCTGGCACCTACGGTGATCGTTTCCGCGTTAACACTCAACGACGCATTCGCCGCGAAGGCCAGGTCGTTGTTAAATTCCGCCGAGTCCGTGCCACTTCCTCCCACGATGGTTAACGAATGGCCGAACGAGCCATTCGTGGAAAATAACGCCAGGCCGTCGTCGCCGTCTCCCAGGTTCGCATTCACCGAGCCCGCCGCACTCAGATTGGCGAAGGGAACGTGGATTGTGGTTGGATCTTGTTGGATCGCGCCGCTGCCGGCCGTCAAGGTCTCCAACGGATTGGCGGTTTGAATCGTGTAGCGGCTATTGGTGGCGTCGGCCGTGATCGTCAGGCTGTTGTCAGTGGCGGCAGGGTCGGTAATCAGCAAGTTGCCCGCGTCAACCGCCACGGTGGCGTCCAGCACTCGGCGCTCTTCCAGCCGGGTGACGCGCAGTTGGGGCTGCAGCGCTTCGCGGTATTTGCAGGCGGCGGTCTTGCGGCGGACGCTTTCGTCCAACACCAACGCGCGGCGAATCCAACCCGATAACAATCCCATGGGCTTGTTCCTTTACCCTGCCAAACAGGGCATGTGCTAGGAGCCGTTTGCCCGAACAGCCTGGCCCTGCCGTTCGATACGACTCTCCCTAAGTGCGCACTCCTCACGGGTCGAATCCAGCCCAAGGTCGCTAAGCCGGGACGGGCTACGACAAGAAGAAGTGCCAATACAGCGGTCAGATTCGATTATCACTACCGCTGTAAGGGGTTGTCAAACATCATGTTGGGAAAAAAACCGAGTGTTGACTTTCCGCTTCAAATGGGTAGCGCAAACGACACCCAAGTTCGCCCGGCGGCATTGCAGCCCACCCATAGGATTGTTCCGCTCCCTGCCCGGCCCGATTGGACCGGTCGCCTTTACATCAGCGGTCGTGCATGGAATTCGGGCCTGACGGCTGTATTTCGACGGTAAGCCTATGCAGCACAACGCCTTACACACGGTTGCACGGCGGTCGTGAGCTGGGGCCAGTTATTTTGGCTGTGACGATTTTGCCTCACAACCTCTTAATACTGAATGTTCCGGGCACGGGTGGACGAATCTATGCGTACCGGTCAGTACGGCTGCGCGGAAAGTGCCAGCATTTATAGCTGCACTATCTGGCGCGGTCGTACACCTACCAGACACTTTGGCAGCCAGATCATCGACGGAAATCCCTTGGCTGAACATTCCCCCACAACTCGAGCCGCGCGGCATGGCTGGACGGGCAGGGCCCTGCACTGGGCGTTGGCCGTGGCAGTCTGGTTGTGGTTGAACGCGGGGTTGTCGCAGGCTGCTCCTCCGAAGCGGTTGCGGCCCGTTGTCACCAAGGCCAGCAGCTCCGCCACGATTCGCCGAGTCGAGCGCCGCGACGACAAGCCGCCGGCACCCTCTCCCGATGAAGATCTGGATCCGGCTCCCGCTCCCGACGACCTGCATCCACCAGCACCATTGCCCCACGACGACGCGGAGGAACCGCCAGCGCCAACCACTTACTTGGATGGCCTGCTCGATTCCGACGACGACGCGCCGATTGCGTTGGTTGAGGAAGAAACGGTAGAAGAATACGACGCCGAGCAATACGACTCCGAGGAATACGACGCGCCGCTGCCCGACCTGGATGATGCCCCGCTGCCAGCGGATGATGACTACTTGGCCGAGGACTACACCGACGAGGACTATTCCGACGAGGGCTACGCGGACGAGGAGCAATACGACGAACCCGCGCCGTTACCCGCCGAGGACGATGCGGAAGAATACGAAGAGCCCGCGCCGCTGGCCGAGGATGATGCCTTCTCGGACGAATACGAGGAAGAAGAGCTCGCGGACGAAGAAGAAATGACGGACGAGGAGTTCGCGCCCGACGCCGGCGAGGAGGAAGAGCTCCCCTACGATGGCGAAGAGGGCGATGACTCCGGGGAAGATGACCGAGACGGCAAAGCCGAGGAAGTTGAAAAAGGGAAGAGCGAACCCGATCCCAAGTTTGACGGTTTGACCCCGGTGGCGGCGCTGCAAATGCAAGTCGTGCCGGCCAAGGGGGAGTTTCCTCGTGATCTGGCCAGCCAGCGCTTTGAGCGCGAGGGGATGATCCACGCCAGCTTTGTCACCAGCCGGCCCTGGGCACCAATGTACTTCTCGTGGGAAGCCACGGCCTTGTGCCACAGCGCCTTGTACTTTGAAGAACCCAATCTGGAGCGCCTGGGTTACTCGTGCGGTGTGTTTCAGCCGGCGGTTTCGGCGGCGCATTTCTTTGGCACGATACCCGCGTTGCCTTACCTGATGGCGGCCCACCCGCAAAAGGAGTGTGTCTACACCTTGGGCCAATACCGGGCGGGCAGCCATGCACCGCTGTCGTTTGTGTACCCTCGCATCGACCCCAAGGCGGCCCTGTTGCAAGGGGGCGTGGTGGCTGGCCTAATCTTGCTGATCCCATAAGAAATTCTCGCGGAATGACTTGCGAGTTTCACCCTCTCCCTCTGGGAGAGGGCCGGGGTGACGTTTGCAGCGCAATGGAGAATGCTTCGCCGCATCCCCTCTCCCCAACCCTCTCCCGGAGTACCGGGCGAGGGGGCCACGGAGACGCAATGGACCTGCGGCGCTGTTGCAAGGGGGCGTGGTGGCTGGGCTAATCCTGCTGATCCCATAAGCTTGGGGCAGGCTGCCGTTCTGTCGGGCTGAAAAACATCTTGTTCAAGGGGAGCATGGCGGCCACGCCGGCGGCAAAGCCGCCAATGTGCGCCCACCAGGCGACGCCGCCTCCCATCGGAAATTGCATGGCACCGATGGCTTCGATAATCTGCGTGGCAAACCAGATCCCCAGCACCAGCAAGGCCGGCAGGTCAATAACGGTGATGAACACAAACAGCATCACGAATGTCTTGATCCGCGCGTGAGGCCAGGTGATGGCATAGGCCCCCAAGATGGCCGACACCGCGCCGCTGGCTCCGATCACGGGCACGCCGCTGTGAGGGTCGGGCAGCCAGTGGCAAAACGTGGCAAACAGCCCGCCCGCCACGTAAAACAGCAGATACAGTAGATGTCCCAGGCGGTCTTCGACATTGTTGCCAAACAGCCATAAGAACCACATGTTGCCCAGCAGATGCATCCAACCGCCGTGCATGAACATGCACGAGAAAACGGTGGAGGCAATCTGGCCGCGCTCGGCGGGCAGAAGTACGATGCGGTCGCGGGCAATCAACTCTTGATCGCCGGGGTCGGCCGGGACGGAAATCTCCAGCGGCTCGCCATTCGCCCATTGCTCGACGCGGGCGGGGATGAATCCGTGTTCCAGCGCCAAGTCCATTTGCTCGTCGGGCGTAAGCCGCCAAGTCGCCAGAAAGACCACTACGTTGACGGCGATCAGGCCGACCGTGACGATCGGCAGGCGCTGCGTGGGGTTGTGGTCATGGAACGGAAATAGCATGCGGCACTCCGCGATAACGGAATCCGGTCTGGCCAGAATCCGTACTTTCCATGGAAACTTGCGCGGAGCCACTTTGTCCGCAAGGCCCCCTCTCCCGGTACTCCGGGAGAGGGTTGGGGAGAGGGAGATCTGGCGAAAAGCCCTCCCATCAGCAAACCCTCACCCCGGCCCTCTCCCAAAGGGAGAGGGAGATTAACCGCCAGAATCCGTACTTTCCATGACCGTCAGGTGCCGGCGGAAAATTCCTTGGGCAGCGGCACGCCTTTCATGATTCCCTCCACCACCACGGCGTTGTCCACCAGCCCCTGAAAGCGGCACATGATTAGCACGTTGGGGCGCGACTTGGTCAACTGGGTCATCAAAACCAGGCGGCTGCCGGGCCGTACCGGCCCGCGAAACTTGACCTCGTCCAACCCGCCGAAGCCCACGGCGCGCGTTCCCAACAGGTTGAACTTTTGCACCAGATAGCTGCACAACTGGGCGGCGGCCTCGCACATAATCACGCCGGGCATCAGCGGCATGCCAGGCATGTGGCCGCGGCACCAGAATTCGTCGTGCGTGACATCTTTATAGCCCACGCAGGTTTGCCGCTCGCGATCAATATGGCAGATGGCGGTGAGCTGCTCCATCTCGAACCGCTGCAAGTTGAATTTGCGGATTTCCTCCAGGTCGGCAATCACGTTGCCGAGATCGTACTCCGAAGGTTGCAAAATCAGGTCTTTTCCAGCCACGAACAATCCTCACAAGGGCAAGTACCGCGGATGCGCTTAGCAGCCAGTTGCGGCCACGGGTTGGCGCTAACCTAACCCTTACGTGCGCAGGTGCTTACGCTTCAATCGCCGGGCCTTGCTGTTGGCCGGGCGGCGGCCGTGGTTGGCTTTTTTCAAGGTGCGATGGGGCTTCGTCATTGTATTTACTCCTTCCAAAACCTCGCCAAAGGCGCGAAACTATCAACGGATGGTAGATTCTACCGTCGCCACCCATTGCCCGCTAGGCCGCGAATCAAGCTGTTTGGCGGCAGACCAGGCCAGGGTTGGTGATACTTTTAGCATTGCCCATCGCCAGGGAGCACGATCATGATGCCCGCCAATCGCCGCGCGTTTATGCGGCAGGCTACCGCCGGTGCCGCTACCTTGACGGCCTTGGCGGCCAGGGCCGGAAACAGCGCCAACGATAAACTGGTGGTAGGTTTGATTGGCTGTGGCGGACGCGGAAACCACGATGCCAATTCATTCCGCAACGTGCCTAACGTCGAGGTGGCCTACGTTGCCGAAGTGGATGAAGAACGTCGCGCGGCCACATCGGCCAGACTTGGCATCGACTCCACCAGAGCGGTAAGCGACTTGCGGCGGATATTAGACGACAAGTCGGTCGACGCGGTCGTGGTGGCCACGCCCGACCATTGGCACTCGCCCGCTGCCATCTTGGCGTGCCAGGCGGGCAAGCATGTCTATGTGGAAAAGCCGATTTCCCACAACATTCGCGAGGGCCGGCTACTGGTGGAAGCCGCCGAGCGTGCCGAGCGCCTCGTTCAACACGGCACGCAATGCCGCGGCACCAGTATGATGATCGAGGCGGTTCGCCTGTTGCGCGAAGGTGCCATTGGCGATGTCATCGTGGCCAAATGCTGGAACATTCAGCGCCGCGCATCGATCGGTAGCGGCCAAGACACCAACCCACCGGCGGGGTTTGACTATGACACTTGGGTCGGTCCCGCGACGATGATTCCCTACCGCACCAATCGCGTCCATAGCCGTTGGACCTGGTGGTATCACTTCGGCACGGGCGATATGGGCAATGACGGCGTCCACGATATCGACTACGCTCGCTGGGGGCTGGGTGTCGAGACCCACCCGGCCAAGATCGTGGCTTTGGGCGGCAAGTTCATGAGCGACGACGATCAGGAGTTCCCCGATACCCAGCAAGTCACCTTTGAGTATCCCGGTGATGGCCAGCCAGGCAGTCGCCGCTTGTTGATCTACGAACAGCGCCTGTGGTCGAGCAATTATCCGCGCAACGTCGATAGCGGCGCGGAGTTCTACGGAACATCGGGACAGATGTTTCTTAGCCGCCGCGGCAAAATCCAGGTTCTCTCGGATCGTAATCAACCGGTGGAGATAGCCATTCAACCCCAGGCGCAAGACGACCAGGCCCACGTCCAAAACTTTTGTGATGCCATCCGCTTGGGTAAGCCCCTGCATGCCGATGCCTTGACAGGCCATCTCTCGACATCGCTCTGCCACCTGGGAAACATCGCCACGCGGGTGGGCCGATCCCTGACGTTTGATCCCCAGCGAGAGCAATTCATCGGCGATGACGCGGCCAACGAGCTGATCCGTCGCGAGTACCGCGAACATTGGGGACGCCCCCAGAATGCCTGAGACAGGACTTCCGCGTTCAACAAAAGATCGCGGAGCCGTTCTTGCACCAAGGGAAACATCTGCTCCCAGAGTTACCTGGCGAAAGCGTATTCTGTCCGCGCATTTGTACTCGCCTTCAACCGGTATCCAAGTCGAGATGTCTGCCATCCCTCCCCCAGCCACGCCAACGCGCCGACGTATCTGGCCCCGTTTGGTGCTGGCCTTGGCCGCCATGGGCCTGACGCTGCTGGCGGCCGAGATCGCCTACCGCCTTAAACTGAAGGCCGGCGTGGGGAACTTGCCGCTGGGGATGTCGCAATCGTTTGTCGCGGCCAACGAAACGGCGCGAGAGCCGCACGAGCAATGGGGCTACACGCCCTTACCCGACCGGCAGCTCGCCCGACTGCGGGTGGCCCAAGGACAGCCCGTGCTGTACTGTCCGCGGCAGACAAACGAACTGGGCAACTTTGAGCCCCCCAAACCAAATTGGCGGCAGGCGGACATGCGGATTCTGGTCTTTGGCGACTCTTGCACCGCCACCGCGGGCGAGGGTCCCGACGGCGTGTGCTGGCCCACGTTGTGGGAAACCGCGCTGGCCGAGCGGTTGGACCGCGATGTGTGCGTGCTCAACTTTGGCCGCGATGGCTATGGCGTATTGCAAATGCTCGATCTGGCCCAGGCCCGTTGCGACGAGTTCGCTCCGGACATGATTGTGTTTGCCTTGATTGCCGACGATCTGACCCGCCAGCGGCTTTCTCCGCATGCGCCCCAGCGCGATGTCCCCTTGGAGTTTGTCGATGCGGATGTCACGCCGGAATGGTGCCAGGCGATGCTGGCCGCTGGCGGAGACGCGGACGATCCGTTGCTCGCCAAATTGGTGGGGCGGTTCGACGCTGCCTGCCGCCATGCCAGCCCCATCGACTATTTCACGCCGGCCCATTCCTTCTTGTACAACCGCCTGGCCAAGCGTGATCCGTTTGCCCATCTGCCCCACAAGCGGTTGAACCAGCGGATCGACCTCCACGATTTCTCCGACGACCCCCAATGCGTGGCGGCCATTCAAGGTTTGTTGGCCCGTCAGATTCCGCTGGCCTTTGTGCAACTAACGACCTATGAAGACATCCGCGGCGGCAGCTACCAAATGTCGGGCCAACAGCAACAACTGTTGCGCAGCCTGGAACGCCTAACTGGCCAGCCGGTGTTGCCGTTGAAGACGGCCTTTGCGACGAAAACTCCGCCAGAGAAGCTATTCCTGTTGCCGCACGATCCGCACCCTTCGCAAGCCGGCCTGCGTCTTTACAGCCAGGCCGTCGACGACGCCCTGCGGGATGTCATCCCGAAAAACTAGCGGTTGCCTTCCAGCTCCAATAGCCGCAGCTTGGCTCGCACGCCGCCGGGGGCCGAGTAGCCTCCTAGCCCGCTGCCGCGGGGGACCACGCGATGGCACGGCACGACCAAGGGAATGCGGTTGGTCCGCATGACATTGCCCACCGCGCGGGCGGCCCGCGGCGAGCCAGCCTGGGCGGCCAAGTCGCTGTACGTCAACGTCTGGCCGTAGGGAATCTGGCGGCAATGCTCGACCACGCGTTGGGCAAACGGGGGCAACTCGCCCAAGTCGATGGAGATCTGGTTCAAGTCAACCGGCTCGCCGCGGGCAAAGGCTTGCAACACGCCCACCAACGCGGGCTGTCGCTGCGTGGCAGCCGCATCGCCGGCGGCCGCCAGCCGGCGGACGGCGGCTTGGGGCGAAGCATGTCCAAATGTCAATTCACACAATACGTCGCGGCGGTCGTTGTCACGGCGGACAATGGCGGCCATCCAGCCGAGTTCGCTCGAGAAGACAACTATTTCGCGGTTTGCCGTTGTGGTGTCCGCGGCCGTTGCGGGGCGGCCAGAAGGACTCGTCGGCGGGCGGCGGCGCGTTAGCGTGGCGGTGGACATGCGGCAGGCCTCGCGAAAGATGAGGAAAAAGGGCGGATGTGTCGCGGCTTTGACAGCCTCTGCGCGCTCATTCTATACTGGTTATTCAGGGCGACAAGCAATGAGCAAGCGCGCCTGCCAATCGCCAGTCCGCGGAGGGATTTCCCCCCATGAACCGTTATGCATCGTTGAGCGACGATTTTTACGTCAACATGAACCTCAGCACAGAGATGGAGTTGCCGAACAATCGCGAGACGATCTTGCACTTCTTTGAGCGGATTCAAAAACAGTACCCGACCATGCGCAATTTTTATTGCCGCGAGAAGGGCGATTTCGTGCTGGAAGAGGACAAAGACCGCGGCACCTACCGCTGGGCTACCATTGAGAACCGCCGCGTCTGCTCGGGCTACGTTAACCCGCCCAACGTGGAAGCGGCTATGGAACAACACCGGCTGGTGCTGGAGTTGGCCCCGTACATGTTGTCGGTCAGCCCGCTAGACTGCGAAGCCATGGACTTGCTGTATGGCTTCGACTTTACCTATCGTGGCAACCACAACCAGCTTGTGGCCGAGGCCCTGGGCGTTAGCCCCGCGCTAGAACGGCTGGCCGAATTGCCGGGGGCCACGGTGATTAGCCAAGAGCCCTCCATCACACTGTCGCTGGACGAAGACTGCCGCATGCAGTGCCGCCTGAGCATCGAGACGCGGACCAACGCTTATCAGGTGCGGATGAAGGAGTATCCCGAGGAACAGTTGAGCGTTTACTTCACCGGGCGGCAGTACGGCAGCCTGGCCCCCGACCTGACCTTCGTTCAGGCGGTGGAAAATCTCAACAATGTCTGCCGCGAGATGGTCGATGAGTACGTCGTCGAACAAGTCCTGCGCCCCTTGGCCCGGACGATCGCCATGAAGTAGATCATGCCACCATTGCCCCACGACCGCCGCCTTCCGCCGGCCTATCTGACGCGCCGGCGTTGGCTGGGGCAGGGGCTGGTATCGTTGGGGAGCCTGTCCTGCCTCAGTGGCTTGCGCCTGTCACGGGGGAGTGAGCCGGCGGCCAGGTTCGCCGGGTTTGGCCGGGCCAGGTCGGTGATCGTGGTGTTTGCCAACGGCGGGCAAAGCCAGATCGACACTTGGGATCCCAAGCCCAACGCCCCGCTGGATGTGCGGGGCGAGTTTAGCTCCATCGCCACGGCCTTGCCCGGCGCGCTGTTTTGCGAACACATGCCGCAAGTCGCCCAAGTGGCCGACCGGCTGACGATCGTCCGCAGCATGTCGCACGCCGATTTGGACCACGGCTCGGCCGTGTACCTAGCGCTGACCGGCTGCTACCACGCCCAGCGGTCGGGCAATCCTCCTCCCAGTCCCAACGATGCGCCGACCTTGGGTTCGGTCTTGCAGCGGGTGAAGGCCGCCTCGCGTTTTGCCAAAGACGCCGTCCACCTGAACGCGCCAGCCCTGTTGCCCGAAACGCCGGGACCGGGTCAAGATGGCGGGCTGCTGGGCCGAGCCTACGATCCGTTGGTGGTGGGGGACGTGGCCGATGCTCGCGAAGCGCTGCCTGGCTTGTCGCTGCAACACGGACTGCCACTGGCCCGGCTCAACCGCCGTCTGAATCTGATGCAAGCGCTCGATGAGGGCTCGCCACGGCACTGGCCCGCCGACGAAGCCGCGCGCGATGTAGACCGCGCGTACGAACAAGCGCTAGAGATGATCGCCTCGCCCGCCGCGCGAGAGGCCTTCGACCTGGCGGCGGAACCGGCGGCCTTGCGAGACCGCTACGGCCGCCACCGGTCTGGACAGGCGCTGCTGTTGGCGCGGCGGTTGGTAGAGGCGGGCGTGCCGTACATCAATGCGATCTGGAACCATGCCAACCGCGGCCAGGACCGCGACCCATTGGAGACCGACCTGTACGGCTGGGACACGCACAACGATATCTTCGATGCCCTGCGCGACCGCCTGTTGCCACGCTTCGACCAGAGCTTTTCCGCTTTGATTGAGGATCTGGATCAGCGCGGACTGTTGGATGACACCTTGGTGATTTGCATGGGTGAGTTTGGCCGCGCCCCGCAAGTCGCCCAGGAACGCCGGTTCGCCGGGTCGTCTCCGGGCCGCAAGCATTGGCCCACGGTCTACTCGATCGCGCTGGCGGGTGCCGGCGTGCAGCGCGGCGCGGTGGTCGGCGCTTCCGACCGTCTGGGAGGCGAACCAGCCAGCGAGCGCTTTGGCCCCTGGGACGTGGCCGCCACCATCTTCAACGCCTTGGGCATTTCCCCCTCTCAACATTACACCGACATTCTGGGCCGGCCCTTTCCCGTCAGCCTGGGCCGCCCGATCGAAGCGGTTTATCGCGGTTAAGTACCCGTGCGGAGTCCCTCTGGCGCGGCGCGTAGGGTGAGACAAGCGGCATTCCGTCCACCAATTCAACATGGCATCACCGCGATGTCCCACCACCGGTGTGCAACCGCACACATTGCCACGGTCCATGACCAATCATGGTGGGACATCGCGGATCACGTGTACCTACATGGACGATCAAGGGCCGCTTGTCCCACCCTACTTTTCTGGCCCACTCCACTCGCGTGCGGCCGGCTGTGCCCACAGCCGCTTACGATCCGGCGGTGGCACACTCCGCTTCCGCAATGGCGTCCGCCAACGATACAACCTCGGCCTCTAGTTCTACCGTTGACGGTAATGCTATTTTGGGCCGTGCCGCGACAATGCTTTCAAAGTGCGGTTCGAACTCGCGGCGAATGAAGTCTCGGCCATTGCCATGATCCTGGGATTTTTTCAATTGCTTGAACAATCGGCGCAGCCACTTTGGATTTACGGTCTTGCCGACTGCAGTCGCCGCCTGTTCCACTTCTTCCTCGATCAGCAAATACTCGAACGCTAGTGACTGAATCTCATCGTTCAGCAATGCGATTAACGGCTTTGAGTCGTCATCGGCCAACCTGTCAGCCGCCGCCTTCGCCGCTGCCGATCCGCCGACACCCCCTCCCAATGCCCCTAAAATGCCTCCGATGACTCCACCGGCGGCCGTGCCAATGATGGGCACGGCACTTCCAAGAGCCGCCCCGGCGGCCGCACCACCTAGCCACCCCACCGTGCCGCCCGCCACCCCGGCGGCATTCACGGAGATGTTCTTCGTGAATTGCCGCCAAGAAATCGAGCGGTCAAATAAAACGCGATAGACATCCGGAGTACTCATCGCCGCCGCCGCGATGGTCGCGGTAACGGCGTTACTGCGCAGCAACTTGGAAACATGGTTCACCGCGGCGGCACCGTAGACCGCCTTGCCCAATGATCCGGCGGCAATGCGGTGGACGGCCTCTCGACCGACAGCGGTGCCCGATATGGCTTTCACGCCCTGCCGAACCGATACAACTCCAATCGCCGCAGCCTTGGTTCGCAACATTTGCGCACTCACGACGCCGGTGATCAGCGTCGCGCCCCCCTGAGCGATCGCGGAGCCGAGTGCCGATCGGGCGGCTACTTTGGCGTTCTTCCCGCGCCAACGGTCTTGGGCAAACGTAATGGCGAACGAAACGGCGAAGACATAGGACGACGTAACGGATTGCGTCTTGGCGTCGAACAGCAACGAGTCAATATTGCCCGCGCGGGCGATATTTCTGGCTTGCTTGTATGTTACGGTTCCTTGACGGATGATTTTCTCGGCGTCCGCGGGACTCGTTACGCCCGGCACTCTGCCGTGTTCGATGCGGTCCCTCATCAATCGCACACAGGCATCGTACTGGTCCTGGGGAACTTCCAAGACCTGGCCGGCATAACGGTATGCCCCCGATCCAGGATCAAAGGCAGCCGCGACCGTTTCGGACGCGCTACGAAAATACTTCGATTGCACGCGCAAACCGTCCACCACCCGGTCCGCGCCGTTCAATTCATTGGAAATGCCCACGACCTCGGCCTGCCTGCCGCGAATGGTGTCGGCAAAGTGGTTGGCATCCTCCGCCGAGAATCCATGCCCGCCCTTGGTGTGATACTTGGCGATTTGTGTCCGTTCTAATGCCTGTGCGACAAGCGGTGCTGGCAGGGACATGCCGGTGTCTAATGGGTCATCCTGATCGGACATGGGTTCGTCTTGCTGGTTCGGCATGAAGTTCGAGGCGCGTACAGCCAGAGGGATGTCTTCAACGCGGCCGATTGACCCGCAGCAGTTGGCCGTTGAGCCGCGATTCCGATTGTAGCACGGCATGAAGCCGCGCTGCCTGGCCGGCAAAGTCTGGATCGTAGGTGCAGACGATGATGCCCGCATGAAGTGGCTGTTCGCGATGCAGACGAATGAAATGCTTGCGATTGAGCGTTAGCACCGCTCGTCCAAGACTGGCCGCGAACTTCAGCACTTCATCATCAGAGATCGCCTGGTCCGCCTTGCCGGCTTCTAGCACGGTTAGCACGTCGTGTCCCCTTCGTCGCAATTCCTCAACGACGGGCCGAGGGAAGTTTTCGTTGGAGTACAGTAGCGCCACGGCTCAAGCATCCTCATTGTCGCGAATCTGTTGGTCGATTTCGTCGCGGTGTGTTCGCACATAGGCCCAGGCATGAACCAAGTCTTCCGCCCGCAATGTGGGAAACGATCGCAAAATCTCCGCCTCGCTCGTTGCCATGCGGCGGGCTTGCTCCAGCACCCAAACAGGAATCCTCGTCCGCACGATGCATGGTTCTCCGCCGCAAACGCCGGGCCGAGCCTCAATTCCGGCGAAGCTATCGCCCAATTCGTAAATAACCCATTGGAGCAGTTGGGCCTTCTCGGCCCGGCTTAACGCCGACAGCAAGTTTTCGGCCTCTTGAAGTGGAGTTGGCATGTTGGACGTTGCTTTTGTCTTGTGGTGCCGTGAGCGATGAATCGCCGTTGTTTGACTACGAAGTCGGATATTGTGGGGCGCGAGCGCAATCAGCAACTTTGTGAACGGTTGGCTATGTATATCCATCGCTCACTCTCTATCGAGGGAAAGTGGCGCGGACGAAATTCGGCATTCGAAGAATATTGTCTTTGAGTTTGAAATACGTCGACAAGAAATATACGAACACGGCTTTCGGCTACCGCTGGGCTTGCCACTTCAATTCGTCCACGTCGGATTTTCCCAGGCAAGCGGCTGCGAACGAATCCGCGATTTGCAAGCATTCGTCGGACCCCCAACCGAAATTGCCGGCATGTGAACAAACGACGTTGTATTCATCCTCCTTTGACGGTTGCCGCATATCAAACAGGTAAAAAGTGCCTCCGCCATTTGCCGCGAACGGCAGAGCCCCCGGCATGCATTGCGGAAGCTCGTATGCCAGCATTATCGCACGCACCCCGTGCCTTTCATCGAAGAGGGGAAAGAACTGCATCCATCGCTGACCTTGGCGAAACTCGCCGCCATTGGACCATGAAAGAAACGACAAGTATGATTCCGGCAAAGGTCGATCAGGCATCACCCAACGCGAAGGATCAGCCGGCTGCCAAAACTCATATAGCGGCGATTTCTTGGGGAAAGGGTTGCTCTGCGAGTTGCGGATCGCAGTCATTTCCGTCGGTGCGAGCCTCTGGCCCACGGAACGCGTGAATAATTGAAGTTCAGCCTGAGAGGCTCCCGCGAAAGGGTACGCTTCGTCGAAGACGGAAGGCCAGTCCAGCATCTGTAGCAGTCCACTCATGAACATTCGTCGTTAATACAAAGGTCGGCACCATTGCCAAAGAAGTTTGATCGCTCAACGGCAATTCTCTCAATGCAGGAAATCTCATCGGGCAAGAGCCCCTCGTAAACGGCTACCGCCAGAGGCAATGGTTCGGGATCGCCTTCAACGTCGATCGTGATCTTGACCCGCTGCCCCTCGACCAGCGAAAGCCCTTGAAAGTCGATGGGTTGAAATGTCCCGTTCTGGTAAACGGCGTCATTCGAGTGACGCCTTCAGATGGTCCTCCCCGGAGCCGTCGCGATACGACATTATCCTTCCATTAAACAAACCCGGCGGGCGGAAGGCAAACTTGCTTGCCTTTCCGACCGCCGGGGGTTGTTACGCAATGATGGTCGATGGAACGTGCGTGAAAGCGCGTTCCATCTTGTTGACTACGTCACTGGCGGCCGTTTGGCCGTTTTGCGCGATGGCGACATGCGGACGGGCGAGGCCGCTTTGGAGCGGGCCGCCTTGGGCCGCGACGGTTTGGCGGGCGAGGTGCCGGCCAGCGGCGTCCGCCGCGTGGCCGGTTTTGAAGCCAATTGCCCGTTGCGCGGCCGCTTGCTTCGGCTGGCGGCGCTGACGGCAACCGCATGGCCGTTGCCATGGGGCACTCCGCCGGGCAGCACGTTGCCATTGCCGTTGGTGGGACCTTCCGGACCACCCAAAGACAAAAGCTGCAACAAGACGGGTTCCGGCGAATCGGTCGCGGGCGCTGCCGCCTGTTGGCCGTTGTCGGACGATCCGTTTGTACCGCAACCGTTGGCCGCTTCCGCCAGGTCGTGCCGCAGTTGGCGGCGGGCCAACCGGCGGTTGCCTTCCGGAATGAGCGGCTTGGGGGCACCCCCCAGCAGTCCGCTTACGCCCAAGGAATCGTACGTTTCGGTCTGAGGATTCTCTTTATGCTCAGGAGCATATTTGAAAATCAGGCCTTCGTAGTTCCGCAGCACCACGGCATCTTCCGAGGCCGAGATGAGGTAGTTAGGCATCACGGGGATTTTGCCGGCCCCATGCAGCCCGTCGACCACGTAGGTCGGCACGCCCAGGCCCGACACATGCCCCCGCAGCCCTTCCATGATCTCCAGCCCTTTCCACACGGTGGTGCGGAAATGGCCAGCCCCGACCACTGGGTCGCAGTGGAACAGGTAGTACGGACGGGCCTTGATCTTCAGCAGCCCGCGCATCAGGTCGCGCATGGTGGGGACGGAGTCGTTCACGCCTTTCAGCAGGACGGTGTGGTTGTTCACCGGCATGCCGTTGTTGACCAGCGTGCGAATAGCCCGCGTGCTTTCGGGCGTAATCTCTCGCGGGTGGTTAAAGTGCGTTTGAATCCAGATCTTGCCGGCGTCGCGCAGCAGTTCGACCAGTCCGCTGTCGAAAATCCGCTGCGGCAGCGTGACCGGCACGCGCGTTCCCAGCCGGATCATGCCGACATGGTCAATCGCGGCCAGTTCGTTGATCAGCCAGCTTAGCTTGCTGATGGGCAAGCTCAGCGGGTCGCCGCCAGAGACAATCACATCGTGGACCTCTGGATGCTGGCGGATGTAATCCACCATCCGTTGGTCGTTGCGGCTGGGGGCGTCCCAACCGCTGCGGTCCATGGTGACGCGCTTGCGCGTGCAGAACCGGCAGTACATGCTGCAAACGTGCGTGGTGACCATCAACACCCGGTCGGGGTAGCGATGCGTCAGCCCGGGCACGGGAGAGTCCTGGTCTTCCTCCAGGGGGTCTTCCAGCTCTTGGCCGCCCGAGGGGGCGAGTTCCACGGCGGAAGGGACCGACTGCAAGCGGATGGGATCGTGGGGATCGTCCGGGTCGATCAGAGAGAAATAGTAGGGCGGAATGGCCAGCTTGTAGGCTGTTTCCAACTGTTCCAGGGCGGGAATCTCCGCCGGGGACAGGCCGAGCAGTTCGTCGATTTGACGGGTGGTGCGGACGGCATTTTGCATCTGCCACCGCCAGTCTTCCCACTGCTCCAGGGGGACATTTTTCCAGACAGGGTGGCGGCGGCCGGTACCGGGAGGCTCCTCGGAGGATTCACGCGAAGTCTCGCCGACGGAATCGTGCGAAATCGCCGCAACTGGGGCCCGAGATGAGCCGGTCTCTTGTCTGTCCATGATGGGTGTGCATACCTCCTAGGGGGTTGCCGGACATCGTCATCCCCAACAGTTTGGGAATGCAGTCCGCAAAAAACTGCGTGCTTATACCACCGGCTGAAAAAATAGACAAGCGAAATTGGATGGCTATGCCAGCACGGCTTTCAAATGGGCGTTGGTATTTCCGGGACTGTACTTTTTGGATCCAGTGGAACTTGTGGCGGTAACGGCGTTGATTTGGGTACCAAGCCGAGGCATGGGCTAAAGCAGCCTGTCCTTAAGCCAAGCCTGCTTGTCGCCAATTCTATCGCCCGCTTGCACAACGTCGCTTGGCGGGCGGGCGGGCAAGCCGTGGCGTGTCGGATTGTCGGCAAATCACCGGCCCGGCGGCGGTTAGCGGAAGGCTCCTCCGTCACTGGACACTTGGTATGCTGGTCAATCCGTCCCACAAAATCGACCAATCTTGTCTGCTGGAATGAACCAATGTTTGAAAAATCGTGCCGCGAACAATGGGGGAAGAAGCTGCCAGCGGAAAAGCTGTCAGCCATCAGCCTGGTTTTGGTGTTGGAAACGCCTCCTGTAGGGGCCGACTCCGACGGCGATAATCCGCGTTCGACGAGTCGTATCGAACTCCCCTGGAATCGGTCTCCATTCTCCCGATTTCGCTCCACGGCGTCGCCTGGAGGGACCAACTGGGCTTGGCTGGCAATCGTGGGGCTGCTGGCCGTTTGGGCCTGGCGGCCAGCCTTGTCGTTGGCCGAGGAATGGCGGATCGACGCGCCCATTCCGCGGCAGGTCGTTCAGCGGCAACACTTCGACCCGCGGAAAGCCCACGAACACAACCCTGGCGGGGCCGACTTGGGCCGGGCCGATGTGCTCATTCGCGGCCATTTTCCACGGCTGGCGACCGCCACCATGGAATACCGAGTTGTTCCGCTGGAAGGGGCCTTTGGTCGTGCGATCGATTGGACGCCGGCCCGGCCAACCGCCAAAGGCACCGACGATGCCGCGGACGAACTGCGGGCCGACGTGCCCGCCGGCGGCTGGTACAAGCTGGAAATCCGCGGGCGCGTGGGGGACAAAATTGTCGGCCAGGCGGCGGTGGAACCGATTGGCGTGGGCGAGGTCTTGGTCATCGCCGGCCAGTCGTATGCCGATGGGGCCAACGACGAACGGCTGGCCATTGCCGACCCGCTGGGCCGGGCGGTCTCCTACGATGTCGCCAACAAATCCTGGCAAACGGCCGACGACCCGCAGCCGAACTCGGCCGACGGTGGCACAATCTGGCCGCCGTTGGCGGATACCCTGCTGCCGCTAGCCCAGGTGCCGGTCGGCTTTGTCAACGTGGCGGTCGGGGGCACATCCAGCCGCCAATGGTTGCCGGGCGAACAGCTTTATCAACGGCTGGAATCCGCGGGCCTGGCGACGGGCCGTTTTCGGGCCGTGCTGTGGCAGCAAGGCGAATCGGACGTGATCGAAAAGGTCTCGACCGGGCAATACGTGAAGAACCTGACCGCGATCCGGGCCGCACTGGCCCAGGCCTGGGGCTTTGAACCACCCTGGCTGCTGGCCAAGTCCACCTTCCACCCAACCGTCTACAACGATCCCCAGCACGAAGGGCAAATTCGCGACGCCATCGATCAACTGTGGCGGCTGCCCGGCTTTCGGCCCGGACCCGACACCGACATTTTGTCGGGCGAAAACCGCGGCGGACTGGGAACGCGGCGGCACTTCACCGGTCTTGGCCAGCGCCGCGCGGCACTACTCTGGTTCGCGGCGGTCTGGCCGGAGATGCATCGAACGGAATGAAAGCCCAAGGCTGGGCTTGCCCTGCGCGGGGCCATTCATGGGCCTGCTTCCTTCTTCTCCAGCGCAAAGCGCACGCCGTCACCTTGCACCACGGCCAGGCCCAGGCCGAAGGGGCCGCGGCCATGGGTGACGCGGACCAGCACGGTATTCCACCCTGCGTTGAGCGGCAGGGGAATGGCTTCATCGGCGGGGGCCTGACTGCCATCCAGCACGTTCTGGCCGTTGATCCATAGCTTGAGTCCGTCGCCACCCGTCACGCGGACTTGTGCCTGTTGATCTTGGGGCGAATGGAGATACGACAGCACGTAAGCCGTGGTATTTTCGGCCGGCCAGCGACGGCGCAGATTGACCAGCCCGTCGGCATCGGCCGGGATGCGCTGCCAGGCCGTATCACCCACGGCCGGTACGGTCGGATCGGGATTCTTTTCGATGGCGGCCGCCGCCGCTTCGCTTTCCGCACCCGGCGCAAACGGCCCCACGGCCCAGGCTTGCGTCAACAGGCCGCGCAACGATTCTTGCGCCTGCTTGTCTTTGAGAAACGCCACCAGATCGACGAATTCCCGGAAGCTGAGCTGCGCGATGACTCCGTCGGGCATCAGGCTCTTTTTGCCCGCTGCTTTATCGTCGATCTCGCCCGTCGAAATGCGAATATCCTTGCCGCTGGCATCGCGCAGCACGACTTCTCGGGGGTCGTCCACAATCTTCAGCCCGGCATGCACCCGGCCGGCGTTGGTGGTGACGCTCCAAGTGGCAAAGCCCTCTTTGATCTCCTTGGAGGGGTCGATCATCGACTCCATGATCTTGGCGGTGGAATGCGTTTGCCAGACTTTGGAAAGATCGGGACCGATTTGCCCCCCCACGCCCTCTAGCGTGTGGCAGTTGGCGCATTGGCTGCGTTGGGAATCGAGATAGACGGCCCGTCCGCGCAGTGCATTGCCCGACGAGCGGACCAGGCCATCGACCCGCTCGATCTCGGCCGGATCGAGCGAGACCAGCAAGCCCCCCTTGAAGACCTCGGTCAGCAGTGCATGAAACGGCCCAGCGGCATCTTTCTCCTTCTCGGCATGTTTTTGCAAAGCCGCCGCCACCTTGGGCAACAGCGGGCGGGCGATGCGGCCCGCCACGAACGCTCGTCCCAGTTCCAACGCCTGCTCGGGCCTGGTTCCCAGGATGTCGATGGCGGCCGCGGATTGCTGTTCGTCGTCGGACTTTAGCCAGTCGAGCGCCAGCGGCTCGGCCTGGGTGTAGTCCACCTGGGCCACCAGCGCCAAGATATCGCCGCGAACCTCGGCCGGCCCCTCGCCTTGGGCTAGCTTCAGCAGGTCATTCAACAATGGTTCCACGCCGGGGGGGCTCATGGCGGCGGTGAACGGAGCGGGCCGGCTGCGCAGGCGGCCCAGCGCGGCAATGATTTGCTGTTGTTCCTCGGCCGTTCGGCCCGGCTCCTTGAGCGCCGCCAACAGCGCGGGAGCCGCGGCCACCAGCCCGTTGCTGGCGATGGCCGCCAGGGCGCTGGCGCGGGCTTCGGGCTGTTCGTGATGCAGCAGCGACAACGCCAGGTCTTGCACGACGGCCGAATTGCCGCCGCCGACCAGGGCCAGCGTCTCCATGCCGGCAATCTTCACCTCCACCGCCGCGTCGGGGTGTTCGGCCAGCCACTCGGCCACGCGCCCCGCGGAAATCGGGGGCTCCACCAAAATGTTGCGGTAAGTGCGCATCAGACGGATAGTCTGGTCGTCGTCAAAGCTGGTGTCGCCTTGCAAGAGGCGGTCCAACCCGTCCGCCGCCTCGACCGTGCGCATCCGCTCGACGGCCGCTATGGCCGTTTCGCATTTGGTGTCGTCATTGGACCAGGCCCACAGCAGCAGCTTGTCTACACCCAGGCGGCCCAGCTTCTCCAGGCCGCGGACGAAACCGTCGAACAGGTAAACGTCGTCGCGGTCGCAAGCCGCCATGGCGTTGCGCAACTGTTCGGCCAGGCGAAATTTTCGTTGGTCGTCCGCGGCTAGCAATGCGACTAGCTCGCCATAAGCCAGCCCAGCGCTGCGGGCCACGGCGGGGTGCGGGTCTTGCATGGCCTGGCCCAAACCGGCAATCGCCTCGTGCGAGTTGTCGGGGGCATTCCGGCCTAGCAGTTCGGCCGCCGCGCGGCGAATTTCAAAACTGCCGTCGTTCAGCAGGCGGATCAGCGCGTCGTAGACATCGCGGTTGAACATCTGGCAGGCGGCCCCCATGGCCGAGACCCGCGCCGGGCTGCTGCGTCCCTGGCTGGCGGCCACGGTGAGAAAACGGGCCCGCTGCTTGCTGCCGCCGCGACGGATGAGTTCTTGTTGCACGCGCTGGCGAAGCTGAAAATCGGCCGTATCGAGCAGCGACCACAGGGTCTCGTCGCCAGCCCGGCGCAACGCGGTCCAGGCATTCAAGGGGCCGGGAGGCATGGCGGGCACTTCCGCCGTGCCTCCCCAGGTCAGCTTGTAGATTCGCCCATGCACGCCATCGCCCCAGAGTTGGCCGGCCCCACCACTGTCGGTGCGCCAGTCCACGATGTAGATGGCACCGTCGGGCCCTTGCACGGCCTGGCAAGGACGGAACAGACCGTCGGCCGAAGACATTAGCGTGAATTGCCGAGTAACTTCAAACGTGCCGCCGACTCGTTCAATGGCGTAGGCTCGCACGCTTTTGCGGTAGACATCGGGATAGATCAGCAGCCCGCGAAAGAACTCTGGAAAACTGGTCCCTTGGTAAATCAACAGGCCGGCCGGCGCGCCGCGGCCCGTCTTGAGCATGGCCGGCATTTTGCCGGGCGACTCTCCAAACGCCGCGCCGCGGGCAATGTCGGCGCGGCAACAGACGGCACCCGGAAACAGCCGCCAGCCAAAATCGGCCCCTTCCGGTACATGCATCAGCCGCACGCCCTGAAACTTCGACCCGTCCTCCTGGTCGTTATCGACATGGAACATGTTGTAATGCTGGTCGAAGGCCACATCGCGGTAGGGGTTGCGAAACCCGCGGGCGTGCTCATGCAGTGCCGAGCCATCGGGCCGGCAGCGAAAGACGGCCCCCGTTCGCAGTACCGTGGCTTGCGACCCGTCGGAGCCTTCGCCGTGGTTGTCGTCGTCGCCCGAGGTGATGTATAGCCAGCCATCGTGCGACAGCGTCAGCCCCGACGCCTGATGGTGGTGAAAGCCGCACAGCCCGCGGACAATCTCTTGTGGCGGGCCAAAATCTCCGTCGGGGGGCGAATGTTGGCGGCGGACCACTTGCCCCAAGGCCGAGGTGTACAACCAGCCGTCGTGCAACAGCAGACTGGAAGGAAGTTCCAGGTCGTTCAGCCGCTCATCGGCCCGGTCATGGATGCCGTCGCCGTCGGTGTCGGCTAGCGTCTTCAACACGTCGGGCACGCTCTTCCGCATGCGGTTGACCGTGACGGTTGAACCATCTTGCAACGTGACCTGGGCGGCCTCGTGCCGGCTGTCGGGCGCGACACGCCACTCCAGCACGTAAGGCCTGCCGCTATCGTCGAAAGCCATGCCGACCGGATTGATCACTTGCGGCTCTTGGGCCACGATCTCGATCTTGATCCCGTCGGGCGTGTGGATGCCCGCCAGTCGCGGATTGAGCGTTCCCTGGTCGATCATCCGCACCCAACTTGGGGCGGGCAGCGGAGGAGATTCCGACTGATGGTAGTCGAACGGTTCGGCGGCGTTGGCCCCAGGCAGACATCCGCCCGCCAACGCCCACACCCCCCCTAGCAGGCAACCGAATAGCAGGCGTGGCCGGTACATGGCAGTTTATCCGCGAACAAACAAAAAGCCGGCCGCCCGTTTCTATTGCCGTAATGTCGGGTCTTGTTGCGCGCGGTCCAGAATATCTTGCAGCGGAAAATCCTTGGGGATTTCCTCGTTCAGTTCCTTCAAGATCACGACGTACCGATCGATCGATTCAACCAGTTCCGAAAGGCGGATATCGTCCTTGCGTTCCTCCGGGAATTTTTGAAAGACGGTATCCCATTTTTCAAAGCCCAGTGCGTATTTCTCGGCCGCCTGCCGCAGGTTGGTTTCTACCCGGTCGGCCTCTTCCGCCTCGTAAATGTAGCGGTGAGCATCGACGGCATCATCCGTCATCTCATATTCGCAACGCCGCTGCCACGACTCGTAATTGACAATATTGCATTGCCGGCTCGTGACGACGGCCTTTTCACCCAGGTTGGCCATTTGCCGTTGCAGTTCGAGGCCTTTTTCCTTGTCCTCGCCCGACAGGCGGTTGATGATATCCGCGGCACCCACGCGCAGCTTGCCTTGTAATGCGTTTTGCTCAAAGGCCTCGGGCCCGGTGGGCACGGGCCCGCTGGCCAATTTGAGTTCCTCGTCGGTCAGGGTGGCGCGCTTTTCCGCGACGATGGTCTCGTACAGGCCCGGCTCGATGGCTTTGATCTGGGCAAAGACATCGTCGACATCTTTCGCCAACCGTTGAAAGTCGATCAGGCGGAACTGGTTGCCCATCGTGTCGGTCATCTCGCGCTCGCCATATTGCAGCCACGATTCCAGGGCTTTCGTCCAGGCGCGCTTGGCGACCTCGCCGAAGACCGCGCGGCCATCGGGACCGCCGTCTTTTTCCAGGTCGTTGGCGAAATTGATCATGCACATCGGAGCGCCAACAAAAAAGACCGTGGGGCTGGCCCCTTTAACAGGCAGACCATCGCGTTCAACAAGCTCCTCCGCGCGGACCATCCACTCGCGGCCCGCCAGCCAATTGTCGGTCTCGCGATAGGGCATGTCGGCATGGAAGTCCTTATCCGCGCGAAACAATTTGCGAAAGGGCCGCGACTCGTCGGCGCGGCCAATCTTGGACGAAGTGAACCAGCCCACATCGGTCAGCAAGCGGGGCTCTTTGTCGTTGTGCCTCGTGCCGTCCTTAAGGAATAAAATGCCTTCCCTGACTTTCGCATAGCGGTCCCGATAGTCGTCGAACTCCACCGACACGTTGTAAGACAGGTTCCAGCCCTGGTACTTCCAGACGGCCACAAAGTTGGGTTGCAGCTTGATGATTTGATTCAAGGCCTCGCTCAACTTGTCCCAGTCCTTGACTTTCTTGTAATGCTCGGCCTTGGACCACAACAGGCTCACGGCCAGGTTGTCCAGGCCCAGCGTGGCCAGTTTCATGGTCTCGCTGCTGGCATCGATCTCTCCCAGGTTCGACTGGGTGAGCTTGTTCTCCTCCCGAATTCTGGCCAGGTAGCCGCTTCCCACGCTTTCTCCGGCGGCGCGGCGCGCCGCCGGCCGGCCAATGAAGTGCATCGGAACCAGCAAGCCGACCAGAACGGCCAGATAGACGATCT
>JBFWUW010000066.1:0-39599 GCA_050247075.1 Pirellulales bacterium | reverse complement strand
GGCAAGGAGGACGCCAGCCGCGGCGGCGGCGAAGACCTGTGGGTGCTGGGCAGCCATGTGATGGATCTGATCCGGCATTTGGGCGGCGAGCCGACTTGGTGCCAGTCAATCGTGCTGCAATAGGGGCAGCCGATACAAAAGTCTGACGTTAAGGACGGGAACGAAGGGATTGGCCCATTAGCGGGAGATGAGGTTCATGCGACCTATGGATTGGCCAGCGGCGCCATCGCGCGGTTTGACTCGGTGCGCGGCGCGGGTGCCAAATTGTCACGATTTGGTCTGCAGATTTATGGCTCCAATGGCGTGCTGGAGATAGTCACAGGTTCGCTGCCATCGGTGAAATTCCTGGACGATGGAAGCTGGTCCCCTGGCCGCAGCGGCGCGCAGTGGCAAAATGTCAGCTCGGCTGGTATCGGCCAGCCCGAGCCGCTGGCCGATGGCGGCTTAGGTGGAGGTAACGTAATGGCGGTCCAAGACTTGATCGCGGCTATTGAAGAAGACCGTCAGCCGCTGTGTGGAATTTATGAGGGTCGCGGCAGCGTGGAAATGATTGCCGCTATTTTTGAGTCGCAGCGGCTCGGCAAGCAAGTCGCCATGCCGTTGGAAAACCGGCGGAATCCTTTGACGATGTTGTGATATGGCGATTGTGGCAGCTAGTTGCATTTCATTCCTTATGCATGAGAAAACATGGCCCGAACAATTTCTTTCGGCGAGATCATGATGCGGCTGGCTGCGCCCGGCCAACAGCGGTTTCTGCAAGCCAACCAGTGGGAAGTTACCTACGCCGGCGGCGAGGCCAATGTGGCTGTTTCGCTGGCGGCCTTTGGGCACGATGCCGCCTACGTTAGCGTCTTGCCTCAGAATGCGCTGGCCGATGCCGCCGTGGCCTCGCTGCGATATTACGGGGTTGATACCTCGGCCGTGCTGCGCAGCAAGGAAGGCCGATTGGGACTGTACTTTTTGGAGGCTGGTGCCTCTCAGCGGGCGAGCAAGGTCATCTACGACCGGGCCGGCTCGTCCATCGCCCTGGCACCCGCATCGCTGTACGACTGGCCAAAACTGCTGGCCGGCCGGCAATGGTTTCACACCACCGGTATTACGCCGGCGCTGGGCGACCAGGCGGCCCAGGCCACGTCCGAGGCCCTGCAAACCGCCAAGAAACTGGGGCTGACGACCAGCTTTGATTTGAACTACCGAGCCAAACTGTGGTCCCGCGAGAAAGCCCGGCAAGTGGTAGGCCCGTTGTTGCGGTATGTCGATGTGTTGATCGGCAATGAAGAAGACGCCAAGGACGTGCTAGGCATTGTCGCCGACAAGACCGATATCCGCGGCGGCCAGATCGATCACGCGGCCTACGAAGGCGTGGCCCGCAAGATTCGCGAACAATATGGTCCCCCGCGTGTGGCGATTACGCTGCGGGAGAGCGAATCGGCCTCGATCAATCATTGGTCGGCTTGTTTGCTGGATGGTGAGCAATTCTTGCTCAGCCGCCGCTACACCATCCATGTGGTCGATCGGGTCGGGGCGGGCGACTCGTTCTGCGGCGGCCTGATCGCCGCGTTGCTTGACGGCAAGGACGGCCAGCAATCTTTGGAATTTGCCGTCGCGGCAAGCTGTCTCAAGCACTCCATTCCTGGCGACTTCAACAAGGTTACCAAGGAAGAAGTGCTGGCGTTGTGCGCCGGCGACGGTAGCGGCCGCGTAGTACGGTAACTGTAGGAGGCGATTCCATCGCCGATCTTTCGCCGCCAGGACTTGTAGGGTGGGACAAGCGGATATTGGCTTTTCCATTCGAGTACGGTTCACCCGCGATGTCCCACCATGACTCGCTATGGTGGCCACATTTGGTGGGACGTCGCCGGTGGACCGGTTTCAAGCCGCCAGGCACAATGCCGCTTGTCCCACCCTACGAGACCCATCAGTTACATTCGACGTTCCCCATCGCCGATCTTTCGCCAGGAGATGTCTGTCATGTCGAATTTGCCTGTCACGATCAAAGACGTGCGCCGGGCCGAGGCCGCAATTCGCGAGTTCGTTTCGCCCGCCCCGCTGATTCGGTCGTATGCCTTGGAGCAGCATTTGAGCCTGCCATCCAGCCGCCGCGTGTGGCTGAAAGACTACGGGTGGACTCCCTGCGGTTCCTTCAAGCTCTTGGGTGCCTTGAACTGGATGGCCACGAACCTCCAGCGGATTGGCACCCGCCCCGTGGCGGCCCATTCATCGGGCAATTTTGCCTCGGGCATTGCCTTTGCCGGAATGTGCCACAAGCGCCGCGTGATTGTGGTCATGCCCGAGACCGCGCCGCGGGTTAAATTTGGTCTAACTCGCTCGTTCGGCGCGGAGATTCGTACCTACGACATCGCCAGCGACCACCAGACTGGCGAACGGGACCGCCTGACCCGGGAAATTGCCGAAAGCGAGCAGGCCGTGCAAGCCTCCCCCTACGACGACCCGCATGTCATCGCCGGCAACGGCGTGGGAGCGTTGGAGACCGTTCGCGACTTGCAGCGGGACGGCCGCGGTGTATCGCATTTTTTCTGTCCTGTAAGTGGCGGCGGGTTGATGGCGGGCCAGGCGATTGCCATTGCCGACGGCTTTCCGGCGGCACAAATCATCGGTGTGGAACCGGACGGTGCCGACGACTTTCGGCAATCGCTGGCCGCCGGGCAGCGTGTGCGGCTCGACCGTCCCACCAGTATTTGTGATGGATTGCTGTCTTATGACGTGGGCCAGCACAACTGGCCGATCTTGCGGCAATTGGTGGGGCAATCGCTGGCCTTGCCCGACCTGGCCACGCGCCAAGCCATGCGGTGGATTTACGAAAAACATGGGCTGCGCACGGAACCCTCGGGCGCAATCGCCGTCGCGGCCCTACTGGGCGGCACGCTCGATCTATCGGGCGATGGCGATCTGGTTGCCGTAATCAGCGGCCGCAATGTGGACGAAGACGCTTTCTCCAAATGGATCCAGGTCGATGCCGATTAGCCCGCAGTCGCTGCTCGGAGAAGACCGGCCGGAATCCAAGGTGTCCCATTGCACATGTTTCGTTTCCTTTGATGCGCAGCGAAAACTCCCGCAGCGAACGAGGAAACGAGAATTGTCGTAGTTCACCGACATTTTGATTCAGGCCGTTTGACCTGAATCAAAATGGCGCAAGCGAATGTCAACCAAGCCGGCACGGCAGCCGCCGTGCCGGCAATCGTTGGGTTTTGCGGCGGGCCTAGGCGGTCATTAGTTCGCGCTGCTTTTCACGGCGCTGAAAGCCGATGTTTTCCAAGGCCTTGTAGACCTCTTCCAAGGTCTTCTCGCCAAAGTTGGAGATGCTCAACAGATCGTCGCGGGTGCGGTGCAACAGATCGTTGACGGTGAAGATTCCCTTTTCCTCCAAGCAGTTCGTCGTCCGGACGGTCAAGCCAATTTCGGCGGTGCTCATTTCCAACCGCGATTTCATGGTCCTGTTCTGGGCGTCGACGAGGCTGAGCGGAATGCGGGTCATGTATTCTCTCCCTAGAAATAACGTGTTGCTTAATGCAACGTCCCTGGCAAGTCCTCCATGCCAGTTGGGGCGAGAGTATAGCACGCCGTGAGAAGTTGTGTAGTAACTTCGCCTGAAAAAATAAGGACAAATATCGAGCGTGAAAGCAATGCTAGCACGCTGGGGATTAAGCATCAAAATCCAAGCGGATTGTCTCGCGGCGGCGGCCCCCGCTGAGTGGCAGACGGCGATTTTGCCAGTAGGAGGCGATTCCATCGCCGATGTCGGGCGATTTCCCGCGTCTATGGGCGATTGAATCGCCTCCTCCAGCGCCGCCGCGGCCAACTCTCCGCTTGCCATGCCAGGGACGAATGCGGAGAATCGGCCCGCCCGAATGCCTATGTCTCCCCTCGGATGGCGCTCACCCACGATGCCAGTCTCGACCGATCAGGCCCTTCCTCGACAACCACGGCGTGGATTAGGGGCAAGCACCACGTTGGCGGCGGGCAACCAGCCGGCTGCTGGCGGCACGTTACGCCAGATCGTCGCCCCCGGCTGGGAACCGGTCGTGGCCGAACTTGTTAGCCGGTTGCGCGGTGGTGGGCTGGCCGATGAAGGGCCACGCGGTGCCTTTATCGTTAAGCAGGGCCAACATCGCACCGTCTACCGCCTGGCGATCGCCGGCCAATCGCTGATCGTCAAGCATTATCCTTGTTCTCATTGGCGCGGCCGCTTAAAGCACCTGGTGCGCGGCAGCACCGCTCGCCGTGAGTGGCACAAGACCTTGGCCGCCGCGGAACGCGGAATCGACACCATCGAGCTGGTCGCCTGCCTGGAACAGTACACATGGGGACTGTGCGGCGATAGCTACCTGGTGTCTCGAGAGTTGCCCGCTGCCCAACCGCTCGACTTGTACTTGGCGGAACTTGCTCAACGTGAAACATTGCCGCATCAGCCGTCCGACAGGAGGCGGATAATCGACCAGTTGGCCCGCTTCACGGCGGCCGTTCATCGCGCCGGCATCCTCCATGACGACTTCCACGCTGGCAACATCTTGTGGCAACAAAACGAACAGGCGGCGGCACCGTCACGGCTGGTTCTGATCGACTTGCCTGGCGCGCGGCTAGGCGCCCCGCTGGACTGGCGGCATACCCGTCGCGGGCTGGCGATGTTGGCCACGTCGCTGGGGGGGATTGCGCAAGGAACCGACATTATTCGGTTTTTCATGTACTATTTGCGCGAACGGCCAGATCTGCGGCTCGATCACCGTGCTGGGCTACTCCAGCTTGAGCAGCATACGAGGTCGCACGCGCAGCGAATTCTGCGAGGTCGCGACGGACGCTCTTTGCGTACCAATCGGGACTTCCGCGCGATCAAATCAAAGGCTGGCCGTGCCCATGCCATCCATGACTTTCCGACGTCCCACATCGCTCAATTGTTGGAGGATCCCGATCGCCCCTTGCGGGATTTTCGACACGCGCCCGTCAAACTTAGCCGCACTTCGATGGTGATGGCCGCGGAGTTGCCGGCTGAAACGGGCAATATCCGCGTCGCCTTCAAGCGTTCGCGAAATGCCATCTGGTGGAAGGCCATGCTGGGCAGGTTCCGTCGTAGTCGTGCCGTTGAGGCCTTTCGTCGCGGGCACGCGCTGCTGCAGCGTGGCATCGCCACGCCGCGGCCGCTTTTGGCGTTGGAATCGGCATGTGCTTCGCGCAGCGGCGACAGCCACCTGGCGGTCGAATGGATTGATGGCGCTGAAAATCTACACCTGTTCGGCTGGCGGTTGGCTGAACTTGCACCCTCGCACCGCCGCCGATTGACGCGGCAAGCCGCCGCATCCCTGGGGCGGCTGGTGGGGCGGATGCACAACCAACAGGTTGCCCACCGCGATCTCAAAGGGACCAATTTGATTTTCGTGGAGCAGCCTGGCGGCGTTGATGCCCTGATTGTCGACTTGGACGGCATGAGTATTTGCCGCCGATTGACACCGGAGGAACGGGCAGCCAACCTCGCGCGGCTGGCGGTAGCCGTCGCCGCTCATCCCTGGGTCTCGCGCACGGACCACCTGCGGCTCCTGACGGCCTACCTGCAACAACTCCCCGCCGATCAACGACACCTAAAGCAACTGTGGAAGAAGGTTGCCGCCCGCACGCAACCCGTTCGCAATCGCCTGCATCAGCAAGGCAAGCCGCTGGCCTGAGGATCGGCGATGGAATCGCCTCCTACAGGCGACGCGTTTGCCTTTATCCTTCATCCTCTCTCCACCTCCGCCAACATCTCCAACAGTTTGCCGCGAATCTTCGGCTCGGCCTCGACTTCCAAAAAGCTGGAACGTGCCCGCCATGTTTCGTATCCGCCTAGCCGATGATGCTCGACGGTCGGCAAATAACCGGCGTAGTCGTTCGCGAGCGAAATCGCCAGCGTGGGCTTGAAGGGGCTGGCCGCCTTGATCGCCAGGCCCGTCTCGACGAATGTTTCACAAGGCAGTGTGACGATGCCCAATTCACCGATGCGGGCGGCTTGGATGACCGTCTCGATGGTTGGCGGAAGGTCTGCCATGATGTACGTTTCGCGTGCATAGGCTTCTTCCAGCGTGGCCAGCGGGCCGGGCTTGGCTTGCTCCAAAATGAACTTGGCGCGATCGACTTCAGCGGGGGCCGGCAGCCTGCGGCCTAGCGTCAGGCGGGCCTCGCGCATGGCAATAGGAACCCAATCGTGATATTCGGCCGATTGCAGTGCCTGAAACGCGGCGTCGGCCACCGTGTAGGCGACGGATTTGATCCGCGTGTAGGGGGGCGTCGCTGCTCCGCCCGCCACCCGAAAATTAACGTTGTTGATGTTGCCGCTGGTCCCGTTGGACATCATGGCCACAAAGGGGGGATCAAGCCTGTCGGCCTGTAGCAACTGCTGCATGCGGTCGGAGAAGGCGGCGAAATAATCGGCCGAAACGTGCCCCGGCCCGACATCCCCCACGTAATGCAGCGAGTAATTGGCGAACAGCGCCAGCGGCTTGCCATGCGCGTCTTGCACCGACAGCAAGGTCACATCGGGGTCGATTGGGCCAGATGGCTCTAGCAGGTCGTCACTGCCGCGCGACGGATTCATCTGCACCAGGTCGGACGTACCGCCGAAGGGATCGGCCGGAATGGTGCCGGGCCTCTTTTTCCAACGGCGATTGAAGACCTGTGTTGGTTCGCTTCCCACGGCCCAAGCGACGCGGGCGGGCCGCAGATTGTTGATGGCCCGCCGCAATCCATCGGCAATCCGCAACGTCAAGAACTCTTGATACTCCAAATCGGGATCGCTTTGAAAGACGCCCGTCACGGTCGGCGCGCTGTGCGTATGCGTGGCCGAGATGATGATACGGTCGATGGGAAAGCTGGTATTGCCGTGGACCAGATGCTTGGCGGCCTCATGGATTTCGCCAGGGACCGCGCACGAATCGACCACCACCAGGCCGATCCGTTCGACGCCGTTATCCAGCACCAGGCAGCGGGCGTGCAGTTCGTCGTGTATCTGCAAGGCGGTGCCGTCGCGCAGATTGCCATTGATCGAGATGCCCAATCTGGGCGTGATGTTGCTTGTGGCGGCACCGGCCAATAGTTGCTGCGGCATGGTTTGCTCCTGAAATCACGGCCCCTTGTAGATTGTTCCTTCCTTCATCACAAAGCCGACCGTTCGCAGAATGCGAATGTCTTCCAAGGGATTGCCTTTGACCGCGATCACATCGGCGATCTTACCCGCTTCAATCGTACCGAGGCGGTCGTCAATGCGCAACAGCTTGGATGCCTCCAACGTGGCCGATTGAATGGCTTTCATGGGGGCCATGCCGCCGGCCACCATCAGTTCAAATTCGTGAGCGTTCTCACCATGGGGCGAGACGCCGCTGTCGGTACCAAAGGCAATCTTGACGCCGGCGGCGTGGGCTTTGGCAAACGTGGCTTTAATCACCGGCCCAATTGCTGCCGCTTTCGGGCGCACGATCTCCGGAAGATAGCCCGGCTCTTTGGCTTTCTCGGCGACCCACTCGCCGGCCATGTTGGTTGGAACCCAATAAGTGCCGTGTTGAATCATGAGTTCGATCACTTCATCCGTCATAAACGTACCATGCTCGATCGAGTCGACGCCTGCCAACACGGCCCGTTTGATCCCCTCGGTGCCGTGCGCGTGTACGGCCACCGTCATGCCGTAATCCTTGGCGGTTTGCACCACCGCCCGCAGTTCCTCGTGACTGAACTGCGGGTTTTGCCCATTGGCCGCCAGGCTGAGAATTCCGCCCGTGGCGGTGAGCTTGATGAGGTCACAGCCATCCTTGTAACGCTGACGGACAGCCTTGCGGGCGTCGTCGACGCCGTTGATGACGCCCTCAATGGGGCTAGCATCGCGGCGAAAGTCCCCCCGCAGGGCGTTCGTGGGATCGGCATGGCCGCCGGTGGTGGCCAGCGACTTTCCCGAGGTAAAAATTCGCGGGCCGGGGATGAAACTCTGGTCGATGGCCTTCCGCAAAGCGATCGAGTTCACACCGTTGTCGCCCAGGTCGCGGACGGTCGTAAATCCCGACATCAGCGTGATGCGGGCATACGTGGTCGAGCGCAAGGCGTAGTCGGCTTGCTCCATGAAGAACCGCTCGGTGTACGAGTCCTTGGAATGCTGCGACATCAAATGGGTGTGCATGTCCATCAAACCGGGCAGCACGGTCTGATCGCTGAGGTCGATGAGCGTGTCGCCGTCGCCGGGCGGCAAGTAGCCGGCGGCCACCTTGGTGATGCGGCCGTCCTCAATGACGATCGACATCTCTTTCCGTGTTTGGTCGCCGCGCCCGTCGATTAGTCGTCCGGCGTGGATGATGGTAGCGGCGTGGGAGTCGATCGACACCAAAAAGCCGCAGACAACCGCTATAGCCAAGGACAGACGCATGTCATGTTTCCGGTTTTCAAATGAATCCGAGAGGCAAATCAAACCGCCCAGTGTAGAGACCGCGTTATGGTAACACGCGCAAACAGCGCCTGGCGAGCAAAAAGCCGTTCGCGGCAACGCGGCCAACCATTGCCGCCGATATATCAATTAACTATGATGCGTTTGACTTGGGGCCAGTCGTCAGCCCGCTCGTACTCCTGAGGAGGAACCATCGGATGGCATCCTTGTTGCGAATGCTCGGCAGCCCGCGTCGCTGTTGCGATGGACTGACCCGCCGCGAAACATTGGCCGCCGGCGCGCTGACTTTCTTCGGCGGCGGCTTAAGTCTGGAGAGGCTGATGGCCGCGCAACAGGCGGGCCATACGCGGCCGGGCAAAGCGAAGAGCGTCATCGTGCTGTACCTGCTGGGCGGGGCGGCCACGCAAGACATGTACGATCTAAAGTTGAACGCCCCTTCCGGCGTGAAGACGGAATTCTCTCCCATCAGTACGAACGTGCCGGGAATTCAGGTTTGCGAGCATCTTCCGCTGACTGCCCAATGGATGCACCGCACCGCGTTGATTCGCTCGCTGAATCACAAGGCCGGCTGCCACAACTGCCTGCCCAGTTACACCGGCTACGAAGGCGTGCCGCCGAACCAGCATCCCACCGACAACGATCCCCCCAGCATGGGATCGGTCTGCGAGTACTTCAACGGCAGTAGCAATCCCGATGATCTGCCGGCCTATGTCTACATGCCCAACTGGCTGGGGTGGGGCCAGGCGTTTCGCCGGGCCGGCCCTTACGGCGGGTTCTTGGGAAAGCGCTACGATGCCTTTACCACCGAATGCGTACCGAGCATGGACGCCGGCCTGACCGCCGCGGCCGGTTCTCCCAAGACCGTTCGCGGACGGCCCCTATTAGCCGATACCACGCTGCCGGACGAAATGACCATCGATCGCTTCAACCTGCGCAAGAGCCTGCTGAGGCAGATCGACGACGAACACCGCCGGCTCGACGCGGCGGGCGAAATTGATCGCTACAGCGAAACCCAGCAAAAAGCCTTCGGCCTGCTGGGGGCCTCCAAAATGGTTGATGCCTTCGACCTCGACCGTGAGCCTGCGGCGCTGGTCGAGCGTTACGGCAACTCGTTGTTCGGAAACAGCGCTCTCGTGGCGCGGCGGCTGATCGAGCGCGGCGTGCAGTTCGTCAATGTGACTTTCGATCTTTACTCGACTCCGGTGTTGATCGACTACGACGCCTGGGACACGCATCAAAAGAACTTCAGCATTCTGAAAGAGAACAAGCTGCCGGTCTTCGACCAGGTCTACACGGCCCTCTTGGAAGACTTGGAGTCACGCGGACTGCTGGACGAGACCTTGGTCGTCGTCACCAGCGAAATGGGCCGCACTCCCAAGGTCAACGGCAATGCCGGCCGCGACCATTGGACCTTCTGCTACGGGAGCATGCTGGCCGGGGCCGGCATCCGTGGCGGCGCGGTAGTAGGCGCATCCGATGCCACGGCGGCCTACGTCAAAGACCGGCCAGTTAGTTCCACCGAGATTTGTGCCACGATCTACGAGCTGTTGGGCATTGGTCCCGAAGCCCGCGTGCCAGACCGCCTCAACCGTCCCCATCCGGTCGGCATGGGTGCCGAACCGATCCACGAGATCATGGCCTAACAGCCAGACAGCAATAGTCGCCCAGGGTGTCGCATGCTTGTCCGCCATTTGATGCCCCTGATTCCGTTGTTATGCCTGACCGCGGCTTCCTTCGGCCAAGAGGTCGAACGCGTCAACGGTGTCGAGGGGCAACCCTTGGCGGCGAATATCACCCGCCTGGTGGAGGCTTTGGAGTTCTTGGGCACGCCCCTTCCCGCCGAACTCGTCGAGAAGCTGGACCGCGCGGGCCAGGCGCGTGACGCCGCCCTGTTGCAGAAACTGCTCGATCCGAAGATCACGTTTGTCGTATCCATCAACCCCGAGTTGCGGGTCAAGGTGCAACGCGGGCCGGGCAAGCCAATTCTGCAACAATGGGGCTTCACGCCGTTGTTGGTCAAAGTCATCAACCACGGTACGGTTGCCTCGCCGCTGGCGATTGAAAGCCCGCAGGCGGGACCCGTGTACGCCGGCGCTGCGCTGGGGATATTGGGGCGGCAAGCCCAGACGGAGTTGAACGACAACGAAAACGTGACGGGCCGGACCGACCGGTTCTTGCAGGTGGCCATGTTTCAATCGCCGCCGCTGGCCCGCAATCTTAGCGGCCTGGAAGCCGAATACGCCATTGCCTTGGTTTCCAGCAGCGAAGCCGGCAAGCGCGAAGCGACGTTGGAGTTCAATGTTGGCCAAGGTACGCAGGATATTGGCTTTCGCGCGGAAGTGCCGGTGCTGTTCGATGTGCGGCCGGCGATACCCGTGATGCTGTCGATACTTGATACCGACGATCAGCCGACCGCCGCGCGGCTGACCATTCGGGACAACGCTGGCCGCGTCTATCCACCGCAAGCCAAGCGGTTGGCACCCGATTTGTTCTTTCAACCGCAGATCTACCGCCACAATGGCGAAACGGTGCTGCTGCCGCCGGGCAAATTCATCGTTGAGTATTGCCGCGGGCCGGAGTATCTCGATCTGCAAACAGAGTATGAGGTGCCCGCCAAAGGCCCGGCGGAACTGACGCTCAAGCCACAGCGCTGGGTGAATCCCATGCAGTATGGGTTCTATTGTGGCGACCACCATATCCACGGAGCCGGCTGCTCGCATTACGACCAACCGACAAAGGGAGTGCGGCCCGAGGATATGTTTGCGCAGGTCAAAGGCGAAGGGCTGAATGTTGGCTGCGTTCTGACATGGGGACCGTGCTACGAGTTTCAGCGACAGTTCTTCAACCCCATGGCCGCCGATATCAGCCAGCCGTTGACGCTGCTTAAGTACGATCTTGAGATCAGCGGATTTGGCTCGCAAGCATTGGGGCATGTCTGTCTGCTGAATCTGAAGGAGCAGACCTATCCCGGTTCAGAGGGAACGAAGGAAAAAGGCTGGCCGACTTGGACGGTGCCCGTCCTCAAGTGGTGCAAGGACCAAGGCGGAGTGACGGGCTACCCGCACTCAGCTTTGCATGTCCACCCAGAGATTGGCGCGAAGCTGCTGCTGGTTCGCTGGGACCAAGACCAAAGTGGCACCTTGGCCGCGGCCGAAACAGCCGAGGCATTGCTGCCAGAGACATTTACCGCAGCCGACGGCGACAAGAATGGTGAACTGAGCGAAACGGAGCTCATCGCCAGCATGAATCGCGCGGCCGACCGGCTGCCGAATCTGGCTATCCCCAATATGAACGGCGGCGGCGCGCTGGAGATTTGCGTCAGTACCGCCGAGGGAGTTTGCGACTTCATCAGCGCCATGGACACGGCCCGCATTCCGGAGTGGAACACCTGGTATCACCTGATGAACTGCGGCTTTCCGCTCAAGGTGAGCGGCGAGACCGACTTTCCGTGCATGAGCAGCCGCCGCGTCGGCCAGGGCCGCGTTTACGTGCGGTTGGGGCAGGTTGAACAGATCGACTTTGCCGAGTGGTGCCAAGGCCTGGCTCAGGGGCGCTCTTACGTCTCCGACGGGTACGCGCACGCCTTGGACTTTAGCGTGGGCAGCGTGCGCCCCGGCGAAGGCACCGTGGAACTGGCCAAACCGGGACAAGTCTCGGTCAAGGCGGAAGTCGCCTTCGCCCCCAGCACGCCTTTGGGGGTGGCTTATGGAACGGAATCGGCCGCCGTTGGCCGTCGCATGCAAGGTGATACGGTTCAACTGCACGCGCCGCGGTCTGGGGATACGGTGGCCGGGGGCGAGCGACTGGTCGAGCTGGTCGTCAACGGGCAACCGGTCGCAAGCCAAATAGTGCCGGCCGACGGACAGACGCATCGCTTGGAATTCGACATAGATATCGGCGGCAGCAGTTGGGTCGCGCTGCGCCAATTTCCGCAGTTGCATACGAATCCAGTCAATGTCGTGGTGGCCGGCCAGCCCATCAGGGCGTCGCGAAACAGTGCCCGGTGGTGTGCCGAAGTGATTGAACAATTGTGGGACGCCCGCCACCGGCATATCGCGGAGGAAGAGCGTCCCGCCGCCCGCGCGGCCTATGACCGAGCCATTCAGCGCTATCAGCAGATTGCCGCGGAATCGGCCAATGGAACCTAGCCGCTGGTTGAAATGACATCGGCGGCCGCTTCACCATGCTCGTAGCAGCATGTTCCTCCTGACGACGCTCGCCAACGGCTACTCTGCGCGGCTTAGCCCTTCTATTCGTCATAATCGGCAAGTCCGTTAAGGATTGGACCGGACGAACCGACAAAGCATACATAAGCCGCCTTTCCGCCACTTTCGACAAAGTGTTGCAACAGCCCCATGAACGAGCCATTCACCCATCACCTTCGAACATGCCTTTTGAAGTTGGTGATTGGTGCCACAACGATGATGGCGGGCACGTTCTGGCCACACGATGAGTCGGGCAAGGTTCGCGCCCAAGAAAGCGAGTCGAGTGAAGCGGAAAGCCGGTTCGAGGATCATATCGAGACCGACCGTGACTCGTTCACGCCTTCGACTCCCACGGTCGGCCAAGGGCGGTTTGTATTGGAGTCGGCGTACTCTTTCATCGACCGGGGGCATCGCCCCAGCGCGCATAGCTATCCCGAGATTCTGGGCCGTTACGGGCTGAACGAATGGATCGAACTGCGCGTCGGTTGGAATATGGAGGTGGGCGGAGGCAATCCTGTCTCCTCCATCGGAGGACCGGATGAAGATCTCGGCGTTGGGGGATTGCCGCGTGAATCGCGAACGTTGTATGGTTTCAAGATCGTGGCTACTCGGCAGCAAGATTGGCTGCCAGAGAGCAGTTTTGTTGTGCAAGGCTTTACGCCCACGAGCGGAGAGGAAGACGCCACCGAGATGTCGGCCACTTACGTCTGGGGATGGGAACTTCCCCATGAGTGGAAGCTTGATTCGGCCGTCCGTTTTGCCACCGACCGCGAGGGGGACGACCATTTTGTCACTTGGAGCCCCTCGACCGTGTTGCGTGTGCCATTTGGCGAGCGTTGGAACGGCCATATCGAGTACTTTGGCAACATCCCCAGCGGGCTGGCCGATGGCAAGTCGCAGCACTACTTCAGCACTGGCCCACACGTTTTGCTGACGCCCAATCTGGAACTGGGTGTGCGCGTGGGCTGGGGGCTGAATGACGCTTCGGCCCGTTTCTTTACCAATGCCGGTTTTGGGTGGCGTTTCTAGCTGCTGAATCGCTCTTAGAGGGGGCTGCCGCATGGTGATCGGCGATGGCATCGCCTCCTGCAAGCATGTCAGTCCAGTGCAGGTAACCCACGTGGTGGATTAACGTTGCGACGCCGAATAAGATGAAGCCTGTGGACTGTTCGAGTCCACGTTTACTACTTGATGGCTGTGTCTGCCAGAGCCAGAGTTTCGCGGTTCTGAATTCCAGGGAATATTGCGGGCCTGCCTGTACGAATAACCTGGTGGCGATGCGTTACGTTGTTTGCTGGCAGGCCCCTTTCTCACCGAGAGGAGGGTGGGTTTGGCGCTGTCCGAGGCTGAATTTGATCGACTGGTCACCGACCACGGCGCGGTTCTGTACAGGACCGCGTTCCGTATGGTAGGAGATCGCGGCGAGGCCGAGGATTTAGTGCAAGAAACGTTTCGTTCGTGCTGGAAGAGCCGGGCCTTGTTTCGGCCGGGCGAGGGGGAAAGGGCGTGGCTGATCGCCATCCTTCGCCGTCGCTCGGTCGACCGTTGGCGCCGTCGCCGCTTGCCCAGCGTGTTGCGGGCAGACCTTTCGGACGACATTGCCACACAGCCTCCCGACCCGACTCAAGATGACTATACCGACGAAATGCAACGCGCCTTGAACCGGCTGCCCAAGGAACTGCGAGAAGCTCTATTGCTGGTCGTCGTGGGAGAATTAACACACCAAGAAGCCGCCGAGGAAATGCGTTGCCCGATCGGCACGATCTTGTCTCGCGTTTCACGAGCACGCGAGCGGCTGCGGCAGTTTATGTTGGCGGAGAAAGAAAAGTGAACCGCGGCATATTTTGGTAGATGTTTGCCACGCGCGGAACTGTTTTTCCTGATGGACTGATTTTCCCACCTGAATGCAAGACTCAACCCTCGACGAATCGCTTCGCGAAGTACCCATCCCGGAAGGGTTGTTGGCGAGATTGCGCGCGGTGCCAGCCGACGAAATTCGCGGACTGGGAGACGATGGGCTGGATGCTTGGATTCGCGGTGCCGGCCCCTCGGACGATATGCTCGACCGTTGCCGTCGCATCGCGCGGCCTGGCCGGCATGCCGCGCCCTGGCGGCAATGGGCCGTGGCGGCGTCGTTGGTGCTCTTGGTTGGTGTTTCGTATGCGTCGTCCGTGGCGGCAGTTGTGCTGGCTACTCCAGACAGGCAGGCGGCCTCCACACCATTGTTCGCAAGCGGCGCGTTGGAACATGACTCAGACTCAGCCGAATGGGAAATCCAATTGGCCGGACTGGTGCCGAAGCCAGCCGATTGGTCGGTGGCCGAAATCGAAACGCTCGACCTTCAATCGCTGGCGACGACGGACGATTTGGGGGCCGGCGCGGACCCAACGAAAGTCTTCTCCGACGACTCCACCTGGACGTTATTGGCCACCGCCGATTCGCGATTGCAACAAGTCGGCAACCGCTTTCCCAGGCACGGGTTTATCGATGCCGCACTCAATTCCGGCGCGCCGCTGCACGCGCCAGCGTCTCGCGGGATTGGGGCTGAGCCGCCACGGCTCGATGCGTTTCGCCTGTGGCAGCAAAGCACCGGCGTCCATGCCGAGGTCGTCCCAGCCGCCGCCGCCGGTCTCGAGGTCTCCGCGGTGCCATTGCGTGTCGATACGGCCAGTTTTGCCGAAGCCCTGGCATCCATCCGCCAAGGGGCCTTGCCCGCGCCCGCCAGCATTCGCGTGGAAGATTTCTTGGCCAGCATGGAGTACGGGTTTCACTCGCCCTCTAATCCGCCGGTCGCCTTAAAAACCGCGGCTGGGCCGTCGCCATTTGGTGGCGAGAACGCAATGCTCTTGCAAGTGGCCGTCCATGCCCCCAGTCTCAAGCCGGCCCCTCGGCCGCCAGCTTGGCTGACGATTGTCGTGGACGGATCCAGCAGCATGCGCCGCGAAGGTGCGATCGAATCGGTTCGGCGGGCACTCCTGCGGCTGATTGGCCAATTGGAACCGCAAGACCGGCTGTCCTTGGTGGTTTATCACCACGATAGCGAGGTACTGGCTGACCACCTATCCCCACGGCAAATTGACCAATGGCTTATAGCCTGCCAAGGTCTTTCAGCCGACGGCGCGGGCGACCTGTTGGCAGGCCTGACGGCCGGCTATGGCCTGGCTCTAGCGGGCCCTGGCGATGAAGAACCCAATCCTAGCCTGTCCATTGCCCGTCACGTTGTCTGGATCAGTGATGGAGGGCCAGCCTTGAATGACAAGGTGTTTGACCGGGTAAGCGGGGCCTTAGCCGCGGCCGCGGGGGATGGCGTCCGCCTGCATGCCATTGATGTTAGCGGCGGCGTTTCGCCCGATCGGGAAATGGCTCGCTGTATCCATGCGGTACGCGGGCAATTGCATCGCGCTGTAAGTTCGGAGGAGATCGGCTGGGGGCTGCAAGCGGCGTTGTCGGGCCAATCGTCGGTTGTTGCCACGAATGCCACGCTGACGGTGACGTTTGATCCACGGGTGGTGGCGACGTACCGCTTGCTGGGGCACGAAGCCCGCCGGCAACAAGGGGAGTGGCTGCCGGCGCGCGTCGCCAGCGAGATTCATGCTGGCCAAACTTCGACGGCCCTCTACGAGTTGCGTTTCTGGCCGAACCAGCGTGAGGTGGTCGCCGAGGCCCGCCTGCATTGGCGCAACCCGCGTGACGGAGTTTCTCGCGAGACCGTGCGCACCGTACGCCGCGCGGAGTTTGCCGCTACATTCGCCGATTCGGCACCGTCGCTGCAGGCCGCGGCCCTAGCGGCTGAATTGGCCGAAGTGTTGCGTCATTCGTACTTTGCCGACTCCGGCTCGCTGCGAAATGTGCTGGAAGTGTCTCGACAGGCCAGCCCCGCCTTGAAAGAAACGGCTGCCTGGCACGAACTGGCGGAACTGCTCGACCGCGGCTGGCGCATCAAGCCGCCCAAAGACAAACCTTAGGATTCGGTACGAAATAACTTCCCCAATTGGCTCCCTCTCCCGGTACTCCGGGAGAGGGTTGGGGAGAGGGGGATATGGTGAAACGGACGCCATCAGCCGGCCCTCACCCCGGCCCTCTCCCAAAGGGAGAGGGAGTTTGCATGAGGAAGTTATTTCATGTCGCATCCTTAGGTCTGACGCTTCCCCAGGCCGTCGTAGGCGGTTTCACCTTTCCGCCGCTCCCCATTGCCTTGTCAATGCGGGACGACACACCTACCATGGCTGCTGGCGGCAAGTTTTTGCGGCCGCCAGACCCGGATTGTCCACGACAACCACGACCGCGATGCCATCTCCCTATTGGATTATCTTCGAACAGACCAATCGTTGGGCGGTAGCCTTGCGCAGTGCCGTGGGTATCGGGCGATTCCCCTGGCGCGAGACCCGTCACAGCGATGATTGCCTGGCGTTGTTGTCCGCCTCACCGGCCAGCGTGGTAACGCTGGAATTGACGCTATCTCGGTTAAATGAAACGTTGGAATTGTTGATTACTGTCGGCCAGAAGTATCCCCGTGCCAGGGCGACCGTCGTTGCCGACCGCTCGCTGGAGGGCCAGGAGTGGCTGGTTCGCGAACTGGGTGCGGCGGCATTCACTTCGTCCCCGCGAGAACTCGCGTCCTTGGTGGCCGTCGCGCGGCATAGGTTGGCTACGGCCGAAAAGTCGGATATCGGCCTGGCCGAACGCATTCGCCAGGACTTGCCCTGGAATTAGTCGCCGCGCGGCAAGCTTGTTATTTTACTCGTCAGTTTTGTTCCTAAGGATTGTTGCTACATGCCCGCGACCTCGCTGAGTGAATCGGCCGTCATGTCGGCCTTGAAAGAGATCAAAGACCCAGAAACTGGCCGCGGCCTGTCCGAGATGGGGCAAGTTCGCGATGTGAAGATCGACGGCGGCCGCTTGTCGCTCTGCCTGGCGCAATCGTCGTGGGCCGCGCCGTTGTGGGAAGAGACTCGCCAGGAATGCGACGAAATGTTGCGAGGCAGGTTTCCGGACTTGAAGGAAATCAACATCGAACATGCCGTTCATCCCCGGCCCCCCTTGGCGATTGGCCAGATTGGCATCAAGGCCAAGAGCGTTATCGCTGTCGGCTCGGGCAAGGGGGGCGTCGGCAAGAGCACCATCGCGGCAAGCCTGGCGTTTGGCCTTAAGCGGGCCGGCGCCAAGGTCGGCCTGATGGACGCCGATGTGTACGGTCCCAGTATTCCGCATCTGGTGGGTGTCAATCAGCGGCCTGAGGTAGACAATGGCCGCATTAGCCCTATTCTGGTGGACGGGCTGGCGGTGATGTCGATGGGGTTTCTGGTACCGCCGGGCGAGGCCGTAGTGTGGCGGGGACCGATGCTGCACGGGGCGATCACGCAGTTTCTGCGAGATACCGAATGGGGCGAGCTCGACTATCTGGTGATCGACATGCCGCCAGGGACGGGCGACATTGCCTTGACACTGTCGCAGTTGTTGCCGCTGACCGGGGCGGTCGTCGTTTGTACGCCGCAAGACGTAGCCCTGCTGGATGCCGTGAAGGCTATTGCCATGTTCCGCAAGGTCAACATTCCGGTATTGGGTATGGTGGAGAACATGAGTTACTTCATCTGTCCCGACAACGGCAAACGCTACGACATTTTTGGCAGCGGCGGGGCCAAACAGCGGGCCGCCGAGTTGGAAATGCCATTTCTGGGGGATGTACCGATCAACATCCAAATGCGGATTGACGGCGATGCCGGCCAGGTCCACAAGTACTATGACAACCCCGAAGCCGCTCCCTTCTTGCAAGAGATTTGCCATCGTCTCGTTCGCAATCTGGCCGACCAGCATCGGCAGCGTCCGCCGCTGCCAACATTGTCGGTGTTGTAGTATCCGTCACCCAAAGAGGAACTCGCCATGAGCACCACTTGTTCTCGCCGTGCCTTCACTGGCTTGCATCGTTTGACCGGAATTGCCGCGCTAGCGGCGGTTTGCGCGGTTGCGTCACCATCAATGGCTGCCGATCCCGCCAAGCAAACGCCTAAGGCAACTGCTAAAGCAGCGCCCGACCGGGCCGCCCTTGAGAAGCAATTCGCGGAAACGATGTCAGGCGCGACGATGATTGGCCGTTTCACCACCACCGGAGCGAAGGAAGACCCCAAGGAGGAAAAGTACACCTTGGGTCCTGTTAAAAAGTTGAAAGGGGACTTTTGGTCGTTTGAAACGCGCATTCAGTACGGCGACCACGATGTGAAGGTGCCGCTGTCGATTGAAGTCTTGTGGGCTGGCGACACCCCCGTCATCAGCCTGACGGAGATGGAGATTCCCGGCATGGGCAAATTCACGGCTCGCGTGCTGGTTTACAGGGACCACTACAGCGGATACTGGGACGCCGGCGACCACGGTGGCACGCTGTTCGGACGCATTACCCATCCGGAGACGGAGAAAGAGTAGTGGGAGTACGGGCCGACGAAATCGCGTGCCTGCGGCTATTTCGCGGAGGCGGCCACGGCCGCCAACAACAGGGCTGCCGTTTCCACGCGGAGAATGCGTCTGCCCAGATCGACAATTTGCCATTGGCCTTGGCCGGCCAGCGCGATTTCTCCGTCGGTGAAGCCCCCTTCCGGGCCGACCGCGACTTCCACGGATGGCGAAAGATCGTCTCGCAGAGATGCGCGGAACGTCGAGAGGGGCTGTCCGTCGAAGTGCGCGATCCAGCGGTTGCCATCTGCCTGAGGGGCTACCGCATGTTCGGCCCAAGGGACGGGGGGCAGAACCTCCATCAACCGGTTACGACCGCACTGCTTGGACGCCTCAATCACGGACCGCCGTAAGCGGTCGAGCGCCGCGGGTGCCGGCTGGGCCACGCCGCGTTCTGTTTCCAACGGCAAGAGCCGGCTGATACCCAGTTCCACGGCCTTTTCCACCAGCCAACGCTGCCGGTCCCCCTTGGGCAGGGCCACGGCCAGCGTGATGGCTAGCCGCGATTCACGATCGACTTCCGCCTTCGATAGTATTGCCAGCTCTACCGACGCCCGCGACCGTTGCACGATACTGGCCAGGAATTCCGCGCCACTGCCATCGAACAACGTCACCCGGTCGCCCGTATTCAATCGCATCACATGCAGCAGATGGTGCGCCTCGGCCCCCGCTAGCGTGGCGGAATCCTCGCGAATCGGCGGCTCGACGAAATATCGATGGGTCATGTCAGGCGAAAGAGAGGAGCAAGTTGAAGACTAGCTCCGATTCTACCGATTATGACGGTGGCGCGGAGTCGCCGGCCGGCGGCCGAAATCGCTGGCAATGCATGCGCGGCGCACGCCGTGGAACCAAGATAGCGAAGAGGGACTTGCGATGTATCATCTGCACTGGGGCCTGAGCGACTCTCCCTTCCGCAACCGGCTGGATGCGAAGCAGTTTCACGCCAGCCCCGCGCATGACGAAGCCCTGGCCCGCCTGCACTTTCTGGCCGACCAGAGGCGGCGGCTAGGGGTGCTGATGGCCGATCCGGGCTGTGGCAAGTCGCTGTTGCTGGAAGTCTTCGCGGCGGAACTGCGGCGGGCGGGACGCTCCGTGGCCCGCCTGAGTCTGCTCGGTTTGGACCCGCACGAGTTTTGCTGGCAGTTGGCCTCCGCCTTTGGCTTGTCGCCGCGCGAGCCTGCCACCACCGCGCAGTTGTGGCGCAAACTGACCGACCATCTGCACGAAAACCGCTACCAACGCATCGACACCGTGGTCTTGTTGGATGATGCCGACGAGGCAGCCGACGACGTGCTGCAACAGGCGGCCCGGTTGGCGCAATCCGAGAACTCCTCGGATTCGCGGTTGACCATCGTGGTAACGGCTGACCGCGGACGGGTAGAACGCCTGGGCAACCGCTTGCTGGATCTGGCCGAACTGCGCGTGGACGTGGCTCCTTGGGAGTACTCGGATACGGTCGATTACATCACCTCCGCCTTGCGGCGCTGCGGCCGCGACCGGCCCGCCTTCACCGCGGCGGCGCTGGCCCGCCTGCATGAGGTAACGCGCGGCGTGCCCCGACGAATCAACCAACTGGCCGACTTGTGCTTGTTGGCCGGGGCAGGCAAGGACTTGCAGCAGATCGACGTCGATACCATCAACACCGTGCAAGATGAACTGGGTGTCAAAATGTCGCCGGTTTCTCCCACCGTGGACTCGTAGTCGTTGGTGACTGCTAACGGGCGGCGGCTCTTTCCAGCAGCGCCAGCAGTTCGCGTTCGTAGCGTTCGGTGGCGAAAGGTTCTGCTTGTTGTCGGCAGGCCGCCGAGGAAACGCTCTCTGGATTGGATTCTAGCTCGGCCATGGCACGGCAGAGTGAGTTGACGCTCTGTTCGTCAAAGAACAGGCCCGTGCCGGGAGTATCGCCTATGGGCGGGCGAACGGTCTCGAGTGTTCCCCCCTTGCGAAAAGCAATCACCGCCGCCCCGCAGGCCTGGGCTTCCACCGGCACAATGCCGAAGTCCTCATGGCCAGGAAAGAGGAGTGCCTTGCAGCGCCGGTAGTGGCCGCGGATATCTTCGTCGGCCAGCCAGCCCAGCAGCGATACCGTCGGGCCAGCCAGACGAGCAAGCCGTTTTTGCTGGGGACCGTTGCCGATCACAATCAGCCGGCGATTCATTTTATTGCAGGCCTCAATCGCCAGATCGACGCGCTTGTAAGGCACCAGCGCTGAGACGCACAGGTAAAAGTCCTCGCGCGGCACATCCGCGGGCGTGTAAAAGGTTGTATCGACGGGCGGGTAGATGATTTGGCTTTCGCGGCCGTAGCTGGCGGCGATTCTGTCCGCGATGGCCTGGCTGATCGCCACGAAGTGCGTCACTCGCTGGCTGGATGCCTTGTCCCATTCGCGGACGCGGTCGAGCAGCTTGCCGCGAAGAAACTGCCACGGCCGCTTCACCAGCGAATTGGAAGGCCGGCCAAAATAGTCCTCCCGTAGATCCCAGGCATAGCGCATGGGCGTAAAGCAATAGCAGACGTGCGGCACGCCGGGGGGCGTAAGAATTCCCTTGGCCACGGCATGGCTGAAACTGACCACCAAATCCACGTCCGCGGGTATCTTCAATCGCTCGATGGCCCGCGGCATGAGCGGCAGAAAGTATCGGTAATGCCGCGTGATGCCCGGCACGCGCTGCAAGCCGCTGACGGCCAGCGGCCGGTTCTCAATGACCCGAGACACGGAACCTGGCCGATGCAGCAGAGTAAACAGCGGAGCACCAGGAAACCGGCGGCACAGTACTTCCAGGCATTTCTCGCCGCCGCGCATGCCCGTCAGCCAATCGTGAACCAGGGCAATTTTCATGCGAGCGCGAATCGCCTGGAATTTCTGACGGCTGGCCTTAGCCCACGGTTGCCAATCGCTTCTTGCCGATCAACGCCAACAAGGCCTTCTGTGGGTCGGCGAATTTCTTCAAGCCCTCGGACATGAGCGTTGTTTCCAGATGTTCCATATCGACCAGCCGGTCGATTTCCGCCAGCACGTTGTCCGGCGGAAGCTGATCTACCCGCCGGGTGATCGTCCGCCCGCTGGCCTCGACCGCATCGTTGGTCGCTGGAGGGTTGGTCTCGATATCGCTGCCGGCGAAGGCCTCGACATACTTCCAAGGGGGATCCTCGGGCTTTTTGGTACCGGTGCTGGCGAAGATCATCTCCTGAGACAGGGGAGTCTTTTTGTCAGACCAAAATGCCTGGTTTTCGGCCCAAATGCGTTTGGCGTTGACAATGCCAACTTGCCCTTGGGCGGCGGGCGTCAATTGCGGCACATGCTTGTCGGTGTAGACATCCAGCCGCGACACAAAAATGCTGTAGACGCTCTTGAAGGTGTCTAGCGATTTGCGGCGTTGTGCCCCACGCCATATGGCATCACGGGCTGCCTGATATTGGCGGCTGGAGAAAATCAACGTTACATTCAAGGTCACTCCGGCGGCCGCCAACTCTTCCAGTGCATCCAAACCGGCCGACGTAGCGGGGACCTTAATCATGCGGTTCTTGTGTCCCTCCGCCCACTGCTTGCCCAGCTCTTGATAGCGGCGGACACGCTCGGCGTGCGGCGGGCCGTCTTGTAAGTCTTCCAGCAACGGGTCGAGCTCAAAGCTGACGTAGCCATCGTTGCCCTTGGTCTCTTGCCAGACCGGCAAGAAAACGGCTTGGGCGTCGCGGACCAGCTTGTCGGTCATCCGCCAGGCAATGTCGCTGTCCGAATGGCCTTGCTGCACTAAACGTTCAATATCGGAATCGAACCGCCCGGTTTGGATCAGGTCGGTCACGATAATGGGATTGGAAGTGGCCCCCGTCGCGCCAAGCGCCCGGTTGGACTGGACGAGATCGGGATCGATCGAATCGAGCCAAAGTTTGGTCCCACAAGCGATCAAGGACTTAAGCGCGGATGGCATGGCAAGCTTCCTCCGTGACAAGTACCGTTCAATCAACCTTTGCCAGCATTCTACACCGAACAGCGTCAGGATCGTAGGGGCGTGGCAACGTCGAAGCTGGTTGAACCATTCAAGGCCAAGGAACCACTGATGAGAGAATTGCGAACTAGCCGAAGGTTAAAGAACCACGGATAGCACGGATTTCACGGATGAAAAACGTGGCGCGACAATTGGTTGCGCCGCTTACTTTTCGATGCGGTACATGTGTGTATCCGTGCGCAGAAAGATGGCTTTGCCAACGACGGCGGGCGAGGCCAGGATTCTTCCGTCGAGCTGGTTAATGGCAAGCTGTTGAAATTCGTTGCCTGGCTTGACCACAAACGTCTGGCCATCCTCGTTGCCGATATAGATGCGCCCGTCGGCATAAATGGGCGAGGACGAAAACTGGCCGCTCAAACGCTCGGTAAATCGCTCGTTACCATTCTTGGCTTCCAAGCAGGTCATCACGCCGGCGTCGTTGACCATATACAACTTGTCCTCCACCAGCAGCAGCGAGGGCTTGGCGGGGACTTGCTTGGCATACGTCCAGGCCATGGCCCGCTTGGTGATGTCGCCCGAACCTTGCGGCTTGAAGGCGATCAAAGCGGGCTTCATGTAGCCGGTGGACATGATGAACATGCCGTCGCCAAACACGGGCATCGACACGTTGGAGAAGCCATCGTAGCGGACATGCCACAGTTCCTCGCCGGTCGTGGGAACATAGGAAATCACCCGGTCGGCTCCGATGCTTACGGCCTGCACCTTGCCGTCGTGGGCCATGATGATCGGCGTGCAGAAGGCCTTGTGCTGGTCCACCGGCTTGAGGATTTCGCCCGAGCGGTCTGTCTTCCAGGCGATTTTGCCGGTCTCCATATACAAGGCCACGACAAACCGCACGTCCATGCCGTCACAATTGATGATGAGCAGGTCGTTGAACGGAATCGGCGAACTCCCCGGCCCCACCTGGTGGTCGAGTTGCAGTTCTTCGTTCTTCCACAATATCTCTCCCGATTTGGTATCGAGACAGGCCGTGCCGCTGGTGCCAAAGTGGACGAAGACGCGGCCTTCGGCAACGACCGGCGTGGGGGAGGCGTGGCTATTGGTGTTGTGCAGTTCCGGCGGCGATTCAATCTGAAACACCTCCACGTTGTGAATCAACTCGCCCGACTGTTGATCGACGCAGACCGCCCGTAGTACATGCCCTTTGTCCTCGGCGGTGGTCATCCAGATCTGGCCATTCAATACGACCGGAGAGGACCAACCGCGACCGGGTATGGGGGTCTTCCAGACGATGTTCTCGGTCTCGCTCCAAGTTTCGGGCAGGCCGACGGAGTCGGAATGGCCTTGTCCACCCGGCCCGCGAAACTGCGGCCAGCTCTCGCCCGCCAGCGAAAGTGACGGCACAAGCAGGCAAAGTAACAACCAACAGCAGAACAATGGATTGAGCAGGCGCACGCAAGCCTCCAGGCGGGAAAACAATTGGCGGGACCAGTGGCGGGACACTCTAATAGGATACGGGTTGGCAGCGGTTCTTTATAGTCCTAGGAGATTCACAAACCCTTTGAAACGGACTTAATCGTGGCTTTGCAACTCCGCGGAGCCTGGGCACTCACGGCTTTGTTTCGTTTCCCTCTCGACGACACGATCGATCAAAAAGATCGGCCTGCCCCGGACCTGGTCGTAGATGCGGACGACATACTCGCCCAGAATACTGATGCCCAAGGCGTTAAGGGCGCCAAAGAACGACGCGCTCAGCACATGCGAGGTCCAACCGGGTATTGCCAGGTCGGTGAACAGCTTGCAGTACAGCGAGTAACTGCTCAGGCAGATGAACACCGCCAGCGCGGAATACCCAATGGCGTAGAACACCGACAGCGGAAACGTGGAGAACGAAAAAATAGCCGTCTTGGCCAACCGCCACAGCCCGCGCAACGATATCCGCGGGTGGTCGTCGTAGCGGGCCAGGCGTTCGACTTCGACCCCTTGCTGCTTGAACCCCACCCACGAGCGCAAGCCGGGCAGAAAACGGTCGCGTTCGCCCAGTGCCACAATCTCCTCGGCCACGCGGCGATCGACCAGCCCAAACGCGCCGGCGTCGAGCGGCATGCGCGTATCGGAAACGGCCCGCAACACGCGGTAGAAGCCAACATACAGCCAGCGTTTGAGAAAAAACTCCTTGCGCTGCGTGCGGATGGCGTAGACCACGTCGGCACCCGCTTGCCAGGCCTCGATAAACTTGGGCAAGGCTTGCGGCGCGTCTTGCATGTCGGAATCCATGACGATCACGGCATGGCCGCGGGCTACCGACAGCCCCGCCTGGCACGCAGCCTGGTGCCCAAAGTTGCGCGACAAATGGACGGCCCGCACGTGCGAATCGCTGGCGGCTAGTTGGTTCAACTTCTCGCCGCTGCCATCGCTCGAACCGTCATTCACGAACACAATTTCGTACGAAGCGCCGGCTTGCTCCAAGGCTTGCGAAACCTGCCGCAGAAACTCTTCCAGTACCCCCGCCTCATTAAATACCGGCGTTACCACGCTGACCAAGGCAGCCCGGCCGACGGGACGCGGAGACGTATGAGAGGGTTGCGTCATGTTAAGGGCGATTCAATTCAAGCAATGTATCTGCAGGAGGCGATTCATCGCCGATGCACTTCATTCAACACTCAACACTCCGCGCTCGGCATTCTGCCCGCGGGCCAACACCAATCCCACCAGCAAACATAGCCCCCAAGCCGTAGCACCGATGGCCGTTAGCAACCTGCCTTGGGTCAGGCTGTCAGGCCGAAAGGTGAGTTGCACGGTCGATGCGCCTGGCGCGACCACAACACCCATAAAGTCGCCATAAGCCCTATAGACCGTCGCCGTCTCGCCGTCGATTTCGGCCTGCCAACCTTCATGATAGCGGTCGGCGATGACCAGCATTTGCCGGCCGGGCGAGTCCACGGCGACTTGCAGCTTGCCGGGCCGATCGGAAAGGAGTTTGGCTTCACCCGGCAGGCCGTCTAACTCTACGGGCGTATCGACAAGTACAGTAGCCCCTAGGGACTGCGGTTCCATGCGGGCAATATCCTGCTGGGGATTGCCGCTAACGACTGCATCCGCCACCAGACGCACGCGCGGCAGCGGTTGCGGCACGGCGAACGCATGGGGGTTGTAAGGCTGCAAGCCCGGAAAAGGGGGATCATCGGAGTTTCGTCGCAGCAGGCTGGCATTCGCCAATCGCAACGCCGGCACCGTGTAATAATCCAGGCGGTTGGCCGGTGGCAGGCCCGCGTAGCCGTCCAACAAACGAGTACCGCGCATGGTGATCTGATTGCCGATATACCCGTGAGTGTATCCGGGCTGCAAAGTGGCCAACCGCGGCCAATCGGGTTGGGCTTGGGGGGCACTATCGACGATCGCCTGGAGCGGCTTGGCACCGGGGAAAACGACGTAGCTCATGCCGTAGGAGCCGATGTCCGCCGCCGTCAAGAATAACATCAGGCTCCGGGCCCAATGCTTGCGCGCCGCAGCGCGGGCGACGACAGCGGCGGCCACGCCAAAAATCACCGGTCCCAGCAGCGCCAAGCCAAAGGTAGACAATCGCTCCGTCGGCAGCATGATCCGCAAGACTATGGCGGCCAGTACGCTAAAGCCCGCTAACTTCCAAGCGCCGGACCAACTGGGCGCGTCCTCGTCGGGCGGTTGGCCGGTCATGCGTGCCAACGCCACCGCGGCCAGCAGGGCAATGGCCAGATGGACCAGAACAATATAGCGGGCCGAAACGCGGAAGTTCCCCACAACCGGCAGCAGCGTTTGCAGATAATACAGTCCGCCATATTTCCCCAGTGCCAGCACAAAGGCCACCACGCCAAACAGGGCCAGCGCGCGCACGGCTTTGCGCGATGCGCCCATGTCCTTTCTGCGCGAGAACAGCCATGCCAGCAGCAGCAATGGAATCGCGCCGGCATACAGGCCGAACTCTTGCGTATTGCCTCCTTCCACGCGCCGATCCAAGAGATAGGGCGAGGTGAATTGCACGATGTTCAACGGATGCAAGGGTGCAAAGTGGGCCACATTCTCGCCAGCTACCGAGCGCTGGGCGTGCTGTAAGTGGTCGTAGGTCGGCAAGAGTTGAATGGATCCGCCTAGCGCGCCGATTGACTTGGCCGCCGCGAGCAGCAACAGCATGGCGGTCAGCCCGCGGTGCGCGGCAGGCTGTCGGGCTGTCTGGCGATCCCAGGCCAGCCATAGCCAGAACAACTCGGCTAGCAACGAAATCCAGACATACTGCGGGTAGCCCAGCAACAATTGCGAAGCGGTTAGCAATCCAATCGCCCCCCAAGCCAATACCCGCCGCCGGTTGGAGGAATCGCGAACCAGGATATCAATGGCCCACAGCAACCAGGGCAGATGGGCCACAATCGCCACGCCATTCATGTGCATGAAATGCAGTAGGCAAAACCCCGAAAACGTGAACAGCATTGCTCCAAACAACGCGGCATGCATGGGCAGGCGTTCGCTCGATCGCGCGGCTTCGCCGGCCTGTACGCCACTCTCCATCGTTCCCGCCAGGTCCAGCCGCCGCAGCAGCAACACCATGCCGGCGAACATGAAGGGATAGCTCAGAAAGACTTCCAGATTGAAGGCAGTTTCTAGCGGCAACGTGCTATACAGCAGCAGGTGCAGCGGGTGATAGGTTCCGACTTGCCCTTCGCCAGTCAGGTAAAAGCCACAAAAGATGTTCGGCAGCCAATCGAAGACATCTCCGTCGTGCAGGCATTGCCCATAGAATTGCCGCAGCGGCAAGTGGAAATGGTCCAAATCATCGCCGGCATAGATCAAGCCGTTCAAGGCGGGCCAGGCCAGCGCCAGAAACAGCGCAAACGACGCGGCCCACGCCCAAAGCGTTAGCCAGCGAAAGTCCGCCGATTGAACGGCAGTCGCCTTCGGGACAGCCGGCGGATCGACTTTTTTGGCACGTCGTTTCTTGCTCATGGCAGCATCGTAGAGAAACGTCGTCAAATGCGGAAGGCAATGGCGCAAGTGGCCATTCATTTCGTTGGTAGCGCGATTTGCAAGGTGTTAGAATGCCGGCGTCGGCCTGTAGGAGGTGATTCCATCGCCGATGGCACCGCGGGGCATCGTAGCAAGCGGCGATGGAATCGCCTCCTACAAACTGTTCATCGGCGATGGAATCGCCTCCTACAACGTCATTCGTGAGAACTGCCCGATGAAGTCGACGATTTCAGTGGCTGCCGAGCATCTGGAACTCACGCGGCGTTACTTTCTGGGGCTGGCGGCGGCATCCGCGGCCGGCGCATGGCTGGGCCACGCATGTTCTGGGGCAATCGCCGAGGAAGCAGCTGATTCTGGTGCCCTGGACGATGCCATCGCCCGGCTCGGTTACTTTACGCCGCCCGATGACTTTGGCACGGTCGAGCGGGGCAAGCCTCTGCCGTATACGCACCCTATCGAAAAGCTGCGCGAAGTTGGCCTGACGCGCGAGACTTGGAAACTGGAAGTCGTGCCCGACCCGGACTCAAACGCCAAGCTCGACTCGCCTCTTTCTCGCGAGAATGGCTCGGCGCTCGACTGGGACGGCCTAATGAAACTGGCCGAACAGCATGCCGTGCGGGTGATGAAAGTCATGACCTGCAACAACGGCGGCTCCCCTTTGGGCATGGGGTTGTGGGAGGGCGTGCCGCTACGCGAAGTGGTCTGGCTGGCCCGTCCGACTGAAAATGTGCGGCGGCTGTTTTACTATGGCTACCACAACGACGAACCCGAGCAGATGTTCCGCAGTTCATTGCCGATCGGCCGGGTTCTTGAGGATCCCCCCGGCGAGTATCCGGTGTTGCTGTGCTACAAGTTGAATGGCGAGTTTTTGTCCGGCAAGCGCGGCGGTCCCGTGCGGATGTTGGTACCAGAGGCCTACGGATTTAAGAGTGTCAAGTGGCTACAGCGGGTGGTGCTGACGAATGCTCCGTTTGCCAATGACACCTACGCCAACGGCAACAACGATGTCGATAGTTGGATGAAGTCCTTTGCGAGGTTCGTTTCGCAGCCATCTTCCGCCATGGCCGGCCAGCCGCTGCCGCTGACCGGGCTAGCCCAAGTTGGCATATCGGGCTTGAGCAAGGTGCAATACTGGATCCACCCGCGAGACGTTGAGCTGCCGGCGGACGATCCTTATTTCTCCCGTGCTCCGTGGCAAGACGCCCAGATTCTGCCGGCGCCGGCCGATTGGGCGGGACTGCCCAACCGGACGTTGCCGGCCGGAACCCTGGGGACCGATGAACAATCGCGTCCCACGTCTTGGCCGATGCGGTACGCCCTGGCGCATTGGGCCGTGTTGGCACCGAGCGTCGCTGCTGGTTCGTATGACCTGCGTTGCCGTACGATTGACAGCCGCGGCATCGCCCAGCCGCTCCCCCGGCCATTCGCCAAGTCAGGCCGAAACGGAATCGAAAAGGTGGAATTAGTCGTAGCACCAGGTTAGGCAGCCAATGGTCACCAAATTGTAGGAGGCGATTCCACCGCCGATGAGCATTCATTGGATCGTAGCCAACGGCGATGGAATCGCCTCCTACAAGAATGGAGAGAACGACATGCGGCACAACATAATCGAGCGATTCTTGGTGTCACTTGGCACGTTCTTTGTGGCGATCAGCCTGGTCTCGTCGGTCACGTTCGCGGATGAACTGGCGGACGAAATTCGCCAGACGGCGGGCAATGTCGTCGATATCGACGGGAACACCCCCGAGGCCCGGCAGCGCATGCGGCGCGTGCTGGACGACGACGTTGACGCGCGGTTTCATCTGGCAAATCGCCAACTATTAGCCGATTGGCGGGCCATCAACTCTCGTGAATCTTGGGAAGAATATCGCGACGAACGGCTGGAAAGAATGCGGGCCGCACTGGGACAATTTCCCCCGGTGCCCGACGAAATGGCGATCCGTGTGACGGGAACCGTAGCAGGGCCGGGGTACCTCATCGACAACGTGCTGTACGAAAGCCGCCCCGATCTGTGGGTGACGGGCAACCTGTACCGCCCAGCCGATCCGCGACCGAACATGCCGGCCCTGCTGATCTGCCCCAGCCATCACAACCCCAAGACGCAGAGCGAATTGCAGGACATGGGGATGATGTGGGCGCGTGAAGGCTGCCTGGTGCTCGTGGTCGACAACTTGGGGCATGGCGAACGGCGGCAACATCCCTTTCGTACCATGGAAGACTACGCGGGCGATTTCCGCCTGGGACGCCAGGACTATTTCTTCCGCTACAACGTCGGCATGCAGCTTCACCTGGTGGGCGAGAGCCTGCTGGGCTGGATCGCTTGGGATTTGATGCGCGGCGTCGATGTCTTGCTGCGGCAGCCAGGAGCCGACCCCAACAAGGTGGTCTTGTTGGGCAGCGTGGCGGGTGGGGGCGATCCGGCGGCCGTGGCGGCGGCGCTCGACCCGCGAATTGCTTGTGCGGTGCCCTTCAATTTTGGCGGTCCACAACCCGAGACGCGATTTCCGCTGCCGGATGACCCGGCCGAAGCCTTCAATTACCTGGGGGGGGGAAGTTGGGAATCTACCCGCAACTCCGCGCGATCGGCTTGCGACGGCTTTCCGCCGTGGGTGATTGTCGGCAGCGTCGCGCCGCGACGATTGATCTACGCGCACGAGTTCCGCTGGGACCAACCGCACGATCCGGTCTGGCGGCAGTTGCAGACGATCTTCGGTTACTACGATGCTGACGGCAATCTGGATTTCACGCATGGATACGGCAGCGTTTCCCAATCCTCGGACGTAGCCTCGCACTGCAACAACATCGGCAAGGTCCATCGCGAAAGAATTCACCAGGCGCTGGCAAAATGGTTTGAACTGCCGTTGCCCAAGGATGAGCCAAGAGAACGACACGAATCTCACGAATTGCACTGCTTGGAAGGCAGCGGGGAGCCAGCCGTGGCGCTGACACCGGTCCACGTCTTGGCCACGCGGTTGGCGGACGATCGGATTGCCGAGTTTCGCGGTGGCCTGCGGCAATTGCCGGAGTCTGAGCGGCGAGGGTTTTTGCAACAGCGTTGGACCAATGTACTGGGTGAAACCTCGGCCTGGCCGCGTCCCCATGTGGAGATCACCAAGACAGAGCGGCTGGCCCAGTATCATCTGGAACGAATCGTTTTCACGGTCGAGCGGGACTTTCCCTTGCCAGCGCTGCTTTTCAGGCCGCTGACAGGGCCTGCCCGGCTAGGCCCAACGGTTATTGGCGTGGCGCAGGGCGGCAAAGGGGCGTTCCTGGAACACCGGGCCGCCGCTATCGCCCGGCTTCTGCAGGCCAACGTAACCGTCTGCCTGGTTGACGTAAGAGGGACGGGAGAGACCAGCCTGGGCGATGATCGCGGACGGCGCAGCGCGGCGACGGGCGTTTCGTCCAGCCAATTGATGCTTGGAACGCCTCACCTGGGCGAACAACTCCGCGATCTGCGGACGGTCATCCGTCATTTGCGCCAGCGCGAGGACTTGGGCAACGGCTGGTTTGCCCTGTGGGGTGATTCCTTTGCGCCGTCGCTCCCCGTCGATGCCGCCGAGCCGCAATGGGCCGTGCCCCACGATGCCAATGTGTTGCCGCCATCTTCCGAGCCGGCCGGTCCGTTGCTGGCTTTATTGGCCGCGCTCTACGAACCCGACGTCCGCGTTGTAGCCGTGCCGCGTGGCGGATTGGCATCGTTCCAATCGGTTTTGGCCAGCCCATTCTGTTACCTTCCGCACGATTGTATCGTGCCGGGCCTGTTCTCCACCGGGGACATTCCCGAGTTAATCGCGGCGGCCAGTTCAGGCGCGATCTTGTTCCAAGGGGCCGTGGACGGGTTGAATCGGCCGTTGTCCGCTGAAGGAATCCAGGCCGCATTCCAGGACAGGATCATGGAAGCTGGGCCAGGCTATGCCAGAAAGCGTCAAGGCACCGCCGTCCTGCCAGATGGCCCGCCCAAGGTATTGCTGCAAGTTGAGGATGAACCGTCCGCTGGCGCTGGGCAAGAGAAGTTCGCCCAGTGGCTGATTGAACAACTGTCCGGCGCGGTACGCTAAAGGAACGTGGGCGGGCGGCTTCCCGACCGTTGCATTCCGCCGCGTATCCGGCCATACTGACGCCGTGGCGAGTTGCTCGCCACCCCTGCCTGTTTCCCGCCTGCTCAACATGCCTCTTTCTTCTGGGAGGTCCCGCCCGATGCGACACTTTACGCTTCTTTCCACTCTGCTTTGCCTGGTTGCTTTGCCGGCGGTTTCGTCCGCGCAAGAACCAGTCAGCTTTACCAAACAGGTAGCCCCGCTACTGGTGAAGAATTGCATCGCCTGCCACGGCGCAACCGATCCCAAAGGGGGCTACCAGCTTTCCAATTTCGAGCAATTGATGAAGCCCGGGGACAGCGCCACGGCTTCCATTGTGCCTGGCAAGCCGGCCGAGAGCGAAATTTTTCGCCTAATTACGATCGACGACAAAGACCAATGGATGCCCAAGGATGGTGACAAACTGCCGGCCGACCAGGTGGCCTTGATCTCCAAATGGATTGAAGAGGGGGCCAACTTCGACAGCCCCGATCCCAAGGCCATGTTGGCCTCGATCATTCCCAAGCCGGCCCATCCCGCCGCGCCGGAAGCCTACCGCGTGCCCATGCCGATCACGGCTGTCTGTTTCAACCCGCCAGGGACGGAGCTGGCGGTCAGCGGGTACAACGAAATTACGATTTGGAACCCGGCCGACGGCAAATTGCTGCGGCGGATTGGCAATGTCGCCCAGCGGACGTATGCCTTACAATACAACGCCGATGGCTCGCTGTTGGCAGCGGCCAGCGGCACACCCGGCCAAATGGGCGAGGTGAAACTGTTCAATCCGGCGGATGGTACGATCGTCAAGGATCTGGCGACCATGTCCGACGTTGCCTTCGATGTCGCCTTTAGCCCGGACGGCACTCGGCTGGCGGCCTGCAGCGCCGATCGCTCCATTCGCGTCTGGAACGTGGCAAGCGGTGCCCAAGAGATCTTGATCGAGGATCACGCCGACTGGGTGATGGGCATCGCCTGGAATCATGACGGCACCCGGCTGGCCTCGGCCAGCCGCGACAAGACCGCCAAGGTGTTCGACGCCATCAAGGGAGAGTCGCTAGTGACTTTTCCCGGCCATAACGAAGTCGTGTTTGGCGTCGATTTCAACGCCGACGGTACGCAAGTCTTCACCGCCGGCAAGGACCGCAAGGTACAAATCTGGAACCCCAACGACGCGGCCAAGATCGCCGAGCTGGGTGGCTTTGGCAACGAGGTGTACAAGGTCAACATCCTGGGCAACCGGGTCTTTTGCTGTGCCGCCGACAACCAGGGACGCGAATTCGCCGTCGATAGCCGCGGGCAGACCCGCGTCTTCCAGGGGCACACCGATTTCGTCTTCGCCGAATCGTTTAACGACCCCACCAAGCGGCTGGCCACTGGCAGCTTCGATGGAGAGGTCAAGATTTGGAACACCGAGGACGGCATGCTGCTGCTTTCCTTCAAGGCTGCCCCTGGGCTTACGCCGCCAGCGGCCCCATAACACCGCGGTTCAAACACTTGCTTTGGGGGCTGGCTTCGCGCAGAATGAAATCCATGAGGAACTTCCATCCAGCCCAGTATTGGTTCTGGTTTACCCCGCTCGGTCGCGGGGCCGGAGGAGGTTCGTAACCTCGCTCCGATAGCGACAGAATTGCCAAGCCCCGAGACCCCAGCATGGGAATCGGGGCTTTTTTTGTTGGCCAACACGGACGGTTTTCAAGTGTTCCATATTCGGATAATTACCTCGTTCTTGCAGGAGTATTTGCCATGATTGTCGTGATGAAGCGCGGCGCGACGCAAAATGACATAAACCATATGGTCCAGCGGATTGAAGACATGGGGCTGAAGGCCCACGTCATTGTCGGCACGGAGCGAACCGTGATTGCCGCCATCGGCGACAAGCGGCCTGAACACAAAGATTCGTTGGCCAGCGGCCCCAACGTGGCCGAAGTCATGCCGATCTTGGCCCCCTACAAAATGGCCAGCCGAGAGGTCAAGTCCGAGAAGTCGGTCGTCCGCGCCGGCAGCCTGGTGGTTGGCAATTGCCGGATTGGCGTGATTGCCGGCCCATGCAGTGTGGAAAGCGAGGAACAGATTCTATCCACGGCCAAGGCCGTCAAGGCCGCCGGTGCCACTGCCTTGCGCGGCGGCGCATTTAAGCCCCGCACCAGTCCCTACGCCTTTCAAGGCATGAAGGATGAGGGACTGAAACTGCTGGCCGCCGCCCGCGAAGCGACGGGCCTGGCGATCGTTACCGAGGTGATGGCGGTGGAGGACATTCCCTTGGTCTGCAAATATGCCGACGTGCTGCAGATTGGTGCCCGCAACATGCAGAACTACCGCCTGCTGGAAGGGGCCGGAAAGGCCAACTTGCCGGTACTCCTCAAGCGCGGTCCTTGCGCTACGATGGACGAACTGCTGTTGGCGGCGGAGTACATCCTGGATGCCGGCAACCCCAACGTCATTCTTTGCGAACGCGGCATTCGCACCTTCGAGGGACACACGCGGTTTACGCTGCCGCTGGCCAGCGTCCCGTATCTGCATGCCAAGACGCACTTGCCGATCGTGGTTGACCCCAGCCACGGAACGGGCCATACCTACCTGGTTCCGCAAATGGCCTGCGCCAGCATCGCCGCCGGGGCCGATGGCCTGATTCTGGAAGTCCACCCCAACCCCGAAGCCGCCATGAGCGACGGTTACCAGTCGCTGACCTTCGAGCAGTTCGGCGAAACAATGGAACTCTGCCGTAAGGTTGCCACGGCGCTGGGCCGGGAGATGTAATTCGTGAATCATGGCCCGCGGGCCAGCCCACGACAGGCTTGTCTAACCGCTCAAGTTCATGGATGATACCCGCATGAGAGTCTCTGAAATATACGGTCCTGGCCGCCTTGGCCTCTCTTTCGAACTGTTCCCCCCCAAGCACGATGCGGCGGAGGAAGAGCTGTTTCGCCATTTGGAGGAACTGGTCGCTTTTCGGCCCGGCTATATCACTTGTACCTACGGGGCAGGCGGATCAACCCAGGCCAAGACGCTAGATGTTGTGGCACGGGTTGGGCAACGTTTTGGCTGCCCCACGGCCTCGCACTTGACCTGCGTGGGGGCCACGGTCGATCAACTGCGCGGCTACCTGGCCGAAGCCGAACGCCGCGGCGTGCAAAATATTGTGGCATTACGGGGAGATCCTCCCAAGGGAGAAACCAGCTTTCGGGCGGTCGAGGGGGGCTTGCGCTATGCCAATGAGCTTGTCGCCCTCATCAAGGCTGAGTTCCCTCGGTTTGGCATCGCGGTGGCCGGCTATCCCGAAATGCACAAGGAAGCCCCCAGCCCCGAAGCCGATTTGGAGAATCTGCGGCGCAAGGTCGATGCCGGTGCCGATGTCGTCTTGACGCAGTTGTTCTACGACAACGACGATTTCTTCCGCTTCGTCGACCGTTGCCAGCAAGCTGGCATTCGCCAGCCGATCGTGCCGGGCGTGTTGCCGGTGACCAATCTGGCGCAGGTCAAGCGGATCGCCGGCATGTGCGGCGCGCGGCTGCCGCAAGCATTCACGGACGCGTTGGAAGCCTGCGGCGAAGACGCCGCCAGCCAGTTTGAAACCGGGGTCGAATTTGCCACGCGGCAAGTGCAAGCCTTGGTCGATCGCGGGGTGCCGGGTGTCCACTTCTACGTGCTGAACAAGTCGCAGGCCACAGCGCGGATACTTGGCGCGTTGAGCGTCTGACAATGCCCGCCTGCCGTAGGAGGCGATTCCATCGTCGATGCCGGCTTACTTGATGACTTGCGCCTGGTCGTTGGCCGCTACTTGCGGTCCATACTGGCGTTGCAGCCAATGGGCGAGTGCATTGGCGGCGATGGCGTTGCCGCGGTCGTTCCAGTGGATGTCGTTGCGTTCGTAAGGCGATTCGTGAGAGGCCCGCAAATAAGGCAGCAAATCCAGCACGGGCAGATCGCGGCGGGCCGCAAACTCCATCAATCGCCGCTGTGGCAGTTCCAAGTCGATCTGGCCCTGTTCGTAGCCGGCATGACGCCGCAGGCTGTCGCACAGCGTTGGCGACACTTGAAACTCGCCCGGTACCAATACCAATGCCAATGTTGAACCATGCCGCTGGCAGAGCCGTGCCATGCTTTCCAAGTGCGAAAAAGTTTGCTCCCAGTGGCGTTGAAGTTCTGGGGCGATAGGCGTACGGCAAACGGCCAGGCGGCTGGCCGCGGTTTGCAAGAACTCTTCGCGTTCAACGGGCGGTTGCATGGACGCGGAATGCGCCGGCCCGCTGCCGGGTATCGTCAAACTGCTAACGCTCCATTGCACGGCACCAAGCCCCCTCCAATCAAAATTCATCAGGCTGGGGGCTGGTATCGGCTGGCAAATGTCGTCGCCAATGGAAATGTACGCCAAAACCAGATCGGGTCGTTCGTTGGCCACATCCCGCTCAAACTGGGCTGCGTATTCGCGCGGCCCCACCCGCGGCCGGCCAAAATTGTAGATCACCGCGCCCGGCACGCTGCGCTCGGCTTGGGTCAAATGATTGCTGTCATGCGAACCCGCCAGGAGCATGCTATCTCCCAGTGCCGCGACTTTGAGTAATCCGGCGGCACCGGGGGCATGTTGGTACCAGTAGCCGCGCTCGTTGACGGGGCGTCCTCGTAGATCCATGCCCGGCGCTAGTGAGCAGCAATGGGCGACATAGGCCCCGGGCAATTGTCCGCCGGTGGCGACGGCCAGCATTTGCACGGTGGACTCAATCAGCACCCCCGCCGCCAGCAGCAAGAACGAAGCCCATCCAGCCAGACGCACCTTGCGTCCCGCCAACCGGGTGTTCCAAAATTGCAGCGTTTGATGGTTGAGTACCAGGGGCAACAACCCCAGCGTTAGCCATAACGCCGAGCTGGCCAGAAACAAAAACAGGGCCCTCTCGCCGGGACCCTGCAATAGTGACACCAAATAGCAAACCACTGGCCCGCTCGCTTGATAACGCCAAAAGAGGGGCTGCCGCGGTAGTTGTAAGGTGGCCGCGGTGCCTTTCCACCAGGCCGTCCAGGCGATCTTGGCTTGCACCAAGGCCAGCACCATCAACAACACGCCCACCGGCGTTTGATAGGCTGCCGGGCCGCCGCCACTGAGCTGCCGGTAGAGAATCCAACCGCCGCCAGTCAAGAGTGCTAGCGACAATACCGCCAGCAAGGCGGGAAAGACCGGTGCAATTCCGCGAAATCCGCGGCGTTGCGGCATAGGCTGGAAGCTGCGCATAGTCCCCTCCTTGGGGCCTGCGTTGGTCCGCCTGCGAAATTCGGAACCCGAAACTCCCGGAACCCGCGACGCCAGTACATCGCGGCTGCGGTCGAATCGGCGAATGGTCTGGAACTTCCAGACTGCTCGAAACTGTAGATACGGCAAACTTGCCCGCAGGGTCAAGCCCAATCAGACATGAATGCACTCCTGTCTATGTCATTGCTATCGGCCGGCGGCGGGCCGTAAGTTAAGCGTAGTCGGCAAGATCGTCAGGCTTTGCCAGGCGGTGACTACGGCAACTCCAATTCCTTGAGTTCAAAATCGACCGGCAGCGGCACAATCACCGTGGGGGTTTTGTAGACGAACTCGTAATCGCTGAGCTTGCCATCCAGCCCAAACAGGTACGACATACCGGCCTCGTCCTCTGTCTGGCGCGTTGTCTCAGTGCCGTCGGGCTGCCGCTCCTGGCCATCCTTGCCCACCAGATAGGCTGGGTTGTTATGCACCCAGCCAAAATGCGATTGCAACGACCCGGCCGCGTCGTCGAACTTTACCAGCACGCGGAACTCCCAAACATCATTGTTGCGGCGGACGCTTTGCAGCGTGACCACCACGGCCCCTTGCCGCCGCTCCTGGTTGGATTTTTTGAAGTCATCAAACTTAAAAGTCTCTACGCGGCCCGGCAACAATGCTTGAAACTGCCCCTTAAGCCGCTCGATGCGCTGCACGCTGCGGCGGGGCAAGTCCAACGCCAGATTAAACTGCGTGGAGCTTGTGCCAGGGATGACCGTGGCGTCGAGCGAGGCCTCGTTATCGCTGACCGCCAGTTCCGCGCCAGTCTCGTCCACCACTTCCAGCTTGGAAAGCGGCAACTCAACATGAATCGGCTTCAATCGAGGCTCCCAGGCCAGGTCCAACTCAATCTGCAGCACGCGGTTTCGCGGGCTGCGCAAATCAACCTGCGATTCCATCCGCGTTGCCTCGATGCAAAACGGGCCTGAGTAACTCAAGGCCCGGTCGCGCCGGGCGAGTTCTCCCTCGGGCCGGCCGGCGACCGCCAAGGCGTCGGTGACATCGTCGGCATAGTTATAGACCGAGGCTTCCGCGGCATCCAACGTCTGGTCAAACGCCTGCCAGAAGGGAACGTCGTCGAGCTTGATGGTGAGATGGGGGTCTGCCGCCTCCTGGCCAAGCTGCTCGCGGTAACTGACCAGATTGTTGCCGGTCTGCTGTTGAATCGACTCCAGCACTTTGGAAAGGGGTGCGTCGGCCATGTCCAATGTCACGCGCCGTGGCTGCACGATGGCTTCGGCCTCTTGGCGTTGCAACTTATCGCGAACGCGGGCTAGCCGTTCCTTGACCTCGGCCGAGGTCCGCGGCGTAATCGGCGGCAACAAATCGAGCACATCGGGACCCAGTTCGATGAGCTTCTGCTCCGCTGCCTCGCGCTGCGATAGCTCTGCCGCGTCCAATTGCCGGGCCAATTGCCGCACTTGCGACTTCATCTCGTCCGATTCTTTCGCGGGGGCACTGTCATCCGCCAACGCCGCGCAAGCCGCCAATACCAGAGAAAGAATCATCGCCAGTCCCTCCGGCCAAGGAAATTAGAACTTCCCCCATTCTAAAAGGCCCATCACCCATCCGCCAGCACAACGGCCCCCTCGCCACCACCCCTGAAGACAAACCAATCCTTCAAATCCAAAATCCAAGATCGCAACGCCAAAATGAAACCTTCGTCTGGTCCAGCCGCCCGTGCCGAACTATAATGAAAACGCCGGTTAGCACCCCACATGCTATCCGGAACCTGTTTTCTGGGGGCGAACTGGGTTCGACCGGATAGGTTGAAGCGTAGGTGGCGTGCCGTGGTTGGTCAGATGGCCACGTAAAAAGCTGACCAAAATCTTCAATTGCCGAAGATTCCTTTGCTTTGGCTGCCTAACAAAAGGCATCCCTGATTGAGGGCTTTCGTCGGAGAGGCCCAAAGATCAGTCACACAATTCCGTCTCGCCTTGAGTCACTGTCGGGCACGCTCAAGGTTAAAAAACCGTTCCCGGCTGGTCGACATGGCACCCCGTCGGTTGGGGGCCCGTCGACGAACAGCGTAAAATGAACCGGCTACGCACGTAGAAGCATACGTGGAAATATCACGGGACGCGGGTTCGATTCCCGCCGCCTCCATCTAGCCTGGATTTCTCACCGCGCGTAGTAACGGGCTGCTCCCTTTGGTCAATAAGTGGGTGATAGTAGACCACTTGGACCAAATGCAGGGAGACAGCCCGTGACGACAGAGTGTAGCGAGGTTTCTTTCGA
>JBFWUW010000065.1:0-40166 GCA_050247075.1 Pirellulales bacterium | reverse complement strand
CGAGCAGGCACAGGACTTCGATGCGTGGATGAAACGGGTTGCCGGTCTGCCTGCGAATAGTCGGGCCGAAGCTGTCCTGGAGAAAATCTGCGAACTCAATCCCTACTTTCAGCCGCTGCCGGGACGGTATGGATATGAGATCGCCGAGAGCGAAGTCGTCCAGGTGCGATTCTTCGGTGCGGAAAACCTGAAGGACATCTCACCGCTTCGTGCGCTGCCGACTCTGACCTCGGTACGGTTCAACCACTGTTTTCACCTGGAAGACATTTCGCCATTGAAAGAAATGGATCGCTTGAAGGAACTCGAAATCTTCCAAACCAGCGTGTCCGATCTGACGCCGTTGAAGGGCAAGCCGATCACTCGGCTGATGATCGGCTATTCCTACGTCAAGGATCTGCGGCCATTGGAGGGAATGAAGCTGGAGTACCTGGATGCACATGCTTCGCACATCACCAGCCTGAAGCCGCTGGAAGGGGTGCCGCTCACGACGCTGATGCTCTACGGCACGAAAATCGAAGACCTTTCGCCCTTGAAGGGGATGAGGCTGAAGATTCTCAATCTCTACGGAACGCCGGTGAAAGACCTGTCGCCACTGACCGGAATGCCCATCGCACTGTTGAGGATCGGAGCCACAAACGTCGAGGATTTGTCCGTGCTGCGGACCATGCGGCTCAAGAGCCTTGGCTGCGACTTCGATCCGAATCGGGACACCGATCTCATCCATTCCATCAAGACACTGGAAGAGATCAACGGCAAGAACATAGCCGATTTCAGCAAAGTGATCGAAAGAACGCCGACTGCTCGATTTGTCGCTGAAACAATCCTTCGAGAAGGCGGTCGGGTGATTATCGACGAGCGGGCTGATTCCCTCAGCCGTCTCGATCAACTGCCCGCCCAGGGAGCCATTTCGATCTCAGCAATTGATTTTCCGGCATCGAAGCCAATCGACACCAAGGTGCTTCAAGTCTTGCCGGAACTGCCGACCATTCAATCGCTCAACGCCAGCGGAACGAGCTTTTCTGATGCAGAACTTGCTCACCTGCGTGGTCAAAGTTTACTGAAGATTCTGCGACTCAACGGCACGAAAGTCACCGGCGACGGTTTCGGCCATTTGGTCGGCCTCGATGTGCTGGACTGGCTAGAAGTGGCTGGTGCGCCTGTCACCGACGATGGATTAGCCTGTCTTCCGGCTTTCCCTGCATTGACTCATATCAACCTTTCATCGACGAAGATTACCGATGATGGGCTTCGTCGTTGGAAGAAGCCGATGGGGTTGCGCACATTGAGCTTGATGCGAGTTGTCGGCGTCACCGACGACGGGATCGACGCCTTGAGTGAGTTGAAGGAGCTTGCCAGTCTGAATCTGGTCGGCACCGGCGTAACCGCTGCTGGTGTCGAGAAGCTGCAACGGCTTTTGCCCAAGTGCAAGATCGACCGATGACCCTGAGACACCCCATGCCCCGCCGAAGTTTTCTCGCCGCAGCCCTTTCCCTGTTCGTCTGCCGACCGGCGTTCGCAGCGAATCAGAAGTTCGCCTTCAGGATCAAGACGAAGGATGGCGGGATCGTTGGCAACGTGCTGATCGAGGCGACCGACGTGGAAGCGGCGAAGGTCAAGCTGATGAAGCGGTATCCTGGCTGCACGATTTTGAGCGTGATGGCGAAGTGAGCCTTGGACAACCGTTGGCCGAGGGTCACTTCTCCACGATCCGAAGCCCCATTTTGTAAACTGCGATTGCCATTCGGTGGTGGCATATCATCAGTCCTCTCCGAAGTGATGCGTATCCGTATGCCGAGTAAAGACTGACGGCAGTGCCAGGCTGAGAAGAAATCCGATGACGGCAATGACAACACCGATCAACGGGTGAAAAAAGCAGGCAATCGCCGCAAGGATCAGCGTTACGGTCAGCCCAATGAAGAACGCCCGCCAGCTACGGCGAGTCTCGGTATGGCTATGGCTGTATTTTGCCCTTCCACCAGCGGTAAGCCCACCCTCTGGTTCGTGCGTAAAGCGTTGTGGGTCACTTTCGGGTGCGTTATTGGGATCGCTCATGGAAGAAGTCTCCAGCGAACTGACGTATCTGAACCCCTTTAACCTTTCACCTTTTCCGCAATTGCCGTGAACTGCTCCAGGGCGGTTTGCAGGTCATCGGCGATTTCCTGGGCCAGCACGTCGGGCGTGGGTAGGTCATCGGAATCTTCCAGGCTCTTGTCACGGAGCCAGAAGATGTCCAGGTTCACCTTATCCCGCTTCATCAGGTCGTCGTAGTCGAACGAACGCCAGCGGCCTTCGGGGGCCGCATCAGTCCAGGTCGGTTTGCGCAGGTGTCGCTTGGTGGGGCGATAACATTCCACGAACTCGTCCAGGTCGGCACGCTGGAGCGGGTTCGTCTTTTGCGTGAAGTGCATGTTCGTCCGCAAGTCGTAGACCCACAGCGTCTTCGTCCACGGCTTCTCCTGGGCGGGTTTGGCGTCGAGGAATAGGACATTCGCCTTCACACCCCCGGCATAGAAAACGCCAGTAGGAAGCCGCAACAACGTATGTACGTCGCACTGCTTGAGCAGGTTCCGCCGCACCGTCTCCCCGGCCCCGCCCTCGAACAGCACGTTGTCAGGCACGACGATGGCGCAGCGGCCATTGACCTTGAGCAGCGTTTTGATGTGCTGCACGAAGTTGAGTTGCTTGTTCTTCGTCGTCGTCCAGAAGTCCTGGCGTTCGTAAGCCGTGTCGTCTTTCTCCAGATCGCCCGCTTCGTTTACGATGGAGATGCTGCTTTTCTTGCCAAACGGGGGATTGGTCAGGACCACGCTGAACCGTTCGCCGGGGTCGCTGGCGAGGCTGTCCACGCCTGACTTGATCGGGCAGGGATCGGCGTCGATGCCATGCAGGTACAAGTTCATGATGCAGAGTCGAGCCGTGTTGGGGACGAGTTCCCAGCCCTTCACGAACTTCGTCCGCAAGTGCTTCTTTTGATCCTTGTCGAGCGTCTTTCCCTGATGCTTGGCGACGTAATCGTAAGCGGACAGGAGGAAGCCGCCCGTGCCTGCGGCGGGATCGCAAACGGTGTCGTCGGCGGTCGGCTGCACGCAGTCCACGATGGCCTTGATGAGTTCACGGGGCGTGAAGTATTGGCCTGCTCCCTTTGGACTTTCGGCGGCACTCTTGGCGAGCAACCCTTCGTAGATGTCCCCCTTCACGTCGGCCTGCATCGACGACCATTTCTCCACGTCGATCAGGTCCACGATCAGCCGCCGCAGCGTGGCCGGGTTCTGGATTTCGGGCCGGGCTTTCTTGAAGATTTCGCCCAGCATCCCCGGCTGCTTGCCGAGTTCTTCGAGGATGTGCCGGTAGTGGGCTTCGAGTTCGTCGCCCTCCCGCTTCAGTAGACTTTCCCAACTGAACTTGGCCGGAACGATGGGCGGCTTGTTGTACGGCGGCTTCGTCTGCTCATCGGCCATTTTGAGAAAGAGCAGAAACGTGATCTGCTCGGTGTAGGCCATGTACGAGAGGCCATCGTCCCGCAGAACGTGGGCGAAGTTCCAGGCTTTATTGACGATCTGTTGGGAGTCGTTGTTGCTCATGAATGACTTCCTTGTGTTGCAAGCCACGGGCAACAGGCCGGGCAAATCCGCTGGCATTCCTCGAATGTCAGCCATCCCAGGCGGGGCGGAACCTGCGCCAGTGTGGCGGCGTCCCGGTGAGCAAGATGTTCGCTGAGGAGGGCTGGATCGCTCTTGTATTGATGGAACAGCAGGCCGTAGTACCGAGTCGTGGGCCGATCCTTGAACACTTTAGGCGTCAGAAGGGCGAGAAGCCGTTTGGCTGGGTCGAGTGTAAGGAACCCGTCGCCGGTGTCGAGCATCACGTCGATGTTTCGAGCAAGTTGGTTTCGGAAGGGATCGAAGGTCACATCGCACGAGATGTCTGACAGAACCTTGGCCTCGAACATGACGCTGAAGCCAGTCTTCCGGTTGCGGAAGATGGCGTCAACTTTCGTGGCTCCTTCATAGGCGGTGCGGCCCATTCCCGCATGAACGATGTAAGGAACAAGGTGGGCAGCAGGCCCTTGGTTCAGGTAGCGATCACGGAGGGTGTCTCGGTAGACCTGCGGGCTGGAGACGGCGACCTCGAACCGAAGCTCCTGGTCCGCTCGATCCCCAACACACTGATCCCAGGACGCAAAGCCTGTGATGGGCGGCACGTCGCCGAAGGCGATCCGTAGGATGTCAGCAAAACGCCCCGCATCGAAGACCATCTTCAACGTGCAAGCGGTCCAGAACCGCTCGTCCTTCTCGATCTGTCGAGCCAGCCGCACTTCGTTGGTAATCGGCATCCCCTCGAACTTCGCACCGAGCCGGGCTACGAACTCGGCGTACCGGATGGCACTCGTTGCGAAGTAATCCAGGTGCTTGTCGTCGCTGAAGTGCAGCGCAAGCTGCTGTCGGGTGAAGGGCAAGTAGACGGGATGGATGACGGGCGTGCTGTCACTCATGCGTCGGCCCTCCCTTTCAGTTTCTTCGACTTCGCAAGACGCCCACGGATTGGGAGGTTGGCCTTGCCATTTCCTTCATGAGCCGAACGGCTCGCACGCAGCCGCTCCAGCAGCACGCTGGCCGGTTCGTCGGTAGGGTCTTGAGGGACGAGCTTTCCCTCGAATGCTTGCTTCAAGATGCTCTGCCGCAAGCGGCCAGCACGGGCCAAACTCAGGTTGATTGCCTTCTCCGCAGCGTCGATCAGGGAAAAGTGGCGGTCCACTTCTTCGATGATCGCTGCCTGTTCCTCAGTCGGAGCCAGGGGGAATTCGATTTCAGAGAACCGACCGGCTCCCAAATGCGCAATGTTCACCGTAATTGTGGCGATCTTCTGGAACCGTCCATTCTTGAGGTAAGCCAGGAACACCTTGAGCGCATACTCGGTGTCCACTCCATCGTAGACACGAAAGCGGACAAGGCTGTTCGTGAAACAGACTCCCGGCATCTCATCTCGATACATCGCAGGGCGTCCAACGAGTTCCATGCTCTGCCCTTCATTCAGGAGGATGTCTCCGTATGAGAGGCGGAATGTCTCGAACTCCTGCGGGGTGAAATTCATCTCCATGACATCACTGAGGTCGATCCGATCCTCGAACACGTTGGCAACCCGTAGGTACGGGCGCATGTGCGGGCCGTTGTGATTCTGCGGCGCACGTTGTCGTCCGAGTTGCACGGAGCCGACTTGCTGCACACTGGCCCAGCACCAGTCGGCAGGCAGTTCCGGCAGGCCGGTCGTTACGGGCGGCGTCGGTTGGACGTACTTCTCTTTCCAGTTCTTCGGTGGCTCCTTTCCAGCGGCGGGGAACTTGGCAAGTTGGTCGGCTTCCCACTTCTGACGGCGTTCTTTCAGGATGCGTGCCAGGAGTACCGAGGCGGATTCTTTCGCAGGGTGCTTGGCCCGCCACTCTTCCGTGAGCTTGCCTTCCACGGCGGCTTTGAGAACGGCGGCACGGTATCGCTTCAGATTTGCCTTGGCCCGCTCAAGGGCGACAACCCCAGCATCCAGGTCGGAGAAAAGTTCCTCGATCTTGGCGACGATGCGGTTTTGTTCGGGAAGCGGAGGGATCGGAAGCAATTGCTCGGCAAGCCATAATGCTGGGACACGAAGCTGACCAGCACTTCCCGTCATGCTCCGTTGTGCATTGCGCCGTATCGCCGTCTGGGAGAGAAAATGGGCGATCCACTTTGGCAATACGGCTTCTGTCGCCCGCAGGACATGAAATTCGGTAGAGCCGAATCCCAATCCGAAGCTCAGTGGTGGCACAACGGCGATCTTGCCGTTCTCCATGCAGGGGGTGATCTTGGCGAAAAGTACGTCGCCCTCCACGAAAGCGGTATATCCCTTGATGACCTCGTTGAGCGGACGAGTCGAGGATACGTCAATTCCGCCGAATTCTTCGGTTACGCACGCCATCGGGACAAAGTGCGCCAAGTCTGATCCATTCGCCTGAATCTTCCCCTTCGGCGGATTGATGGATGCGACGATGGGCAACGGAGCAACAGCCCAGGACGCTGGAAGGTGAGTTAGGTCACTCATGCCGCCAACCTCATGTTGAGTTCATCAAGGATGGCAGCGAGATTGTCGCCGAAAAGTTCATACGCACGCCCCAATCCGCCAATCGTGTTGAACGGCACGTCTTCCAGGTCGTCTTGCTCGATGTTCAAGCTACTGGCGATGTGGTCCTTGATGGCGTCGAGCCACTTCCGTTGATCGGCGGTGAACGTGACGCTCGCCGCCTGCTTGTCGGCCAGCCACTGGCGATACCGTTCCTCAACCGTCATGCCGACAGGGGCCAGCGGAGTGTTCGGATCAATGGCGTGGCGCACCAGGGCGATCACGTCCACAAGTTGCTTGCCCCCTTTGCCTCGCACCTTGTCCGGTTCGACCACTTCATGCGCCTGCCACAGCCGGGTCAGTGATTCGGGGCGATTGGGGTCCACAAAAAACGGCGGCTGGTTCAGTTTGCTCGCCAGTTCCTTGACGTGCCGGAACTTCAATCCAGCTCGATAAGGAATGCTGTACAAGACCTGGATGGCTTCAATCTCGTCCTTGTTGTCTTCGACAAACTTCCGAAAACTCGTCAGCATCGACTTCGCCTTCTCCAACGCCTCGGCGTCGAAGCCAGCCCGAAGAAGTTGATCGGGGGTCTGCTCGTCGATGACCTGCTCCAACGACCGCTTCGCCGCCAGGATGGCGTCACGCAGCTTGGGGTCGTGGAAGGCTTTCAACGCCGTCGCCATCTGCTCCCGTTCGACTTCGACAATCTGTTCCTCGGTCGGCTCTGGCGGTTCTCCATTGGGGCCTGCCGGGACATTGAACTTGTCCACGGCCAACTGCGTGTTCGCATCGGGGTCGATGCTTTTGAGAAGATCGGCACTGAGGTCGGAGAGCGACTTCCCGCCCGATGCCTTCTGTATGGCGGCTTGATGGATCGGGTCCACTTCCAGATCGAGTCGAGAAAGTCGTGAGGCCAGGGTGGACACCACGTCATCGTTGGCCGCACCCGCCGCAACGAGATTGAGAATCTTGTCGAGCGGCACGGATGGCTTGCGGTCCAGCGGCTTGGTCGCTGTCTTCTCGTCCTCACAGACGCCTACGGCATCGACAATGACAAAGTGCGTTTTGTGCTTGGCGTCGGGCGTGACGCTTTGCAGCACGTCGGGATCGACCACTCGGCAACCCCGCCCTTTCATCTGCTCGAAGTAACCGAGCGAGCGGATATTCCGCATGAAGATCAAGCATTCGAGCGGCTTCACGTCGGTCCCCGTGGCAATCATGTCCACGGTGACGGCGATGCGGGGAAAGTACGAGTTACGGAATTCGGAGAGAAGTTCGTCGGGTTTCTTGCCAGTGCTTTTTGACGTGATCTTCTGGCAGAAGTCGTTTCCCTTGCCGAACTCCTCACGGATGATGCGCACGATGTCTTCGGCGTGCAGGTCGGTCTTGGCGAAGACCAGCGTTTTGGGAACCTCGGTGCGGCCAGGAAAGATTTCCGGCAGCTTGTCCTTGAACGTGCGGACGACGAGCCGGATTTGGTTCTCGGCCACCACGTCCCGGTCAAGCTGGTTGGCCGTGTAGGTCAGGTCGTCATCGAGTTCCTTGTACTTCTTCCCTTTCGTGCGGCGGTCCCGATGCGGCACGAAGACCCCCGGCTCACGAGCCAGCTTGGCCCCGTCCTTGGTGATCTTCGTTTCGATGCGGTACACGTCGTAGCCGACGTTGACGCCATCGACCACGGCCTGTTCGTGGGCGTAGTCTTGGACCAGATTGCCGTTGAAGAAGCCGATGGTCTGCTTGGTCGGCGTGGCAGTCAGGCCGATGAGGTACGAATCGAAGTATTCCAGGACTTGCCGCCAGATGTTGTAAATGCTGCGATGGCACTCATCGACCACGATGAAGTCGAACGTCTCGATGGGAATCTTGGCGTTGTACACGACCGGCAGCGGCTCCCGGATCAGCGAAGTCTCCGTCTCGAACAGCGAGCCTTCCTCATTCTCTTCCAGGAAGTCGTCTTCGCCTTTCAGCATCGAGTAAAGGCGCTGAATCGTCGTGATGCAGACCTTTGACGCCGGTGCGATGGTGTTTTTCTTCAAGTGCTGGACAGTGTATTCCTCGGTGAACTTGTAGCCATTCACCGGGCTGACGAACTGCTGGAACTCGTTGAGCGTCTGCTTGCCCAGGTTGTTCCGGTCCACGAGGAAAAGGATGCGTCGGGCTTCGGCGTACTTGATGAGCCGGTAGCAGAAATTGACGGCGGTGTAGGTCTTGCCGCTGCCGGTCGCCATCTGGATGAGCGCACGGGGGCGGTTGGCGGCGAGTGACGTTTCGAGATTTTGGATGCTCTCGATCTGGACCCGCCACAGATGACCGGTGTTGAGCGGCGGCATTTCCCGCAGATGCGTCCGCACCTGCTTGTCGAGCTTCACGAGGCGGATCAATTCTTCGGGACGATGGAACGTGAAGACGACCCGGCTGCGGGCATCCGGTTCCAGGTTGTTCGTGAACTGCGTGACCTCTCCCGTGGATTCGTAGGCGAAGGGGAGCGGCAGGCGATGATGGGGCAGGCCAGCAGGCAGGCCGTCGAGATATTTGCCCGATTGCGTTTCAACGCCGGTGAGCGTGTGGCCCTTGGGCTTCGCCTCGACCACGCCGATGGCCTTGGCGTCGGCGTAGAGCATGTAGTCGGCATCGCCCGTGGTGAGCGGGAATTCACGAACAGCAACGCCCAGCCCCGCCGAGATGTTCATCTGGCGGTAGTCCTGCACGATCCAGCCAGCCTGTTCAAGCTGGCGGTCGATCTGCTGCCGGGATTTCTGTTCGGGTGTCATGCGCCACCGAGCTTCAAAGTCGTCCGGGTCCGTCGATGAACGCCGTCACCGGGTCGCCCTCCGTTTCCGGCAGGCCAAATCGCCCCGCCGCCCTTCTGGGTGTTGTCCGCAGAGTGCAAGTATCCTACGATATGCGGAGGCAGGCAGCAACCAGCAAGTGCCTACGAGGAGCGACCTTGTGAAGACTTTTGGCGAACGGGTTCGAGAGCTTCGTCACGCCAAGGATTGGAGCCTGCGTGATCTGGCCGAGAAAGTCGGCGTCGGCTTCACCTACCTGAGCCGTGTCGAGAACGAACGGCTGAATTTTGGCGATTATCCTTCGGATGCCCTGATCCATCGTCTGGCCGACGCCCTGGAAGCCGACGAAGACGAACTGGTGATCCTGGCGAAGCGGGTGCCTGAGCGAATACGGAAGCGTGTTCTTCAACGGCCTGATGTGTTCCGGGTGTTGGCGGATTGCGATGACAAGACATTGGACAAGGTGATGGGGCAAATCGGGGAGAGAGGGGCCTGCAAGAAACGGGTGAAGTGACGACGCATTGAGTTAGCCAGTGGGGCGGGCCAGAAAAGTCGCCCGACGAAAACGTGGAATCGAGAAGCAAAATCCGAGGTTGGTCATGCCGTTGCTCGGCGCACACATGTCGATTGCGGGAGGGTTCCACAAGGCTGTTCAGGCTGCTGCGGCTCTTGGGATGGAGACGGTTCAGATTTTTACGCATAGTCCTTCGCAGTGGGCAGTTAAGCCCGTAGCCCAAGCAGAGAAAGAATCGCTCCGAGATGGAAAATCCTTGACCAAGAACAACAACCAATGGCGGGGCAAGCCGTTGGCCGAGGACGATATCGCCAAATTCAAACAGCAGTTGGCGGCCGGCTGCATTCGGCACCCCATCGCGCACGATTCTTACCTGATTAACCTGGCCAGCCCCGACGAAGACCTGTGGCGGCGCAGTATCGCGGCGTTCATCGACGAACTGCGGCGGGCCGACGCGCTGGGCATTCCCTACGTGGTCACGCATCCGGGTGCCTTTACCACCAGCAGCGAGCAGGCCGGCTTACAGCGCGTGGCCCAAGCCCTGGACGAGGTCCACGCCAGCACGCCCAACATCCAGGCCCAATGCCTGTTGGAAAACACCGCCGGGCAAGGCTCGTGCTTGGGTTGGCGGTTCGAACATCTGGCGGCCATTCTGGATGGCATCCAAGACCCCGACCGCGTGGGCGTCTGCATTGATACCTGCCATACCTTCGCGGCGGGCTATCCCCTGGCCGAGCGCAAGGACTATCTGGCGACCATGCGGGCGCTCGATAAGGCCGTCGGCATGGACAAGGTCAAGGCTTTTCACCTCAACGACAGCAAAAAGCCCCTCGGCTCGCGCGTCGATCGGCACGAGCATATCGGCGAAGGGCACCTGGGCCTGGAACCATTCCGGCATCTGCTCAACGACCGCCGCTTCGCCCGCGTCCCCATGTATATGGAAACGCCCAAGGGCCAGCGCGACGGCCAAGAGCTGGACGCCATCAATCTGGCCACGCTGCGCGGTCTGGTAAAATAGCGGCCATTACTCCGCCGCCACGGCTGTCGGCGCGGGCCGCAGCCAGCCGCCGGCGTAACGTTCGGCCAAGGCAAACCCGCCAAACAGGGCGCACGTGTAGAACAGGTCGGCCAGCAGCGCGTTGCGAAAGAACGGCAGCGCCGCGATGTAAGAACTGATCTGTCCTTGCAAGTTGTGCGGGTAGCGCTCTGCGCTGTAGAAGCCAACGAAGTTGGAGAACAGGTAGAAAGCCAAGGAAGCCAACAATGCCGCGGAGACCACCCGCACCGGCGTGCGGCGGTTGCGGAGGAACAATCCTCCCAACACGGCGGCCGCGGCCATGGCCAGATAGACCTTGGACTGGCCGCTGACTCCCTTGACCCAACCGTACTCAGGATATTTCAAGGTATACAGCGCAATATCGCTGACAATCATAGCCGCCAGCGGCACGCAGACCGCGGCCCAGCGCGAACGGAACATGGCCCCGCCAAACAAGGCCACGGCCATCACCGGCACGAAGTTGTCGGGGTGCGGCACCAACCGCAACGCGGCCGTCAGCAACACGATCACGGCCAAAATCCAAAATCTGGCGTTGAACATCGTTAAGAATCCCTTCAGAAGTTTCGGTAATTGAACGTCAGGCTTCAAGGAGCATCACAAGAACATAGGGCGAAGCAGCAACAGCCCGCCGCCCACACTCGACACTCGACACTCGTCACTCCACACGCGACACTAATTCTCCCCGTCTATTCCCGCAATTGCAACGGCACTCCCGGATGGACGGGGCAAGGAGGCCGGCCCTGGGGCAAATTGCGGGCGGCGGCCTCGCTGGGACCGGGGTGCCACTTGCGGCATTCCGGGCACCACAAGGCGCGGGCCACGCGGCGGTCGGCCAGCGTGTCGTCCTCCGCGTCTAGCTGCCGAAAGACCTTGCCCGATTGCAAGTCGATCAGCAGCACGGGCGTCTCTTGCGGCGGCAACACGTCACGCGGGCCTGCCTTGGCCAGATAGCCCGCCATGCCTCCCGTGGCGAAAAACAGCAGGCAAAGCACAATCAACGTCCGCCGCCGCACAACCATATTGGCGGGCCGGGCGCTGAGGATCCGGTCGCGGGCGTCGGCCCATTGCTCGGCCCGTTCGTACAGGTACTGCATTTCCTCCTTGGTGGCCAAGGTCACGCCATCGCCCAGCGGTCCCTCGGGGCGAACCCCCAAGCCGGCCACCGATTTACGCGGCAGCGTCGCCAACAATCGCTGCATATCGCTACTGGTCATATCCATGACAGTTCCCCTGGGTGGATAACCGCATCCATCGGCGATGGAATCGCCTCTTACATACCTCCTACCTCATACCTCATACCTTCCCTCACTCCACCGCTTCGGCTTCTCGGTTGTACAACGTGTCGTCCGCCCCCACGTGCGACAATCGCTTGGAGTGAAAGAACTGCCGGTCATTGTCGGAGACCGTCATCGTAAAGACGGCCGGCAGATACTTGACCTTTTCCACATGGCCGTCGGCGAACAAGACGTTGGCGATATCGCCGCGGTGCCGATAGTGCGTGCTGGGATTTGCAAAGCTGGCCGAGGGCCAATCGAGCGACCAGTTTTCATTCAGGCAGCCGACATTGAAGTTGGGCGCGCCGCACAGCGAAGTGGCCGCGTCGGTAAAGACCACCGTGCGGCTGGTGGCCTTGACCGTGGCAAAGTTGTAGCCCAACGGCGGAGTCATCACCTGGTTGTTGTTGTAGTCGGCGTACATTTCCCCCGGCTTGTAGACGCCCGTCACGTTGTAGCTGGCGTCGTATTTCAGGGTCGCGCCTGGTCCCAGCCCGCGGCTGTTGTAGGCGTAGCCCGTGGTCAGGCGGTTGAACCGCGATTTCGTAATCTGACCCAGGTCAAAGTCGGGGCATTGGAAGACTTCGACGTTGTTCTCCAGATACGGCATGAGGGGCGAGCCGCCAACTTTCAACGTCGAAGGGTCGGCCGCCACATTGGTACGCACCTCCTGGCCAAACCAGTAGTTGCTGACGTTGGGGTTGGTCGGGTCGTACGCCAGCCAAGGCATCATCTCGCCCTTGTGGTGCTCGTGGTACAACTGCCAGGCCACGCCGATCTGCCGCAGATTATTGCTGCACTGCGTAGTGCGGGCGTTGGCCCGGGCCGACTGTACGGCGGGCAGCAACAAGGCAATCAACAGGCCAATGATGGCCACCACCACCAGCAGTTCCACCAGCGTAAAGCCGGCACGATTCTTGCGGTTTTGCATCGATCAATCCTTTCAAAAGGTTGGGGAACAAAACGATTAAATGATTTGGAAATTCCAAGGTGCCACGACTTCTTAGGGTGCCACTGGCGGCTTGTCCGCCAGTGGGCCAGTACGTTGCCACGTTCCTGGCGGTTGGTCCGCCAGCGGTGTCGATGCGTTGGCTGGCCGCATCGACCGTTTGAGACGCACCATCCCGCCGCCATCGGCGATGGAATCGCCTCCTACAAAACGCAGGCGATCCTTCCGCGCGATTGCGCTACAACGGCTAGCCGTGCATGGAGTAAGGCGTCGCGGGCGGCGGCCGATGACGAAAAACGCGGCCCCGAATCGCCAAGGGCGATTTGCCGTAAAAGATAGGCATGACAAGCTCCTCGTTGCCAGAATCGCGCGTCGGTGCGCGTTCTCGCGAATGGCCAGCAGAGAGGGACATTCGCCCGCCACCACGCCAGGATGAATCATCATCCCCACAGGCAACCATTTGCCCATGCCATTACCGGCACGGCAAACAGCGCGGCAATAAGCCGCCGCGCAAGCAACGTCTCTTCCACGAGGACCGTTCGCTTCCGATCGCTTGGGCAGGTCTTCTGGCTTCCGGATCGTTCTACCGGCCGCACCTTCCCGCCCATCACAGGCAGTGGTTAACGCGGCTTTCGTACCCGGTTACAGCGGCGGGACCGCAACGGATTTGCACCGTTTTCCCTATTCTCCGCCGACAGCTCCAAGCCATCGGCGGCACCCAACGTCGTGCGGCGGATACTACCACAAGCAGCCCGGCTGTCAATCAACTTTTTTGGGCATCCAGTAGGTTCCGCCTGCCGGGCGGAACCTGGCGGCGCGAGAAGACTCGCCAGGTTGATCGGCGTGGCCCGGCAATTCACGCCGCATCAGGCGGCGCGTTGTACTTTGATGGCGCGGATGTAGTTGGAACGCCCATCCCAGACCCCGTCCGGCAGACGGGGCCTACTGTATCCGCCCGTTAAGGACGAGCACTCTCCACCGACTGTTCATCCGTGTCGGGTTCAACCGCGATCCGTGCCGATGGCCTCTTTCCCTCGTGCAGCATCCGCACACCGCGGAAGGCTTCCCATTGGCTGCGCAAATGGTCCGTGCTGGTATTGAACCGGGCCTGGTCGCGCAATTGCAGCACGCCAGGCAGCAGCAATCCCAAGAGCATAGCGGCCAGGCCCAATAACACCGTCGCGTATTTGACGGCGTTGGGCAAGCAGGCATACACCAGTGCCCACACGATGACCACGGCCAAGGGAAAACCCAGCACGGCCAGCGGCGGATAACACCACACCGAGACGCGCCACACCAAGACAACCACGCCCATCAAAGCCAAGTTCTGCATCATTACGCTGCCGCCCGTGCGGCTTTCGGACGAAACGGCGATCGTCGGCTCAATCGGTTGGTCGTGAGTTACATGCATGGCAGATCATATCCGCGCACCGTCGGCGGCCCGCGAGAATCGCAAGGAATGCACCAGGTTGCCCCGTTCGTTCTTCATCCCAGCATAACAGGAAAGGCGGAAGGATGAAGGCTGAAGGCTGAAGGAGGATACGGCGGACATTTGAAGGTAATACCTTGCCAGCGAGTTGAATGCGCACCGGCATTTGGACGAGGCTTGGAGAGAACCACGAATCAAACGAATCGAACGAATCAGCATACTACGGTACGAGTTCTTCTCGTCGCTGCCCGCCCCTTTTCCCTCGCGCGAGTTTCCACTCAGGATATTCATTCGCTGGATTCGTTTGATTCGTGGTTCTTCCATGGCGGGGCGGTGCGATCCCGCTGTCCTCGGCCGCAACGCGCAATCCGGCTGGAACATACGGCCTTTTTCGCGGTCTCGGCCCTCCAGGATGGACCGCCGATTACCGCCGTCGGAGACGGTTCCCGCAGCCAAGTGCCAGCTACGGCAACGAGGTGGCCCGCTATCGTTGCATGAACTTCCAATGTCTGATGAACCGCCGGGTCGGCGGGACCGGCCAAAGCGCCGGCCCACCTGGCGTTGGCTCTCCGCGCGGCATCTGCATTGCTGGCCAATCGTTTAGATCAATTCCCGGATCGGCTCGGCGGCGTCGGGCAACAAATAGGTTGGCCGGCCGGCGGGGTCGGGCAATTGGGCCTGGCGGTCGATGCCCAAGACATGGAAGATCGTGGACATCAGATGCTTCGGTTCGATCGGCGTCGACTTGGGCACTTCGGCCTTGGACGATGATTCGCCGACAATCTGGCCCATTTTCAGGCCGCCGCCCGCCATGGCCAGCGTGCAAAGCGGGCCCCAGTGGTCGCGGCCGGCACCGCCGTTGATGCGCGGCGTGCGGCCGAACTCGCCCGTTACCACCACCAGGATTTTCTCGGACAGCCCGCGCGATTCAATGTCATCCAGCAGCAACCCCAAAGCCCTATCGAGCGGCGGGCAAGCCTGTTCGATCTGCGGCTTGATGGTGCTATGCATGTCCCAACCCTGGAACGAGTTCTGGTAGTTCATCGTGACAAACCCGCAACCCGCTTCGCACAGCCGCCGCGCCATCAACAGTTGCTGGCCCAGTTGGTGCCCGACCTCTTCCTTGTAGCGGTCGCGCAGTCTAGGTTCTTCCTTGTCGAGATCGAAGGCTTCCTTGGAGCGGCCCATAATCAGGCCAAAGGCCTGGTTTTCAAAGTCGTCCAGCCCTTTCATCAGGCCGCCGCGGTCGATCTGACGATCGACCCGATCGAGCGCATCCAGCAGATGCCGGCGGTCGTCGAAGCGGTTGAAATCCACCGCGGTATTCATGTTCCGCTGGGCCTGTCCCCCAACGTCGAATGGCCCGTACGACGGTCCCAGCCAATCGGGCCCGTCGGCATACAGCCCATTGATGCGGACATACGTCGGCATGCCGGTCGTGGGGTCGTTCGCCCCGCGCATCCGCGAAGCCACCGATCCAAACGAAGGATGCTTGGGGGGCATGCCGGCATCCGCCAAAACATGGTTGTAACCCGTCATCACCCAATGCGTGCCGCCGCCATGCCCGGAGTTGCCGTGGGCGAACGACCGCACCAGCGACCAACGATCGAGCCGCTTGGCCATCTCTGGCAGCATACCGCCAATTTGCACGCCCGACAGCTTGGTGTCGATGGCACCGACCACGCTGCGGAACTCCGCCGGCGCTTCCATCTTGGGATCGAATGTTTCAATGTGCGATGGCCCGCCCCCCAGCCATATCCAAATCACCGAGGTATCTTTGGTTTTTTGGCCAGCGGCCGCTGCCGCCGCCTTGGCTCTCAACAGGTCAGACAGGCCGAAGCCGGTCATCCCCAACGCGCCGACCTTGAGAAACTCACGTCGCGAATTCCCTTCGCAATCGTGCCGCTGGTCATTTCCCCAAAGATTCAGCATGGCCAAGACTCCTGTCGGGGCTGCGTACTGGTAGACCACAATCTCGCACGCCTGAAGCTACCGATGGCGAAATCGAAAGTCAACAACAAAACAGTATATGTTGATGAATCGTCCCTTCGGCGGCCCATTTCAACGGAAATTCCGTGCGAATCGACCGAATTCCCCAACTTCATTTGACAGCCGCCAGGTTCGACCTACGTTTCAGTTGCGAGTCAACGGTACCCCCGCGGCCCACCGATGGCTGGCCCCTTCCTTGGTCTCACCCCCGCGTCGGGCAGGGCCGGAACAAATTGTTCCGGCCCTGCTCATCCGCGAGGTTCGTCGGGTTCGTCGCCCAGTTCTTTTCGCAACCGCAGCAGTACGCGTGATTTCGCCACGCGCACGGCACCCGGTTTCATGTGCAGATCGGCGGCCACATCGGCCGCGGCCCGGCCTTCCACCACCACGCCCCAAAAGGCATGCCAGGTATTTTGGTGAAACTCGCCGCGGATCGACTCCAACGCTGCTTTCAACAAGTCGTCCAGCAAAACGTCGTCGGTTGGGTCGGGCAGTTCATCGTCCGCGTCGCGGGGGTCCAGCACTTGCCGCATCCACTGGGCCGCCTCGGAACCGCCAGCGGCGGAAGGTTCACCCGCGCGACGACGAAAGTGATCGCGAACCTTGTTGCGGGCGATCGTCGCCAGCCAACCGCGAAACGTATCGGCGGGACGTTCCTTGCGGAATTGGTCGAGGTGGCCCGCCACCGCCGAGAAGACTTCTTGCAGTAAATCGCCGATGTCTTGTTCCGCCACGCCCCAACGTCGACACCAAGAAGCCGCCAACGGCGCGTACAGCCGCACCAGCCGTTCCCAAGCCGCTGGTAAGTCTTGGCGCGCACCGGCCAACAGGCTGCGCGAGGTCGATCCGCCCGACCGCAAGCGCTGATGGCGGCTTTCTTCGGCGGTCATGCGGTGGGCACCTTTCGCCTGTGCCGCGCAGCGACGGTGACTGCCACGCTAATCACCACCAGCAGCGCCGCGATGGTCCCCATCAACAAGAACGCGCCGCGCAGGCCGGCCTGGGTACTGGCAATCTCCCGCTCTAGCGGACGCACGATTTTGAGCACGCCCACCACGTCGCCCACTTTCCAATCCTTCTTGGTGCTGCGGCTGGCTGGATGGTTGTGGCAGCCAATGCAACTCTGCTCCATATGGCGCGCGCTGTAGTACAGCAGCTTGCGGCGGCCGTCATCGTTGACAAAGTGCGTGAATTCCGAGGGAGGTTCGTCGGCCGGTTTGGCGTTCGCCTCCAGCCAATTCAACGCCGCCGAGTCGTAGTCGTCTTGCGGACCGCCATCCTTGCGCGTGGGCCAGGGATGCCGGCTGAAAACACGCACCTCCATGCCAGGGTTGCGGCGGCTGATTCGTTCTCCCAGGTCGATGGCAAACGTGGCGGGCAGCGGCAGCGCAGGGTGGACGTTGTGGTAGTTCTCGGTGATGGAGACATTCGTCGTTTTGGGGTCGATGTCGGAAATCTCGTCGCTGTAGAACCGCCAGACTTCGTCCAGCATCTTGGTTTCCAACCGGGCGCTTTCCAGCGCCGTTTGCCGCACAAAGTATTCCGACAAGCTCGACAGATACCACAACCCGGCCACGGAACCAACCAGCACCGCCGCCAACACGCCCACCGCCAACGGATACCGCCGGCACCAGCGCAGCGTCCGCTCGATGTAGCCCGTCGGCCGCGCCAGAATCGGTTGGCCAGCCTGGTGCCGCCGCAGGTCGTCGGCCATGTCGCGGGCCGTTTGATAACGGCGCGACGGGGCCTTGCTCATGGCCTTCAGGCAGATCACCTCCAGATCATGCGGCAGGCCCGGCTTGACGGCGCGCGGCGGGCGCGGGTCGTCCTCCAACACTTGCAATAACAGCAAGCGGCGGTTGCCATGAAAGGGCCGCTCGCCCGTCAGCATCTCGTACAACACCACGCCCAGGCTGAAAATATCACTGCGCGCATCGACCAGGTGCGACGTTCCGGCGGCCTGCTCGGGCGACATGTAGGCCGGTGTCCCCAGCACGCGTCCCTCCGAGGTCATCGTCATTTCGCCCGTCTCGCGCTTGGCCAGCCCAAAGTCCATCACATGGGCTCGCTGTTGCCGGTCCAGGATAATGTTCGATGGCTTCACGTCGCGATGCACCACGCCATGTTCATGGGCATATTGCAAGGCGTCAGCCAGATCGGCGGCGATGGCCGCGGCATCGGCGGGCGTCATGGCGCGTTCCCTCAGCCGCTCTTCCAGCGTGACGCCGTCGATGTATTCGCAGACCAGATACCAGACGTTGTCTTGCGTCTGTCCGGTTTCATACAGAGAGACAATCGCCGGATGCTTGAGCTGCGCCGCGCTCCGCGCCTCGCGCAGAAACCGCTGCACGTCTTCATTCGATGCCAGGCTGCCGGCCCGCTGCACCTTGAGCGCCACCAACCGTTCCAGGCGCGGATCCCAAGCTTGAAACACATACCCAAACGACCCTACGCCCAGTTCGGACCGCAATTCAAAGCGGTCGAGCCGCACGACACCTTCCAGCAGCCGCCGCGCCAGGTCTCTGCCGGCATCGGCGGCAATGCGCGTGGCGGCCTCCCCCGAGCGTGACGTGCCGGCCAGCACGGCCTGGGCCCAAGATTCGTTGCGGCCTGGCTCGCCAGTGTTCGCTGGTGCCTCCGGCGCAAGGCGCAGCTTGCCCAGACGATCGACCAGAGCATCGGTCGAACCATCCAGCCGCTCCAACTGGGCCTGGCATGCGCTACAGTCTTCAACATGCCGCGCCAGATGGTCAAACCGCGCATGGCTCCCCAGGCCCAGCGCCAGTTGGCGAAGTTGCGCGGGATCGGGGCAGTGTGGTTCGCTCACGGCAGCTCCCTGGCAAGCACGGTTTCTTGGCTAGCACCGCCCAACTCGGTCCCTGGCCCGATCTGCTATCTATATTAACCGCTGGCCGTTACAGTCGGTCGGTTGTGGTACAATAAAGTCGTCGGGGGCAATCCCAGGGGGCAGGAACCGTCTTTCGTGTAACGCCCCTCCGTTCTAGGAACTTGTAAGGGCAAATTATCGCAATCCTTCTGGCGTGTTCCCTTTCTGGAGAAATCCCATGCTACCCACGAACCGTCGCGCTTTTCTGTCCGATGTTGGCCGCGGCATGCTGGCCGCCGGGCTGGGGACCGCCCTGGCGAACGATCTTGGTTCGTCCACGGCCTTTGCCGAACAAGGGGCTGAGTCCATCCCCCTGGGCCCCTACGAGACTCTCGTGGAGTTGATGCGGACCACGCCCGCCGAAAAGTTGCAGCCGTTGCTGGCCCAAAAAGTGCTTCAAGGCGAGACCGACCTCAAGACGCTCATCTCCGCCGGTGCCTTGGCCAATGCCGTCACGTTTGGCGGCTGCGACTATGTCGGCTTTCATACGGCGATGGCCATGCTGCCCGCGTTGGAAATGAGCCGCCAACTCACCAGCGGCCGGCAGCCGTTGCCCGTGCTCAAGGTGTTGTACCGCAATGCCCAGCAAATTCAGTCGGTGGGGGGCGCTTCCAAGACCACGCTGGAAGCCCTGCACGCCGCCGAACATGCCGCCGAGGGCGATCTGGGCCTGCAAATCCGCGATGCCTGCCGCAAGACAGACTACACCTTGGGCGAGCAACTGCTGGCCACCGTCGGCGATTCCCCGCTCGACGCCTTCAACGCCTTGCAGCCCGCCATGCAAGACGATCTCAACGTCCACCGGTTTGTCTTCGCCCATCGCACCTATGGGCTGGTCGGCCTGTTGGGCAAAGACTACTCGTATTCGCTATTGCGGCAGTGCGTGCGGTTCTGCGCCGACCACGAGCAGAAGCGGATCGCCCACAAACAGCCAGAGTCGCCCATTCGCGCACTCGTTCCCAAGTTGCTCGACCAGTACAAGCTGGCCGGCAAACCGCTGGGCAACCGCGACCCGGGCGATGCCGCCGTGGATGAACTCAGCCAGGCCATCTACCAAGGCCCGCGCGACCGCGCGGCCGAGGCCGTAGCCGCCGCGCTGGCCGAGGGAATCGACCCCGAGGTGGTCGGCGAGGCAATTTCGCTGGCCTCCAACTTGTACGTCTTGCGGCAAGGCAGCGACAAGTGGCGGACGCATGGCGACTCGGCCGGCGTCCACTCCTCCGACGCCACCAACGCCTGGCGCAACATGGCCCGCGTGGCCCAAACGCCGCACGCCGTGTCGGGCCTGATCGTGGCCGCTTACCACGCTGGGGTGCAATCGGCCCCGTTCTCCACGCCGGCCTATCCCACCGACGAGCACCGCGCGTTGATCAATATCTCCGACGCCGCCGGCCTGCTGGCTGAGACGGAAGACGCCATCCGCCACAACGACCAGGGCCGCGCCACGGCCGCCATCGCCCTCTACGGCGACCGCGGCTATCCGGTCGAGCCGGTCTTCGAGCTGATGCTCAAGTACGCCATCAGCGAGGATGGCCGTCTGCACGGCGAAAAGTTCTACCACACCGTCCGCGAGGAATACCAAACCACCCGCCCCGCCTTCCGTTGGCGGCAGATCGTGGCCCTGTCGCGGGTGACGACCAGCGCCTTCGGCTACAACCGCGAGGACCAGCACGGCTTCCGCGCCGCCGGCTACGACGAAGCCTGCCAGTTGCTAGGGGTAGAAGCGTAGGGTGGGACAAGCGGCCATCGGTCCCCCATCCACAAACGGCCCACCCGCGATGTCCCACCATTGCGTGCGCGCCGTGCATCACCGTGTCCAATCGAGCTTTTGCTTAAGGTCACGGAATGCCGTAACCCATAACAATTTATCGTGCTGCAATCGGCCTACCACGATGCCTGGGCTGATTCCAAGCCGTTTCGCGAACGCGATAATTTGCTGCCGCGTTCTTAATGACTCCAATCGAGCGGCCGACTCCGGAGGAATCAGGAAGTCTCTCGCGAACGCGTTGGCCTGCTGCTCCTCGGCCGTATCTCTATTGGAGCCGTTCTCGACGAAGATCTGCCTTTTTCCATGCAAAAGGATGTGCCCCGCTTCGTGAAAGAACGTGAACCATAGCTGATCGTCGGTCTTGTACTTCAGGCTCAATTGAATGAGCGCCTTGTCCTTCGTAATCCACCTGGTTGCACCGCTCACCCGCGCTTTGGGGATTTCCTTCGTGAATACCACCGCCACCCCGGCCGGTGCGCACAGTTTGGGGATTTCCTTGCTCCAGATGGCGGCGGGCCGTGCCGTCAGCGCCCGCACCTCCTTGAGCGATCGTTTGAATTCGCTGGCATCGAACGCTTCCGTGGCGATTGCATCCGCTTGCAATTCCCCCATGCGAAGCCAGGCCGCGACGTAGCCAGCATGGCGCTCGAGGGCCTCGCCACCGCGATACTGAGCGATTGGCTTACCCCATGTCTTGTGCCATGTATCAACGCTGCTGACTCCAAAGAACTGTAAGATTGCCCGTACTCGTGATAATTCGTCTGGTTGCTCGTCAATGCACTTTCGTTCCCTAAGCTCTTTGACGGGCATCTCCTTGAGCCAGGCGACGTCGTTGGCTAGCCGCTCGTTCGCTTCGTTCCTGGCGATGGCCTCGCGATAGCTCAATTCGCGGCGATTCCAGAACCGGGCTGGGATCGAGAGGACCATTTCCAACTTTTCCGCCGTTTCGTAAGTGATTGGCGCGATTCCGTTAATGATTTGGCTGATCGTTTTCTCGGCCATGCCGGCACGAGCCGCCAATTCCGCCTGGGAGATGCCGCGCGCTTCAATCGTTTCCTTCAACGTCGCGCCCGGCGGCACGGAGTAATCTGGTTCAAAGCGATATGCGGTAGCCATTGTTCCGTTTTCCCGGTCAGTCTCATATTCGGTCAGTGGTAATCTCCGATTCCAGCAATCTCGATCTTGCGTACTCGCGTCCAGTCTAAACCGCCGTCTGGTTTCAACGGAATCGGGTCGTCGGCGCATCGAAAAGCGAGGCGGTCGGGGTGGACAAGATCGACCGCCAAAAGCCCATCCAGATTTTGGCTCAGTTCATGGCAGCGGGCACCGGTAACATGCCGCATGTCCTCCAGCACTTCGGCATCCGCGAGCTCAAGCAGCCTCTGCTGGATTAAACTGGCCATTCTTGGGCCATGTTTTCCGCGGAGCTTGCTGGCCGAATTGCACAGCTTCTGAAGCCGCGCGTTGGTGAAGGTCACTTCCATGATCGCTCCCTTAGGCATAATCTTTACCTAAAAGGTAACGAAAATCAAGTCCGATCACATCCCGCCCCCTCTTGAACCCTTTCCCCCTACACATCAAGATTGACAAGTCCGTTCCCGCCCGCCAGAGTGTGGTGGGGCCACGGGCTGTTTTATCGGTTTTGCCATGGGAGCCAGGCCAGATGAAGTCCACAACCAGCGGTCACAAGCAGTCCGCCCCGTTGATCACGCGCCGCCGTCTGTTGCAGGCGGGTGGCGTGGGGGCTTTGTCTTTGGGCATGCCTGGCATGGTCGCCGCCCAGGTGAATGGCGGACGCAAGCTGGGGGGTGGCGCGGCGGAAAAGTCGTGCATCTTCATCTTGCTGTGCGGCGGGCCCAGCCATCTGGACACGTGGGATCTCAAGCCCGAGGCACCCGCCGAGATTCGCGGCCCGTACCAGCCGATTGCCACGGCGGTCCCCGGCATGCAAATCAGCGAACTGAATCCGCGGCTGGCCAAAATGTCGCAACACTTCAGTTTGATTCGGTCGATGACGCACGTCGGTAACATCAGCAACCATTTCGATGCCATGCATCACCTGCTCAGCGGGCAGGCCGACGCCCCGCTGGACTCTCCTTACATGGGGGCCATTCTGGCCAAGGTGCGCCCCAGCCAACGGACCGTCGCTCCGTATGTGTGGCTGATTAAATGCGTGGGCGACCCGGTCTTCTGCGCGCCCAACATCGGCACCGGCGGCTACTTGGGCATGACCAACAGCCCGCTGTTTGTCGGTTCGGCCAATAATCATCCCGCCATGCCGGAGTTCACCCCGCCCGAGGAATTGCTGCCCGCCGTTCCGCTCGAGCGGATGCACAAACGCCGCACCTTGCTGGACGGCCTGAACCCGGCCGAAACGGCGACGGGCAGCGCCGGCCAGAAGGATTGGCAAGACTTGTACGGACGGGCGTTCGAGCTGGCCAGCGGTACGGAAGGCCGCCTGCCCTACGAATTGGACCGCGAGCCAACCGCCGTCCGCGAGCGTTACGGCATGCATCCGCTGGGGCAAAACCTGTTGCTGGCCCGGCGGCTGGTCGAGGCGGGCGTGGGGTTTGTGACGGTCAACGGTTGGACCGGCACTTCACCCACCGGCGGCGGCGGAGCACCTAGTTCTAGCTGGGACATGCACGGCGGAGAGATGGGCATGGGGAGCGCCTTTGGCGACGGCTCTTATGGCATGGGCTGGTGCATGCCAAAATTGGACGAAGCCCTGTCGGCCCTGCTGACCGACCTGCAAGAGCGGGGCCTGTTGGACAATACCATGGTGGTCGTGGCCGGAGAATTTGGCCGCACCCCGCGGATCAACGCGCCAGGTGCGAATCCGGGGCGGCAGCATTGGCCCGCTTGCTACTCGGCCATTTTGGCTGGGGGCGGCATTCGCGGCGGCATGGTGTATGGCGCGTCCGACAAGACCGCCTCGTACGTCAAGGATCTGCCCGTCCGTTCGCAAGACCTGGGTGCCACGATCTACCACGCGCTGGGCGTTCCGCTGGAACTTCGCCTAGGCCAAGACGGCTTCACCCGGCCGATCAGTTCCGGCCAACCGATCATGCGGTTGTTTGGTTAGGATACGGTACGAAATAACTTCCGCATTGGAACCTCCCTCTCCCTCTGGGAGAGGGCCGGGGTGAGGGTTTGGTTGATGGCGGCCATTTCGCCACATCTCCCTCTCCCCAACCCTCTCCCGGAGTACCGGGAGAGGGGGCCAAGAGGGGAAGTTATTTCGCACCTAATCCTTAGGGGCGCAATCGGCGATGGAATCGCCTCCTACAGGTTGGCGTCATGCTGTAGGAGGCGATTCCATCGCCGATTGACACGGCGCAACACGCGTCCACTCGCGGAGGCCCACGCCATGAAACGCGCTATTCTGTTGCTCCTGGCGATGTTGGCCATGCCGCCGCGAGTCAGTTCCGGTGCGGAGCAGCCGCCAAACATCTTGTTCGCCATCGCCGACGATTGGGGCCTGCACGCTGGCGCGTATGGCACAAGCTGGATCAACACGCCCGCCTTCGACCGCGTGGCCCGGCAGGGCTTGTTGTTTCGCCAGGCCTACACGCCGGTGGCCAAGTGCGCCCCGTCGCGGGCGATTATTCTCACCGGCCGCCATGCCTGGCAAAACGAGCAGGCCGGCAACCACATGGCGATGTTTCCGGCGAAATTCTTGGGCTGGCCCGAGTCTCTGATGCGGCACGGCTGGCATGTCGGTTTCACCGGCAAGGGCTGGGGACCGGGTATTGCCAACGACGCCGACGGCCGGCCCCGGCAAATGACGGGCTTGCCCTACAACAAGCGCACCGCCGAACCGATCGCCAGCGGAATCTCGCGCAACGACTACGCGGCCAACTTCGCCGATTTCCTGGACGCCGCGCCCGCCGATGCTCCCTGGTGCTTTTGGTTCGGCGCGCTCGAGCCGCATCGCGGGTACGAGTTTCAGTCGGGCGTGCGCAAGGGGGGCAAGCAACTGGCCGACATCGACCGCGTACCGGCCTATTGGCCCGACCACGACACCGTGCGGCACGACATGCTGGACTACGCTTTGGAAGTCGAACATGTCGATCATCATTTGGGCCGGATGCTGGCCGCGCTGGAAGAACGGGGCGAACTCGATAACACCTTGGTGATTGTCACCAGCGACCACGGCATGCCCTTTCCCCGCGTAAAAGGTTATGCCTATCACGACGCCAATCATATTCCCCTGGCCATCCGCTGGCCTGCTGGCGTGCCCACGGCGGGCAGAACGATCGACGATTTCGTCGACTTCACCGATATCGCGGCCACCCTCCTCGATGTGGCCGGCCTGGCGCAGGAGGAATCGGGCCTGGCCCCGCTGACCGGCACAAGCTGGCGGCCCATTTTGGAAAGCCATCGGGCTGGCCGCGTGGAAGAGGCCCGCGACCACGTCTTGATCGGCAAGGAACGGACCGATGTCGGCCGCCCTCACGATTGGGGCTATCCCATTCGGGGCCTGCTGACGGCCGAGTACCTTTATCTGAGGAACTACGAAGCCTCGCGCTGGCCGGCCGGCAACCCAGAGACCGGCTATCTCGACACCGACGGCAGCCCCACCAAGTCACTGATCTTGACGCTGGGCCGCCACGACCGCGACGACAAATTCTGGCGGCTCAATTTTGGCATGCGCCCCGCCGACGAACTGTACGATCTGACGAGCGACCGCGATTGCACGCATAATCTGGCGCCAGACCCGCTGCATGCTCAGCGCGCCGCGGCCATGCGGCAACAAATGGAGGCGGAACTTCGCGCGCAACAAGACCCGCGGATGGCGGGCCAAGGACACTTGTTCGACGAATACAAGCCCACCAGCGGGGCGGGCTTTTACGAGAGTTACCTGCGCGGCGAGAAACCGCCGGCCGGTTGGGTCAACGCGGACGACTTTGAACCGCGGCCGATCGCGGTTCCGTAGAAATCGTCTATGGGGAAAAACGTCCCTGGGGGGACGGTGGTTTTTGGAGACCCCGTGATCGCCTCGACACGGCTTTTCAGGGCCGCGGCGAAGGCGGCGGGGTCATATTAATGCGTTTCATACGGCCAATGAACCCAGGCCGACCAACGGAAGGCCGAAAGCTATGCAAATTGAAGCCTTCGCAAAGGATCATTATCCAAACGAACCGCTATAAGTTGGCTGCCATCGCTGGCAACTTGATCCTACACAAAAGCAATCGCCGTGCCAAACGCTTTCGTCCCACCCGGCACCCGGCAACAATGCCTGAAACGACGCGGTTTAGCGATTCTTTTTCCGTACCCGCACCAAAGCCACCCGCCGGGATTTTGCCATCCGCGCCGCATAGTTGATGACAAGCGTGGCGCATTGGATGACATTTATCCCCTTGTCCGGCGGCCCCCGGTAGCCGACAATTGCTCGATGAAAGTTGGGGCTTTTACGGGCATGGGGGAGCGTGCCCTTTGTTTACCGACAAAACGGACTGTGATAATGCGCAATTTGGCAATACTCTGCCTGGTGTTGGCACTCCTGGCGACCAATCGCGGGCGGGCCGAGGGGCCCTCCGTGGCCAGCCATATCATCCACACCATACCTCTGGCGGAAGACGAGCTGGTCGCGGCCCACAAGGGCAGCAAGTACATGTGCCGCACGCTGGCCGAGGGCGAGCCGCTGCAAATCCATCAGTTCGCCGGCAAAGAGACTCTGCGGCTGGCCGATAAAAACGGCACCGCCGCCGTGCCGTTTTCCTACAGCCGCGTCGAAGCCCTGAATTTGGGCTTGGACATGCTTGCCGCCGACCGCAAGGCGCTCCCCTTCTTCTCGGGCGGCATCATTCAGGGCCATTTGGATACCGAGTACATCTCGATCCAGGTGCAAGTCTTGAAGGACAGCCGCAGCGGAGCCATCTACCTGCACCATCAGCCGTTCGGGGCGATTGCCCTCTACAGCGACCGGCTGAAAACCCACGAGTTCACCGAACAATCCAAGACCTCGGCCCAGGACTTTCGCGGGCTGGGGCTGTACATCAAGCCGGGCCAGCCAGAAACTCCGGAAAACGCCCGCACCTTGGTGGCCACCAACATGGCGACCATGGTCACCGGCACCGACAAGGACGGCAAACCCATCACCACCGACTGTTACGAACTGGTCATGGTGCGAGCCGAGGTAAACGGCGACGACGTTACGCTGCACGCCTTTGGCACCAGCCACACGCGGACGCAACTGCACTACTTGCAACAGATCGACCAGCCGACCAAGGCCGATGATTGCTCCGTCAAAACCATTCTGATCTTTACGCAATACAAACTGGCGGGCCAGGTGCCGGTCACCAGCGCCTCGCGCGATGCCAAGTACCACGGACGCGGCACCTACGAACTAGACGACCTCGACAAGTTCGCCGCCAAGCAAGGTTGGAAAGGGGGCTGGCTCGTCAATCTGACCGAAACGCTCGACGCCATCATCGCCGGTCAAACAAAGCACTTTGAGTTGGCGGAGGATGGGAATTAGGTGTTCGGTGTTCGGTGTTCAGTGTTCAGTGTTCAGTGTTCGGTGTTCGGTTTGTAGGAGGCGATTCCATCGCCGATGCGATGCCTAATCCGCCGGCATCGGCGATGGAATCGCCTCCTACAGACTTTCGCCTTTGGCCTTCAGCCTTTCGCCTTGTTTCTTCACCAGCGCCACAAACCCCCTGATACCCTGGAGCGGCCGCGCGAACTGCTCATCGCTTGTGCGCCGCTGCGGAGCAATGTGAATTTGTCGCGGCTGGTGCGGACGGCCGGCTGTTGCGGCGTGACTAAAATCATCTGCTGCGGCGAGGGCAAGGTGCTGGGCCGCATTGCCCGCGACGGGGCCGATACGGTCGAGGTGGAAGTCCACCGCACGCTGCCGCCGGTGCTCAAAGAGCTGCGAAAGCAGGACTACGCCCTAGTCGGCCTGGAGCAAGCCACCAATTCGCACAGCTTGTACGAGTTTGCCTTTCCGCGCCGTTCGGTGCTGGTGCTGGGCAACGAACGGCAAGGGCTGACCGATGACGTGCTGGCCCTGCTCGACCACGTTGTGGAGATACCGGTCTACGGCCTTCCCTTCGCCCACAACGTCTCCACCGCCGCCGCCATGGCCCTCTACGAATACTGCCGCCAATACCCCACCGGGTAGAGCCATGATCGCGGCTCGAATTCGTGGTTGAGTGCCCCTTGCAGCCACACGCCCGCGGTACAGCCCCGATCGTTTCTGGAATCGGCGGCCCTACCTCCTCGCCACGGGTCCCCGTTCCCCTGGCCCCAGCAGGCCAATCGAATTCGAGGCGACTCGGGCGTGGCAAGAGAATTTCATGGGGTGGCCGCAGGGCTCTCCCCATCGTTTGGGTGGAACATTGACGCTACACTATTGCGTATCGTGCGGCCAATGAGCCTAGGCCGACCAACGGGAAGGCCGAAAGCTAGGGAATTTGAAGCGTTCGCACAGGATCATTATCCAAACGAACCGCTATAAATAATCCGTGGAATTGATGTCAGCTATGGGCCGGTGAACGCATAGTACATACGTGGCCCAGGCAGCACGCTCTGTTCGCACCAAGATGAACCACGCAAGTTCGTGTCCCACCGCCGATCGGTTACGCGGGTTACTGCTGGGGCAGCTCAGCGAGGCCGAGCTGTCCATCGTTGTCGCACACTTGGAGAGTTGCCCAGCTTGCCTGGCGGCGTTGCGGGCGATGGAAGCCACCGATACCGTGCTGCAAGCATGGCAACAGATTGGTGAAACGCCACCGCCGATGAAGCAACCAGACCCGTTGCTTTCCAGTCTGTATTCGCGGATTCGACAACTAAACACGGAAGCGCCGATCGAACCAGCGATCCCTGCCCCCGGAGGCCAGCCGGCCAGCGTTCGGCGGCGGTTAAGAGTCTTGTTGCAAATTGTCGAAGGCCCCAACCAGGGCCGCAAGTTTAGTTTTAGCCAGCACGACACCTTCATCGTGGGCCGTGCCATCCAGGCCCACTTTCGACTTCCCGAAAACGACCGCTATTTCTCGCGTCTGCATCTGATGATCGAAGTCAACCCGCCACTGTGCCGCTTGATCGACTTGCACAGCCGCAACGGCACGTTCGTCAACGGCCAGCGCGTGGCAACCGCCGATCTCAAGGATGGCGACCAAATTCGCGGCGGCAAGACCTTGATTCATGTTCGGCTGCAAGAATTTGAGGAGCCGATCCCGGCGGAGGATACATCCAGGCCGTCACCGCCGCTGCCGGCTGCACTTACGCCAAGGCCCGTGGCGTCCAACAAGGTATCGCCCGGTGTACAAATTGACCAACGCGCCACTAGCTGTCCCGCTTGTCACGCCCCCTTGAGCGGTGCGATTTCGGCAATGCCGAGCGGCGACTCCGCTCTCTGCCACGACTGCCGCCAGCAAGCCCTGACCCGCGAACAACTGGTTCCTGGCTACCTGATCGCGGGGGAACTCGGCCGCGGCGGAATGGGTGTGGTCTACCTGGCCGAGCGGCAATCGGATGGATCACTTTGCGCTCTGAAGACCATCAAGCCCGCGGTAACGGGTAGCCGCCGCGACATCGACCGCTTCCTGCGTGAGGCCGGCATCTTGGAACAACTCCACCATCCCCATATCGTTGGCTGCCGTGAGATGGGCGACGTCGCGGGAAAGTTGCTGTACTTTGCCATGGACTACGTCCGGGGTGCCGATGCGGCCCGGTTGCTAAAGCGTGAAGGCCCGCTCCCGGTCCGCCGCGCCGTGCCAATGCTGGAACAACTGCTGGAAGCGCTGGAGTATGCCCATGCCGCGGGCATCGTCCATCGCGATATCAAGCCGGCCAATCTGCTGGTGGCCGACGGTCCCACGGAACACGTTCGCCTGGCCGACTTTGGACTGGCTCGCGTCTATCAATCGTCGCGCCTCAGCGGGCTAACCATGACTGGGCAGATCGGCGGCACGCTGACCTTCATGGCCCCTGAGCAGATCTCCGATTTTCGCAATGCGCCGCCATCGGTCGATCAATTTGCCGCGGCCGCCACGCTGTATTATCTGCTGACCGGCGATTACGTTCACGAGTCGCACGCCGACCAGCGGAAAGCGCTGCTCTCCATTCTGGAGGGACGCATCGTTCCCTTGACCAACCGGCGAGCCGATCTGCCGCCGGAATTGGCATCGATCATCCACACCGCCCTCTCGCGAGAGCCCCGCGACCGCTTTGCCGACGTTGCCGAACTACGCCAGCGGCTGCGGCGATTTCGTGAAGCCCACGATCGGCCAACGTAAGGCTATACGGAGCCAGATACCATGATCGTGAGAATTCAATGCCCACACCCGGAATGCGGCAAGTCCTATACGGTGTCCCAGGAACACGTGGGACGAAGCACCCACTGCCCGGCTTGTAAGCGGGAAATAACCATTGGCGACACGACGTCGGAGACACCGCCAGCCAAGCCGTCGTCGAATCGGGGCTCCGGTGAAACGCTGCCAAGTGTTTCCAACACCAACGACACGCGGGTGACGGCCGAGCGGATCGGCCGGTTCGAGATCAAGCAGCAGCTTGGCGCGGGCGCATTCGGAGAAGTCTACCGGGCCTACGACCGCACGCTCGACCGCGAAGTGGCGCTAAAAGTACCCAAGGCCACGACCGTCAGTTCCACCCGCGCCATGGACCGGTTCTTGCGCGAGGCCAAGGCCGCGGCCCAATTGCGGCACCCGCACATCGTACCGGTCTACGACGCCGGCCAAACCGACGGACGATATTACATCGCGTCGGCCTTCATCAACGGTCAACCCCTTTCAGATTTGATCGCGGACGAACCGTTGGACTTTCACCGTGCCGCCGCGGTTGTCCGCGCGCTGGCCGAGGCCCTGGCCTATGCTCACGAGCAAGGAGTCATCCATCGGGATATTAAGCCCGACAATGTGATGGTCGACCAGTCTGGCCAGCCACACATCATGGACTTTGGCCTGGCGAGGTTTCATGAATCGACCGACAAGGTCACCCAAGACGGCACGGTCTTGGGCACGGCCGCCTACATGGCCCCAGAACAGGCCCGGGGAGAGCTCGACCAGGTTGGCCCAGCCAGCGACCAATACAGCCTGGGCGTGGTGCTGTACGAACTGCTCACCGGCCAGACACCCTTCAGTGGCCCTCCACAAATTGTCCTCTTTCATGTCTTGGAAACCGAGCCAGCGGCCCCCCGCGCCGCGCGTCCCGATCTTCCGCTCGACCTGGAAACGATCTGCCTGCGGGCCATGGCCAAAGAGGCTGGCCAGCGCTACGCCAATTGCGCGGAGTTAGCCGACGACCTGCGGCGTTTTCTTGAGAACGAACCAATCGCCGCGCGGCGGCTGAGCACAACCGAACGCATGGTACGTTGGTGTCGCCGCAATCCGGTGTCGGCCGGATTGACCGCGGCCCTGTTCGGTGCGCTGGTTCTCGGCGCGAGTGTATCGACCTTGTTCGCCTTCCAGGCGGCCAGCCGAGCCACCTTGGCGCAAAGAGAAGCCAAACGCGCCGATGACGAAACTCAACGGGCCGAGGGAGAGAAGGAGAAGGCCAAGAACGAAGCCAATGCGGCCCGCCTGGCGGAAGCAGAGGCCACCCGCGAAGCCGAGGCCGCGCGCATCGCCGAGGAAAAGGCCACCCAAGCGCTCGATAAGGCCCGGCAGCGCGAGTACATCGCCAGCATGTTAGTGGCCGCGGGTGATTGGGAACGGGCTAATCTGTCCCGTATGGCGGCGTTACTGGAACAGCAAATTCCCTTGCATGGCGAGACCGATCTGCGGCATTTTGAATGGTACTACTGGCGGAAGCGTTTAAGCGAGCAGGGATCACCCCGCTATGCGGGCGGCGTCGGTGGAAGGCCCGCGCTTAGCAGCAACGGCGATCTGCTGGCTATTGCCCAACGAATGAGCATTAGGCTGTTTGATGTGGAAACCGGCAACGCCCGGGATCATTCCCTGGGGACCTTGCCGGGCAATGCCGCGTTCTATGCTCGCGTTGCCACCTCGTCCGACGGCAAGCTCTTCGCCGCAACCGTACCTGGCGAACCTCGGAAAGAATCAGCTAACAGTAGCACAACTCTTATAGAAGCCATCGAATTGTGGGAGGCGGCGAGTGGCGAGAAGAAATTATCGATCTCGGTTCAAGTACCGGCCATTTCCGGGATGGTGCTTAGTCCCGATGGAGGCCTATTGGTCGCGGCGTGCCAAGCAAGCGATACCTCCGACCGATACATCATCCGTGTCTGGAATGCCACGACGGGAGATCTGCTGCACGAATTGCCGGAAAGCAGGTTATCCAAGTTGTCCGGAGAAAACCTGACAGTGAGTTTCGATAATCGCTGGCTCGCTGGTCCTCGTTTGAAAGAAGGGGAATTGGCCGTTTGGGATCTAAACTCTGGAGAAATGGCGCGAACCATTCTGGGGCCAGGAATTTCCCCCGTGTACGCCGTGTTTCGCCCCGGTACATCGGAAATGGCTGTCACCTGTACCGATGGAGCTATCCGTATCTGGAATGCGGCAACCGGCGCGTTCGTGGCGGCCTTACTGGGACATTCAGGCGTTTCGGGCAGCGTCGAATTCAGCAATGATGGTCGTCGACTTGTGACCGTCGGCGCCCAGGATCACACGCTTCGCGTATGGGACGTCGAAACACGTAAGACGACCCACGTCCTGCCCATGCGCGGAGTCATGCGAGTCGCTTTTCGTTCAGACGGAAACGAGATTGTTGCCGCATGCATAAATTTCCAGGGGAGGACCGGATTCACGGTCGTGAAGTTCGATGTTTCATCCTCGGAACAGTTTCAATCCTATTCTGGCAATGCTCAACCGAACACCTATTGTCTCGACAATCGGCGGATTGTATTTGATGGGATCGTGCGGGACCTGGCCACCGGCGAAAAGTTAGTGACACTTCAAGACGCGGACAATTCGCCACAGGCAACTGCTTTTAGTCAAGACGGCCATCGGATTGCCGGATTCAGTAAGCAAGCCATTCACGTTTGGGATGCCGTTACGGGAAAACCGGTTGGTCCCGCGTTCGATCCGTCATCCGCGGACAAGATTGTCGGCGTCAACTTTAGCCCTGACGGTTCTCGACTGCTGAGCAAGCACGATCGAACGGTCGCCGTAGGAAAACCGTATACATATGAAGTAAGACTTTGGGATGCAACCAACGGCAAGCAACTCTTCGCGGTCCCGGCGCGGACCTCGACTACCTGCATCAGTTCCGACAGCCGCTGGGGGGCCGTCGACCCGCGAGACGGCCCCTTTGCGATTCTGGATATTCGGACGGGCGAAGCCGTCAAGACGCTCGATCAGTGTGGGGGCGCAACCTGTGGACAATTTGCGCCGGATGGCAAGAGCCTGGCGGTCGGCAAGCGCGATGGAACGATAGCGGTCATGGATATAACGACTGGTGAGGCAACTCTGACTTTGCAGGGGCATACGAACAATCTCAGCAGTATTACCTACAGCGGTGACGGCCGCAGATTGGCCAGCAATGCGAACGATGGAACCGTCCGCCTCTGGGATGTTCAGTCGGGATACGAATTACTTTCATGGAAAGGTCTTGATGGAAGGCTTGAATTCAGTCCCGATGGCCAATGGTTAGCGGTAGGGTCGCGTGACAAAATCACACTATTAGAAGCCCCGCGGCCGCCACAAGCCGCGTTTGATTTGCCCGCCTCTCCCCGGGCCGGGCAACGGCTGGCCTTCGAGGCGGCACCGTCCACTATTCCCTCCGCTTATCCCTTGAGTTACCAGTGGAAACTGGCGGATGAACCGGTCTCTCAAGATGCCGTGTTCAGCCGGGTGTTTCATCAGTCGGGTGACTACTCCCTCTCCTTGGCCGTTACCAACGGGCGGGCCGCCAGCAGCATTACAAAGGCCTTGCGTGTGCTGCCCATTCGTGAATTGGGAACGGAGGATTCCGCCGGCCAATGGGCTTGTCCCCCCGAAAACAATCTCCAAATAGCATTTGACGACGGTACGGAGGAAGTCATTTGCGGTAAGACGGCGCTCCACGCCACGGTTGATCCCTACCACGGGGCGGTTGCGCGAATATTGTATCCCAAGTCAAGGGATGCCGGTTTGTCGCTCCAAGGCAAGACGCAACTTGGCTTTTGGATCAAAGCCGCCACTTCCAGTCCGGTTGGCTGGCAAAATACCAATCCAATCGTCGTCTTGCATGAATCGGACGAAAAGGCAATCACCTACACGCCGGCGGCCAACTGGCTCAAGCCTCCCGGCGACGACGGGCGCTTGGAGTGGCGGTTTGTCGCCGTTCCGTTGGCTGGCGACGAACAGTGGAACCGCAACGGCGATGCCCAGACCATCAACTGGTTGACCATAGGCGTTGATTCTTGGGATGCTCCACCCTTGCAGATCTGGATCGACGGCCTGTCTTTGGAGTGATTGCCGCATGCTCGTGGCGTGCATAACAGCGTCCTATCTGGCCAGCCCATGAAACTTAAACTTCACTGCCCCCACCCGGACTGTGGCAAGTCCTATACGGTGTCCCAGGAACACGTGGGACGAAGCACCCACTGCCCGGCTTGTAAGCGGGAAATAACCATTGGCGACACGACGTCGGAGACGCCGCCAGGCAAGCCGTCGTCGAATCGGGGCTCCGGTGAAACGCTGCCAAGCGTTTCGGGCAACCACGACACGCGGGTGACGTCCGAGCGGATCGGCCGGTTCGAGATCAAGCAGCAGCTTGGCGCGGGCGCATTTGGAGAAGTCTACCGTGCTTACGACCGCACGCTCGACCGCGAAGTAGCGCTAAAAGTACCCAAGGCCACGACAGTCAGTTCCACCCGCGCCATGGACCGGTTCTTGCGCGAGGCCAAAGCCGCGGCCCAGTTGCGGCACCCGCACATCGTACCGGTCTACGACGCCGGCCAAACCGACGGACGATATTACATCGCGTCGGCCTTCATCAACGGTCAGCCGCTTTCGGATTTAATCGCGGACGAACCATTGGACTCTCACCGTGCCGCCACGGTTGTCCGCGCGCTGGCCGAGGCCCTGGCCTATGCTCACGAGCAAGGAGTCATCCATCGGGATATTAAGCCCGACAATGTGATGGTCGACCAGTCTGGCCAGCCACACATCATGGACTTTGGCCTGGCGAGGTTTCAGGAATCGACCGACAAGGTCACCCAAGACGGCACGGTCTTGGGCACGGCCGCCTACATGGCCCCAGAACAAGCCCGGGGAGAACTCGACCAGGTTGGCCCAGCCAGCGACCAGTACAGCCTGGGCGTGGTGCTGTACGAACTGCTCACCGGCCAGACGCCCTTCAGTGGCCCGCCTCAAGTTGTGCTGTTCAACGTACTGGAGTCCGAGCCGCCTCCGCCGCGTTCACTTCGCACCGATCTTCCGCTCGACCTGGAAACGATCTGCCTGCGGGCCATGGCCAAAGAGGCTGGCCAGCGCTACGCCAATTGCGCGGAGTTAGCCGACGACCTGCGGCGTTTTCTTGAGAACGAGCCAATCGCCGCGCGCCGTCTGCGCCCAGCCGAGCGGCTGGTCCGCTGGTGCCGTCGGAATCCGGCAGTGGCCGGCTTGACGGTGGCGGTATTCGCCGTCCTGGCGCTGGGCGTGGTTGCCTCCAGCCTGTTTGCCGTGCAGTCGGCCCGGCGGGCAATTGTCGCCCAGCGCGAAGCCAAGCGGGCCGATGACGAAATGCAGGCCGCTCAAGCCGCCAAGGCCGGCTTGGAGGAAAAAGCCGAGGAGCTTCGCCAGGCCGAGGCCAAAGCGATCGCCGAGGCGCGCCGCGCCGAGGGGGAAGCAAAATTGGCTCGACAAGCCGAAAGCAGGCTAGACGCGGAAGCCAAGGCCGCCCGAGCCGCCGAATCCAAGGCCGAGGCGGAAGCCCAGGCCGCTCGCGAAGCGGAATCCCGCGCCGATGCCGAAGCGGCACGGGCCCGCGAACGGGCTTATTACGTCAGCATGCTGCTGGCGCAAAATGAATGGGAGCGAAACAACATGCCGCGGTTTCTGGGACTGCTGGCGAGCCAACGGCCGGCTTCACCTGACCAAGACCCGCGGGGATTCGAGTGGTTCTATTGGTGGGACCAGGCGCACCGCGGGCACGGCACGCGGATATGGGAAGGGGCAAGTTCTCCGGCGCGCGCCGTTTTCAGCCCCGATGGAACGCGAATTATTTATGGTGCCAGTGACGGCACAATCCACGTGTGCGATGCACGGACCCGGCGGCCGGTTGTGCACATGGAAGGGGCCGGCGGCAGTGGCCAATCGCTGCAAATAATGAGCCTTAGTCCCGATGGCGACACGCTCGCTGCCCTGATCACGGGGAACAGCGTGAAGGCCTGGGACACGGCGACGGGCCGCCAACGGTTTTCCGCGACTGCCCGCGCCAAACATGTCAGGCAATTGTTATTCAGCCCAGACTCACGGCAACTCATGGCCGTCAGCGAGTTTTGGCGAGACGACAAGCAGCCCCGAGACTGGGGCGCGGAAATCGAACTGTGGAACGCTAATACTGGCAAGTTCAACCGCAAGACAGAGTTGAAGGATGCCTTGGGAACGCTGGCGTTCAGCGCGGATGGCAAACGAATTTTTGCCGCGGGCAGAAGCCCGGAAATCATGGTATTTGAGGAGAAAGGCAAGTTGCAGCGCACCGTCCAAGGCTTGCGGCCAACCGTTATGGCGGTGAGCCCCGCCAAGAAGAGGCTGGCGATAGGACTGGGGGATGGGTCGATTCGCGTGCTGGATGACGGAACTTTGGAGGAAGTCTGTGTCTTGCGCGGACACGCCCGCAACGTGTTCGAACTGGCATTCAGTCCCGATGGTAACCTTTTGATCAGCCGGGGAGCCGAGGGGGCTATTCGAGTGTGGGATTGCGGAAGCCGGGATCCCGTTTATCGGGCCTGGGGCGGCGGCCGCCAGACGCATGAACTGCGGATGCATTCGGACGGCGTTCAGTCCTTTTGCCTGAAGCCAGACGGTGAGCAGGTGGTTGCGCTAGGCTCAAGAAGGATCGAGGAAACGTGGGATCTCGCCAATACGCCCAAGACGCTCGTTGTGGATGGACACGGGGCCGTCGCCTTCAGCCGTGACGGCCGCTGGCTGGCCGCCGGCGCGTACGGTCCGCCGGTGGACAACGTTCGCAGCCCGGGCCTCTCGGTAAAAATTTGGGACGCGGCCACCGGCGAGGAGCGATGGTGGTTGAAGGGCCACACCAGTCGCATTGCGTGCGTTGCCTTCAGCCCCGACGGCTCTCTCGTGGCGAGCGGCGGACACGATAAGTTGGTCAAGATCTGGGACACCGTGACGGGCCAAGAAGTCTGCACCTATCGGGCACATCAAGCCGCCGTTAAGCAACTGGCATTCAGCCAAGATGGCACGCGCATCGCCAGCAGCGAAGACGCGCAAGTGCGCGTTTGGAACCCCAAAACAGCCGATGACATTCGAGCCTTCCCCGATCGCGGCGCGCAGGCCATCAGCAGCGACGGCAAATGGCTCGACAACAAAGGGATCTTGCACACTGGTGGCATCTGGAATGAACAGTCCGCCGACGAGGAGTTAAACCTCGGCAACCGGCTCATTGGCATGGCCGCCTTCAGCCCCGACGGCAAGCTCGTCGCCGCCGATATCGGGCAGGGCATCAAGATCTGGGACGCGCAAACGGGGAATGAAATCGCCCTCTGTCTGGGCAACTCATACGTGCAGAGCATGGCCTTCAGCCCCGACGGACGCAGGCTGGCTTGTTCCGGTGGCGATGACGTCGCCCGCCTGTGGGACACGGCAACCGGGCAAGACATTCTGGTCATCAATCGAAATTATGACCATCCGGACAACACACCAGGCAGCATCGGCTTTAGCCCCGATGGGCATAGGCTGGCCGTCGTCCAGGGATCTCACTTGTATCTCTTCGATGCTCCAGAAGCAGTCGAACCCGTCGCCAACACGTTGCCGTGGCCACCGCGCTGAACCGTGCATACCGCTGAATCAGCATCCGTCCAGGGCGTGCTAGCGTGCCTGCCGTCGAACGTTGCCGTGCCTGCACGACGACGCTATTCAACGGACTGCTAGCGGGCCAGATCCCCCTCGACGCACAGGGGGGGCGTTGGTAGCATCCCGGCCAAACTGGGGCCGGGACCACATCCCCCGCGGGCCAATGGGCAAACATCGGTTGCGTTGGGAAAGTTCGCTGGTGTGACATGACTTATCGCCCCGATATCGACGGACTGCGGGCCGTGGCCGTGCTGAGCGTTGTGCTGGGCCACCTGGGCCTGGGCATGCCGGGCGGCTACGTCGGGGTCGATGTCTTCTTTGTCATCTCCGGCTATCTGATCGCCAGCCTGATGCTCAACGATATGCAGGCCGGCACGTTTTCGCTGGTCCGTTTTTGGGAGCGGCGGGTTCGGCGAATTTTGCCGGCGTTGTTGGTGGTGGTGGGCGTCTCGTTTGTCGCCGGCTGGTTTCTGCTGGTCCCCAAGTCGTACGAGTTGTTCGGCCGCTCGGCCGTTAGCCTGGCCTTGCTGAAGTCCAACTACTTCTTTGCCCGCCATACGGACTATTTCGCGGCCTCGGCCCACGAAAAGCCGCTGCTGCACACCTGGTCGCTGGCCGTCGAGGAACAATTTTACCTGGTCGTTCCGCTGCTGTTTTGGGCCGCCTTTCGCCTGCGGCGGCAGGCTTGGCTGGGGCCGCTCGTCGCCATCGCGGCGGCTGCCAGTTTTGCCTACGGAGTTCATGGCACCGCGCAGTTCAGCCGGCAGGCCTATTACCTGCTCTCCACGCGGGCCTGGGAACTCCTGTCGGGCGTGCTAGCCGCCATCTATCTGCGGAAGACGGTTCAGGTTCCCCACCTCTGGCTAGAACTCGGCGGCCTGGCCGGCATCAGCGGTATTGTGATTCCGTTTTTTGTGTACGGCCCGGCGACACCCTTTCCCGGCTTCGCCGCCTTGCCGCCGGTTGCCGGTGCCGTGCTGCTGATCGCCACCGGCACGGCGGCGGTACGGCCAACGGTCGTGTATCGCTTGCTCGCATCGCGGGCCGCGGTCGGCGTCGGGCTGATCTCCTACAGCTTATACCTGTGGCACTGGCCCTTGCTGGTCTTCGCCAGGCAACATGGCGGTTGGCACGCCTTGCTCGATACGGCCTGGGGCAGCGGACTATTGGCCATCGCGGCCGCGGCCTTGGCCTACGTCACCAATCGCTATGTCGAACAGCCATTCCGCAAGGCCAAATTCCTGGCGACGCGCCCCCGGTTGATCGCCGCCACGGCCGCGGCGGTGGTTTTGCTGTTGATCGGCGGCCAGGCCTTGCGCTCCACCAACGGTGCCATCGCCCGGCTTCCTCCGCAAGCACGGCTCTTTGCCCGCACCGGCAACTTGAGCGGCCAGTTCCAGCATGGCGGACAAACCGCGGACGGCCCGCTCGACCTGCTACGCGTGGGAACCGCCGGCTTAAAGCCCACCTTGTTCGTGTGGGGCGACAGTCATGCCCTGATGGTCTTGCCGGCCATCGACGACATTTGCCAATCGGCGGGCATGGCCGGGCAATGCGCGGTTCGCCCAAGCTGTCCGCCGCTGATCCGGCATTGCACGCAGACATCGCCGCGAGAACTGGCCGAAGCCAATGCCTTTGGAACGGCCGTGGCGCGTCATGTTGAGGACAACAACTTCGACGCCGTCTTGCTGGCGGGGTTGTGGAGCGGGTACTTCACGCATCCCGACTTTGCCGCTGCCCTGTTGGAGACGATCGACAAATTGCGTTCCGCGGGCCGGCGGGTCTACTTTCTCAAGGATGTTCCCTGTTACCAATTCGACGTAGCCGCCGCCCTGGTGCTACGCGCCTGGGACGGCGACGACCTGCAACCGCTGGCATTTCCACGCCAGGCCTACGCCAGCCAGAACCGCCAACTTGAAACCTTCTTGCCCCAGCTTGTGGAACGGGGCGTCATCATCCTCGACCCCATCCCCCATCTGCAACGCGACCCTTCCGCGGCGGACATTCCGCCCTTCGATGCCGGCGGCTCTTTCTACGCCGACGAAAACCATCTCAGCGACTACGGCGCACGGACGATTCGCCCGGCGTTCGCCGCGCTGATCGACGCCACTGAAACCGCATCCCCCCTCAACGCCAACCACACGCGCCGGTAGGGTGGGACAAGCGGAACGTGGCCCTGCCACCTGAAACCGGCCCACCCGCGCTTGTCCCACCGATTGCGGCTGGCGCGTCCATCGAGGTTTAAGGAACCACGGACAACGCGGATACCACGGATAAAAGGGGCGTATGTCCTCCCGGAGGACGGAACCTTTTGAATTGCCCAGGCATTCATGCCTGGGGCCGGCGACCCTATCCAATCGTCGTCTGCCTTCCCCACGGCATTTGTTCATCCATCGAACCCATTCGGCCGGTGGCCAGCCGTAGCTACATGGCTCCTGCCTTGTAGCTTGCGCCGTGGCCAGGGGTGG
>JBFWUW010000064.1:0-40887 GCA_050247075.1 Pirellulales bacterium | reverse complement strand
GCTGGCGTCTGGGCTTTGCCGTGGCCAGCCAGGCCACCGCCGAGATCTTGGGCCGGCTGGTGAATGTGTCGCTATCGTGCGTTCCGCCACCCGTGCAGTTGGCGGGCGTGGCAGCGCTAAAACAAGGCCATACCGAGCGCGACACCGCCATGCGCGACTTTCAGCAAAAGGTGTCGCTGCTGGCCAGCGGCCTGAACGAGATCGAAGGGGTCAAATGTCTCGACCCTGGTGGCGCTTTTTATGTCTTTCCCAATGTCGCGGCGATCTGCAATCGGCTGGGCATTAGTTCCGAGGGGCTGGCCATGTATCTGTTGGAAGGGGCCGACGAGCAACTCGGCGTGGCTTGCCTGGGGGGAGAATGCTTTGGCGCGGCGGGCGGCGGCTTTCTACGGTTTAGCTGCTCGGAACCCAACGAACGGCTGCACGAGGCACTAGCCTTCGTCCGCGCCGCCATCACCAAGACCGACCGCGTGCGGGCCTATCTGTCGCAAAAGCAGAAATACAAACTGGCGGAAAAATATCCGCTGCCATGAAGTTGGACGCTGGGATTGGCGAATGAATTGGTGACGAACGGGCACCTACCTGCCTGCCCGCTCCGCCGCCACTTGCAAGCAGCGGCGCAGGTCGAGTGCTTGGTCGCGCTCGATGCGCTGTTGGTGGAACTCCTCAAAATTCGCCGGCACGCGCAGCGACCAGTTGGCATCGCTGACCAGGCCGGGTTCGTTGTAGCGGTCGGCCATTCCAAACAGATCGGGAAAGAAGACCACCACCTGCCGCGACTGGCTTCCCAGCATGGCGGTAAAACAGGCATTGACCAGGCCGCCCGCGCTGTGGGCCACGTTTCCAACTTGGCCTTCGTCGACCGAGGAGTCGCCGGCCAGCTTGCCCAGGTAGTCGGCCCAGGCCGCCCCTTCTGGCCCGCCGGCCCATTTTTCCGCCAATTGCCAAATGGGCGGCGTATCGTGCGTTCCCAGCATGATCCAGTCTTGCGGCAGGGCTTGTTCAATACGGTAGACATCGGTTGGGTCGGACAGGCTCAGCTTTTGCACCACGCGAAAGCGCCCCAAATCGTGCCGCTGCAGGACGCGGCGAACCGGATAGGGGAGCGTGCTCAACACCTCGCAAGCCACCAGCCCGGCGGCCGCCGAACCGGTCGACTGCCGCACGACCTCATCCATTTGCAGGGAGTATTGCGCCACTTGTTCGTCATTCAGATCGCACACATGCCCGTCGGCATGCAGCGTCTGGGCCGGGTCGATTTGCTCCGGGCGGGCGATGGCGTAGTCCGCCAGCCGCGGATGGAGCGGATCATTCGGGGACGAAAACAGCCGAGCCCCCGCCCGCACCGCTTCAAACGGATCGGCGATGTCGGCCCGATAAACCCAGGGATCGACCCAGCCGTGCGGATGATCGACACGCAATCCATCGCATTCGGCAATCACGCGGGCAATTCTGGCCCGCACAAAGGCCAGCGCTGGTCCGGGATCTTGCCGCGTACCGAACAGTTTTGGATTCAACACGGGATAGCCCCACGGTTGGCCCGACGGCGTGGTGCGGCTGGGTGGCGCGCCGAGGCGATATTCGTGTAGAAACAATTTCCGCCAAGCCCAGTTATCGCGCTGCGACAGGCCCACCTGCAAGTCGCCGTACAGAGACAAGCCCAGCCGAGACAGCCGCCCCCGTAGCGCACGATGTTCCTGGGCCAGCAGCCACTGCACCAGGGCGTAGTCTTCAATCAACTCCGCGTATTGGTCCTCCAACGATGCCAGCCGCGTGTCGGCCGCTTTTTCCTTGCCCTCGGGCGGATCGAACAGCCGCTTGTCGAAGTCCCCTTGCGCGGTGCGGCCCCACTCTCGCCAGGTAGCGGCGCTATGTTCGCGGCAAAGCACTTTGTACAACGCATCGGGAATCAGCCAGTCCCGGTGCATCGCCAGAAAGTCGCGGGCCGCTGAGCGGTCGGCGGTGGACGCATTGGCCACGATCTCTTGGAGCGCCCGCCGGTTGGCGTCGAACACCAGCGGGTACGGCACCACGCCTTGCCGTGGCGGCGGCAGATCGCGACGGATGGCGTTCCACATGGCGCGGCTCAATCGGCCCTGCTCCACGCATTGCAGCAGCGGCAGATCGAGCGGATTGCGGGAGAAGATCGTGGCATCGTAGGGAGACGGATTGCCGCGGCTGGTCATGCCGCGCGGCCCAAATTGAATGGCGTCAAAGCCCAGTTCCGCCGCCCACTGAAAGAACCGCCCGGCGGCCCGTGCATAGGGCGAGCCTCTTCCCAGGTCTTCGTCGGCATCCGCGGGAAAGCTAGCGTCGTGAATCTGCAAGACCAGCCGGTCCAATCCCAAGGTGCGCTTGGTATGGGCCACGGTCCCAGGCAGTGCCGGCATGTTTTTGTCCTGACGATGGGGCATGCTTTCTCGCGTGATTCGCGACGTTTGTATAGCAGATTATCGCCGGCCCGACGATCATCGCGGGGCGTGGAAATAGGGGGCGGGCCCAGCGGGGATTGCCGAAACATCTGGTTGAATTCATCGCCGCGCCTGTCCACAATCGTGGCAGCGTTTCACCCTAGGTTCTGGCTTCTGATCTTTCTGGGAGATGGCGTCCATGATTTTCCGCTTGTTGCTGGCTGCTACGTTGTGCATGTTCGCTATGGCTTCCGCGTCGGCGCAAGACAAATACCGCGTCTACCTGGGGACCTACACGGGCGAACATAGCAAAGGCATTTATCAGTGCGAACTGAACCTGAAGGATGGCTCGCTCTCTCCGGCCACGCTGGCGGGCGAAACGAGTGATCCCTCGTTTCTGGCGTTTCACCCCAACAAAAAGTTTCTCTACGCGGTGAACGAAGGCCAGGCAGCCATTAGCGCTTTCGCTATCGATGAAGCGACCGGCAAGCTGACGTTGCTTAACTCGCGGCCGTCGCAGGGTGATGCACCGTGCCATCTGGTGGTGGATGCGGCGGGCAAGAATGTGCTGGCCGCCAACTACACCGGCGGAAGCTGCCTTAGTATTCCCCTCACCGCCGACGGCAAGCTCTCGGACAAGTCATCGTTCCAGCAGCATCAAGGGCCCAGGAAGAACGGACATTCCATCCATCTCGACAAGGCCAACCGCTTTGCGCTCTGCTGCGACCTGGGACTAGACCAGGTGATCATCTACTCCTTTGACGCCGCCCAGGGAAAGCTGGCCCCGCATGGCGTCTTTAACACGCCGTCAGGAGCCGGCCCGCGCCACTTTGCCTGGCATCCCGATGGCAAGTCGGCCTATATCAACGGCGAGAGCGACCTGACCATCATTGCTTGCGACTACGATGCGGATCAGGGAACTTTGACGCAAAAGCAAGTTCTGTCGACGCTTCCCAAGGATGTCGCCCGCAATGGCGGCAGCACGGCGGAGACGGTCGTACATCCGACGGGCAAGTTCGTCTACGTCTCCAACCGCGACCCCTACAACTCCATCGCCATCTTCTCCATCGACCCGCAAACGAAGGCGCTTAAAGCAGTCGGCCACCAGGGAATGGGCGTCAAGACGCCGCGCAACTTTGCCATCGACCCAACCGGAAAGTACATGCTGGTGGCCAATCAGTCGGGCAACAACGTGATCGTGTTCCGCATTGATGCCGAGACGGGTGAACTGTCTCCGACCGATGCGAGCGTGGAAGTCGCCAGCCCCGTCTGCGTCCGCTTCATGGCTTTGAAGTAGCCTGCCTTCCGGCGTCGGGCTTTGGCGTCGATCCGAAATGGAGTCCTCTCGAAGCTCCCTCTCCCGGTACTGAGGGAGAGGGTAGGGGAGAGGGGAATACGGCGAAGAATGTTCCAACAATCAAACCCTCACCCCGGCCCGCTCCCAGAGGGAGAGGGAGGTCAAGTGCGGGTTGATCTCGCACGGGATCCGACATTGGTGCGTTCTCGGCGCGGCGTTTGGTCTTTCCTGAGCGATACCGCGCGCCTGGTGGGCAGTTTCGCCCGCTTTGTGTGCTGCTAGGCGATATCGCTGCGCTGCGTTGTTCGCAACGTTTCCTCAAGTTTCCGTTGGCCAGGCATGGTACCTGGCTGATCTGAATGCGGTCCCGCTGGCACGATTCCTGGTGGCATAACGTTTGCTATCTGCCCGCCTGTCGGTCTGGTTTGGCACCAGACTGTGGGAGCGGATGCAAAATGCCGTAAGGAGTCGTTGTGCGTTCTATTGTGTTGCGCGCGGTTGCGACATGTTTCTTGCCGCGCTGGAAAATGGCCACCTTCCCCAAGAAATGGATGCTGGCGGCTGGCGGCCTGTTGTGGCTGGCCGGTTGCAGCCAAGCGCCCGACTTGCAATATGTGTCGAGCGCGGAAATTCAAGCCTTGCAGCCAGAGTTGCAAGAGGCGATTGCCGAGCAGCTCACCAAACATTGCGGCACACCCGTGCGGCCCAAGCTGTTAGGGCACGATGATCGAGACGCCGCCCGGCTGGCGCGTGGGGCCGCCATTTACCAAGATCGCTGTGCGGCCTGTCATGGGGTCACCGGCGATGGCAACGGCCCGGCGGCTACTTACATGTACCCGCGGCCGCGCGACTATCGCAAGGGGCTGTTCAAGTTCAGCAGTACGCCCTACGGCAACCGGCCGCTGCGGAGCGATCTGAAACGGACGATCATGCACGGCGCGCGGGGCACATCCATGCCCGCCTTTAAGTTGCTGCCGGATGAGGATCTGGAGTTGCTGTTGGACCATGTGATGGTGCTGACGCATCGAGGCGAGTTCGAGCTGTTATTGGCGCTGCAAGCGGAAGGGGACGACATGGTCGATCCCGAGATGGTGCCCGACTTGATCGATCAGACTTTGGCGCCGTGGCGCGATCTGCAACAGGTCGTGGTGATTCCCAAGACGCGCATGCCCGCCTATAGCGAGGAGACGGTGGAGTTGGGCAAACAAGCTTTTCTGTCGGAAATCGCCGGCTGCCACAAGTGCCACGGCACCGATGGCCGCGGCCAAACGATGGACAACGAGAAAGGCTTTGAAGACAGTTGGAAGTTCAAGACCCGCGCCGCCGACCTGACCAGCGGCATGTTCCATGGCGGCGGCGAACCCGACGATATCTACCGCCGCATCTTCGCGGGCATCACGGGTACGCCCATGCCTGCCTTCGAGCAAAAGCTGGCGGATCGGCCAGAAACTTTCTGGCACCTGGTGCATTACGTGCAGTATCTGTCGGCCGCCCGGCGGCGTTCGACCGTGAGCGGCGAACCCCTGCCCCCGCCCGAGACGGCACCCATCGCCGCGGTTGAAGGGGAGGCAGCTAGCCAGCCAGATGCCGTAGGTGAGCCAGAGGGCGAGCCACCGGCGGCGGAAGAACCGGCGGAAGATACGCCTGTCGAGGGCGAACCCGCCGAGGAGAAACCGGGAGAAGATACGCCCGCCGAGGAACCGCGGTCCTCTGCAACCGACGAGGGGGAAGAAAGCCCATGAACGAACCCGCAAAGCCCGAGGGTGCCTGGAGTGAGCCAGCCGATCGCGAAGCCTTGTTGCGCGAACTGGATCAGCTTCGCGGCCGCGTGACGCAATTGGAGCAACAACTGGTGCCAGGCCGCCGCCAGCCGACCGATTGGCGCAGCGGGTTTTACGCCTCGTACTATGCCACGACGGGCTTCATGTTGGGCATGGTCGCCGCCGCGCTAAGCCTGCTGTTAAACGTCGTCGGTTCGATGATGTTTCCTGGCTTGCAGGGGGCCGATGCCCACCCGCTGCATTTGGTCCGCGTCTATCTGACTTTTCCCTTGGGAGAACGGGCGTTGTCGATCGACAGCGGTTTGACCCTGGCCATTGGCTGCTGTTTGTACCTGGGGACGGGGGCCGTGCTGGGGATGTTGTTTAACCTTGCGCTGCATCGCTGGGCCTCGCGGCCTCTGGCGCGAAGGCTGGCGTTGGCCAGTGCCTTGGCCGTGGCCGTGTGGCTGATCAACTTCTACGGAATACTCTCCTGGCTGCAGCCTTTGTTGTTTCACGGCAATTGGATCGTGGAACTGGTGCCGTGGTGGGTGGCGGCGCTGACGCACCTGGTCTTTGGGTGGACGATGGCCCTGGTCTACCCGTGGGGCGAGTTTAATCCTTATCGCACGACAAGCGAGACTTTGTAACGCATGGAAACCTCAGGTGAATCTCGGGAAGCCTCTGCCAGCCCTTCCACGCGGGCGTTGGTCGATGAGCAAATGGTGCTATGGTACTTTTGGGCCGCGTTGGCCTACATGACCATCTCGATGCTGGGCGGGCTGTTGATGGCATTGCAGCTCATTCATTCGAACCCCTTGCGCGGCATTGAACTCCTTTCGCCCGGCCGTTGGCGAATGATCCATACCAATGCGATTGCCTACGGCTTTTTGGCCAATGCCTTTTTGGGGTCGCTGCACTGGGCGATTCCACGGTTGACGCTCAAGCCGGTGCTGCACCCTGGGTTGTCGAGGTTCATCTTCGTGGCGTGGCAGGCCGTGGTCGTCTCGACCGCGGTGGGCATCATGTTGGGCGAGGCCCAGGGCGTGGAATGGGGCGAGACCCCCGTTTGGATCGACCCCTTGGCGCAGGCGGGCCTGCTGCTGGTGGCGATTAACTTCATGACGCCCATCGCCCGCGCCAAGGGGCCGCTGTACGTCACGCTGTGGTATTTCATGGCGGCCTTTGTCTGGACGTTTTTGGTTTACGCCATGGGCAATTTTATTCCGCAATACTCCGTGGCCGGCACCAGCGCCGGCGCGATTGCCGGTTTGTTCATCCACGACCTGGTGGGACTGTTCGTGACACCGTTGGGTTGGGGGCTGATGTACTACTTCGTGCCAATCCTCCTCAAAAAACCGATGTGGAGCCACGGGCTATCGCTGGTCGGCTTTTGGGGGCTGGCGTTCTTCTACCCGCTGAATGGCATCCACCACTTCTTGTACACGCCGATTCCGATGTTCTTGCAGTACGGAGCCGTGGTGGCCACGATCGCCGTCGAGTTCGTTGTGACCACGGTCATCATCAATTTCTTCGGCACGTTGTGGGGACAAAGCCGGCAACTAGCCATCAACCTGCCATTGCGGTGGTTCTATACCGGCATGGTGCTGTACTTCATCACCTGCCTGCAATGCGCTTTGCAAGTAACGCTGACGTTTCAAGCACTGATCCATTTTACCGATTGGGTCGTGGGACATGCCCACCTGGTCATGTTCGGTGTATTCAGCCTATGGCTGTTGGGGATTATGACCTACCTCATTCCGCGGCTTACCGGGCGGGAATGGCATAGCCGCACGTTGTGCGAATGGCATTTTTGGCTGTCGGCCGGGGGTGTCGTGGTGATGTTCTTGGACCTGACATTCGCCGGCATCTTTCAGGGCTTTTACTGGTCGTCGCTGCAAAGTTGGGATGTCTCGACCGATGGTTCACAGCCATTCTGGATCGTCCGCGTCTTCGCGGGCCTGGCGATGTTCTCTGGCCAAATCTGCTTTCTGGTCAACATTTACCAGACCCTGCGCGAACCGCGGCCCGAGACGGCAGCCGCGGGCCTGCTGATTGCGTCTACCGGAAACACATGATGACCGGCCACGGCAACAGACCACCATTAACTTAGACAGGAAGCCTTTTCGATGTTTGAAAGCAAGGCCGGCGTACTGCTGATTGGCGGCATCTTGTTCTTTGCCTTGGCATTTGTCTCCAATGCCATCGTGCCGATCGAGATGTACCGCGATCTGCCCGAGCAGCCATTGGCCGACCTTCCCAACGCCAATCTGATGTACCAGTTTGAAGACCTCAGCCGGCGGTTTCCTGAGGCGTTCCAAGCACACTATGGCGAACCGACCAAGGAAAACTGCGCCGAGGCGCTGGAGCTAGGCCGCAAGATCTACACCGGCGAGGGATGCTGGCATTGCCACAGCCAGTTCATACGCCCTGTCAGCAACGAATCCGTCCGTTGGGGCGCGGTCTCGCGAACGGAGGAGTACCAAAACGAATTGCAGCGTCCGGTGATGTTTGGCACGCGCCGCGTCGGGCCCGACCTCTGCCGCGAAGGGGGCCGCCGGTCGAATGATTGGCACGCCGTCCACTTCTTCAATCCGCAAACGTTGTCGGCCCGTTCGCCCATGCCGGAGTACCCCTGGTTCTTCGATGGCGCCCCCGATCGGCCTAACAAACGCGGCCTGGCGATTATGACCTACGTGCAATGGCTTGGGTCGTGGCTTGAGCAGTACCCCGACTACGAAGAGTACGTCCCCGTTGAAAACGCTGGAGATGCCCCATGATTGCCGCTGCCCGTCCACCGCGCCGCCGACAATGGCTGCGACTGTTCGTAGCCGCCGCGATTCTGCTGCCTTGTCTGTATGGCTTTGGCACCAAGTTTCGCGAGCTGGTGCTGCTGTACCAAGGGGATGCCGAAGGAGCCTTCGCCATCGCCCCGATCCTTAACTACTTGCTGGCTAGTGCCGGCTTTCTGCTGTTGTTTGGCTGGGCCGCGGCCAACGGCATGTTCCACGATATCGAGCGGCCTAAGCACACCATGCTAGAAAACGAAGCTCTGCTGGATGCCCAAGAGGCCAGCGGATCCCTTCGCCACGAGCGGCCAGGCGCGGCTCGGTCGAAGCCCAGATTTTGATGCCCCCAGGCATCCGCCTCACGGGCGGCGATTTCCCATTCCTTCCACTTTCGGCAACCTTCATTCGAAATTCCTCATGGCCGACACCGAACCAAATTCCGCGGAAGCCGAGGGCCAGTTTCATGATTACCGCACGAACCAAATTCCATGGTACGTGCGAGTGATCTGGATCTTGTTCTGGTGCATCGCCATCTATTACGCGGTGGTACATTTGTTTCCCAATTTGCAGACCGAACTGGTCAACCCTCCATGAATGATCGGCCCGCCGACGACGAATGCTGCGACTATTGCGGGTTGCCCGTCAAGGCGTGGTCGTCCGGGACTTCGATCTTTGGGCGGCGACGTGGAAGCCAATCGGCCGACCAGGGGCAAAAGAATGCCGCGGCCGTCGCAACGCCGGCCTACTGCTGCTATGGCTGCCGCTTTGCCGCGGCGGTATCGGCCGAACGCGGCCCGCGAGGGGATTTAAGCTGGACGTTGGCCCGGCTGGGATTGTCTACGTTCCTGACCATGAACGTCATGATGTTCACCATGGCCTTGTGGACCAACGATGTCTATGCGGCGGACGCGGAGAACGCCGCCCTCTCCGCATCGTTGGAGAGTTTCTTTCGCTATTTGTGCCTGGTGTTGTCGTTGCCGGTGGCTTGGATGTTGGGCCTGCCGTTGGCCGACAATGCCTGGCGCGGGCTGCGGGCCGGCCGGCCCGGCACCGACCTGTTGTTGCTGGCGGGCGTGCTGGCGGCGTTTGCTTTCTCGGCCGCTTCGACACTTCGCGGCGCGGGCCACGTTTATTTTGAAGTCGGCTGCGTGGTGCTGGTATCAGTCACGTTCGGCCGTTGGTTGGAAGCGACGGGCAGGCATAAAACCACGCAAGCCCTGGATGCGCTTCAGCGATTGCTGCCAGACGTGGCCAGACTGATTCGACAGGGCCAGGAAGAGAATGCGCCCTTGGCCCAGGTTGTGCCGGGCGACAAATTGCGTGTCTTGCCGGGCGAGCGCATCCCGGTCGATGGGGTGATCGAACGGGGCACGGCCGCCGTGGATGAGCAACTGCTGACCGGTGAGAGCCAGCCCGTGCTGAAGTCGCGCGGCGAGAAAGTGCATGGTGGCACGCTCAATCTGGATGGCGACCTGCAGTTGCTCGTAACAGCCGGGCCGAGCGCAGGAGCCTTGCAACGCCTGATCGACGCCGTGCATCAGGCGCGAAAGGCCAAAGGCCATTACGAAAGCCTGGCCGATAGGGTCGCTTGTTGGTTCATGCCGGGCGTAGCCGTGATTTCCCTGTCCGCATTCGCCACACACGCCGCCTGGTCTGGCTGGGAACAAGGCGTGCTGGCCGGGCTGGCCGTGGTTCTGATCGCCTGTCCATGCGCGCTGGGGCTGGCGACGCCGATGGCTGCCTGGGCCGCCTTGGGAACGGCCTCTCGCGCGCAAGTCTTGTTTCGCGATGCTGGCGCAATGGAACGTCTGGCCCGCGTCAAGGCGGTGGCATTCGACAAGACGGGCACGCTGACAACCGGTACGCCGCGGATCCGCCAATGGTTGCTGTCGCCGAAGCACGCTCAAGCCGGCGAAGTCTTGGCGCGCGCGGCGGCCCTGTCGGCCGGTTCCACGCATGCGATTTCCACGGCAATTGCCGGCTGGATTGAAAATGGCGGGCCTGGCTTGGAAACGCCTTCGGCTGACTGGCCCGGGACGAAGGATTGGCACCTTATCGCCAGTGACATCCGCGCATTGCCGGGGCGCGGCGTCGAGGGCCGCTTTGACGACCTGGAAGGCGTGGTCTTGCTAGGCAGCTTGCGCCTGATGCGCGAAAGGCATCTGTCGATCGACTCTGGCATGCAAGAGGAAGTCAACAAACAAGTGCAAGCAGGCCATTCACTGGCGGCCATCGGCTGGGCCGGAAGGGTGCATGGCGTCATCTTCTTCGAGGAACAACCGCGGCCGGCCGCCCGCCCGGCCTTGGCCGATTGCCAGAAGTTAGGACTGCATATCTTTGCTCTGACGGGCGACCATCAACAACGGGGTGCCGCGCTGGCCGCCGACCTGCAAGTCGATGTGCAAGCTGGCCTGTTGCCCGATGACAAGGTGGCCGCGCTGGAACTGGCGCGGCGGCGATGGGGCCCGGTTGTCATGGTGGGTGATGGCATCAACGACGCGCCCGCGCTGGCGGCTGCTGATGTCGGCGTGGCCCTGGGGTGTGGTGCCGATGTCTCGCGGCAGTCGGCCGATGTCTGCCTGTTGGGAAACGACCTGCGGCGCGTGGCTTGGAGCGTGGCCTGGGCGCAGCGCACCGTCGTTACGATGCGGCAGAATCTGTTTTGGGCCTTGATCTACAACGTGCTGGGCATCGGGCTGGCGGCGGCCGGTTGGCTGAATCCCGTGTGGGCCGCCGTGGCCATGGTCGCCAGCAGCCTGCTGGTTGTCGGCAACTCGCTACGTTTATCGCGCGATCCAACCATCAACCCGGTGGACGGCGGCGCGCCGTCGCCCGTGCCGCCAGATATTGGCCGCGCCACGAACGAGGACATGGCGAAACACCAAGCCGCACGACCTCTGGTTTCGCCGCCGCCGCTTGCCATGTTGGAAACCAGCGCGGGAGAAACCTTGCGATGATGGAACTGGCTTTGATCTTCATGGGGGGCGCGCTGGGTTCCTCGCATTGCCTGGGGATGTGCGGAGGGTTTGCCTTGGCTATTGGGTCCGGCACCACCAGCCTGTGGTCGAATGCCGGCCGGCAATTGGTCTACACCTTGGGCCGGGTCTTTACCTATGCGGTGCTAGGCGGTCTGGTCGGGTATGGCGGCTTTCGCTTGACGCGGGGATTGCCGCCGTTCGTCAACGGCCAGGCCGTTCTGGCGTTGCTGGCCGGCGTGCTGCTGGTGATCCAGGCCGCCCTGGCGATGGGCTGGATCCGTTGGCCCGGTACGAAACACCTGGCCCCTTCGTGCGCCGGTGCCGGCATTCTGTCTGGTTTCTTGCAGCGACCAGGATGGACGAATGTCTTTCTGGCCGGTTTGATGACCGGTTTTCTGCCGTGCGGACTGGTCTACGCTTTCTTGGCGCTGGCCGGAAGTTCCGGCAGCCTGCTCGACGGACTGTTGCGAATGGCGGCCTTTGGTGCCGGTACCGCCCCGCTGATGATCGCCTTTGGCAGCGGAGTGTCGTTGCTGAACTTGTCCTCGCGCCGGCACGTCTACCGCATTGCCGCCTGGTGCGTGCTGATCACCGGTCTGGTCTCCATCGGCCGCGGCATGGGCTTCCTGCCCTGGTTTTTAGAGACGCCACTGGGCGGCTGTCCAATGTGCAAATGATCGGCTGCCGCGCAGCCTACGGGGCGATGATCGTCAGGGCTGCCGCGGCCAGCAGCAGCCCCACGATATTGACGATGCCGATCAACAGCCCCACCCCGTACAAGGTTTGAATGCCATCATCCGGCTTGCCCGCTTTCTGACCCGGCTTGCGAGGCCAGCGCGCGGCGGCAACCGAACAGATCCAGCTCCAGTGCAGCATCACATGGACCAGCACTCCCAGCAGCAACAGGCACAACGTGCCAAACTGAAACCGTGACCAATCGTCGTAGTTGCCGCCCCACAGAGTCCACCCTGCCGCGGCGGTCGCTCGGGGAAAAACAAACCGCAAGACGGCTGATTCAAAAGCCAAGGCCACCACCACCAGCAGCAGTCCGGTATCCAGCCAAAAGTTGATCACCGTCCGAGATAACCGCCGCCGTGGCGGGGTGCGTGCCGAACCTGGAACTGGTTCGCTCTCTACCTCTGTGCCGGCTGGCTCATCGAGTCTTGATTGGGACATGGCCTTTCCGCGATAGGTCGTTGTCGGAATTCAAGTAGCAGTTCTCAGCCTGGTGTGCTGCCGGGCACACTGTGAGCGGAGTGGTACCAAGGGTGTGCACCGTCCGTTTCCGCTGGCAAGCGTGAATTGCCTGACTCCCGCTCTTCCTGCATCTGGTATGCCATTTGCTGTTTTATTCTTGGGGCAGGACGGGTCGTGACCAGATCTGGCAACGTAAAGGAGTTCTCGGCGTTTCAATAGCCATGCTTGTCGGGCAGAAGCGATCAGGAGGTGCTGCCATGAAACCAGATGCTGAATGCCGTTCGTATATCGAACATCTCCATGCTGAACATCGCCGTATTCAGAGGATGATCGGCGACGTGCAACAGGCCATCGCCGCCTGGGCTGAAGCTGGCTCTCCGCATGGGCGACTCGATGAATTAGCGGCCCGCCTGGCCGACTTGCAAAGCGAGTTGCAGCATCACTTCATCGAGGAAGAAGCAGGCGGCTGCCTTGAGGAGTCGCTGTCCCACAATCCCAGCTTGTCGGACGATGTAAAGGCTGCTCTCTTGGAGCACCCGACACTGTTGCAGTCTCTTGCGGAGATCGCCGATCGGCTTCAAGATCCGGCATCCGCCAAGGCCCCGCGCGAGGTGCAGGCCATGTTCGATGCCCTGGCTACGCGCTTGCGGATGCACGAAGCCGCCGAGGAACGGGTCTTGCGCCGCGGGTTTGGCGCGGCCGCAACCGAATAGCGGCATCCGCGGGCCGCTTCGCCCGCGGTCGGCTTCGCCTTGCCGGCAGTCGGGACATCGAATCGAGGAGTGTCGCTTTTCGCTCCGCGAAAAGGCGGCGGGTGGAATGCGGGACGGCGCACTATCTTTCCAATGCCGATCTGTCGGCAAGGATATCCTAACCGGACCGATCCACCTCCTTCGCAGCCGGCGCTGTTTCGCGGAGCGAAACGCGACGAGATTCGTCACGAAATGATTCGGCCTTCCGCGCGGAAAACGGGTACGCTATGGGGTAATGGCGCGGGGCTCGCGGTAGTTCTTGGCGAAGGCGATCAGGCAGCACGAAATGTCCGATACGGAGATGATGGAACCTTGGGAACAACTGGCCCAACTGGCGCGGCAAGGGGGACCGCAAGAGATCGCGGACTATCTGGACGCATTGTCGTCGCGCGATTTGGCGCTGGCCATGTCCCGACTGTCGGACGAAGAGCAGGGGCTGGTGCTGACCTCGCTGGCCCCAGACCAGGCGGCTGATCTGGTCGAGGAACTTTCCGACGCGCAAGCCGCGGAGATGTTCCACCATTTGCAGCCGGCCGCCGCCGCGGCCATTCTGGATAAGCTCCCCAGCGACGAACAGGCCGATCTGCTGGGCGACCTGGACGCCGACGATGCCGCGGCCATCCTCGATCTGATGCAGCCGGAGGAAGCAGCCGACGCGCGCGAGCTGTCCCGCTACCCGGATAACGTGGCGGGCGGGCTGATGGTGCGGGAGTTCTTGCGCTACCCCGACCATTACAGCGTGGCCGATGTCGTCCGCGACCTGCGCGACCATGCCGACGAATATCGCGACTACGACGTGCAGTACGCCTATGCCTGCGATGCCGATGGCCGCTTGCAAGGGGTGCTGCGGTTGCGCGATCTGCTGCTGGCCCAGCCCGGCCGGATGATCTCGGAACTGATGATCCGCCAGCCGGTCTCGGTGCGCGACGATGCCAGCCTGGACGACCTGGCCCTGCTGTTCGACCGGCACCACTACCTGGGCGTGCCGGTGGTCGATGTGTCGGGCAAGCTAGTGGGCGTGGTTCGCAAGGGGGATGTCGATGAAAGCCGCGGCGAGCAGCGCGACAGCGACTTCCTCAAGATGCAAGGCATCGTGGGGGGCGAGGAAATTCGCACCATGCCGCTGTGGCGCCGGTCGCGGCGGCGTCTGGCCTGGCTCAGCGTCAATATCGTGCTGAACTGCTTCGCGGCCAGCGCCATTGCCCTGTTTCAAGATACGTTGTCGGCCGTGATCGCGTTGGCGGTCTTCTTGCCGATCATTTCCGACATGAGCGGCTGCTCGGGCAACCAGGCCGTGGCTGTCAGCCTTCGCGAGCTTTCGCTGGGCTTGCTGCGTCCCACGGAACTAGCCCGCGTGTGGCTGTTGGAGGTCTCGGTCGGCCTCATCAACGGGTTGGCCTTGGGGCTGTTGGTCGGCATCATGGCGTGGATCTGGAAAGGCAACCCTTACCTGGGATTGGTGGTTGGCATTTCCCTCTGCCTGAACACCATGGTCGCTGTCTCCATCGGCGGGCTGGTGCCGCTGGTCCTCAAGCGCTGGCGGATCGACCCGGCCATCGCCTCGGGACCAATCCTGACCACCGTCACCGACATGTGCGGCTTCTTCCTGGTGCTCGGCATCGCCACCCTGCTGCTGGCCAAACTTGGGGGTTGATGGCAGTCGTACGGAGCGGTTCACGCGGCAAACCGAACCGCATCGAATACGAAGCCTGAGTTGTACCGCCACCCGAAAGGCTTTTCAGGCTGGCACCGGGCTGGGCACCGATGGCAGGTAATGTTTCGATCTGGAGCCGACGATTCACGCGCGACGCCGCAGGCGTTTCACGATTCGTCGCGCCGTTCCACCTGGAATTGGCAAAGTTTCCATCGCCCCATTTGAATGTGACACCTCTCGCACTCGCACGCAACCAAGGCTGCTCTTATATTCAAGCGGCGGAACACTACCATGAGGAACAGCCTATGCTCGCGATGACATTCCGGTGGACTCTGCTGCCGTGCCTGGTAGCGTTGTCGGCCATTTGGCCAGCCTTGTTAGCCACTCCAGCGCGGCCAGCGACGCGGGTGGAGTTGGTGATCGACGAAGCCATGGCCGACCGTTCGGTCCCTTGGCCAGTGACGACGGGGGTGCCGTTTCCACAAGGCGGGCTGACTTCGTTGGAACATTGCCGGCTGGTCGATGACCGGGGCCAACGGCAGTTGTTTCAGGCCAAGGCCGCAGCCACTTGGGATGCCAATCGCAGCAGTATCCGCTGGCTGACGATCGACTTTATCGCCCACCCTGGCCGCAAGTACGCGCTGGAGTTTGGACCCGATGTGACGCCCCAGGCCATGCCGGGCGGGTTGGTCCTGCAAGTGAATGATACCGCCGTGATCGTGGAGACCGGTCCCTTGCGGGCGGAGTTTTCCCAGCAGGGCCCGGCGGCCTTGGCGGGTGTTTTTGTCGATCTCAACGCCGACGGCCACATCGGGGCGGACGAACGCATTGCACGCGGGCCGGCCGACGGCGAGCATGTCTTTGCCGACGCGGCGGGCCAGCGTTCGACCAGTGCCGCCGACGGAGAAGACCGCCAGATTGTCGTGGAAAGCAGCGGGCCGGTGCGCTGCTGCCTGCGCGTGGATGGCTGGTACACCGCGCCAGATGGCGGCCGGCTGGTGCGCTATCGCACGCGGTACCATCTGTTTGCCGGCTTGCCCGTGGTGAAGGTGATCGACGAGTTTCGCGTGGTCGGTTCCACCCGCGACACGCGGTTTGTCGATATCGCCCTGCCGCTGGAACTGAACCTGGATGGCGCGTCGCGGCAAATCACCGCCGGTTGGCCATCGGCGGATAATGGCCAGGCCAGCTTGCCTTGGAATTCCACGACGCAATCGGTGTCGTTGGCGCAAGAGACCTTTCGGCACTACGGCAATACCGAGTGCCGCGCGACGATTGTCGAGACCACCGCCGCCGGAGAACAGCCGCGGCAGACCGGCGAACAGGCCGGCACCTGGCTGCAAGTGGCCGACGACAAGGCCGCGGTGACGGGGTCGCTACGTTGGTTTTGGCAGCAGTTTCCCAAAGAGTGGCGGGTGACCAACGACCGGCTGACGCTGCATCTGTGGTCGCCGCGCGGCGGCCCGCTCGACTTTGGCGAGAAGGGCTTGCGAGATTTTTTTGGACCGGCCGGACACAAGTACTTGCTGAATTGGGAAGGCGTTGGTCCCGCGGGTTCGCCCATCGAAAAATTCTTTTATTTCGCCGGACGCCATGCCCTGGAGCGCGACGGGGCCGACGGCCTGGGGATCAACAAGCACCACGAGGCGTGGTTTCATTTTGGTCCGGCCGCCGCGGCTGCCGCCGGCCGTGAGTATGGCCAACTGGCCGAGCAGCAACCCTTGTGCCTGGCGACGGGCGAATGGAACTGTGCGACCGGCGTCTTCGGCCCGCTGGCCGCGCGGCCCAACGATTCCCCGCATGAAGCGGTCGTCGATCGGCTGTTTGATCTGGAACGCTACGCCCAAGATGCTTTTGGCGATTACGGCTGGTGGCTGTTTGGAGCCGGCCCGCACTACAGCTACCAATGGGACAAGGAAACACAACGGCACTACGCCGACCCACGGCGGTTTGAATACCACACTTATCAGCGTGAGACGCAACTCTGGTGGTGTTACTTGCGTTCGGGCGAGCGAAAGTTTCACGACTGGGCCATACCGGCTGAGAACCATTGGGTGGATGTGGCGGTAGCCCACGTCCCCACCAAGTACTCGACCGAATGGCGCGGCGGCGTGGAGCAGCCCGCCACGATGCACTATGCCGCCGGCGACTGGAGCATCGACAGCCCTTTGCACTATGTCCGCCACCACGACACGGGCGAGGCCTGGTTGCGGAGTGCCTCTCAATTGTGGGGCAGTTACCATCGCACGCTGGAGACCACCACGCTGGCCTACTACCTGACGGGTGACGAGCGTTACAACGACATCATCGGCCTGTGGAGCGACTATTGGCGGCCATTGGCCGGCGTCCGCAGTGATGCGGCTGACGTACCTGTCTGGCATCGCGAGCAAGTCTGGTTTCAGCCCACCGCGCCCGGCGAGCCTTCCCAGACCTGGGCCGAAATGATCCGCGACTACGCCCCGTTTCAGTCGGGGTCGCGGCATCAGATGACGTTGTTCTTCAACCTGGCTACGTTGTACGAGCAGACCTGGGATCCGGCCCTCGGCCAGGTCGCGCGGGAGTTCGCCGACGCTTATCTGGCCCCGGAGGAACCGAACGGCGTCTGGCAATGCCAAGACCATCGCCTGCCGGCCCACTCCGACAGCCCCATGCTGGCCCACTACTGGTCACCCGCCATGTGGAAGTACGCGCGGGCCACGCAAGATCCGCGCATGCCGGAAGTGCTGCGCAAGTACTTCACCGCCTGCTACGAAGCCGATCCGTACCACGGAGAGGTCGGCGTTTACTCCGAGGTGCAAATTGCCTGGGCCTGGCATTTCACCCGCGACCCGCGGCACCTGGTGGCGGCCCAATACCAGTTACAGGCCATGCAGCCGCTGGCCGCGCCGCTGGCCCGTCCAGAAGACCTGGGCCCGCTGATCTACAACCCCCACAACCCTACCCGCGCGTTGACGGCGGTCCCCCGGTTGCTGGGCGCACTAGCCGATGCCGAGCGCAGCGGCGTGGCCGTTCCCTCGCAACCGCCGCTGACGCCGCAACGGGCGTTGGTAGCCTTTCGCCGCCAGCGCGGCGTGCCGCTTTCCGCCGTCACTTGGGGTTGGGACAAGCAGCCAAGCTGGCTGAATGAGCAAGGCCAGCCAATCGCCATGCAGGCGGACGGGTCGGTGCAACGCTCACCGCGGCAACCGTTCGACCGCGTCATGCCAGGGTACGAAGCCTATCGCGCGACGGTGGAGTTGTCCGCCGCCGCGGACGACACCTGGTGCTATCTCTCTCCCACGTTGGAAACCGGCCTGCTGGAACTGTCAGGTGCCGCCGCCGTGTGGTGCTGGGCCGGCGAACCGCTGCACCTGGAGCCGCGACGGGCCTTTTGGTGGCGCAACGACGGTACGGTGGCCGAGTTGAAGCTGATGTCGGCGCAGCCGGGGCAACTGCGCGTGCTGCGCGATGGCCAACCGGTCGCCGTTCAACCGGTGCCGAATGGGCTGTCGGTGCCGCTGGCCGATGTTCCGGCTGAAGCCTGGTTAAGCATGGAGACGCCGACCGAGGCGGGTGTCTGGTTTCAACTGGCGGGCGTGCCGGCTTCGCGGTGCTGGGTTAGCTCCACGGGACCGGTCGATTCGCAAGCTCCTCCGGCCGAGTTGACTGCCTTGCGCGTGCGGCCGACGGTTGATCCGCGGCAAACCTTTGTGCCGGGCAAGTTTGGGCAAGGCCTGTTGCTGGTGCCGGGCCGGCGGCTGCGCATCCCCGATGAATTACCGGCGGAGGATGGCACGCGGACGCGGCTTTCCCAGCAGCGGCAAGGGACGATTGAATTTTGGATTCGCCGCCTGTCGGACGAGCGTCTGGCGGCGCAACCCTTGCTGACATTCATGGAGAACGGGCCGTTGCAAGCCTGGTCTCCGTGGAAGGTGCCGCTCGATACGTGGTCCCATGTGGCCGTTGTCTGGCGGCCGGTGGCCGACCTGCCCGACATCACGCTGGTCCATATCTATGTCGATGGCCGCGACTACGGCAACTATCGCAGCTTGTACTGGGCTGGCTACGCCCCGCCACCTCTGATGAACACCCGGCCGGAATGGAAAAAGGAGTTCATCGTGCAGGCCCCGCCGGGCACGTCCTACATCATCGACGACATCCGCATCTCCACCGAGCCGCGCTACGGCGACCTCAGCCTGCTGTTCGGCCGGCAGCAGACCTTCAACCCCATTTCCTTCACGCCCCCCGAACAACCCGCCCCATTCGACGAAGCCACCGTGATTTACCTGCCGCTCGACGGGGATAGCGGCGGAATGACGGTCGGGCAGGCAAAGCTGGCGGCGGTGTTGGAGTTGGAATGAGGGCCATGAAGGGCCACCCGTTCTCAATCGATCGGGCAAGAAGCGATCAATCGGCTCGATTCGCATCATCCCGCGGAGCGGGCGAGATCCGCCGGCAAGCCTGTTTTCATTGCGGCCTCGGCTTTGGCGGTTTCACGGTTCTTGCAAAGCCTCTTTCACAAGGTCGCGCCAGACCAATTGAAACGAGATCAGGCCCAAGGGTATTTCGCCGACTCCCTTGGCGTTGACCGTGTAGGCCGCGCTTTGGATGCCGATCAACCGCCCCTCTTTGAGGATGGCCCCGCCGCTGGAGCCGACGCGGTAAAAGCCCTTGGCCAGGTACTGCGGCCCGCACGAGGTTTGGGCCACGCCCACGACTTCCAAGGGATTGATGAGAAAGGTCGGGTCGGCGGCATTATCGGGAAAACTGTAATGGCACAGGTGCAGCACCTCTCCGCTTTGCAGCTTGGGTTTGACGTCGGAGAAAAAGTCGAGCGTGGGAAAGGTGCCCTGGGCCTCGATCTTGAACAGGGCCAGGTCGCCGCCGCCGATGAACCTGGTCTCGCCTTGCTTTTGCAAACGGGCGGAGTAGTAATGTTCCAGGAAAGTCGCGTCTTCCCGATCGCTAAACACGGTCTTATGGACGTGGACGACGCCTTGGGGCATTTCCTGGCCGGGGCCGCGGAAACTGACGCGAAACTTGTCGGTGAATTGCCGATTCGTGCCGTTCCAGCTTACATGCCCCACCGACAACACATGGCCTTGCGGAGAAATAACGACACCTTGCCCCCGGCCTACGCTCCCCTCGGCGGCCGCTTCCACCAGCACGAAGGGCTTGGGGTCCGCCGCGACCAAACGTTCCAGCGTCTCCAAAGATTCCTCGCCGCGTACCGTGTGAGAAGTGGCGGCCAACGCCAGCGCCGCGGCCAGCCAGACGAGAGTGACAACCTTTGCCATGGAACGTTATCCTTAGGGGCCGCGTTTTTTGGCGGCGTGCGAACGAAGGAGTTCGGGCGGCGGACCAGCGGGCGGTACGCCTGAAGGAGCGAACAAGTTACCCGCTATCTTAATCGCGGGGGACGCCAGGTGGGACAACCAGCGCGAACGGGGGAAGACAATCCGCCTCGATCTTGATGGTGTCGCAGGGTTTGCCACCTACAGCGACCAGACGTGGACCAGGCCGGCGATGTCGGAGGCGGCTACGGTTTGCTCGTCGGGGGAGATGGCCAGCGAGGAGAGCCAGTCCTTGAACTGGCCTCCGCGCGGGGTGTTCAGGGCGGCGACTTCTTGCCCGTCACTGGCGCGGCAAATGCGGAACGTGGTGTCGCGGCCGGCGGAGAGAATATATTGGCCGTCGGCCGAGAAGCGGACGTCGGTGGCACCGCCAGGGTGGCCGCCGATTTCGCGGAGGGCCTTGCCGCTGGCGACTTCTAACAGGTGGATTTTGCCAGTGTCGGTCTCGCCCCCTTGCACCACCGCCAGCCATTGGCCGTCGGGTGAGAAATCGGCGGCGATCAGCCCCATTGCCACGAATTTTCGCCAGACCTGGGACGCGCCGTAGGTGGTTTCCTGGGAGTTATAGTTAGGCAGATTCGTGGCCAGAAAATCGAGGCCCGGCTGCCCGTCCGCCACCGTGTACAGCCGCAAGGCGGGTGCGGGGACGTCGAAATCGTCGCGCTTGTAGCGGTGTTCAGAGACGGCGGCGGTTTCGCCATTGGGCGAGAGGGCCGCGGCCACGATCCAATTCCAAGGATAGCCCGACCAACGGGCCAGCTCGCGCCGTTCGGCCAGATCCCACACAATCACGCGCGAGGCCATGTCTCCGCTGATCACCCGCCGGCCATTTCGGCTAAGGCCCAAGGCCAAGACCCAATCTTCGTGGCCCGCCAGTTCGACACTGGTGGAGAGTGTTTGGACTTGAACGCCAGGAGCAGTCAGCGGATCGTCCTTGTGCGTCCGCTGGGCCTCTTGCTTGCGGCGTTCGCCATCGAGAATGACCTCGGCGGTGCCGGTCGGCTCGGCGGTGGTGTCCCACACGCGCACGGCGTGGTCGAGGCTGGCGGAGACCAGCGTGCGGCCATCGGCCGAGGCGACCAGCCGGGTGACGCCGTTGGTGTGTCCATCGAGCCGCAAGACGGGCCAGGCAGAGGGGGGCTTGGGTTCGCCCGCCGGTGGAGCTGGTTCCGTGGCGGTGGAATCCGCGGCGGCCGCCGAAACAGGCTGTTCGGGCAAGTCCCAAATAAAGATTTCGCCAGCCTGGTTGGCTGCCGCCAGGCGTTTGTCAGAACCGAGAAAAGTGACGGCGGTGGGCCAGGTTCCCTCGAAGGGCAACTGCCAACGATGTTGGGGCTGTGTGATATTCATGCCAGTATCTCACTTACCACGCGAGAACCGAACGGGGCCAACGGTACGGGCCGCACTCCGGCCAGGTTTTCGGTGGTGGGGTCGATGGACAACGCCTGGTAAATGGTGGCGAAAAAGTCCCCTTCGGAAACGGGATTGTCTTGCACGTCGGCTCCGTCGCGGTCAGACGCGCCGTAGACCAGCCCCCCTTTGACGCCGCAGCCCGCCAGGGCGGTCGTCCAGCAACGGACGTAATGGTCGCGGCCCGCCCGGTTGTTGATCTGCGGCGTGCGGCCGATTTCGCCCACCCACACGATCAAGGTTTTTTCCAGCAGGCCGCGTTCTTGCAGATCGGTCAGCAGGCCGGCCCAGGCGTGGTCCATCGGCGGGGCCAGTCCTTTGTGCCATTCGAAATTGTCGGCGTGCGAATCGTAGCTGCTTTGGCCAACCTCCACGAACGGCACGCCTTCCTCCACCAGCCGCCGGGCCAGCAGGCAGCGGCGGCCAAAGCCAGAGTTGCCGTACAGGTCGCGGTACTTGTCCCACTCGGCGTCGATATCGAACACGGTGCGGACGTTTTGCAGCCGCCGGGCGGCCTCGTAAGCCTCGCGAGACATGCGGGCCGCCTCCGACGGTTGCCGCCGGGCAAAGTTATCTTCTAGCAGCGAGCGCACGGCGTGGCGGCGTGCCTCGGCGGCGGCATCCAGTTGCGAGACAGAAAACGGCGGCAAGTTGCCTTCCGGCCCAATGCCAAACGGCTGATACTTAGGCCCCAAGAAGCCGCTGCCGGCATTGCCATTGGAGAAGATTTTGATGAAGTTGGGCAGATCGGCCGAGTCTTGCCCCTGGTACTTGGCGACGACCGAACCGACCTCGGGGAAGCGGACATTGGGGCTGGGCCGATAGCCGCCGTGCATGAGGTAAATTCCGCCCGGATGATCGACCTCGCTGGTTTTCATGGAGCGGATGACGGCGATCTGGTCCATCTTGGCCGCCATCTTGGGCATGAGCTCGCAGATTTGCGTGCCGGGAAGGTTGGTGGCAATGGGGCGAAACAGCCCGCCCGTCGGCCGGCCTGGCTTCATGTCGAATGTTTCAAACTGGCTGATGCCGCCATTCATCCACAGCAGAATGCAATGCTTTTGCTGTTTGACGACCTCACTGGCCCAGCCAGGTTGCGAAGTCAGCCCGCCCCAATTCATGACGACTCCGCCGGCGGCCGCGCCCAACGTCCCTTTCAGCAAGGCCCGCCGCGAGAGATGTTCGGCCGGTGTGCAACGCGATTTCATGGCACGCCTCGGTAAAATTGGTCCGAAAGAACTTCCATTCCAGGCCCCCTCTCCCGGTACTCCGGGAGAGGGTTGGGGAGAGGGGGATGCGGGAAAAGATCCTCCACCAAACAAGTCCTCACCCCGACCCTCTCCCAGAGGGAGAGGGGGTTGCACGCCGGATTCTAAAAATCAAAACGTCAATGGTTGAAACGGAACTCGCCGCAGGTCAGCATGGCCCAAACAACATTCCGCAACGCTTCGGCGGGCGTGGCACCCGACGACAATAGCTCTACCAGTTGTTGCCGCTCGTCGGCCTGGGCCGGGCGGTTGAGGATCTGAAAATAGAGGCGGTCGACGCGCGACTCCCAAGTGGCGTCGGGCGAGGCAAGCTCAGCCAGCAGGGTGCCGGGCCGTTCGACCAGGAACTGCCCTAGTTCGCCGTTGTTCTGGTAGAGATGTTCGGCTAGCCCAATCTGAATGTCACCAGCGCCGGTGACCGGCTCTCCAAAAAACTGCAAGACATAGCCGCCAGTTAACGGTTGAAAGCGATTAGTGGCTGGCGGTTTGCCAGCCAGGCTTTCGGCCTGGTTGTAGCCGCTGACCACGCGCCACGCTTCGACCAGTTCCTCTGCCGAAAGGGGCCGCGTGCGGGCGTGTTGAAACCACAGCGGCTGCGCTTCGCCCGTGGAGCCGGCGGAGGAAAGCTGATAGGTCTGGCTGTTGACCAGTTCGCGGACGAACCACTTCAGGTCGAAGGAATGTTCGACCAGGGAAGTGGTGAGCGTCGTCAGGAGTTCGGGGTGGCTAGCCAGCCGCGAGGGGCTCATGTTGTCGACCGGATGGATCAGCCCGCGGCCCAGGTATTGTGCCCACAGGCGATTGGCGATGGCCCTGGCGAAGTACGGATTGTCGGGCTGGGTGATCCAGTCGGCCAATTGGTCGCGCCGCGAAAAGAGCGGGGCCGGCGGAGGCTTGTTGGCCTCGAATCGCGTTTCCTTGAAGTCGTCGGGCAGGGGTGGCTCGGCCAGCGGATCGCCCAGCAGAAACTTGGGCTTGACCGGTTCTCCTTGTTGGCCGGGCTGTTGATCCTTGGCCGGGCCGGTGAACAAGATGTCGCCACTGCTCTTCTCGCCGATGGCGAACATCGCCAGGTTGTCTTTGGTGCCGACCTGGACCACCTCTAACCGCGATAAAAAGGCCGCCAACCCGTAAAAGTCGGTCTGCGTCCAGTTCTCAAAGGGGTGGTCGTGGCAGCGGGCACATTGCAGTTGCACGCCCAAAAAAATCTGGCTGACCGACTCGCTGGCATCCTCTGGCTGGCGGCTGTACTGCATCCAATAGACGGGCGGCCCTTGTTCGACGGAGTTGCCTTCCGCCCGCAACAATGCGCGAACCCACGTGTTGTAAGCAATATTCTCCGCGAATTGCTGCCTGAGCCAGGCCTGGATGCCGCCGCGCTGGTCGGTGCCATAGCCGGGCGGATGGCGGCCGAAGAGCGTTTGATCCCAGATATCGGCCTGATGCTGGGCGTACCGCGGGTCTTCCAACAGGAGATCGACGAGCCGCGAACGCTTGTCAGCCGTTTCATTCGCCAGGAAGGCGACCGTTTCGTCATACGTGGGAACACTGCCGAGCAGATCGAGGTAGACCCTGCGCAGGAATTCACCGTCGGCGGAGGGCGGGGCGGGCACAACCTGCTGTTGCTGCCATGCGTTCGAGATAGCGGCATCTATCTGGTCGCGCAGCGGACGTTCGTCACAGCGGCCGATGTTGGCCAGCAATCCGGCGCACAAAAGCAGGCTTAACCCCAGCGTGCCAATTCCGGCCATGATGTTGCGCATGTCTGCCATCCCCGCGACCAATGCGTGCCGCCGCTACGACGAAGAAGCAATCGCGAGCATAGCGATTGGCGGAGCACGCATCAAGGATTTTTGATGAGCGTCCACTGCGAGCATGATGATTGGGAAGTCCGTGGGCGCGCTTGGCCGTCGGACGTTTGGCCCATGACCCAGAGCGAAAAACAACCGGGAAGCCAAGCATGGCCGTGCTGCCGGAAGAGCGGGCAAAGCGCGGCTACGCGCTAGCGCATAAAAACGGGGGCTGGTTCCTCGAAGCGAACACCCAACGTTCGAGGCCAGCCCCCACTTCGCACACCACTCGTTGGCCCGTGTCGCGTGGAGCTTCGGCACGGGGCAACAAATTTCTTATCAGCCTGTAATGGCCGGAATGGCCGGTTTCTTATCTCTAATGAGCCAAGACCCACAAGACGGTTAAGGCCATGCCGAGTACGCCACAACTGACCACGGCCAGCAGCACGGTGCAGACTGCCCACCAAGCCGATGTATCGTCAGCCCGTTGCCGCAATTGCTCGGATTCTGGAAAGTATCCCGCGGCGAGATTGCCACTTTGGGCAGGCGAGTTGGCGGCCAAGGCAGTCATCGGTTCTATCCAGCATGACAACGATCGAGTTGATTCCCCAGGCTGCCTGCCACAGCCATCACGACGAAAGTATTAGTAAGCAATCACCATGCCGAATTTCGTGACCGGGCCACTGCGCGCCGCAAGTAGTTGCCCCACCAAGTGTTGCGATCTGGATGCGGAAGGGGCCACCGTGGAGCGGCAGCGAAAGTGATGTGCGGGCCGTAGCGCTGTGTGCGAATAAGCCCGCTAATCGCGGGACGAGTTGCGGCTGGGAGACTGCCGCCTACAAGCCAGATACGGCCATCCCTGGCCCAGTCGATTCATCCTTCATCCTTCATCCTTCTGCCTTCAGCCTTTCCCCCTACTGCTTGGCTTTCGCCTTGATCGACTTCACCTGCGGGTTGGCCTTGGCCTTGGCGTCGGCTTTTTCAACCGCCTTGGCCACGGTTTGGGCCACATCGGCGATCTTCTTTTCGACCTTGGCGATCAGCGGTTCGCCTAGCTCCAAGGCCCGGGCGAACTGAAAGTAGGGGGAGTTCTCGTTCTGGTTTCCCCATACGTCACGCTTGATGGTGCCGCCCGTTCCCAGCGGAGCCAGGCCGGCCTTACGGAGGTTGGGGTTGCCTTTGACGATAGCGGGGATTTCGGCGGGGTTTTCGATGCCCATTTCGCCTGCCACCACTTCCGGGCTGAGGTCGCGAATGTACCAGCGGGCGATGGTGCCGATTGGCTCCTTGAAGTCGCCGATCGACTTACCGGCGTCGCCTTCGACCTGCAGGTATTGTCCGGCAGCCGCCTCAACCGCTGCCAGGAAGCGGGCTTCGTCCTTGGCCATCATTTCGTCAAACTCCGACTGGTGCTTGTACAGCTTCTGCACTTTGTCCCGCACGGTGCCGCTAAAGGGCGTGTTGTCCCGCAGAGCGGCTTCCGCCTCGAAGCGGACCACGCCGCGGCTGTGGCAAGACATGCAAGACAGGCCGTTCACGATCACCGGCGTACCCGAGGTCTCCAGCGAATCGCGGACGATTTGGATGGGGCCCTCGTTGATGCGGTTGCCCTTGGCGTCCGACAGGTAGTAGCCCTGCAGGCCGTTGGGCAGGCTGAAGATCATCTCGCCGCCATCGTGCTCGAAGGCTTGGAACACAAAGGGATGGTTGTCGAACTTGGGTCCCAGCGGAAACTGCTGCAGGTCGCCAGTGCCGTCGTTCTGCTTGAAGTCGTAGCTTTCCCAGTAGTAGCCGTAAAGCGAGCTGTGCCGGTCGAGCAGGCGGTTTTGCTTGGAGACCTTGCTGGTGATCAAGCCGGCCCGGGCCAGGCTGTTGTCCATGAAGTCTTCTTTAGGGAAGACATTCAACTTGGCACGCAGCTCTTTGATGTTCTCGGGGAGTTCCAACATGGTGTGGTAGAGGGGCGGGCGGGAGGCGGTGGCGATGAACCAATCGGCCCGCACGTAAGCCAAGTCGTCGCCGCTGAGCTGGCGGATTTCGCTGGCCAGCCGGCGCACGCTGTCATCCCTGTGGGCACTCAGGTTCATGCCGTAGGGGTAGACCTTGACGACTTCGTTCCAAAGATCCTTCTTGTCCCAGCCGTAGTTGCGCAGATCGATGTTGAACACCGTCTGGCTGGCATCCAGGGCCAGCGGCGGCACGATCTTGTCTTTCCAGCTCAGGCTGTTGACCAACTTGGACAAGGCGGCCCGGCCCAAACGCAACTCGTCAATCGTGACTTGCTTATGGTTGTTGAACAGGGCATGCAGCGACAAGTACCGCTGGAACTGGCGATCTTCCTTGGGGGTGGCCTTGAGGTGGTCGCGGATCGGCCGCAGGATGCTCTCTTCGGTAGCGAAGGCCCGCTCCTCGCGAACGGGGAACTTGGCCCCGGCGGCAATCCACTGCTTCAAGATTTCCCGCTCGGCGTCGGTGGGCTGGGCGGCTTCGTCGGGTGGCATGTCTTGCCGCACGCCAACGCGGTCCCAAATGGGAGAGGCTTCGGGGTTGCCGGGCGTAACCCAAGGGTCGCGTTGCGGCCCGCGGTCCTTCAACAGGCCTTCGTGGTCGAGCACGTCCAGGCCGTCGACGGCGAAGTTCACACCGTGGCAGCGGTGGCAATATTGCTTGAGTATGGCATAGCCTTGCTCGGCCAGTTCCAAGTCGGAAGCGGCCTGGGCCGAGACGACTTGCAGGCTACTAGCAAACGCAACGCAGAGCAGGGTGAAGGTTTTCATGGTTTCTATCCTCGGCAGTATCCCGTGAACCGCAGTCGTTAGAAGTTGTTGTTTGCAAGCCCCGTGCCATTCTTATGATCCGGTTTGCTGTCCACTACCGGACAGCCCTGATATCTAAGGAAAGCGTGAGATTTGGCGGGGCGTTACGAGCGGCCAGGCCGGCAATCTGGGCTGGTTGCCGTAAATCGACGCAAAATGTTTCCGGATAAGGTGTTGCGAATCGCGAGCGGCGGTTCCGCAAACATGCATAGATAGTACGGTCTGGCCGTGGCCAAATTTCGCGGGCGAATGACGCACCGGCGAATTTTCTCGCAGGTGCAGGTTTTTCCTGGCCGGGGTGTCCGCTGGAATGTCGCGATCCAGATACGCCTCATGTCAAGTTGATTTCGGTGCCACACGAGGAACGAGCCGCACAACTGCCTAAACATGGCCATCGCCGGCCTGGCAAGCAGTTGGCACGACTTTCGCTTATAGCTCGCAACAATCGCGAATGGCATCGAAAGGAGCTGTAACAAAGAAACACGAAACAACGCTTGCAGGAAGAGTGACCTGCGAAGATCACCACAAAACAACAAACCAACGAGTCAACCTCTTACGCTAAAGGAGTTCAACATGTCAGTTTTCACGGTACGCTTCAGTGCATTCAGCCTGGTGTTTGCGGCAGCTCTGGCTGCCGGGTCTGCCCAGGCCCAACCGGGTGGTGGTTTTGGTGGCCGCTTTGGCGGCGGTTATGCTGGTCCTGGCGGTTTCCGCGGCGGCCCTGGCGGGTACGGCGGTGGCTACGGTCATGACCACCACGATGACGACCATGCGGACTTCTACCGTGGCGGTCCCGGCCGCTTCGGCTACCGCGATTTCGATCGCGATGGCGACATCGACGCCCACGATCACCCCGGTTTTGGTGGTTATGGATATCGCGGGCCTGGATTTGGCGGCCCTGATTTCGACAACCACGACGACCACGACCACGGCTTCGGTGGCCCCCGTTTCGGTGGTCTCGGCTTTGGCGGTCCTGACTATAACGGCCATGATGACCATGACGGCCATGATGACCACGACCACGGCTTTGGCGGTTCGGCCTTCACGCCAAGTGCGGGACCGGGAATTCGCGGCAGCAACTTCAACGCACCCGCCAATGGACCACGTGTGCAAGGCCCTGCAGGCGGACAACCTGGTCCCGGCGTTGGTCAGCCAGGCCAAGGTGCCGTCGGCGGTCAGCCGGGTGTTGTCGGACGCCAACAGATTCGCGGCCAGCTTGTCGGCCAGAGTGGTCAATCGGGCCAAGGCGGACAGTTGATCCAGAACAGCCAGATTCGCGGCGGCCAAGTGGTTCAGAACCAGCAGGCCCGCGTCGGACAGGTGGTTCAAACCCAGCAGCGGGTTGGCAACGCGGGTGTTGCGGCTCAAGGCGGACAGCAGAACCGGGCCGTGCAAGCCGCCGCGGCTAAGCCTGCCGCTGCCCAGCCAGCCGCCCAACCAGCGGTGGCCCAGCCAGCCGCAGCTCCCGCTCCGGTGGCCGCACCCGTCACGCCGATTGATTCGAGCTTGCTGGTCGGCCAGTGGCAGATGAGCCGCAAGGATAACGAAGACCGCGAAATGATCATGCAGTTGACGATGGAAAGCGACGGCTCGGCCATCCTGCGGACGCAGGTTCGCGGCCAAGAGCCAAAGGAAATGAAGGGTACGTTCACCGTCGAGCAGAACGTGGTGACGATTGTTGACGGTGAAGACAAGCTGGTCCTGGGCGAGATTGCCTCGGCCGAGACCGACAAGCTGATCATCAAGCAAGAAGGCGGCAACCTGACCTACAGCAAGATCTAGGTCGTCGCGACAACCTTCCTGAACGACGACGTTCAGAACAGAATCAAGCCGGCCCGGGAAAACTCCCTGGCCGGTTTTTTTGTTGCCCCGCCCACAGGCATTGCTAGCAGCCGAATCGAGTTAATTCCGCCCTGTAGGCTGGACGAAGAGAACTGGTAAGCGTGTTGAATTTGGCGATTGTGCCGCCTAGGATGCTAGCAGGGTTCTTGCCGCTTCGGCGGTTGCTCCCGCGGCGAGGCATTGGCCAGATTTTACCCAGTCTGGCGAGCCGTTTCCGCCAGCGGAGCGTTTTCGGCATTTCGCGGCCGTCATTGTGCGCGGTTCGCAGGCGTTGGCCCTTGATTCGCGAGTCTTGTCCCGCAAGCCGCCAGGAGATTGGCCGTCATGGCTTCCGACGTTCGTCTGAAAGAGCAGTTGCCCGACCTGACCGACCGCATCGTGCGGACCTATCACGAAATCGGTTCGATCAATTACCTGGGGCATTGCCCGCTGCCCAATTACGAGGCGGTGGTGGGGGTGATTGAGGATCTCAAGGAGATTCTCTATCCTGGCTATCGCCGCCGCGAGGGGTTGCATGTGGGCAACGTGACCTACCATGTGGGCGATTTGATCGACGGCTTGCACGACAAGCTGACCACGCAGATTGGCAGGGCGCTGCGGCACGATGCCCGCCTGCGCGACGAATGCCTGGAATCGGCCGACTACGAAGCCCTGGGCCAGGCCAAGGCGATTCAATTTTTGGACCAACTGCCCGATCTGCGGCATGTTTTATCGACCGATGTCGAAGCCGCCTACGAGGGCGATCCGGCGGCGGGCAGCTTGGACGAGATCATCTTTTGCTACCCTGGGCTGGAGGCCGTAACGGTCTTTCGCCTGGCTCATTTGCTGTACGAGCTGCAAATTCCGCTGATTCCGCGGATGATGACGGAGTGGGCGCATTCCAAGACTGGCATCGACCTGCATCCTGGCGCCACGATCGGCAAGTATTTCTTCATCGACCACGGCACCGGCGTGGTGCTGGGTCAAACCTGCCAGATCGGCGAACACGTCAAGCTGTACCAAGGCGTGACGCTGGGCGCGCTGAGCTTTGCCACCGACGGCGACGGCAACCTGGTCCGCGGCACCAAGCGGCACCCCACGATAGAAGACCGCGTGGTGATCTATGCCAATGCCACGGTATTGGGGGGCAACACGGTCATTGGCCACGACTCGGTGATTGGATCCAGCGTGTGGCTCACCCGCAGCGTCGATCCGCATACCACCGTGGTATTGGAAAAGCCCAAGCTACGGATGCGGGCGGAACACATCGGCACGATGCAAGGGGATGCGAACTATCAGATCTGAACTAAACCGTTCGTTCACCCGTCAGGAACGCCCGCAGGTCGCGCAGGGCTTGTCTTGGGTGGCGGGCCGGCAGTTGAATTTTGGTGCCGGGTGGATCGACCGTCGTCAAAACCGCCAAAGCTGGGCCGGGCCCGCCAGCGAAGGTTGCCCAGCCGTCGGCCAATTCTTGGGCGTTGCTAAACCGCATGGCGGTGGGCCACCCGCAGGCGGCGGCCAGCGCGGCGTAGTCGGTGCGGCCGGCACCGGGGATGCGACCCCCGCCGACCACCTCGTACACGCCGTTGTCCATGACCAACATCCGCAAATTGGCCGCCCCGGCGTCGGCCGCCGTCACCAGCCCGCCCAGGTTCATCACCAGTGAACCATCTCCATTGACGCAAATCACCAACCGCCGTGGGACAGCCAGCGCCATCCCCAGGGCGATATCGGCCGCATGGCTCATGGCGCTGGGCAAGTAGTTGAAATCCAACACGCCATCCTCAATTTGCGGCCAAATCTTGGCCGCCGTCATGGTCGTCACCAAGATCGCATCCCCGCGGAGCGCCGCGAGCCTGGTGAGGTATTCGTGCGTGGACGAAGGCATGGGAAGAAAGGCGAAAGGATGAAGGCGGAAGGCGAAAAAGCTGTCAGCGGAGAAGCTATCAGCCATCAGCTTACGGCGAATAGCGAATGGCTCTCATCTGAACACCGAACACTGAAAACCGAACACCCTCACTGTGGTATCAATATCGCCCGCACTCCGCGGGTTCGTGCGGCCCCTTCTTTCAAGAGCACCGTCAACTCCTCGAAGTCTTCTGATTCCTTCAACTCGACAGTGGGGATGTTCCAGGCTTGCAGCAGTGGCGGCAGATAGAGCGGGGCTGTGTCGGGGTAACCGGCGTTGAGTTTGCCGCTATGGCCGCGGTGGCCGATAAGCAGGTCGAGCGGAACATCCATTTCGTGCGCCACGCTGCGGAGACTGTCGCCCGACTCAAAGAAGCCGGTGCTTTGAATCAACACGACCGGCCGCGCGCCGCCCCCCCATAAACCGGCCGCCAAGGCCAAAGCCTCCCCCTCGCGGCAGACGGTAATCACCCGCGGGCCGTGGCGGGCGGGTTGATCGAAGACGGGCCCGGTCTCGGTGTCGGGCAGTCCCACCACATGCGTAATGCCAGCCTGGGCCAGCGCTTGCAGAAACGCATCAGCGGCGAAGGGCATGCGGAAACCTAGGGCGAATCTTCGGTTGGTTTGTCGTGGCTATCTTGGGCTTCCGCCGTGGCGGGCACGCTCTCTCGCGCCAACAGCGAGGCGATAATGGAGATCGCCAAGAGAGATACAATCACGCTCAACGACAAAAAGGGCAGGAACATGTCATTCTGGCTGGCCATTTCCTTCCAAGAGGCCGGTACGAGATCGCGCACGGTTTGGGAGTGGTGATAAGCGAACTCCAGAATCATCTTGACGCCGACAAACCCCAAAATAGCGCTGAGGCCATACTTAAGGTAACGAAACATGTGCATGATGCCGGCCAGCAAGAAGTACAAGGCCCGCAAGCCCATGATGGCGAACAGATTGGACGTGAAGATGACGAAGGTGCCCAAGGGCGGCGGCGACTTGACCACGCCAAAAATCGCCGGCACGCTGTCGACGGCAAACAGCATATCGGTGCTTTCGACGACTAGCAGGACGATAAACAGCGGCGTCACACAGAGGCTGCCGGCTTCTCGCACGAAGAACTTGTCGCCGTGGTCGTCCTTGGCAATCCGAAAGAACTTTCTTCCCAGGCGGAACAAAATCCCTGTTTCGGGGTCGAACTCATCCTCTTTGACCACCAGCTTGATCGCCGTGTAGATCAAGAACGCGCCGAAAACCACCATGATGGGCTCAAATATCTGGATCAGCCGCGCACCGAGCAGCACAAAGGTCAGGCGGAGCCCGATGGCCCCCAGGATGCCCCAGAACAGCACGCGGTACTGGTACTTCTTGGGAACGCGGAAGTGGACGAAGATCACCGCGAACACAAACACGTTGTCCATCGACAACGACCACTCCACGAAATAGCCGGTCAAGAACTCCCAGCCGGCGGTCGATTGCCACAACGCCTGGCCGGGCGGCCGAAAGTACCAAAAAACAACGGCGTTAAAGGCCATCGCCAGCATGAACCAGACGAAGGTGGCAATGCCCGCCTCGCGCAGGGTGGTCTCTTTGCTGTGGCGATGAAACACCACCAGGTCAAAGATCAACAGCACCGTGACAAACCCCGATGTCGCCAGCCAGTGCCAAAGCTCAACCGGTGGAACGCCTTCCGCCAGCGCAGCCGCATTGGCCGGCAATTTGGGGTCGTTGGCGGCAAACAGCCCGGACAAGAGAGCAGCATTGAACAAGGTAGGCCAGCGTCCGACAGGGGGGCAAAAACAGAACTGGCCGCGGCCCATCGCCGCGGCCCGCCGCTATCATAGAAGTAACACCCCCCAGCGACAACCGGGCTGACAGAGCGCGTTCTGCCCGGCCGATGGCAACCGCATGGGCGGCCGGAACCCCATACATGCGTCCTGACTGGAAATATGGCTGTACCTTCTTGTTGGTAGCCGCCGTGCTGCTCTTTCGATCGGTGGAAGGCGGCGCGTGGTACTGACTTGCCTGGCCGGGTGTTTCGTTCTCCATCGTGGCGTCAGCCTATCTGGCTAGATCAACCGTGCCATTTGGAAAGCGATCCGATGGATCGCGGTTTTGGCTAGCAACGCTGCTGCTGTTGCCCTTTCTGATCTTCGTGCGGAGGTCTGGGGACTTCAGGTCCGGCTATCCCGCGAACCCGCGTTCCAGAGAGTTACGCCATCATTGATGGTGGCACGCCGGCTGCGCCATTGGGAGTATCCCAGCGAAGCATCCGTTATCTGCGATCTAACCGCCGAGCTGCGCGACCCGGCTAGTATTCGAGCAGTGCCTGGATATTGTTGCTTTCCTATTCTCGATGCCAGCACGTTAGAGCCTCACGAACTGGTATCGGTCGTTCGCCGATTGACGCCCGAGCCTGGCCGGCAATTGCTGATCCACTGCGCAAATGGGCATGGCCGAACGGGACTTGTCGCGGCGGCTTGGCTTATTCAGCAGGGGTATGCCGATTCCCCCGCCGCGGCGATCAGCTTGCTACAGTCGGCACGTCCACGAATCTCCCTGCGCGAATGCCAGACGCAAACGCTGGATTTGGTCGCCGAGTTGCTCCGTTCAGATGGAAAGACGCCGCAGTCCTTTTGACTTGGCCTGCATGAGACGGCAGCACGAACGAGGGGGAAGCTGGCAGCGGAAGTCGGGGGAATTGCCGTCAAATCCGTCACCAGATTCCGCCTCGCATACAGATCAATGCATCGTTGGATGAACCACGAAGGGCGATGAAGCAGTTCGAAGTGTTGTGGATGCGATAAGTAGGCCTGCCTGGCATCGAAAACCTCTATTCGCCCGCGGAATCTTCCGCTGCCTAGGCGTCCTCTCCCGCTTCGGGCGTATCCCCCGATTCGGGTTCATCGTCACGATCGGCCTTTTCATCGGCTTCGGGTTCATCGCCGCTTGCGGCGTCCTCGCTGGCTTCGGTATCCTCCTCGGCTGCCGGTTCGGCCAGCAGTTCCTTCACCAATGCGGCTAATTGCCTCTTGGGGTGGTAGCCCACGATTTGTAGGCGCACTTTGCCCGTGCGGTCGATGAACAGCGTGGTGGGGTAGCCTTGCATATCGGGGATTTGGTCCTTGGTGGCGTCGTCCCCGATCAGCAGCGTGTAGTTGATCGGCTGGGTTTTCAGGAAGCCGTCGATGGCTTCCTTGACTTCGTCGTCGTCGCCCGACTCGTAATTCACGCCGACAATCTCCAAGCCTTGTTCCTTGAATTCATCTTGCAGGGCGACAAAGTGGGGAACCTCCATCCGGCAGGGAGGGCACCACGTTCCCCAGATATCCACGATGACGACCTTCCCCTTGAACTCCGCCAAGGTAACCGTTTTGCCCTCCAGGTTGGGCAGGCTAAAGTCGAAGTCGTACGTTTCGCCTTTCGCCAGTTCTTCCTGGGCGAAAGCACGGGCGGCCTCTTCGGCCTTCTCGACCTGGTCCGACAGCATGGGGGCGAATTCCGGCAATTCGCGGACGCTGGCCAGGTCGTCGTCGGCTTCCAACTCCTCGAAGTTGTCGTAGCCAGCCTCAAAGGCTTCCGTAAGCGTGGCCAGGGCCTGCTCGGTTTCGCCATCCACGGCCTGAGCGCAAGCCTCGTTGTAGTAGGTCTTGGCCGCCATATCCCCCACCCTGGATTGCATCTCGGGGTAGGCCTTGAGCAAGCGGCGCAGAAAGACCGCCGATTCGCGCAGGTGAGGATAGGCGGCCTCTTTGTCTCCCTCGGACAACTTCGTTTCGGCCGCCATGCGGCTGACATTAACGGCTGCGATTAAGGCAATTTGATGCTCCGGATCGACCTCCAAGGCCTGTTTCACCTTGGCCAGGCACCCTTCGATATCTTCTTGCTGAATCCTCTCGCCCGCCTCTTCCATCAGTTCGTCGGCGGTCAGCGGTTCGCCCTTCTCGGCGGCCTCATCCTCCATGTCGGGCTTATTGGAACGGGCCGATGCCAACTCGTCCTCGTTGTCTTGTGCCCCATCGTCAACAACGGCCGCCGGGATGCCGTTGGCCTTCTTCTCGACAGGTTTTGTATCAGAAGTGGTAGCCTTAGTGTCGGAAGTACCAACCTTGGATTCGGCCGGCGGTGCCACCGATGGAGAACACCCGGCGAAAAACAACAACACAGCAGCCAGCGACGAGATAGTCCGCGACATACAGGCCTCCTGCAAGGTTTGCGAACTACTGGAGGCCGTGCAAATAGACGACCGATGGGGCCGCAGTCCGATTACCCCCAATTGTCCGGCAGCCCCGGCAAGTCGTCAAGGAGAGAGGAGGAAAGGATGAAGGCGGAAGGATGAAGGATGAATAGTTGAGCGCCAGGGGCTGGCTTGCTGAATAGCTTGGCGGAGGCCGGCGTTCGATCATTTTTGCGCCATGAGGTGTTGGCCAGTTTATTTTCGGAACAGGTCTGGGCTTGGCCAGCGGTCCTCGAAGTCGCGGATCGTCTCTTCCACGGGCGGTTTGACATTGGGCCAGTTTTGCGGACGAATACGAACGACGCGGCCTGGGCGGAACCCCTCCAAGATGAGCGGGACATCGAACTGGATCTGAAACCCGCTACTGCCCGGAGGCGGATTCAGATCAACTTTTTCGACCGATGCGATCCGGCCATCCATGCCGTCGTGGTCTGGCCACCAGGTACGGAGCGTGTTCTCGGCCGCGGCCATCTTGCCGCCGATGCCTGGCTTGAAATCGGCATACAGGGATTCATCCATGCCGCCGAACAAGGTCGCCTTCACGCTGGCCCGGCCAAACTCGCCGTACTCGATGGAATCGACCACGGCCGGCATCCAGCGGGTGCGAATGTGGCGAATGTGGACTTGCCGTTGACGTTCGGTGGCAACCTTCATCGCGGCTTCGTCGAGCCAAACATCGGCCACGTGAAACTGCTGGTAGAGGTAACGCGGATGCCAGGTGAGAGCCAGTTGAACGGGCTGGTCCTCCAGTTTTTTTGGACCGTTGGCGGGCCAGACCCCTTCCGCCACGAGCTCATCGAGACCCAGCAGCTCCCGGCCGCGCCAAATGCGAGTTGATCCGTCGATGGTCAACTTGTGCTCGCCGCCGAGTCCTTCACCCCCTTCTTGCCGGTCCAGGGTGGCGACAAGTTGGCTGGCAGGACCATTGATGTCCACTTCCTTCAGTTTCCAGGCCTTGCCTTCTCGCAGGCATAGGCTCGGCCCATCCTCCAGCAGAATCGCGTGGTTCTCCGGTGGTGCCGATACGTCGTTGCCTTGTACGATGGGTACAACGGATGTGGCTGGTTCTGGCGGCAGGTAGAAGCGGCCATACAAGACCGTACCAATGGGAATATCGCGCAACTCCGCCGGTGCGCCGCGGTAGCGGATCATGCCGTAGGGAAGCATGGCAAAGTGGTGCAGCCGGCCCTCGTGGAAATGGCCATCGACGTGCAATCGCAGGCTTCCGCGGCGGTTCACATGGTCGACAAAGACAAGTTCACCGCGGTAGGCCTTCGCTTCCGCAAGCGGCGGAAACTCTCCGGGCACTGGCTGGAACGGTTCGGCGGCAAGGCCCATGGAAGCGCATAGCCAATTGCAAAGCAACAATGCCGGCAATCCCGCCTGGCGAAAAAACTGAGTCATCAAGTTGTTAACTCCAATTCGCTGTTGCTGTCGCCGAAGCGTTCGGTTTCCACGCCCATTTTGCGGGCCATCATCAACAGCAGGTTGCTCATGTGAGCGCTGCTGTTGGCCGGACGGCTGCAGAGGCGGTAGTGCTGGCCAGGGTCATCCAGATGGTAGCCGTCAAAATGGCCCTGGTTGAGGTCGAGGTGGCGGCCGTGCTTGACTCCGCAGCCCGTTCCGCCCGCCAGGACAAGCGGCAAGTTGGCGTTGCCGTGGCTGTGCCCATAGGCCATGCCGCTGCCGAACAAGGCCATGGTCGTGTCGAGCAGCGGACGGCCGCTGCCATCCGGGGTTTGGGCCAGACGAGTCAGGAAATAACTGAACTGCTCGACGCTGAAGGTGTCGCTTTGCGTCAGTTTCTCCATGTGTCCCGCATCGCCGTTGTGATGGCTGAGTTCGTGCCGCGACTGGGAAATGCCCAACTCGGGGATGGCCAAACCTTGGCCTTCCAGCCCGCTGCTGAAAGTGACCACGCGCGTGGCGTCGGTCTGGAAGGCCAGCACGACCAGATCGTAAATCGTGCGAAAGTAGTCGCCGGCCTGCGTCTGTGGCACGTCGCGGTTGCCGCGTTGGCGATCCGCTTCCGCGATTTCCGGACGGGGAACATCAAGCCAGGCATCGGCCTGCCTGGTGCGGATTTCCGTCTCCCGCACGGCAGTCAAGTACTGGTTCAGCCGGCCTTTATCCTCGGCTCCCATTTTTCTCTCCAGGGAGCGGACTTCTTCCAGGTTTGCATCCAAGACACTTGCCTTGCGGCGCAGAGCCCGCCGTTGGGCAGCGGTGCCGTCCTTTGGCTGCTCGAACAGGTGGGCAAAGATCTCGCTGCAGCGGCTCATGCCGGGCAACCGAATGCCGTCCGCGGTCCAGGCCAGCGATTCGCCCTTGTTCGAAATCTCCAGCGAATGAAAACGTGTGTGAGTCGCGGTTACCTCGGCCATCTGTTGATCGACCGAGATGGTGTTGCGATCGGTCGGGCCAAGCTGGCCCCCCGTCAGCCAGATCTTCTGGCAATTGTGATGGTGCCCCAACCCGCCCGGGTGATGCAGGCCGCTGATGGGCGTGATGATACTGCGATGCTTTTCCAGCGGCTTTAGGGAACGCGAAAAGGTGTAGTTGTCGCCGGGCGTGGTGATCTGGTAGTCGAGGGTGTTCACACCGTTGGGAATGTAGATAAACGCGCTCCGCCGCGGCGGTTCAGCCTCCGCCGTCCAGGCGGGCCGCATGCAGTTCAATAGCGGCAGGGCAATAAAGCTGCCTAGCCCGCGCAGGGCATGACGACGATCGATCAGCCAGGAGTGGGTCATGGTATTCTCGCGAAGGTTTTCAACAGGCTGTCAGCGTTTCTGGAACAAGTCGGACAAGGCGACAGCCCGCACGATGTCCCGCAATCGATATTGCTTCTGCTTTGCTTCTTCCACGATGAAGCGGATGTCTTCACGGTCGTCTATCGTCAACACGCGGCGCAGGCCATAAGTGCAAAGTTGCTCGACGAAGGCCTCCAGAAAACGGTCGCGGTCGTCAAGCAGCAGTTGCTTGAACTGTTCGGCATCGGCGAACGTGCGGCCGTCGGGCATTGTACCACTGGGGTTGACGGGCGGGTCGCCACCGGTCCCCGTTTCGACGCGCTCGTGGGTGCGCCACTGGCCAATAGCGTCGAACTGGTCGAAAGCCAGGCCCAGCGGGTCGATCTTGCGATGGCAGGCGGCGCAGTTGGCATTCTTGGCGTGAGCCTCGATCTTCTGCCGAATGGTTGCCTTGGGGCTGTCTGGCGGATTGGGTTCGATGGGGTCAACGTTGGCTGGCGGCGGCGGCGGTGTCTTGCCAAAGATGGCCTCGCTGACCCAGACCCCGCGGTGAACCGGCCGATGCCGGGTGCCGTCGGATGTCAGGCCGAGTATCGCCCCCATTGTCAGCAGCCCGCCACGGTGGTCCTCCGCCCGCAGCGGCACGCGCTGGAAACCGGATGATTTTGGTTCGGGCAGGCCGTAAAAGTCACACAGCCGCGGATTGGCCATTGTCCAGTCAGACGCCAAGAAAGCGTCCACGGACAGGTTGTTGGCGAAGACCTCGCGAAAGAACCGCGTGACCTCTTCGTGCATGCTGGCTTCCAGCCAAACGTCGTAGTCGGGGTACAGATTGCCGTCGGGCGGAAACATCCCCAGGCGATGCAGTTGCAGCCACTGCCGCGGGAAGTCCTCTATAAAGCGGTCGATCCTGGCGTCGGCCAACATGCGGTCCACCTGGGCCGCCAGGCCCGCACCGTTCAGTCCGGTGTCGCGGGCAGCGTCGAACAAGGCCTGGTCCGGCATCGAACTCCAGAGAAAGTACGAGAGGCGCGAGGCAAGTTCCCAGTCGGTCAGCCGCTGGCGCGGTTGAACATCCCCCTCGACGATGTAGGTAAAATTGCGAGACGTGAGAACGCCGAGCAAGGCGGCCCGAAAAGCGGAAGCGGTGCCTTCTCCGGCAACGCATTCGGCCTCGTACGCCCGCAGATAGGGCTCGAGTTCCTCCTGGGCGACAGGCCGCCTCCAGGCTCGCTCGGCGAAACGTTGCAAGTGGCCCGCGACAACCTCCGGCGTCGCGTCGTCCGGCGGCATCAAGCCTAGGCGTGTTTCTCGCTCGGCCTCGCTTTCGATCGGCCCTTGCCATTCGATCCAGTCCAACAACACAAATGAGAAGATTCCACGTCCTTCTTCGTCGAACAGCTTGGGGCCGGTCGGGTTCAGCAGCCGCGTTTCACTCGTATGCGTAAAGACATAGCTGTCGCTGCCCAGAATGTTGCGGTGGTGGCCCCCCTTGTCGCGCGAGATAATGTCGGAAACCACGACATTGAAATCGAGGCTGGCCGGCATTTCCAGAATCACCTCGAACTCGACGATCTCCGGATTATCTTCTGGGGCCATGATGTCGAGTTCGACCAGGCCTTCGTTGGCCGCTTCGTCCGTGGCCTTGCCAATCCGCAAGTGGGGCGTTTGCCCTCCCGGCGGGCGAATACCGCTGACCTGCATCCGAGCGCGATACAGGCCGCTCTGTTGCGAACCGACGCCGCCAAACCAATGCGGCCCAAAAGCTTGCTGCAACCGCCCCGGAAAGATCAACGCCCGCAATGGCCGCTGGATGCCGAAGCGATCGAGATAAGCCTGTTGTTGCTTTCCGCCGTTGTAGCGGATATCGGCCGCTGTCTGGCGGATGGTTTTGGACTCGACTGGTTGCGCGGGAAAGGCCCGGTCCAGCACAATCTCGGCTGCCCGGTAATAGCGTTCGACATGCGAGGGTGAAAGTGAGAGCTGCGATCCGATGCGCTCAAAGCCTTGCCAGCGCGTATCGGCGTTCAACTCGCCCGGCTTCGTCGGATCGTACCGCACGCCCAACAGATCGTAGACGGTGTTTTGGTATTCCCGCCGGCTAAGCCGGTAGTGGGCCACCGGCGACCGGGCCGCCATGCGTACCGCGCGCCCCTCGCGGATGCGTGAGTCAAGCTGTTCGATGACCGTGGCAATCTCGTTTTCGGTCGGCTGAGGTTCATCGGCGGGTGGCATCTCCCCCGCGTTGATGCGTTCGACGATCTCCGCCCACAAATGGCCGTCCGCACCCGCCTTGAAATCGCGAGAAAGCTGGTCGAGCCGCAAGTCCCGTTCCACCTTTTCCGGGCCATGGCAGCGCAGGCAATGTTTTTCCAAGAACGCCTCAAACGGTTCCCCGGCCGAAGCCATCACCGCCCCAGAGAGGCATGCCAACACGCAGAAAAACAAACGCATCATGAAAGCTCGGAGGGAGAGGCTCGGCGGAACGGTTCGGTTGGATAGTGGTGGGCCGGGTTGGTGCAGCCGTGGCCGATTTGATTCCATTCTTGGTTGGCCGATACTATTCTACAACGGTAAAGCCGCCGGAATCCAGCGCCATTCGCCGCAACTGTTGAGCAGTGAGTACTTGGAGTTATCCATGCCATCGAGAAAAGTCCTCATCATCGTGGGCGACGCGACGGAAACGGTCGACACGCTGTATCCGTTTTTCCGGCTGATTGAGGCG
>JBFWUW010000063.1:0-42188 GCA_050247075.1 Pirellulales bacterium | reverse complement strand
GTCGGGTTAAGTCCCTTAACGAGCGAAACCCTTGTCACTAGTTGCCAGCGAGTCATGTCGGGGACTCTAGTGAGACTGCCGGTGTTAAACCGGAGGAAGGCGGGGATGACGTCAAGTCCTCATGGCCCTTATGATTAGGGCTGCACACGTCCTACAATGGCACACACAAAGGGAAGCAAGCACGCGAGTGCAAGCAAATCCCAAAAAATGTGCCCCAGTTCGGATTGCAGGCTGCAACTCGCCTGCATGAAGCCGGAATCGCTAGTAATCGCGGGTCAGCATACCGCGGTGAATATGTTCCTGAGCCTTGTACACACCGCCCGTCAAGCCACGAAAGTGGGGGGTATCCGAAGTCGCCGATGCAACCGCAAGGAGCTAAGCGCCGAAGATAAACTCCGCGATTGGGACTAAGTCGTAACAAGGTAGCCGTAGGGGAACCTGCGGCTGGATCACCTCCTTTCTAAGGAAATTTCAACTGTCAGCGTGGTTCTTGCTACTTAGGTAGCTCGAACTGCTCACAGCAATGTCTGGCAGTCGTAATTATGGAGACGGACCTTGTAAAGGCTCTCTTGGGGCAGCCCGAATTTTTATTCGGGCAGCTACGGAATTGTTTTCGATACGGGGTTCAGCGAAGTCCACAAGACTTCCGCTGAACCCCGTTTTTTTGCGCGCGCATTCGTAGAGATAAATAACTGTCAGATTTGCCGCGAGACTTCATTACGGCAATTTCCTGAATCGGCAAGAATGGATGTGCCAATCAACCCCACCAAGAATTCTTCACATGCGAGTTTGTGATTGGATTTGTTCGGGCGTCGCTGACGCGATTCAAGCTCATGACACCGTAGCGACGCGTTCGCAGGATGCGTTCAGTGAGAAATTGGAGCGGCCACAAGCGAAAATATTGCAGGCTCGTTTCAATCGCCTGGAAAACGTCACCGCAACTGAGAATTTTCAATACCGGACAGCATCGGCTCATACCGCGGACTTGGTGCTGAACTCATCTGATGGAAACCAAATCGTCTGCGAGATCAAGGCGATGTACAAGACCTGGTTCAAGAGGAATGGGCGACCGTATCCAGCCTATCTTTGGTCGCCATTTGAGAATCCAAGCAAAGAGCATTCCGCGGCGAATGACCTTTGGAAGCTCTCCGTCCTTGCTCCCCCGGATGCCACGCATATCGCGCAGATAATTCTCGGCTCAAGCCTTCCGGTTGATGCAATGGCAAAGGACTTGGACAAATATGCTGGACTTGCGCACATTTCTTCCGATCCTTGGCAGGCGGCCCGAGTAGCCTTTGACAATTGCCATCACCGTGGCTACGAATACGATATTCGTGTTTGGTGCTGCCCAAGGGAGGACGTAGCGACGTGGCAACCCAAAGTCGCGAAATTCTTTGCAAGCAGCCGACTTTGATCGATATTTTTGATGTCAATTCTTTTGCTGACCTTGACTGCGCACCACGGCTATGCTCGAACCGGCTCGGTGCCGACATCGCGTGATCAGTTCCATGTCTCACGTGCATCGCCTGAACGCGCCGCTCTTCACCCTCGATCCAAGCCATCCCGCCCGGCGGTTCCTCAATGCGTTTCTCGAATGCCGCGCTAACTGCGTGGGCCAAGAGCTGAAAGGCCCCGAATGGGACCAGGAGTGGTTCTCACGGATGGATGGCCGGAAGTGGGCTTTCTCGGGACTGATGTACGAGGCAGTCTCCCTCGATGTGGAACTAGATGGCTGGCTGAACGATTCGCCCATTATCACCGCCGCGGAACGCGACACGTTGCAAATAATCCCCCACGTTTCGCAACTGCTAAATGAGTGCGAGGCGGCCTGCTTGGAAGCAGACAACGACCGCGTTCCCTCCATGATTGGGAAAGTTCGTGGCATGTTTGCCTTGTGGCAAGAAGCAATTTTGGATCGCTTGGCCTACAAAAGGGCTGAATTAAATGCGCCAACCGCATGCCCTTCGCGACGGTTGAATACTAGCCGGGTGGGCCGGGGTTTTGGGCGGCGGGTGGTGTGGTATCTTAGGGCAAGGTCTCAAAATCCCGTGGCACTCGCCCGTCATTCTGACATGGCCGCACACACTACCTTGTCGCCCGCGGATTCGGCTGCCATTCATGCGGCGGTAGCCGCGGCCGAAGCGCGGACATCGGCGGAAATTAAAGTCGTCGTGGTGCGCTACTGTTGGTCGGACATCCGCGTGTTGGCTCAACGGCTATTTGTGCAAAACCAACTCGATCGCACGCAAGGCCGCAACGCGGTGATGATCTTGCTGGTCTTGGTCAACCGTGAGTTTCTGGTTTTCGGAGACCAGGGCATTCACGAAAAAGTAGGGTCCGAGTTCTGGCTGCAAGTCCGTGATGCCATCCGCGAGAAGCTGGCCGCTGGAGAATTGGCACACGGCGTTTGCGCCGGTGTTGAACGAGTCGGCGAACAGCTTGCCCGATACTTTCCGCGGGCCGCGGACGACATCAATGAGATTTCCGACGAGGTTATCCATGAAGAGTAGCACTCTGGTGATAATCTTCTGGCTGGCGATCCTGCCCAGCGCCTCGTTTGCGCAAGAAGTACCCGCGGCCGATCCGCCCGCTGCCGCCAAGGCGGAGCAAGGGATCAAGCAAAACCGCGACTACGGTCCCTATCCGCGGCCAGATAGGGGCTACGTCACCGATCTCGCCGATTTGCTCAGCCAACAGGAAGAGGAGCAGATCGAGCAATGGCTGTGGCGGGTTGAATCGCAAACGGGCGTGGAAATTGCCGTCGTCACGATTAGCTCGTTGAAAGAATATTCCGGCACCCAGAACGGCTCCATTGAGTCGTTCGCGACGGCCCTGTTCGACAATTATGGCGTCGGCAACCTGCCCAAGAATGACGGCGTATTGCTGCTGATCTCCAAGCAGGATCGCAAAGCCCGGATTGAGTTGGGCAAGTTCCACGGAAAAACTCGAGATGCCGACGCCGCGCGAATCATGGAACGGGTGATCGTGCCACGATTCAAAAAGGAGGAATACGCCGCCGGCGTCAAGGACGGTGTCAAAGCCATTGCCCAGGAGTTTGCCGGTGTGCGGATTGGCGTAAACTGGCCGCTGGTCGCATTGATTGTTGCCGTGCCCGTGCTGGGGCTGATCGCCTTTAGTCTGTTCCGCAGCGGCAAACGAGGTTGGGGCTGGGCTTGCGTTGGGCTTTTGGTAATTGTCATCCTGGCGATCGTGCGGATCATTTATGAATTGGGCAAGCACGGCTCTGATGGAGATAGCAGTTCGTGGGGGGCCGGTGGATTCGGTGGCGGCTTTGGCGGCGGTTCATCGGGTGGCGGCGGAGCCACGGGAAGTTGGTAAAGGTGGCTTGTCATGCAATGTCCCCAATGCGCTGGAATTGAGCTCCGCTTCAATCAGGTGACAGGCACAAACGTCGTTGTGGACACCTGTCCCGCATGCCAAGGAGTGTGGCTCGATGGTGGCGAACTCAATCAAGTGCTGGCTGTGGCGAGCCAGGACTTGCAGCCGCCGCGAAGTTCCAAGCCATCGCACTTCCCCTGCCCGCGCTGCCAGTCTGAACTCCGCGCATTCTATTACCCGCAGACCTATGTTGAGATCGACATGTGCGCAGGCTGCAAAGGGCTATGGCTGCAACCGAGTGAATTCAAAGAGATCAAAATCATTCGCGAGCATCTCCAGCGAAAAGGGACGCTGGAAACGCATCAACCCGTGGAGGGCTTCAAGGGAGATGTACTCCGCTGGATCAACGGGGCGATCGACCGCTTGATCATTCAAGATTGAGACTCTCACGCACAATCCGCATTTTTTGCCGGACCCCGATGCCGCTCTTCGCCAAGGCGAAGCGGCAACCAGGCACCGCCCGCGCTTGCTTCACTGCATCACCGCGCGGACTTGCTGGCTTGCTCCGTGTTGCCGTAGGCACCCAGGTTGGCCCGGCCGCCATTCGGGGCCGGTTCCAGGTTGAAAGGCGCTGCCGGGTCGGCGGCGTCGATGGCGGGGCTGTGCTCGCTATCGAGCACCCAGGTGCCGCCCTCGCCGTTGGCCGCGGGATTCCAGCGGCCGGCGGTCGAGCGCAGCCGGTAATCGTGGCCTTCAAAATTGGCGAACAGCGGATCCTGGGAGAGATTGCCGGTCCCCTTGATCTTCTCCCGCGAGAGGGTGTAAGTGACGGCCGTCTTGCTCGTCCCATCCGCCTCGACATCGTCGTCGCCGTTGTTCCACAGAATGCAGTTCTTGACGGTAACCTTGGAGTTCCCCGTCGCCTTGACGGCGTTGCCCTTGACCTCCGGGCCGCAGGGGTTGTCGGCAATCGTGACGTGGTTAAGGGTCAGGCTGGAGCCGATACCATTTTCGTTACCGTCCACATAGACGACGCCTCCCTCGAAAGCCGGACTACCCTTGTTGTCATAAACAAGATCGTGGTCCATGGACGCCGCTGCACCCTCATCGGCGAAGAATGCACTCCCCAAGGAAGGGGCGAAGTTGCCCGTGAAAACATTGTGGGAGAGCTTGAAATGGCCCCCCTTGTTGACAACGATCATCCCGCCGCCCCACCCGTAACCCATGCCCCGACCAATCTCGTTGCCTTCTACCCGGTTGTGAGAGAACTCGGCGTTGGGTGAGAAAATGAAAATCCCGCCACCGTGGTCGCTGACACCAATGTTGTTCTGTACGGTGTTGCCCCGAATGACCAATTTGGGTCCATCCGCATAAATGCCGGCTCCACGTCCCGAGACGTTGTCGCGGATGATGTTGTTCAGGATCGAGAGGGTTGCGGCGGTGGAATAGATGCCGCCGCCATACGTCTCCTGGTCTTGCGGCACGGGTGGGCAAGTCCGGTTTTTCTCGATCACATTGTTGGAGAGCGTCGGCGAGCCTTCGTAGATGAGAAACCCACCACCGAGCCATTGTTCCGGGGCAAATTGCGCACTGCGTCCTCCGCCCGTGACCAAAAAGCCGTCCACAACGCTCGCGCCGGCCTCGTACAGCGTGACGACGGTGTCCTTGCCGTCGCCTTTCAGGTGCGAAGGGCTAGCAGCCGGGTCGCGCACGGTAAACTCGCCGGCGGTCCCAGCGGCGTAGCCAGCCTTCGTACCCCCTAAGTATCCGCCATAGAGGCGAACGGACTTCTCTTGCACGCGGATGTTCCGCGGATATGTCCCCGCAGCCACCGCAATCACAGAGTTGTCCTTCGCGGCGTCGATGGCCTGCTGCACGGTCCGAAACGGACGCAGAGCGCTGCCGTCCTGCTGGCCGGCATTGTCGTCATCGACATAGAGGTCGGCCGGGATGGCATCCTGCGGGCCTGCCGCCGCTGGCTCCGCGGCAGGCGGCTTCTGGCCCGCCGCGGGTTGAAGCGGCAATTGCCCCGCCGAAAAGGCCAGCATTATTCCGGCGGCCAACAATAGTCGTGGGAAGCGTCGTCGTGGCATTTTATTCGGCTTTTTGGTGGTGATGCGGTCGTTGCGCCTTTCCTCGACTGGCAGCCGGGAGGAGGCACGATCACTTTAATGCCCCCTTTGGCCTCGCGGAATACTTCCGTTCCACGGCGGTTGGCCGTGCCGGTTGGCTCCGCCAGCCATCCGCGAGTAATATTCCATGCGCAATCACCTTGGGCGCGTTACGCTAGCAGGGGCGAAAAGAGATATCAACGAACCGCTCCGGGAACCTGCCCGCGCCGTCGCGGCCGGGGAAGCATGGCCATCCAATCAAGAACCAGGAGAACTCGACATGTCGCGCCGTCATTTTAGATTGGGATCGCTCGGCCGGGAGATGATCCATGTAGGGCTTGCCCTCGGCCTGGCCTTGGTTTCCGCGCGCGGATCGCGGGCGGAAGAGCCGGAGTCGTGGGAATCGGGCCAACTCAAGAAGCTCGCGGGCGAATGGGTATCCGCCCGCGAGCACAAATCCTCCGCCGGGGTGCGCCGCTACGACCGCTATTTGGAATTCGTCGAGGGCAAAATGTATATGTGCGTGGCCGAAGAGGGGAAACCTAAATCACCGGGTTTTACGTTGACCCTCATCCGCGTGGAACAGGTGGAGGGGGCCGCGCGTTTGTACCTCAGCGCCGACAAGGATGACGCCGGTGCGCTTGAGGCCAAGGACAACCGCAGGGCGTCGTTGGTGTACTTTGCCGTCGACGGGGAGAAGCTGATCGTGGTGGGCAATTGTCCGCGCGTGCGGCCTTTTGAAGGGGGCTCGCTGTCGGGAGAGTATCATCGCGTCGAGCAGCCAAAATGAGTCCCGTCGTGGTACGACTTGACGGTACTTCCAAGTGCATCACGGTCTTGTGTCTTGACTCTGGGCGAACGAGCCGCGAATCCCCGGCTTGACATACGAAAAACGGCCCGGCGCGAAACGCGCCGGGCCGTCGAGTTATCCTATATTTAACGGCTGAAGATTATTTCTGAGGGCGGTAGACGATGTAGCTGCCGCTATCTCTCTTGGAAAGATCGAATTGTTGACTGACGATGCGCGACTTGATGACCGCTGGTTCGCCATTGGTGTTCTGGTGAAACACCGACACCTTGGAGCCGTTGACACCCGCTACGATCGCCGTGTGGTTGGGCATCCCCAGGTACCAGGTGGCACCGCCGTCCTTGATCACAAAGCTCTTGAACTGAATGATGTCGCCCAGCCGCATGGCCTCGCCGGCGTTCAACGGGCGGCCCCACACATAGCCTTTGCCCGGTTTAGCGCCGACGACACCCAGGGCCGCCTCGGCCAGTCGGGTGCATTGCCCATCGCCAATAGACAACCCCGTCAGTATTTTCTTGCCCGTCACAATCGACACTTCTTCCTGGGTTTTGAATGTGGCCGCCATTTGGGCCGACCAGCTTACCATCGCCGCCCCCAAATCAGCCGGCAGATCGCCGGCGGATGCCGTATGGACTCGGCAAAGCAAAATCGCCAAGACAATGCCGCCACACACCACGGTTCGCTTCAACGCAATCGTCTTCATGGTATTCTCCCTGGCTGCTTGCGCAGCCGCTGATGTTACCTGTTTGGGACCGGAATTGGCCGTCCCCTCGCCGGGCCATTCGCTCGAATGGTCCTATTTCACCTCCACTTAGCGGTGAAAATCGGCGGTTGTTACAAGTAAACAGCAAAGAGCGGTGACCGAACCCAGTTGGCCAAATTTTCCGCGAGAGGGGTGATGCAGCGAATCGCCTTAAAACGCCGCATCTTACGGGCGTTGACAAACAAGTCCGGTGGCACCGCTAGCACGGCTGTTTTCCGAGTCCGACTGTTGCCGAGATTGTCGGTCAATAATCGTCCGACTGTCTACTTAGCCCTCACTTTGCCGGCTGATAACCGGGCGGCGGTACGATAACCTCAAAGTCCCCACCTTTGACCTTGCGGAGTTCTTCGTGCAGGTCCGGAATTCGGCGGTCGGGAGCAATCGACACGGCCCACTCAATGCCGTTGTCCGCCACGAACATGCCGTACTTCTTCAAGGCGTTCAAAATCGTCCGCACATGCGGAGAAAAACCGCTGGTGTCAAAATCTTGCCGCAGCCGCAGCCGTTCTCCCATCCGCGGCAACGTTTCGTCCTCGGCATGGCCGGCGTGGTGCGTTGCCGGATAGACATAGTCTCGGCGGCTGCGGCGCACCGTGACACGCAACGGATGCTCGATCTCTCCTCGGGCCAGTTCGTCGTAGCGAACAACAGCGGGAAAGATCGGCAGACCAGCGGCGTCAGCCGAAGTCCAGCCGTCGGGACGCAGCTTGTTGCTCCGCAGATCAAACACGGAAGACTGATCGGCGGCCCAACCCTCGGACGTTTTTCCCATCACGAAAAACTCGTACAGCTTGCCGGCGGTCGGGTCGAGCACAATCCCATGCCGGTCACCGTCATACTCCGCCGGACGCCGCTGGTTCTCCGCCAGCGTCAACGGCTTGCCATTCTCGCCCAACAATTTGGGAAACCCCTCAATCGGCAAATTGTCTGGAATGGGGAACGGGCCGGGGTCGGACTCCGCCGGGTAGCCGACCACCTTCACGTTTACCTTGGGCTGGCCGGGAGGCACAATCATAAAGCACATGTCGTCGTTGGCACGGAAAACCTTGTCCGTCCCCACGCTGGCCACGATTTCCCTCGATTGCGGGTGCAGCGGCCAGTTGCTGACGACCAGATTCCACGGATTGTCGGGCGGAAAAACCTCCAGCGCGGACAGCACCGCATCCGCCTCGGGGGTATCGAAGGAAATCACGCGGTCGATCTTGGGCATCTTGGCGGCGCGGATCCGTTCCAACCGGGCCGGATCGCCGCTCACCGGTGCGGCCGGCTGGGCCGCGCCAGCCGAAGGTCCGCCCGCACTGCCCGCCAGCGGGGTGATGGTCAGGTCGACTTTTTGATCGCCGATCGTCCCCTGCACGCGAAATCCGCCACCGGGCAAGAGCGACGTAAGGCCTCCTCCGGCACCCGGGGCGGCCGTGGGGGCGTCTGCACCCTCCAGCATGAAATCGCCAAAATACAACGTGGGGCTTTCTCCCTCCGCGACGTTAACGTACCACTTGCCAACCGACGACAGGTCCGGCGCCGAGCCGTTGACATTCGTCAGTTCGTCCATACCAATCACGATCTCGTTCTTGCCAGGCTTGGCCGTGAAGGGCTGCACGGCCCTGGTTTGGTAGTTGGTCGTCCGCTTGTGGTTGATGTTCAGCTCCAACGTGGCGTCTTGCTTGGAAGGGTTGAAGACGAGAAACCGCAGCCGTGCGTATGGCTTCCAGTTCTTCACCTTGGCCGTGCGATCGCCAATGCTGTCGCCGGATGCAAACACGACCTTCAGCGCGTCTCCCCCCAACTCCGCCGATTTCTCGATCGACATCGTTGTCTTGTCGTCACTGCCAATGTCGTTGGGAATCTGCCCCTGGCTGACGTTTAGCAAAACGGCGCTGCCCGAGGCGGGTTCCTGGGCGGCGATTGGCTCTGAGGAAAACCTTGTAGCAGCGGCAAAAATGCCTAGCGCCAGTATCCAGCGACGACGCCCTGAACGGACATGATTTAGCACGGCGGCACTCCCTGTCGGAAGATTGTTTGGGATCCAGGACGATACGGTCACGGCCAACGAGACAGGGCCGATTATCCTCCGCGGCGCATCACGCCACAATACGCGGAGCGGTTCGCACGGTCGAATGAGGGGCGGGCATACCACGATCTTTTCATCGCTTCAGGATGTGCCGACGGGAAAGCATGGGGCAGATTAGACGGGCCAGGACTTTTTGTTTCAGAAGAGATGCATCCACACGATTCAGGGTATGATACGGTCCTCCCGTATCGGCACGCCGCTGGGATCGCAAGTGGAAGGGCTACATCAACGCGTCCTAGTTCCTTTTGATGATAAATGCCTTTGATGCCCCGGAATGGACAGTCCCATTTGGAGCACTTCATGTTCAAGTCTCGGTTGTTTTGTCTCTTGGTGGCCATTTCATGGGCCCTTGCGGCAGTCGGCCTGGTTGGCCCGTCTGCCCTGGGCGACGATAAGCTGGTCCAAACATTGACGATCGAGGAAGTCTTCGGGGTGGCTCATCCCGAGCAGATAATTGACTTCGATCTGAAACAGCCGGTGGACGCCAAGAACTGCCGGCTGGTCGACGACCAGGGCCAGGAGGCGGCTTACCAACTCATCGACGGTGGCAATAAGCTGGCCCTGCTGACCGATCTGCCCGCCGGCGCGGTGAAGTCCTGGAAGCTGCTTGCCGGCCAACCGCCGCTGGCCCAGGGCGATATCGAAATTCGCGAACAACCAGGATATTTTGAAATCACCAACGGCCTGACGGGCGTGCGAATCTTCCACGGCAAGCCGGAGGAGGGACGGACGCCTGGGCCTATTCAGGGCTTGCGGCTGCGCAGCGGAAACTGGACGGGCACGGGGGGCAGCTATCTGCGAACTCCCTCGAAGTCGACGCTGCAACGGGTGAAGGAGGGACTCGACTGGCCTTACGAAAAAGCCCTGGGGCACCAGTTTGGCGACGTGGAGGCGAAGTCGATCCGAACCGAGTTTCTGGAACGGGGCTCGCTGAAAACCGTGGTCCGCGTGACGTATCTCTTGGCCCGGCCCAAGCAGGCCGCCTACCGTTGCACCATCGAATTCCTCGCCGGACAGCCGAGCCTGTTGGTGACAGAAGAGGCCCGTAATGTCGAGTTGACTTATGAGCTTGGCCTGGAGGAGAACCTTGCCCCCGACACCGCCCGGTTCCGGGGGATTGACCCGCAACGCGCCGGGTTGGGGGACGAAACCGAAGCGGCCCTGGCCGGCGACGTGGCGCTGCGGACCTTTGTCTGGGATGCCTGGACCAACGACGGAGGCGTGCAGGTTTCCGCCTTTCGCGCGGCTGACGATGTTGCCGGCGATCTATTGGGAACCTTCCCCGGCCCGACCTCGCGGGCGCGTGGTGCGCGGGCAGCCGGCACTTTTTTGATGTGCCAGGATAGCCGCGTATTCCTGCGGATGCAGCTTTATCACAGCCTGCCCAAGCCCGCTGCCCCGTTCAGGCACAACCGCTACGCGTGGGGCATCTTCATGGGCCAGCGCGGCGATGTAAAACCACCCGACGCCATTCAGCCGATCGACCTGGAACGCAACCGCCTGGCCGGCATCAACCTGAACAAAATCCATCGGCTGTCGTTTGACATACCAGAGCCGGCGGGCAAGTTTGGATCGCTCTACATACCGCGCGCGGCGGTGGACAAGCTGATCGCGCGAATTCATGCCGACCCCGACTATCGCAATTTTATCTACGACGCCGAGCCAGGCTTTCGCCCGCTGTTGCTTTTGCTGGACGACCCGGCCTTGCACGCCGACCCTGGCGGTGAACGGATGCACAAGGCGGCGGCCAGCATTACCGAGAAAGCCCGCGAGACTCTGCGGATACTGGTACACGAACACGGGACCGAGGACAAGCGGGTCCACAACTACGAGGGCGTGTTCAAGGTCATCAACGACTTTTACCTGGCCGACCAGGTGCTGGCCTCACCCGATGCGTCGGCCGAGGACAAGGCTCAGGCCGCCAGGGCGATAGTGCTGTTCGCGGCGATCTGGTCGGACGATGACCACGCGCCGTTCCAGCCCGACACGCATTTGAACTACGGCAGCGAGAACATGCCGCTGACGTACTTGTCGTTCCGCGACATGTTCATTCTATATCTGGCCCGGCATCCGCAATTCAAGCACCACCTGGACGACATTGTGGAGCGAACCCGGCGGAATCTGGCGTCGCAAATCAACGAGCATGGCGCCCACATGGGTTCCATGCACTATGTAGAGGCATCGTTCTCGGCACTCGTCAACACCATGCTGCAATTGAAGCAGGCGGGCGTTTACGACTTCTTCCAGAACGACGGCGAAAACGGCCACCGTTTGACGAAATTCGCTGAGTTTGTGATGGCCTCCATGACGCCCTGGGAGCCTCGCTATGGCGTGCGCAAGTTTATCTCCACCGGCGATTCGGCCTGCGAATCGTCTGACCGTTACGGCGTGTTGGGGACCGCCTTCGCCGGCAGCAACGCCAAACTAAGCCGGCGGTTGATGGGTGCCTGGCGGCAAAATGGCAAGCGGCACCAAAGCATGTTTGGCTCTAGCGTGCTGAAGATCGACGATACGCTGCCCGACGCCGAGCCGGAAATGGGCAGCATCGACATTCCCGGCTACTACTCGATATTCCGCGCGGGCTGGGGGACGCCCCAGGAAACGGCCTTGTGGTTTATCAACGGCGACTGGTACCGCGACCACAAGCACGCTGGCGACGGCGGAGAGATTATTCTTTACGCGCTGGGCGCGCCGTTGTCGCTCGACCCAGGCAGCATGTACTCGCCCCGGTTGGCCCTGGCCGAACATCACAGCGTGGTGCATGGCGGCGGTGCCAGCCCGCGGGAGAGAACCTTCACAAAACTGGCAAATGGAGGCTACGCCACAACGACTTTCAACCTTCAGCCGGAGCAAGAGACGGGTACCGAGTGGAAGCGGGCCGTGTCCCTGGCCATGCTGGCCGACGACCAACCCGTCATCGCCGTGCAGGACACGTTTAGCCGCGATGCCGAGCGGACCTGCCAGTTCAACCTGATGTCGCAAGGGACGGCGGAAGTGACGCGGCTGACAGATGAGATCGAACGCATCTCCGTGAAGGGCCAAGCCTGGCCGCTCCACCCGACGCAAGGAATCGACTGGGATATCTTCGTGATCTCTACCGTCCCTCGGCAAATCGACTGGAGCGAACTAAGCCACCAGTGGAATCCGGTGGTGGAGATGAACGAATTCGCCCAAGCCAACGGCCGCGACTTTGAAGAGACGCAGCAAGTCTTGCGGCTAACCGGCCGCGGCTCCTTCCGCACGTTCATCGTCCCCTATCTCAAGGGACAGAAGCCCGACGACCTATCGGCCAGCCTGACCGATGGCACCGTCACCGTGACAGCCGCGGGCAAGATCGTGATTTTTCGTCTTGATGGAAGCTTTGACAAATAGTCCTACAGCTTCCACCCGTCGGCGACTTCCGCGTCTTTGCGGATGACGACGATGCCGTCGCGGATCATGCCTTCGGGAAATTCCTCGGAATCCTCGACCTTATCGCGATTGATGATTTCGGCCTTGCGGCCGATGCGGCAGTTTTTGTCGACGATGGCACCGTCGATCAGCGTGTGGTCCCCCACTCCCACCAGCGGGCGGCCGGCTGCCTTGTCGGCGGCACGCTGCACATCGGTCTGGTATTCGTCGGCCCCCATCAGCACGGAGTTGCGGATGGTGCAGTTGCGTCCGATATGGCAGCGGACGCCGATGACGCTGTTCTCGATGACCGTCCCCTGGCCAATCACGCAGCCATCGGAGATTAAACTGTGGATGACCGTGGCCCCGTCAAACCGCGAGGAGGGCAAGTACCTGGCCCGCGTGTAGATGGGGGCCGTGGCCGAGGCCATGTCGAATGGCGGATCGAGCGAGGCAAGTTCCAGGTTGGCGTGGAAGAACGACTTGATCGTGCCGATGTCTTCCCAGTAGCCGTCGAACGGCTGCACCTGCACGCGCCGGGTGCGGATAGCAGCGGGAAAGATCTCCTTGCCAAAGTCTTGATAGTCGGTGCGCGACAGCACATCGACCAGCGTTTTGCGGTTGAACAGATAAATGCCCATGTTGGCCAGGCAGTCGCGGCCGCGGCTATGGAGCCCCCAGGCGTCGATCCAGGCAGGGTCGGTGCGGACGAGCTTGAGTTCGGCCTCTGTCTTCGGTTTTTCCAAAAAACCGACGACGCGGCCATCGTCGTCGATCCGCATGATGCCGAAGGCCGCGGCGGCTTCCGAAGAGACGGGCGTCACGCCAATCGTGACATCGGCCTTGGTCTTTTGGTGCGTGGCCAGCATGTCGCGGTAGTCCATGCGGTAGATCTGGTCGCCCGACAAGATCAGCACGTACTCAATGCCCGGCTGCTCGATGTAGCGCAAGTTTTGCCGCACGGCGTCGGCCGTCCCCTGGTACCACGCCTCGCTATCCATCGTTTGCTGCGCGGCCAGCACTTCCACGTAGCCCCCTTCGAAAGGGTCGAAGTTATACGTACGGCGGATGTGCCGATGAAGGCTGACGGAGTTGAACTGCGTCAGCACGTAAATGCGGTTCAGCCCGCTGTTGATGCAGTTCGACAGGGGGATGTCGATAATGCGGTATTTGCCCGCGACGGGCACGGCCGGCTTGGAACGATACTTGGTGAGGGGGTACAGACGGGTACCGCGGCCGCCACCCAAGACAAGCGTCAGAATATTTTTCATGCCGTGAATTTAACGCATGGACGGGGCCATGCGAAGCGCGGGAGCAACATTTACCCGATCGGGCTGCTTTGCGGATAGGAACCTAGCGTGGAAAACCGCACGGTGCGGCGGGAAATCGCCTCCGTGGCGCGGCGGACACGCAGGTCGTTGAAGTGCCCTTCCAACTCCACAAAGAAGAGGTAGCTCCCCTGTTTTTGTGGAATAGGGAATGACTCGATCCAGGTCAGATTGAGGCGGTTGCGCTTGAAGACGTTCATGGCGTCGGCCAGGGCGCCCGTCTTGTGTTGCAGTTCAAACATTAACGCTGTCTTATCGCGGCCTGTCCGCTCGGCCGGTTGGTCGCCGATGACGGCAAACCGGGTCATGTTGGCGGCGTTGTCCTCGATATTTTCCACGATTACGTTCAGCCCGTAATGCACGCCCGCCTGGGCGCTGGCAATCGCCGCCACGCCCGGCTTGTCCTTGGCCAGTTCCGCGGCGGTGGTGGTGCTGGTGACTTCCACCAGCCGAGCCGCGGGCAGGTGCTTGGCCAGCCAATTGCGGCACTGCGACAGGGCCTGGGGCTTGCTATAGACCTCGCTGATTTCGGAACGGTCACACTTGGCCAGCAGGCAATGGTGGATCCACAGTTGCACCTCTCCGCAGACGCGCACCGGCAGTTTGGTGAACATGTCCAGCGTGTCGGCGATGCGGCCATCGGTGGAGTTTTCGATCGGCACCAGGCCAAAATCGACATGCCCGCGATTTACTTCCTCGAACACGGCCGCGATACTGCCGACGGGAATCAGTTCGGCGCTTTGGCCAAACCGGCTGAGCGCGGCCAAATGGCTATAGCTGTAGGTCGGCCCCAAGTAGGCCGTTTTCAGGTGCGTTTCCAGCGATCGCGAGCCGCTAATCAGTTCGCGAAAAATAGCCCGCACGCTGGCCGGCGGAAGAGGCCCTTTGGAAAGTTCCAAGGCACGCGCCAGGACTTCTTCTTCCCGATTGGGCGAATAGATGACTTGCCCGGCCGAGTCTTTGATCTTGCCAATCTGCAAGGCCAGCTTGGCCCGCTGGTTCATGAGTTGCACCAGCTCGCGGTCGAGTTTGTCGATCTGGGTGCGTAAACCCGCGACGGAAGGTGTCCGAGAAGAGCTTTTCGCGGATTTCGTCGAGGGTTTCTCCTTGGCCATGACAGTCGGTCTCGGATGGCGTTGTGATGCTTGGAATGGGCGCTGCTGACCTGAGTGGCCCTGCCCGCTCTGCCGGCGGGTGGGGAGTTCCCCTTGTACTGACGGAAAATTCGAGTGTCAAGTTGCCGGGAAAAGCAAATTGAAGGATGAAGGATGAAGGCAGAAGGATGAAGAACAGAATCCATGGATGAAAGTGTATGCCCGCCGGATGGTATTAGGACGTTATCCGCCGGCCCGGCCCACCCATGCATGGCCTGCTTCTTCTGCCTTCATCCGTCATCCTTCTGCCTTTCCTCCTTTGGGTGCCAAATTGGCAGTCTGGGTATTGTGTCGTTGCGGCCTTCGCCAGTTTGGCAGATGCATTTGCGGGGCGGGTGAAAACGCTTTCTGTAAATGATTTTGCAGCATGACTTTACGAAAGGCTGTAGCGCTTTAATGCAGTGGCACGGGCTTTGCTATAATTCCAGGCACTGACGGATTTGGTAATCACTTCGCCGCGGCAATTGCGTCGCGGAACCCTGTTCATCGCAACCCCATCTAGGGCTTCGCCGCCGGTCGCGGCATTCGCGAAACTCTAGAAAACATTTTTTAGGAGCAGCGCAATGGCTCAAGGCGAAAAAATCATCGGCATCGATCTCGGAACCACCAACTCGGTCGTGGCCGTGATGGAAGGCAAAGATGTCACCGTGATCCCCAACTTGGAAGGCAACCGCCTGACGCCCAGCGTGGTCGCTTTTACCGACAAGGCAGACAACATCGTGGGCGAACCGGCCCGGCGGCAAGCCGTGACCAACCCCAAGCGCACGGTCTACTCCATCAAGCGTTTCATGGGACGCCGCCATAGCGAGGTTGAGTCCGAGGAAAAGATCGTCCCCTATGCCATCGTGGGGGGCGCCAACGACTACGTGAAGGTCCGCATAGGCGACCAAGAAATGACCCCGCCGGAAATCTCGGCCAAAGTGCTCCGCAAGCTCAAGGAGTCGGCCGAGTCGTACCTGGGGCACAAGGTTAACAAGGCCGTCATCACCGTGCCGGCTTACTTCAACGACGCCCAGCGGCAAGCCACCAAGGATGCCGGCCAAATCGCCGGGCTGGAAGTCGCCCGCATCATCAACGAGCCGACGGCCGCGGCCTTGGCCTATGGGCTAGAGAACAAAGAGCACGAGAAGATCGTGGTTTTCGATCTGGGCGGCGGTACGTTCGACGTATCGGTGTTGGAAGTCGCCGAGGGCGTGTTCCGCGTCATCAGCACCAACGGCGACGGGCACTTGGGGGGCGACGACTTCGACCAGGTTCTCATCAACCATGTGGCCGAGGAGTTCAAGAAAGAGCAAGGCATTGACCTGCGCAAAGACCCCATGGCCTTGCAGCGTTTGCAAGAAGCTTGCGAAAAGGCCAAGAAAGAACTCTCCTCGGCCGGCCAGACCGACATCAACTTGCCGTTCATCACGGCCGATGCCAGCGGCCCCAAGCATTTGCAAGTCACGATTACGCGGGCCAAGTTCGAGCAGTTGGTCGATCACCTCATCGAGCGCTGCCGCGGGCCGGTCATGACGGCTTTGAAAGACGCCAAGATGCAGCCCAGCGACATCGACGAGATCGTGCTGGTGGGCGGGTCCACCCGCGTGCCGAAGGTGCAAGAAATGGTCAAAAAGATCTTCGGCAAGGATCCGCACAAAGGTGTGAATCCCGACGAAGTGGTGGCGGTCGGCGCGGCCATTCAAGGGGGCGTGCTCGGCGGCGAAGTCAAGGATGTGCTGCTGCTGGATGTGACGCCGCTATCGTTGGGCATCGAGACGGAAGGGGGCCTGATGACCAAGTTAGTGGAGAAGAACACCACGATTCCCACGGAGAAGAAGCAAATCTTCAGCACGGCGGCCGATAACCAGACCGCCGTGACGGTTAAGGTCTTCCAGGGCGAACGGACGCGGGCCAACGACAACCGTTTGCTCAGCGAGTTCAATCTGGAGGGGATTCGCCCGGCGCCGCGCGGCGTGCCGCAGGTGGAGGTAAAGTTCGACATCGACGCCAACGGCATTCTCAACGTGGCCGCCAAGGACTTGGGGACCGGCAAGGAGCACACCATTCGCGTGGAGAACTCCAGCGGCCTGAGCGAGGAAGAAATCAAGAAGATGCAGCGCGACGCCGAACTGCACGCGGCCGAGGACAAAAAGCTCCGCGAGCTGTTGGAACTGCGCAACCAGGCCGACACCCGCTGCTACCAACTGGAGAAGAAGCTCAAGGAGAACGAGTCGAAGCTAGGCGATGCCGACAAGGCCGCCGTGGAAGCGACCGTGACCAAGGTTCGCGGCGTGGCCCAGGGAGAGGATGCCGAGGCGATCAAGTCGGCCATCAGCGAGCTGGAACATGCCGAGCAGGCAATGGCCAAGGCACTGTACGAAGCCAGTTCGGCCGATGGCGAATCGTCCGCGGCCGACGGCGGCGGATCCAGCAAGCCGAAGGGGGAAGACGACGCGATTGATGCCGAGTTTGAGGTGAAATAGCGAGTGGTTGCCAAGAAACCACGGATTGGGTGGCGCAGCGAAGCCGCAACCAAGGGCGAACAAGCGATCCACTGTCCGAAGGATAGGAAACCACGGCTAGCACGGATTTAACGGATAAGACCGCGATGGATGCTCTTGCCATGGCGCGCTTTTGAATTGCCTCGGCATTCATGCCGGGGACGAGCGAACCCAACGGAACGTCGTCTGCCGGTGCCTTGACGAACCGTGCATCTTGGCGCGATGAGCAACGGCCACTTCATCCCGATTTGCCTCTTAAAAGGGCGACGACGGATCATTTCGGATCGCCGCCCCTTGCATAATTACCTGGGCCATTCAATAGATTGAGGCAACGGCAGCACGGTGCCGTGCGTGTTTATCCGTGGAATCCGTGCTATCCGTGGTTCTTCAATCAACGTGGCATCGGCTTCGTGTTTAACCGTCTATTCAAACCGCCGCGATGAATTTGACATCGCGCACTCAGCAAGAGGTAAACCATGTCTTTCCGCATGGACAAACTAACCATCAAGGCTCAAGAAGCCGTGCAGCGGGCGCAAGAACTGGCCGCCAATCGGGGCAATCCCCAGATTGATCCGCTGCACCTGCTGTCGGGCCTGTTGTCCGAAAAGGAAGGCATCATCGGGCCGATTCTGGCCAAGATCGGCGTCAATCGCCAGCAGTTAGATGGCATTGTCGAGTCAGAATTGGGCCGCTTGCCGCGGTCGTCGGGGGGCGGGCAGCCCAATCCCAACCCCGATTTCATGAAGGTGCTGGAAGGCTCCGCCGCCGAGGCTTCCACGATGAAGGACGAGTTCGTCTCGACGGAGCATCTGTTGCTTGCCTTGACCAAAATCGACAGCAAGGCCAAGAACGTCCTCAAGCTCAACGCCATCGCCCATGACGACCTGATGAAGGCCATGCAAAGCGTGCGCGGCAGCGGGCGCGTGGCCGATCAAAACCCGGAGGAGAAATTTCAGGCGTTGCAAAAGTACGGCATCGACCTGGTGGAGCGGGCCACCGCCGGCAAGCTCGACCCGGTCATCGGCCGCGACAACGAAATCCGCCGCGTGATCCAAGTTCTCTCGCGCCGCACCAAGAACAACCCCGTGTTGATTGGCGAACCAGGCGTGGGCAAGACGGCCATTGTCGAGGGGTTGGCCCTGCGGATCGTGCAAAACGACGTGCCGGAAACCCTCAAGAACAAGCGGGTGGTGGCCCTGGACATGGGCGCACTGGTCGCCGGGACCAAGTTCCGCGGCGAGTTCGAGGAGCGGCTGAAGGCCGTGCTGCGCGAAGTGCAAGATTCGTCGGGCAGCGTCATCTTGTTCATTGACGAGTTGCATACCGTGGTCGGCGCTGGCCGGGCGGAAGGGGGCAGCGACGCCGCCAACCTGCTCAAGCCGGCCTTGGCCCGCGGCGATTTGCGCTGCATCGGCGCGACGACATTGGACGAATACCGCCAGTACATCGAAAAAGACGCCGCCCTGGAACGCCGCTTTCAACCGGTCTATGTGGGCGAGCCTTCGGTCGATGACACGCTGGCCATCTTGCGCGGGCTAAAGCCGCGGTATGAGGCGCACCACAAGGGGGTCAAGATCAAAGACTCGGCCCTGGTCGCCGCGGCTAAGCTATCGGAGCGTTACATCCCGGATCGCTTTCTGCCCGACAAGGCTATCGACCTGATGGACGAAGCCACCAGCCGCCTGGCGATGGAACTGCAAAGCGTGCCGACCGAGATCGACGAGGTGCAACGGCGGCTGACGCAGTTGGACCTGGCTGCCCGGCAACTCAAGGAAGAGACCGAGGAACACGCGCAAGACCGTCTGGCCGAGATCGAGGAGGAAATGGCCAGCCTGCGGCAAAAGCTGGCCAGCCTGCGCGAGCAGTGGGAGGCCGAAAAACTGGGCGTGGGGGACGTGGCCCAGGTGCAATCGCGGTTGACGCAAGTCCAGCACGATTACTCGGCGCTAGAGTCTTCCATCAAAGACAAACAGTCCAGCGGCCAGGGCGTGCCCGAGGCCGATTATCAAAAACTGTTCGAGCTGGACAAGGAACGCAAGCAGCTCTCCGGTCGGTTGGAGACCACGCAAGAACCGGCCCCCGCCAGCGGCCAGCGCCGCTTGCTGCGGCGCGAGGTTGGCCCGGAGGAGATCGCCGAGGTGGTCAGCGCTTGGACCGGCATTCCGGTCACGAGGATGCTGGAGACCGAACGGGCCAAGCTGCTGGTGATGGAGGAACGCCTGCATCAGCGCGTCGTCGGCCAGGACGAGGCGGTGACCGCCGTTTCCAATGCCGTCCGCCGCAGCCGGTCGGGCCTGCAAGACCCCAACCGGCCGATCGGTTCGTTCTTCTTCCTCGGCCCCACGGGCGTCGGCAAGACAGAACTCTGCAAAGCCTTGGCCGAAGTGCTGTTCGACAGCGAAAACGCCATGGTCCGGCTCGACATGAGCGAATTCATGGAGCGGCACACGGTTAGCCGTTTGATCGGCGCGCCGCCGGGCTACGTCGGTTACGAGGAAGGGGGCCGCCTGACCGAGGCCGTCCGTCGCCGACCTTACTGCGTGGTGCTGCTGGACGAAATCGAAAAAGCCCACCGCGACGTGTTCAACGTGCTGCTGCAAGTGCTGGACGATGGCCGCCTGACCGACAGCCAAGGCCACACCGTCGATTTCACCAACACCATCATCGTGATGACATCGAACCTGGGGAGCCAGGCCATTCAAGAGATCACCCGCGGCGGCGGGCCCGAGAACGAAGTCCGCGCGGCGGTCGAGGACGCGCTGGAGGCCCATTTTCCCCCAGAGTTTTTGAACCGTGTCGATGAAAAGATCATCTTCCAGCCATTGCGGGCAGAGCAACTGAAGACCATCGTGCGGATCCAAATCAAGAAACTGCAACAGCAGATGGAGCAGAACGGCTTGCACCTGGAAGTCACCGATGCCGCCCTCAACGAGTTGGCCCGCCAAGGCTACGACCCCACCTACGGTGCCCGTCCGCTCAAGCGGGTGATCCAGCAACAGGTGCAAAACCCGCTGGCGACGGAGATTCTCAAGGGAGATTTCCAGGAAGGGGGCACCGTGCGGATCGACTTCCTGAACGACGAGTACACGTTTGAAAACGTGGGCCAGCCGGTTCCATAAGAGTCTGTTCGCGGTCGGGCGGCAATCCTTCGTGACATTCGCGCCGGCGTGGCCTATCATCGTTGGAAACGAATTCCACGGGAGGATGGCCATGCCGCGTTTCCGCCGAACTGCTTTAATTTGCTCGATCTGGGCCTTGAATCTGGCCAGCCTGCCGGTGCTTGGCCCAAGCGCCGGGCGGGCGGAAGAGCCGTCTCCGCCGGAGTGGCAATATTCCGCCGATTTACTGCGCCCCTTTTGGCTGGGGACCGAGATGCAGGGCGAGTCGGTGCTGTTCATCAAGGATGAGAAGTCGGGCGAAGCACGGGCCAAGGTGCTGTTTCCGATCGAACGGGTGTTGGACGTCCGCAATTCGGCGGGCGATGTGGCTTACGAGGCCGATCGCGATTACGTTTGCCAGCCCGGCTCTCGCGAAATCGTCTTGCCCGCCGGTTCGAGGATACCGTCCTACACGCCGGCCGAACTGCGGCGGCCCGCCGGCACGCAAAAGTACAAGCTGACCCACCGCGACGGCAACGGCGAGATATTCTTCGGCGGTTCGCTGGAATATCACGACATGCAGACCTGCATTACGTACACGCACGCCGCCGATTTATGGACGCAGCCCGTCCCCCAGTTCGACCCGGCCGTTTTGCCGCGGACGGTGCATAAGCTGCTGAACAAGCAGCCGCTGTCGATCGTGGTCGTGGGGGACAGCATTTCGGCCGGTTGCAATGCGTCGGGCTGGGCGGGGGGCGAACCTTATCAGCCTGCTTATCCTGAACTGTTGCGGCGGCACCTGGAGGCCCGTTTTTCCGGCAAGGTCGCCTTGCACAATCCATCGGTCAGCGGGACCGACACGCGCTGGGTTTTGAACTCGCTAGATAAAGTGGTGGAGCCGAAGCCCGACCTGATTATTGTGGCCTTCGGCATGAACGATTCCGCCGGGCGGCCGGCGGCCGAGTACCAGGCCAATACGGCCGAGATCATCGCCCAGGTCCGCCAGCAATTGCCCGATGCCGAGTTCATCCTGGTCGCCTCCATGCTGGGCAACAAAGATTGGGTCACTCTGAAGCAAGAACTATTTCCCCAATACCGCGACGCCCTGGCCGAGTTATGCGGGCCGGGGGTGGCCTTGGCCGATTTGACTTCGGTCTGGAGCGGGTTCTTGGAACACAAGCAGCACTGGGACCAGACCGGCAACGGCGTGAACCACCCCAACGACTTTGGACATCGCGTCTATGCGCAAGTGCTGGCCACGCTGCTGCTGCCGGACGGCCACCCCTCGGCACTGCCCGAGCCGGCGCGGTCGATTGCCGCCGGCCCGTTGCAACTGACGGAGCAGCGCCTGCTGGGCAACTACACCTATTCTTATTCCTGCGTGGCGGCCGATGTAGACGGCGACGGCGATCTCGACCTGACCAGTGCCGATGCCGAGCCAAACAGCAACCTGTATCTGCTGCGAAACGACGGCCAAGGCAACTTCCAGCATTCGTTCGTTCAAAAGTACGCCGGCCAAGAGGACCAGCCGATCCGGCTGGAACGCCACGCCATTGGCGATATCAACCGAGACGGCCTGCCCGACGTGGTGATTGTCGATAATCTCAAATGGGACATCCGCTGGTTCCAGAACCCCGGACCAGAGCAAATCTCTCAGCCGTGGAAACTGCACCGCGTGAGCGCGGCCAAGGAGGTTCCCGGTTCTTACGATGTGGCCCTGGCCGATCTCGACGCCGATGGCGATTTGGACGTGGCCGCATCGAGCTGGCGGTTCGGCAACCGTTTTGATTGGTTCGAGAACGTCGGAGCGCCGGGTAACGGCGGCGAGTGGCTGCGGCACGAGATAGCCGCCGATGTGGGTGAAACCCGCGCCATTTGCGTGGCCGACTTCAACCGCGACGGCCGGCCCGACCTATTGGGCACCGCCCGCACCACCAATCAAATCTTGTGGTTTGAGAATGCCGGCCAGCCGGCGGAGAATGCCTGGAAAAAACACGCCATCGACAGCCAGACCGTGGCCCCCGCGCACGGGCATCCGGCCGATGTGGATGGCGATGGCGACCTGGACGTGCTGATGGCGTTTGGCATCGCCGCGCCGGTGGGCAACGATTCGCCCGACTCGCACCAGGTCGCCTGGTACGAAAACGTCGGCCAGCCCGGCCTGGGAAGCGAGTGGAAAAAGCACCCCATCGGCGGCCTTCCCCAGGGCTTTGAAGCGGTGGCCGGCGACCTGGATGGCGACGGCGACCAAGACGTGGTGGCCACCGGCTGGGGCACGGCGGGCCGGCTGGTGTGGTTCGAGAACAGCAGCGACCCTCGTGGCGATTGGAAGATGCACGCCATCAAGACCGGCTGGCCCAACGCCACGACCGTGATCGTGGCCGATCTCAACCACGACGGCCGCCTCGACATCGCCGCCGTCGCCGAGCGCGGCGCCAACGAACTTCGCTGGTGGCGGAATGAGGGACCAAGTAAGCCGGCATCCACGAAATAGTTGTTTTGGTCGGCCTGCACGATCGTTTCTTTGACGATTGTTGCGGGTTTATCGTCCCTTGCTGGCCACATCACCTCAGCAGGCGACAACGTCACATCGCCCACCGCTTGTTGAAACCGGCTAAGTGGCACAGAATGGGGCGGAAGATGGGCCGGGCCTGGGTGTGGGGCGTGGCCGGCGGAATGATTGGCACGGAACCGCAAGGATGATCGCCAGTGAAGATTGGATTGACATTTAATGTGCGCGGCGGGCAGCAGCCGGCCCACAGTGCCGCCGCGATGGACGCCGCGGGCGGCAACCCGTTCGCCTCGGCGGGGGATGACGAGGAGGAATTTGACTCGCCCGAGACGATTCGCGCGTTGGCCGATGCCATTCGTGGGCAGGGGCATGAAGTGGAGTTGCTGGGGGATGGCGAACCGGTGTTGCGGCGGCTGCTGGACGGTCCCAAGCCCGACCTGGTCTTCAACCTGGCCGAGGGGCGGGGAGTGGGCCGCGCCCGCGAGGCCCGCATGCCGGCCGTTTTGGAAATGCTGGGCGTGCCGTATACCGGTTCGGACCCGTTGACGCTGGCCGTGGCCCTGGACAAGGACTGTGCCAAGAAGATCATCGCGGCGGCGGGCGTGCCGACGCCGGGCTGGGTGCTGGCCGACGGCGAGACCAGCGGCTTGGAGGAAAAACTCTCCGCCATTGCCGGGCCGTGGATCGTCAAGCCGGCCTGCGAGGGATCGAGCAAGGGCATTCTGGAATGCAGCCTGATACACGACCGCGGCCAACTGCTGCCCACCATCGAACGCCTGCGGCAAGCCTACCAGCAGCCGATCCTGGTCGAGGAGTTTATTGACGGCGACGAACTGACCGTGGGTATCGTTGGCAACAGCCCGCCGCAAGTGCTGGGCATCATGCGGGTGGTGCCGCTCAAGCCGGCCGGGCCGTTTGTCTATAGCCTGGAAGTCAAGCGCGACTGGCAAGCCCGCGTTCGTTACGAGTCCCCGGCGAAAATTTCGCCCGCGGACGACGCGGCCGTGCGGCAAGCGGCGCTGTCGGCCTGGCGGGCCTTGGGCTGCCGCGACCTGGGCCGGATCGACTTCCGCCTGCGCAATGGCGTTCCCTATTTCCTGGAAGCCAATCCCTTGCCCGGCCTGTCACCCGTCTACAGCGACTTGATCCTGCTGGCCCGCGACATCGGCCTGACGTATGAGGAGCTGATCGGCAAGATCGTCAATGCGGCCGTTGAGAGAAAGGATGAAGGCGAAAGGCGAAAGGCGAAAGGCGAAAGGCTGAAAGCTGTAGGAGGCGATTCCATCGCCGATGCCGGCTGATTACGTGGTGCATCGGCGTTGGAAACGCCTCCTACAAACCGAGCACCGAGCACCGAACACCGAACACCGAAAGCCCCCATGTCCAAGCGCTGGCGAATTCATCCCCACGACCCGCAACGTGTCTTGCAGTTGGAGCGCGCGGCGAACGTGCCGGCGGTGGTGGCGCAATTGCTGCTGTGCCGCGGCATTCACGATCCCGCGCAAGCCCAGCGGTTTCTGGCGGCGCGGCTGTCGGACTTGCGCCCGCCCGAGGAATTGCCCGGCGCGCTGCAGGCGGCGGAGTTGATCCAGCAGGCGATTGTGGAGCGGCGGAAGATCGTGGTCTACGGCGACTACGATGTGGACGGCATGGCGGGCACGGCCATTCTGCTGAAATGCTTGCGCTTGCTGGGGGCCGATCCCAGCTACTACGTGCCGCATCGCATGGATGAAGGCTACGGCCTGAACCGAGAGGCGCTGCAATCGCTGGCCCAACAAGGAGCGTCGCTGGTGGTAACCGTCGATTGCGGCATCACCGCCGTCGAAGAGGCCCAGGCCGCCCGCGACTTGGGGCTGCAGCTTATCATCACCGACCATCATGCACTTGCCGACCGCCTGCCCCAGGTCGCGGCGATTGTGCATCCGCGGCTGCCCGGCACGGCCTATCCGTTCGGTGAGTTGTGCGGGGCGGGTGTGGCCTTCAAGCTGGCCTGGGCCATGTGCCAACAGGCTAGCCAAGCCAAAAAGGTCAACCCGCGGATGAAGGACTTTTTGTTGGAAGCGGTTCCCCTGGCCGCCTTGGGGACGGTGGCCGATGTCGTGCCGCTGGTCGATGAGAACCGCATTCTGGTCACGCATGGCCTGCGCGGCTTGAAAGAGGCTCCGTCGCTGGGGCTGGCCATGCTGATGAAGGTAGCCGGCAGCGACAAAAAGCCAACATTGTCGAGCGAGGATATTGCCTTCGGCCTGGCCCCACGGCTAAATGCGGCCGGACGGATGGGCCAAGCCCGCCTGGCGGTGGAACTGCTGACGACCGACTCGCAGCCGCGGGCCACCGAACTGGCGGAGTATCTCAATCAACTCAACGAGAGCCGGCAGAGCCTGGAGCGCAGCATCTATCTGGCGGCCAACAAGCAGGTTGAGGAACAGTTTGACGCGGAAGGAGACGCGGCGCTGGTACTGGCCGAACGCGGCTGGCACGCCGGCGTGATCGGCATCGTGGCGGGGCGGATTGCCGAAAAGTTCCATCGTCCCACGGTGATTATTTCCCTGGATGAACATGGCGTGAAGCCGGGGGTCGGTTCTGCCCGCGGCGTGCCGGGCTTTTCGCTGCACGAGGCGCTGGCGGCTTGTTCCGGCAACTTGCTGTCGCATGGCGGGCATGCCGCGGCGGCTGGTTTGAAGATCGACGAGTCGGCCATTGAGGCGTTTCGCGAGGAATTTCGCGAACATGCCAGCGGCGAGATTTCGCACGAGCAGCGCGTGGCCGACCTGTGGATCGACGCCGAAGCCCCGCTTTCCGCGCTGACCATGCAAGCCGTGACGCACATCGAGCAGCTTGCTCCGTTTGGCGAGGGGAACCGCCGCCCGCTGGTTTGTGCCACCGGCGTGGAACTGGCCGAGCCCCCCAAGCGCATTGGTGGCGGCGGGCGGCATCTATCTCTGAAGGTCATTCAAGGGGGAACCAAGTTGCGGGCGGTGGCCTTTGGCGGCGGCGATTGGGCCGATGAGCTGGCCAACACCAGCGCGCCGCTGTCCTTTGCTTTTCGCCCCATCATCAACGACTTCAACGGCCGCCGCACCGTCGAGCTGCAAATCGCCGACTGGCGCGTGGCCGAACCGGTGCCAACGTGAAGCAATGATGGAATCGCCTCCGACAGGTAAATCAATTCTTCTGGTGGACCATCTATGTTGGAACAATTTGGCGGCGCGGCGATTGTCTTGGGGACGGTGCTGGCCCTGGCCGCCGTGCCGTGGCTGCTGTGGGTGATTGGGTGGGCCGTGTTCGGCAAGGTGCCGTGGGGCCGCTTGCGGTGGCCGCTGGGGCTGATGGCGGCGGCGCTGGCGCTGATGGTCGGGCCAATCATCATTGGCTGGCTGATGCCGCTCGACCTGGGCCCGTACCAGAAAACGGTGGACGGCGAGATCCACCTCACCCTGACGGGCTGGGACCGGCAAGATTACGGTCCGGTGCTATCTCAGCGGCGGCAGGCGGCGGTGCTGCAAATGGCCAACCCCGACGTGACCGATGAAACGCTGCAACTGCTGGCCGGCATGCCCAATCTGCGCGAAGTCGATCTCAACGGCACGAAAGTCACCGACGCCGGACTGGCCGCGCTGGCCGTGCTGCCCAAGCTGGAGGATCTGCGACTGTCCCGCACGGCCATCACCGACGATGGCTTTCGCCAACATCTGCTGGAGAAAGAGAGCCTGATGAAGTTGGATCTCCGCGAAACCGAGGTCGCCTCCAAGACCGTGCGGGCCTGGAAAGCCAAACGCGAAGGCCGCATGGCGTTAAAATAGGCGTGGCCGGCCGGATTGGCCGCCAGACGCCTCTTATCTTTCCCTTCCAACATCAGGCAGGTGTGCCATGCTCGAACTCCACGAAGACTCTTTTGGCGATATTCGAAATGCCAGGTTCTTGGGCGTGGCGGCGGGCCTGGCATACTTGCCTCAGGACGAGGGAAAGGCCGCGTACAAAAAAGAACTGGGGCTGGATGCCAAATTGATCAGTGTCGACAATACCCAGGCCTACATTGCCCAGAACCCCGACCATGTGGTGCTGGCGTTTCGCGGTACCGAGACAGGCCTGGCCTTCGATGCCTTGAAGGACTGCCTGCTGACCGATGCCGTGAACTTGCTGATTGTCCCCAAGGGCCGGCTGGGGACGGACTTCATCGCGGCCGGCGTGGGTGCCCGCTTCCACCAGGGATTCATCAACGCCCTGGCCGAAATCTGGGACCCGGTGTTTGCCGGCGTGCAGGCGGAATTGAAGCGGTCGGACCGTCCCTTATGGATCACCGGCCATAGCCTGGGGGGCGCGTTGGCGGCCCTGTCGGCCTGGCTGTTTCAGCGCAAATTTGTCAGCGTCCACCAGGTCTATACGTTTGGCGCGCCGATGATCGGCAACGTAGCGGCCTCGAAGGCGTTCGACGTGGAGTTGAAAGGCAAAATCTACCGCGTGGTGAATGGGTCGGACCCTGTTCCCAAGCTCCCCACGATCAGCCTGATCGCCAACGACTACGGCCATGTGGACAAGGAGATCGCCCTGGGAGTGGGGCCAGGCGCGTCATCCTCGGCGGAGATGTTTGGCCAATTCGCCAAACGGACGATCAACGGCATGTTGGAGGGGAACAAGATCAACGAATTCTGGAAGCATTTGCAGTCGGTGGTCTCGTCGCACTTCATGGACAACTACCGCAAATTGCTGGACGATGAAAAGTAGGGTGGGACAAGCGGCAATCGACAGGCCATTCTCTTGTGGCCGAACCGCGATGTCCCACCATGATCCATGCAGGCAGCCGCATTCGGTGGGACATCGCGGACAAACCGTGTTTCAGTGGCCGGTCGCTAGCCGCTTGTCCCACTCTACCTGGCTGGTTACGATCAATAGTCGCCTAATCATGGGCGATTGTTGACCAGACAACCACATCTTGGCTCCTAATCGGGATTTGACCAATGACTATTCGCGGCTGCCGATTGTTTTCGATGCTTGTACCCGTGGCCGCCTTGCTGTCGGCCAGTTTGGCTTGGGGCCAGCATGGCTTTGAGGAGTTGATCCAGCGCACGCCGGCGGGTGCCAACGCCATGGTGCTGATTAACGTCGAAAAGACCTTGGAAAGCCCGGTGGCCAAGGCCCGCGATTGGAAGACAAAGCTCAGCGAGGCCTTTGAGTCGGGCATGGTCACGCTGCCGCCCCATGCTACTCGGTTCGTGCAGGCCTCGCAGATCGACTTTGAAACGATGCACCCCATGTGGGAAGCCACCGTGGTCGAACTGCAAGACACGCCCGACTTTGACAATATCGTTAAGTCGCATGAAGGGACGCGCGACCAGGTCGGCAGCCATCCGGCGGCCGCCTTCCGCGACGATTCTTACCTGGTGCAGTTTGGCCCCAAGCTGCTGGGCCAGATGCAACCCGCCAACCGGCAGCAAGTGGGGCGTTGGGTCAAGCGATCCGACGCCGATAAAGGGGGATCGCTTTCTCCCTACTTGGAAGAGGCCGCCAACTACGTGGAGTTTCGAGGGACGGAGATGATCCTGGCCATCGACCTGGCCTACGTTGTTTCCGAGGAATTCGCCGAACGCAGCCTGAGTGACTCGGAAGTCGTCAAGGAAGGCAAGGGAGATGTCAAGGCTCTGGCAGAAGTCGTGTCTGGGCTGCGCGGCGTCATGCTGGGGATTGTCTTTCGCGACAAGCCGCACGCCAAGATCAAGGTCGATTTCAACACGTCCACCGCCCCGCTGGGCAAGCTGGCCAAGCCGTTGCTGTTGGCCGCCATTAAGAATCGCGGTGTGATGATCGACGACTTCGAGGATTGGAAGGTCAGCCTAAAGGATAAGCACGTCTACCTGGAAGGCGACATGAGTCCCGCCGGCATGCGGCAACTGATGACGCTGGTGGTTGGCCCCTCGTCGCATGTGGATGAAGTCGCCACCGCCAAGCCCGACAAGGCGCCCCCCACCAGCGAATCGCTGGAAAAGCTGAAGGCGGACGCGACGGAGAAGTATCTCAACCGCGTTGGTACGCTGGTCTCGGACATTGCCACCCGCAAGAACGCCAAGACCATCGCCCAGTATGGCGTTTGGCTGACGCAGTACGCCCGCAAGATTGAAAGCCTGTCCACGTCGGGCGTCGATGACGAAGTCTCGCGTTTTGGCCTGCATGCCGCCGGCCAATTGCGGCAGGCGGGCACGGCGGTGCGCGGCATCGGCATTCAGTCGAGTGCTCGCGAGTCGCAGGTGTATAGCGAGCCGACCGTGGCCGGCTACTCGCGGTCGGGTGTGGGGATGTCGGGCTATTACGGCTACGGCAGCACCTACGGCTCGGAGTATGGCTACTACTACCACGATCGCAACGTTTCGGCCGAGCGGCGCGCCATTCGCAAGCAAGAGCAAGCCAAGGGCATCACCTCGGCCTATGAGATTATCGGCCAGTTAGAAAGCGATCTGGCCGAACTCCGCCGCCGCCAGGCGGAGGGGGGAAAGGATGAAGGATGAAGGCAGAAGGATGAAAGCTGACCACGGCAGGAAACAGACTTAGCCTTTCGCCTTGCTTCTAAACTTCTTCCAGCCGCTCGCGGGAGTCGCCGAATTCGTCCAGCTGAATGCCGCACTTGTCGAGCATCGACAGGTCCAGGCTGCACATTTTGCGATTGGGTTTTCCCAAGTAGTCCAGCACGCGGCCCCCTTGGATTTGGCCGCCCCCGCCGCCCAACAACACCACCGGCAGATTGGTGGCGTCGTGGTTGCCTGTCAACATGCTGGAACAGTAAAGCAGCATCGAATTGTCCAGAGCGGTCCGTTCTCCCTCTTGGATGGCGTCCAGCTTTCCGGCGATGTAGCCCAATTGCCGCAAGAAGAACTGGTTGACTTTCAGCCAGTCGGCCGTGTCGGAGTGCGACAGCAAGTGGTGGATCATGTAATCGACACCCAAGTGCGGAAAACGGAGCGAGCTGTGGTCGTTGTTCAGCTTCAACGTCGAAACGCGGGTGGTATCGGTCTGGAAGCCAAGGACCAGAATGTCGCACATCAGCCTCATATGCTCGGCAATGTCCTGGGGAATGCCGTCGGCGGGGCGGGCCATGTTGGGCTTGTCCAAGGTTGGCCGCCAGCCTTGTAGTTGGCCTTGCTGGCCGGCCCGCTCAATACGCTGCTCGACTTCCCGCACGCTATCCAGGTATTCGTCCAGCTTGCGCTGGTCGGCGGTGCTGACCTGGCGGCGAAAATCGCCCGCGTCCTCCAAGACGGCATCCAGCACGCTTTGGTCGCCTTTCTGCACCTCGTCCTTAAACAGCCGGTCAAATGCCAGCGCTGGGTACAGTTCCAGGGGCGTTGGAGTGGTGGGTGATGTCCAAGAAATGTGCGAACTGTAGAGCATCGAATAGTTCTTATGCACCGACGGGTTCGACTTTTCGCAGCCCAGTACCAGACTGGAAACCTTGGTCGAATTGCCGTGCAACTGGGCCACCAACTGGTCGATGCTGGTGCCCGAGCGAATCTCTCCGCCGGCGGCCAGCGGTGCGCCCGACAGCAAATTGCCGGTCTGCGAACTGTGGATGTTCCCTTTTTGGGCCTCGGCATTGAACAGCCCGCGAATGAACAGCATTTTTTGGCGGTAATCGGCCAGCGGGGCGAGCACCTGGCCCAGTTCCATCGACGAGCCTTCACCCTTGGCCCACCACTCCTTGCTGTGAAAGCCGTTGCCGCTAAACAACACCCCCAGCCGCACCGGCGCCGAGCTACCCGGCCGGGAGGCGGCGGTTTCGTCTCCCCAGACCGGTAGCGATTCCAGCCAGGGCAAGGCCATCGTCACGCCTGCCCCGCGAAGAAAAGTACGGCGGGTGAAATGGTGCGATTTCATGGAAAATCCTCGCTGGAACAACGGTCGGCCCACTCGGTTATTCTATCAAGGCAACACGGTCGTAGCGACATGGCACCTGCAATGTCGCTTGAACCGTGCTCGATGGTCCATGCCTGGCAACCGCCGCTAGCATGGTCGGCAAGTTTCGCGTCAAGCCGGCAAGGCAGGAGTCTTGCGGCTGGGTCACTCATCCGCCAGATCGCGCATTTGGCCGTACAACTTGTTGAGGTCGATTCCTCCTTTGCCTTCTTCCTCCAGCAGCTTGATACGCATTTCCACCCGCTCCATGCGGCGCATCAGCAATGGTATCATCTGCCGCGATTCATCGACCGGCTTATGCCGCGGAACTTGCGGATAGTTCAGGTGCCGCTGCAAGGCGGCAAACAGGTACAGCGGATCCTTATGGCGATTGGCAAAGGCGATGCGTCCCTCTTTCTCGCCAAACAGCACCGGCTTTTCCGGCTCGGCGGCCAGACCGGTTTGCTGCTGCCTTTGCTTGAGGTAAAAGCCGCTGCGGACGTAAACCAGGTCGGACAGATCGACCAGGCCGACTTGCCGCCGCACCACCATCAGCCATTCCCGCCAGTCGGCGTCGTAGGCCGGGTCGGCGGCGATGGCGGCAATGCCCTTGTCGTAGCCCAGCCGGTTGCGGCAGAGAACCTCAAACTGATACAGAAAAATCCCCTGAGGCGAACAACCCTCGGCCCGATAGGCAGCCTCGCGATGCAGCACTTCCAGGGCCACGCCAAAGTCAAACCGGCCGCTCTCGCTTTCGGCCTCGGCCATGACGTAAGTTTGAAACGGCGTGAAGTAATGCGACAATTTGGCCATGGCCGGGGCCAGCACGCCTTGCAGCTTGAGTTCGCCCACCATGAATTGCACGGCCAGCGGCAATTTGGTGGTGGCCAGCAGTTCCTCGCGAATGCCGAGCATCAGGTCTTGCGTCGCCACCGATTGCGTCATGCGATCCGCTAGCGCGCGAAACAGGTAGGCTTGTTCGACGTACTCTTCACGTTCCAAGGCCATGCGGGTTGTCTTTAGGGAGGGGAGCGGGCCGCGCGATTCAGTCCTAGCAATTTAAAAGCGTACGATCGCCGTCCGAGACGGCTCCTACATACGGATAGGGTTCACGGCGCGGCAGCCTGCGCTTTGGGCGGTGCCAATTTGAGATAGCGATCGAAAAACTCCAGGCAAGAGACGGGGGCCTGGCGGTTGAACATGGCTTGCATGTGGCCTTGTTCCTCCAGTTCAAACATGTCAGCCGGCACACCGGCACGCCGCAAGGTGGTTAACATGTTGCGCGACGAGGCCGGATCGACCAGTTGGTCTTTCTGCCCGTGAAACAGCAAGAAGGGGGGGTCGTCGGCCGTGACAAAAGCGGCGGGTGACGCCAGCCGGTAGTAGCCGGGCCGTTCGCGCCGCGTGGTCCCCAACCAATAGGTCAGCAACCGGTCGTCGTCGTCCATGCCACGAAAATCGAACGGCGTGCCGCCACACACAACCGCCTGCAAGCGGGTGCTGGGGGCCGGCAACTCGTTGGTCGTCTCGGCCGCCGCCGGTGCGTGTTCCATGGTGGCCAGCAATGCCACCAGGTTGCCCCCCGCCGAGTAGCCATACCCGCCCACGCGCCGCGGGTCGATCTTGTACTGGCGGGCATTGCTTCGCATCCAGCGTACCGCGGTCTGGCAGTCCTCCAGTTGCGCCGGAAAAGGGTGCTTTGGGGCCAGCCGATAGTTGATCGAAACGGCCGTGTAGCCTTGGTCCGCCAACAATTTGCCCACGAACTTCATTTCACTCTTGTGGCCGCGAGACCAGGCTCCGCCATGCACCAGCAATACGCCCGGGTGCGGACCTTCTCCCAAGGGCAGAAAGACGTCGGCCTCCAGTTCCTCGTCCCCCTGTTTGGCATAAATCACGTTCTTTAAATATTGCGGCCGCGGGCCTTCCGACTGGGCCAGGCCAGCCTTCGTCAGACAACAGCCAGCCGCCAAGGCGATAGCCAGTGAGCACACTGTGCCATCGAATCCGATCCAGCGTGCCACAGCGCGGCAAGTTCGAAACGCGAGACACTTGCTCCCCTCTCCCCTTCGAGAGAGAGGCGCAAGGGTTGAGGAGACCTCGCGATGACTTTCTTGCACTGCCATCACTCCTATCCGTGGCTTCCGTATGACAAGCTTTCGATGTTCTTTGTTCGCCACACAACTCGTCAATCGACGCAAGGCAAGTTTGGTTGCCAGATTCGCATGCGGCATGTTCGCGCCGGGTCCCTGTCGAGACCGCGCGGTTCGTCTATAATACCGGATAAGGGCATTAAAGGCGAAACCTGACGCCCTCAGCAACCGTATCGCACCTTATCCCTTAGAGCCGTTCATGCCCGACAATTTCTCGTCCCTTGAAGCGGCCATCGCGGCCATTGCCCGCGGCGAGATGATTATTGTCGTGGATGCCGAGGATCGCGAGAACGAGGGGGACCTGATCTGCGCGGCCGAAAAAATCTCGCCCGAGATCGTCAATTTCATGCTGGTGCATGGCAAGGGGCAGGTTTGCGTGCCGATCTTGCCGGCCGTGCGCGAGCAGATTGACTTGCCGTTGATGGTCGAGACCAACACCGCCCCGCTGGGGACCAACTTTACGGTCCCTATCGACCACCGCGGTTGCAAGACGGGCATTACCGCCGAGGAAAAAGCCCTGACGATTGCCGCGATTGTCGATCCGCAGGCGCGGCCCGCCGATTTCGTGCGGCCCGGCCACGTTTTTCCACTTGTGGCCAAGGAAGGGGGCGTGCTCCGCCGCGCCGGCCATACCGAGGCGGCCGTCGATTTGGCGCGGCTGGCCGGGTTGTCACCCGCCGGCGTGGTCTGTGAAATCTTGGACGACCGCGGCGGCAGAGCCAATCGCGACTGGCTGTTTCATCTGGCCGAAAAACACCAGTTGCAAATTACCTCCATCGAGGAATTGATCCGTTACCGCCGCCTCCGCGAGAAACTGGTCTATCGCATCGCCGAGACGAGACTGCCCACGCGGTACGGGCCAGGCACCTTCATCGCCTATGGCGTAAAGTACGAGTCGCAGCAGCCGTTGGTGTTTGTCATGGGCGACCTGGCCCAGGCCGAGGCTCCGCTGGTGCGGCTGCACTCGTCTTGTTTTACGGGCGACTTGCTGGCTTCGCTGCGGTGCGATTGCGGCGACCAGTTGCACATGGCCCTGGAAATGATCGCCCACGAAGGGGTCGGCGTGCTCGTTTACTTGCCCCAGGAAGGCCGCGGTATTGGCCTGGTCGAAAAGATCAAGGCTTATGCCCTGCAAGACCAGGGCATGGACACCGTGGAAGCCAATCTGGCGCTGGGCTATAAGGCCGACAGCCGCGACTACGGCGTGGGGATTCAACTCCTCAAGGACTTGGGGCTGACCAAAATCCGCGTGTTGACCAACAACCCCAAAAAGATCGACGCGGCCGTTTCTGGCGGCTACGATCTGCAAGTTGTCGATCAGGTGCGGATCATTCCGCCGGTCAACGAGCACAACGCCCGTTACTTGGCCACCAAGCGCGAGAAAATGGGGCACCATCTGCCGGCCGATGCCACCGAAACGCCGGCTCCCCAGGGAAGCTGAGGAACTGGCCCGGAATAACTTCGGCGTTTATGCTCCCTCACGCTGCCTTCTCCCAGTGGGAGAGGGGATTTATGACGAAGTTATTCCGGACCAGTTCATGAGGGGAAGCGACGTGACCAGCATGCATTCCGGACTGGGCGATGGCGGCAGCGGACAGTTCGAAAAGCCACCCGCCGATCTCGATTCCGCCTTGCGGTTGGCGCTAATTCCGGGTGTCGGCCCACGCCTGCGGCAACTGCTGTTGCAACGCTTTGAGACGCCGTTGGGTGTTTTGGCGGCCGCCCCCAGTGAACTGCGCGGCGTACAGGGAATTGGGCCCAAGCTGGCCAATGCCATTCTCGACGCCCACAAGATCGACGTGGCGGGCGAGATTGAACTTTGCCAACGCCACAATTTGCGGATTCTGGTCGAGAGCGACCCGGCTTACCCGCGGCTGCTGCGCGAAATTCCCGACCCACCCGGCGTGATCTTTCAACAGGGCCAGTTGTTGCCGCAAGATGCCCTGGCCATTGCCATCGTGGGTTCGCGGCATGCCTCGGTGTATGGATTGCAACAGGCTGAGCGCTTGGCCGCCAGCCTTAGCCGCGCCGGCCTGACCATCATCAGCGGCCTGGCGCGGGGCGTGGATGGTGCCGCCCATCGCGGAACGCTGGCCGCCGGCGGCAGAACGATTGCCGTGTTGGGCAGCGGCGTGCTGAACATTTATCCGCCCGAACACAAGAAGCTGGCGGAAGAGGTCGCGGCCCAAGGGGCCGTGCTAAGCGAGGCCCCGCCGCTGGCCGCCCCTATCGCGGGCGTCTTTCCGCAGCGCAACCGCATCATCAGCGCGTTGTCGCTGGGGGTGATTGTAGTGGAGGCGTCGGATCGCAGCGGGGCGCTGATTACCGCCCGGCACGCCATGGAACAAGGCCGCGATGTGTTTGCCGTGCCGGGCCGCGTCGATAGCCGCATGAGCCGTGGGCCGCACCGGCTGATACGCGATGGGGCCAAACTGATTGAATCGGCCGATGACGTGCTGGAAGAGCTTGGCCCGCTGGTCGAAGCCACCTCCAAGGGCGACGGCCAAAAAGTCCACCACCCGGCGGAACTGCTGCTCAACGAACCCGAGCAGCAGGTTTTGGCGGCGGTGCGATCTGACACGACGACCATCGACGAGATCATCGCGGCCTGCCAACTGGCCAGCCCGCAAGTTCTCTCCACGCTGACCGTGCTGGAAATGCGGCGTTTGATCCGCCGTGTGAGCGGCTTTGCGTTTATCAGGCTGTAGCGCGGGCCTTAGCAGGCTGTTAGCCCCGTTGTTGCATCATCCGCGCGCGGGCCAGGGCGTCTTCGGCCTCGGTGATGCGGCCGGCACGCTGGCAGACCACGGACAACGCGGTAAAGCTAAAGGTGTCGCCAGGTTCCAACTCGCAAACCTTGAGGGCATGCTGGATGGCCTCGGGATGGCGGTCCATGCGCCCCAAGAGCATGGCCAGAGCCGCATGGGCCAGGGCATAATCGGCGTCCAAGGCCAGCGATTCCTGGTATTTGGCCACGGCCTCTTCGAGCTTGCCGGCATCTTTAAGCTTGTCAGCCTGGTCGTAAAGTTCGTCTTTGGTTGCCATGCGATGCGCTCCCAGGGTTGGCTGGCCCAGCCGGGCCAGGGTTGATTCTTTGCCAAGTCTGATTATGGCTGGCAAAGCTGTCATCGCCCAGGGGCTGGCCGGTGGCTCGCGGCCATTCTTTGACTCATCCACAGGTAGGGATTGCGCCGATATTGCAGGAAATGCGTCTCTGCCTCGCCATGCCTGCGCGAGGGGTTTGGGACACTCCCCAAACCAGCCGCCTCGGCAGCCAGGCTTGCGCGTGTTAGGAGGGCGTCCACTCGTGACAATTCATGCCTTGGCCGCGGTGAGCCCGCTTGCTCTGCTGGCCCATGATGTCGAAATTGGCCCTTTCTGCGTGGTCGAGGCCGGTGCCAGCATTGGTGCCGGCTGCCAATTGCTTAGCCATGTGGTCGTCAAGCAAGGGACGACTCTTGGAGAATGCAACACCGTCCACGAAGGGGCGATTCTGGGCGGCCTTCCCCAGCACACTCGCCGCATCGACGCGCCGGGCGAATTGCACATTGGCAGCCACAATACCATCCGCGAGCATGTGACGCTTCATCGTTCGATGTATCCCGACCAGGCGACCGTTTTGGGGAACCACAATCTGCTGATGGCGGGCACCCATATCGCCCACGATTGCCGGGTAGCCAGCCATATCATCATGGCCAACAATACCATGTTGGCGGGCCACGTCAGCGTCGAGGAACGGGCATACGTCTCCGGCGCGGTGGGAGTCCACCAATTCTGCCGCATCGGCACGCTGGCCATGGTGGGAGGCCAGGCCCACCTGACGCAAGACGTTCCTCCCTATGTAACCGTGGACGGCGCCACGACCGCCATCGTGGGGCTGAACCTGGTGGGCCTGCGGCGGGCTGGCTTCACGGTGGAACAAGTTCGCCAACTCAAGGCGGCGTATCAAACCATCTATCGCAGCGGCCTGGCGTGGAACGATGTTCTAACGCGTTTGCGGCAAGAGTTCCCCCACGGACCCGCCGCCCGCTTCCACGAGTTCTTTAGTGTCGGACAACGGGGCTTTGTGCCCGAGCGTCGCCCGGCCCCCGCCATTGCCAGTATCTCGATTCGCACGGCCACCCGGCACGGCCATCGCGAGGCAGGCTAGTTCGTTCGATGGAAACGATCGTAGCGCCTGCACCAGATACACGGGGCGGATGCAATCTTTCGCGCGGCACGAGTATTCTCGATGCGCCCAGGGCAGCCGGCGCGCACCATTGAGCCGAGGGACGGGGCCGCGCGATAAGCGCATCCCGCGCCACGCACTGGCATTTGATGACATCCTCGGCACATTCGCGCGGCGGCGACGAATGCTCACAATTGGCACGCGCGGCACGTTGGCCTTGGCCGGCGGCCAGTCCTAACACATGTCGCGGCAACGCGCGATGTGCGGTTCATTGCGGTTCCTCGCGCTGCAAGGCGCAAACTTAAAAGCCAGCGCGATGCCGCCCCCAGGCGTCGATGAATGTCTCTGTCAAACGTGACGCGTACATCTTCTTGGTCGTACAACGCGCGGGTGCCCGCCGGGAATCATTCCAGGCGGCCGGCCGCGCGCGGAGTTCCGAACGTGGCTGGCTGGCTTGCCGGGGAAAACCCTGGTGGGCGGCAAGCGACGAAATCTCCGGTCGCGATGCCAGCGTTATCCTGAAATTCCGCCCCGAGAGGTTCCACCATGGGTAAAGAAGTGGTGCGCGTTGTCACGCGCGGCGCCGACGGCAAACTGCGAATTCGCGACTTTCCAACCTCCGAAGCCCTGCTCAAGATGCACACGCAAATCGGCATCGACGATTGCAGCACCGATCTGGCGCTGCGCGGTATGCCGGTCTTTCGCGGATTGGTCGGCCCCATGCCCGAGGGCAAGAACGTCGTGCGGTACGAGTCGCCCGAAGTCTTCGAGACCGTCACGAAAGAGTGGAGCACGCCACCCGCCCGCCGCCGCCGCCGCTCGCGCGCCAAGCCCGAGTAGTGGAATCCGCGGAGGAACCTGACGTTCCAGGCAGGTCCAGGTGCCGCTTGGCGGTTGGTATCTGCATTATCGAAACGTCATTCTTCCTGGGGCTGTTGGCCGGCAGGCACAATCTCCAGGACCACCTCTAACTTGGGTTGGCCAGTTGCGCCGGGCGTGGGAAAGCCCTTGAGGGTGCCGCGCAGATAGCGCCAGCGGTCTCCCTTTTTTTCGGGACTGGCGAAGTCGTCTCCCTTTTGCAAGATGGGGCGAAAATCGGCGATGCCGCCAAATTGACCCGGACTAGTCGCTTCCAGCGGAAACCAGTGCCCTTCGCCAGATGCGTCTTGCAGGTAGAACTCTGGGTAACAATGGCCCGGCACCCACACCGTGCGGGCCGGTATTCCCTGGGCACGGCATAGCGAGATGAACAGGCAAGTCAATTCCTCGCAGTCGCCGTGGCGATTGTTGAGTGCCGCGGCCGCGCCGCGAAACTCCTCGTCGAACTCGTACTTGATGTTTTGGTTGATCCAGTCGTGGATGGCCTGGGCCTGTTGCCAATCGGTTCGCTGCCCGGCGGCGATCTCCTCGGCTAGTGCTTTTATTTGCTTGTCGGTGCTGGGAATTCCCGGACCAGGTTTCAACCAGGGGCGGAACGCCGGCTTGAGCTTCTTGGCGTCGGGACGGGTGTAACCGTCCGTATCGCCGGGGGCGACCAGCGCGCTGCGATGGACCTCAAACGTCAGCACGGCGCGGGCTTCTTCACCGTCGAGCAGGCCCGGCACGTCGATCTCCAGCATCTTGCCGCTACCCGGATAGTCGCGAAAGCCAAGCTTCTTGATGCGGGGCGAGACATCGCGCTCCACAATCTCGACGGTCTGCTCAGGCCAGTCGATCGGCACCGGCACCATGGCCTTCATCCGCGGACAATTGCCCCCCACCGCGGTCAATATCAGGCCGGCCCGCAACCGCACAATTCGTTGCTCGCCCAGCGCCGGGCCAGAAGATGGCTCGTCGCCGCGGGCGGCCGTGGCCAAACCAGCGAGAATCGCCAGGCCAAGGCAGAATGCCCGATGTCTTGCCGTGGGTTGCATGGATGTGGTTCCTGGTGCTATGGAACGACCGAAATATGACTTCTCCACCAACTCCTCTCCCTCTGCGGGAGAGGGCAGGGTGAGGGAAAAGAAAACGCCAAAGTTATTCTTCGGTCGTTCCTATTCCGCTTCCTCGCGGATCCACTTGACCGAAGGCTTGCCGCGGCTGGCTTGCAACGATTCGGGGACAAAGCGGTACTTTTCCTTGGGGTCTTCCGGCACGCGAAAGTTGTCGCCGCGTTCCAAGATAGCACGCTTGTCATCGATGCCGCCAAAATTGCGGGCGGCTACCGGCTCGCAAGGAAACCAATGCCCGGCTTGTTCCTCGTCGATCAGGTAGAATTCTGGATAGCAGCGGCCTGGCACCCACACGATGCGGGCCGGCACGTTGCCGGCGCGGCACAACGCCACAAACAAATTGACGACATCCTCGGCGTCCCCCTTTTTGTCGCGCAGCGTACGCGTGGCCCCCTTAAGCGGCACGCGGGTTTCGCTGGCTTCGATATTCTCGCGAACCCAATCGTAAAGGGCCTCGACTTTCTCCCAGTCGGTCTCTTTTTCAGCCATCGTTTGCCGGGCTAGCGACTTGATTTTGCCTTGTTTGCTTTCAATCAGAGGACTGGCACCCAAAAACAGGCGCAGGTCCTTGTCGAGCTTTTTGAAGTCGGGAATGGCGTACTCGGCGGTCCCTGACGGAGCAACGATGGCGTTCTTAGTGACTTCAAACGTCACCGTGACATCGGCTACCGCGCCGGCCGGCAGGGATGGGATGCCGACGATCAATTGGCGCACCTTGCCGTTAATCGTCCGCTCGTCCACCTTGTTGCAATAGGGTGAAATGTCTCGCGAGACCTCGCGGACTTGCTGCTCTGGCCAATCATCCGGAATGGGCACCGTGGCCGAGATATTGTTGACCTGCGTACCGCCGGCTGTCACCCGCACGCCGATTTTCCAGCGTTGCACAAGCGCTTCTCCCAGCGCCGGCCCTTCCGCCGAGCGGGCTGAATTCATCCCGATTACCAAGAGCATGGCCGCAATTAGGCTGCTATAGAAACGCACGGGCGTCACCTGTTGATCGAGTCCGCCAAGAGATGGGATCGAGCCAGCCGCGACAAGTTGGGCGGCGGGTTCTCCTCATCAATTGTAATTCGCAACTAGCGGGCAGGGTAAAAATCGCCGTATATTGCACCTAGCGCGATTGTAGGGATGGGGCGGTGGTCCCGCAGTCAACCGCGCAGCGAAAGGCCCCGCCACCCTCCCACTTCATCCTTCATCCTTTTCCTTCCCCGGCTCTTTTTCACCGAGAATGCGCATCATGCTTGCGGAAGTTATTTCCATTGGCGACGAACTGACCAGCGGGCAGCGGCTCGATACGAACAGCCAGTGGCTTAGCGAACGGCTGGGTGAATTGGGTGTGAAAGTGATGTACCACACCACCGTGGCCGACGACCTGCAAGCCAATGTGCGGGTATTTCGCCAGGCTGCCCAGCGGGTGGATCTGGTTGTGAGCAGCGGAGGTCTGGGTCCGACCGCCGACGATCTGACGCGCGAGGCCCTGGCCCAAGCCGCCGGCGTGGAACTGGCTCTGGACGAATCCTCATTGGCCTATATTCGCGGGCTATTTGCCCGGCGGCAACGGCCCATGCCGGAGCGCAACGTGGTGCAGGCGATGTTTCCAATAGGAAGCCGCGTGGTGCCTAACCCGCAAGGGACCGCTCCCGGTATCGACATGGACCTGCCCCGCCCCGATGGCCAGAAGTGCCGGGTGTTTGCCTTGCCGGGCGTGCCGGCGGAGATGCGTGAAATGTGGCAAGCCACGCTGGCTCCCACTATTGCCGCCACGGCGGGGGGGCGGCTGATTCGCCACCGGCGTTTCAAGTGTTTTGGCGTGGGCGAGAGCGACCTGGAAGCGATGCTGCCCGACCTGATCCGCCGCGGTCGCGAACCACAGGTGGGCATTACCGTCAGCGGTGCCACCATCACGCTGCGGATCACCGCCGATGGCACCACGCCCGACGAGTGCCACGCCAAGATGGACGAAACGATCGCCACGATTCGCGATTGCCTGGGGGAGTTGGTATTTGGCGAGGAAGAAGACGAGTTAGAGCACGCCATCACCCGGCTGCTGATCGCGCAAGGTAAGACGTTGGCCACGGCCGAATGGGGAACTGGCGGCATGATCGCGCACCGGATGGTCGATTTTACGGAATCGAAGGGCCGGTACTTGGGGGGCATTGTTGCGGCGGCACCAGCCGCGCTGCGTGGATTCTTGGGAAGCGATGCGGAACTGGTGGCCAGGCATGGAGCGGTCAGTGGCGAAGTGGCCGAGGCACTGGCCCGCGGCTGCCGCGAGCGGTTGGGGGCCGACTACGGCCTGGCCGTCAGCGATTTCCCGGCCTACGATCCGCAAGCCGCGCAGCCCCACTCCATCTATTACGCCTTGGCCACTCCGGCGGGCGTGACGGTCAAGGCAAGCCCTTACGTCGGGCACTCGGATATTCTCAAAGTACTGACCGCCAAGCGGGCCATGAACCTGCTGCGGCTGGAACTGCTGGGCGAAGCCGCCGCCGCGCGGCACCGCCCGACGTTGTAAGTGCTGCCCGCGTTGAAATCCGGCCGTTCAGCGAATCAAAGCGGCCGGCCGTCAATCCTCTAACAAGCCCGTCCGGGGGCGGCCGGTCAGGGCCAAGGCGTAGGCGGTGGCGTGGCTGCGGCAGTGCGAGATGCTGATGAGGACTTCGCCGATTTCCTGCTTTTGGGCGACTTCCTTGGCTCCGCCTCGAAGGATGATCGAGGGGCGGCCCCCTTCGTCATTGGCGACTTCCACGTCGCGCCAACTGATGCCTTTGATCCAGCCGGTCCCCAGCGCCTTTAGCACTGCTTCCTTGGCGGCCCAGCGACCGGCAAATTGCTGCGTGGCTTGCTTGCGAGACTGGCAATACTTCACCTCCAGCGGCGTATAAACGCGGATGACGAACAGTTCGCCATGCCGATCAACCATTTGCGCAATCCGCAG
>JBFWUW010000062.1:0-43267 GCA_050247075.1 Pirellulales bacterium | reverse complement strand
AGATAGACGATCTTGCGGACATAGGAACGGCGTTCGTTCATTTGGCCAGCTCCCGCTTGCGAAGAATGAAGTGCCCGATCAAATACAATGGGACGAAATAGCCCGCCGCCGTGAACATGTGAACCAACAGATTGTTGATCGGAATGTCGAACCCGCTGGATACCCAAGAGACATCGCTAAGGGCGGGCAGATTGATCATGATGTTGGAAACCACGAACAGTACGCCCTGAAAAATAGCATCAAAGGCCTGGATTACGCTACGGTACAGCCCAGGTTCTAGTTCAGTCATCATGTCTTTATGCTGGATAATGCGGACAATCGACTCGGCCGGTCCGCCGCCGATTTGTTCGCCCGTCAGCAGATCGCGCATGAAGGGAATGGCATACCCGCCCACCAGCATGGCCGCGGCGGCCAGCATCGAGACGGGACCATTCAGAAAGGTGCTGAACATCACGCCGATCGTGCAGACCAGCATCATCTGCATCCAAATGCCCAGATGCCCCTTGACCAGGTTAAACTCGAAGGTATTGGGCTGGTCCACGATGTACAAGTCGGCCTGTCCCACGCCGTAATACTGCTGCCGTGGAATGCAGCGGATATGGACTTCCAGATTGCCTTCATCGACCAGCTCCTTGAACAGATCGACCGACCGCGTGACCGAGCCTTGTTCCGTCAAAATTCTGGGGACCGTCTCGGAATGCGTGCGGGGCGCTTCCACCGGGGTAAAGACCGCCGCAACCAATTCGTAACCGGTCTTGGGATTGCGCAGCACCAATTCGCCGGGGATGCGTTTTGTCACGTCCCCTTTGTACGTGCGGAAGATTTCCAACGTCATGTTGAACGTCAGGCCGTCGGGAAAGCGGTCTTCCGTCAGGCCGGTAAACAGCCAAATCGCGGCGGCTTGGGTTCCTCCCTCGATAAACTCACGATACGACCACTCGTCACCCACATTATCAGCGTGCGCGGCCGCGCCGCCGGCCTGGTCGCGGAAACGCAATGCGCCGTAGATCGGCACCTTGGCATTCAGGGCACCTGGGCCGAGCACGGTGTACTCGGTCTTGCCATCGCGAACTTCGGTCGTGATCTCATGCGAGTGGCCATTGACCGGGTCCGTAAAGCCGACTCCCTCTTCATCCACGGCAAAGGTGTGGCGGTGGCCCATCTCCAGCGATGTTTCGCCCTGTGCCGCCTGGCCAGTCCCCCGTGAAACGACATCGGCCGCCGTGATCTCATGCGTATGGTACAACTGCCGCACCACAAACACGTAACTCATCAGCCCCATCACGGCCAACAGGCAGGTCCCAATCGCGGTGAAACCCAAGATCCGCCCCAGGATGATTTCACTGGTCCGCACCGGCTTGGTGGCCAGGGTGAAGATGGTCTTCTTGGTGATATCGTTGGGCAGGCTGAACACACTGATAAACAGCGACATCCACAACACCAGGTAGGTGGTGGCGGTCAGCAAGAAATCGAGATAGACGTGCGATGGTTCAAGCTTATTGCCCGGCTTCAAAAACCAGGCCGCGAAGCCCAGGATAACCAGATACACCACCACGGCCACCCACACGCGGCGGCGCATCGTCTCGGCAAAACTAAGCCAGGCCAGGGCATAGACGCGGCGAGGTGAAATCCGCACGAGGTCTTCCAGGCCTTCGCCCACGGCCCCCAAAATTCGACGAACGGCGACACCGGGACCATGCCCCACGGTAATAATAACGAAGGCCGCCAAGGCAACCACTGTTGCCAACGCCCCCACCACAATTCCCCAGGTAGCCAGCGCGGGCAGCAGCCATTCCAAGAACGGCGGAATAGGATTCTCAATAACCATGGGGGAAAGGATGAAGGCGAAAGGCTGAGGGCGAAAGGCTGAAGGCTAAAAGAGGTTGGCCGCGGCCTTGACCGATGGATTTACGGCTTCGATGGCTTTATGGTCTTAATGATTTCCGGGAGGCGGCGGCGGCTCTTGGACCGTGCGGCGGCCGGGGCGGGCGTCGCTGTCGCGCACGATTCGCAAGAATAAATCCTCCAAGGTCGTCGTGGGATGGCCCACGCTTTCTAACTGGCCCTGGTGCCGCTCGATGACCTGGCGAATCTCATGCTGGGCCGCATCGCTCAAACCACGGGCGCGAATCTCCGTCATATCCTGCATTTCCAACAAGCTGGAGACGCGGCCAGCCTCCTTTAGCTCGCCCTGGTGCAGAATGGCGATGCGGTCGCAAACATCTTGCACGTCGGCCAGCAAGTGGCTGCACATGATGATCGTCTTGCCCTGTTGCTTGAGATTGATGATCAAATCTTTCATTTCCCGCGTGCCGATGGGGTCCAAGCCGCTGGTCGGCTCGTCCAACAAGATCAGCTCGGGATCGTTGATCAAAGCCTGCGCCAGGCCAATCCGCCGCGTCATCCCCTTCGAGTACTCTTTCAACTGCCGTCGCTTAGCCCCGCCCAGGCCGACCATGTCGATCAGCTCGGTCACGCGCTTCCGCCGTACCGTGGCTGGCATGTCAAACAGCCGCCCGTAAAAGTCCAGCGTCTCCTCGGCATTCAAGAACTTGTACAGGTACGATTCCTCAGGCAGATAGCCCAGGCGCTCGTTCTTGGTGACTTCGGTGGCGGGCTGGTTGAAGACCAGCGCCTGGCCGCTACTGGGGAACAACAATCCCAGTAGCAATTTCATGGTGGTGGTCTTGCCCGACCCGTTGGGCCCCAACAGGCCAAAGATTTCGCCTTTATGGACTTCCAGGTCCAGGGCCTTCAACGCACGAACCTTTTGCCGCCCCCAAAAATCTCGGTAAGTCTTGCTGAGATTTCGGGTTTCAATCACGACCTCGGATGCCATAACGATTCCGCTACAAGAGCCTAATTGCTAAGAAATCACAACCAAACGAGGGGCGAGCCGGCCTTGTGCGCAATGCCCGCTAACGCCATTACGCACGGCGGAAGGTAGAAGTTCACCACGACCGCCAAGAATTATCCGCAACGCTACTGGCCCCGGATCAAACGAATTAGCCACTATAAGGCGGCTTGGCTTTCGTATCAAGGAATCGGCGCGAGAGCCAGACATTCGGAGATAATGCATGACCCGCGGGCTGAATGCGCACCGTCAATTAGACGAGGCTTGGTGAGAACCACGAATCAAACGAATCCAGCGAATAAGGATCGTGCGGTACGAGTTCTTATAGTCGCTGCCCACCCCCTTTTCCTCAAGCGAGTTTCCACTCAGGAGATTCATTCGCTGGATTCGTTTGATTCGTGGTTCTTCCCTTGGCGGGGCAGTACGATCCCGCCGTTCTCGGCCGCGATGCGCAATCCGGCCTGAGTATACGGCGTTTTTGGCGGTCTCGGCCCTTCAGGATGGAACGCCGATTATCGCCGTCGGAGACGGCTCCTACAGCCAAGTGCCACCCACGGCAACGAGGTGGTCCGCTATCGTTGCATTATCTTCAATTGTCGGCGCGAGAGCCAGACATTCGGAGATAATGCATGACCCGCGGGCTGAATGCGCACCGTCAAACTGCCGAGGCCAGGCAAGAACCAACCGCGGTGCCTTGACGCCAACCTATTAGGCTGTCAGCATTTCGGTCGGGGATGGGAACCACGGAGAAACTCCATGCATCGAGAACTGGCGGTTGCAATCAGGTGCCTGGCGGCGGCATTGGTCGTGCTATTCGCGGTTAGCCGTCCGTCGCGGGGCGACGAATCGTTCCGCAAGCAAACGTTTGTCTACAAGACGGTCGAAAAGACCAAGATTGAAATCGACGTCTATCGCGAAGACGACGACCAGGTACGGCATCCGGTCGTTTGGATTCATGGCGGGGCGTTGATCGTGGGGACCAAAGACAACCCTCCCCAGCGATTGGCCGAGTTCTGTGCCGAACAAGGCTACGCTTTGGTGTCGATCGACTATCGGCTGGCTCCAGAGGCCAAAGCCCCCGAGATCGTGCAAGATGTGCGCGACGCCCTGCAATGGCTGCGCGGACCAGGAGCCGAATTGTGCCACCTCGACCCCAGCAAACTGGTTGTTACCGGTGGTTCGGCGGGGGGCTTTCTGACGCTGATGACCGGCTGGTCGGTCGATCCTCCCCCCACGGCCCTGGTCGCCTATTGGGGTTATGGTGATGTAGACGGCGATTGGCTGACCAAACCCTCGGAATTTTACCGCCAAGAAAAGCCTCGCTACACCCGCCAGGAGGCCAGCCAAGGCATTGGCGGGCCGGTCTTGACCAACACCCAACCGAATAGCGATGCCCAACAAGACCGCGCTAAGTACTACCACTTCTTGCGGCAAAACGGGGTCTGGACCAAAGAGGTGACGGGGTTCGAGCCGGGCAAGCAAAAGAAAGAGTTGGACGCGCTCTGCTCCATCCGCCATGTCACGCCCCAATGGCCTCCCACGCTTTTGATCCACGGCACCGCCGACACCGATGTGCCTTACGAGAAATCGGCCGACATGGCCCGGGAACTGGCCAGGCATAACGTGCCGCACGAACTGATCACCGTGGAGGGGGCCGGCCACGGGCTGTCAGGCGGCAGCGCCGACAAGGCGACGGTCGAAAAAGCTCACCAACAGGCGTTCGACTTCATCCGCAAGGCGCTGGAGTAAGCGCAGGCTGGGAGTGGCCTGATAGAAAGTTTGATGATGCCGCTGAATCGCCGTTGCGCGAGGGACTTACGCTGAAAGCGTTTCAGATTCCAGCCCAGGGTCGCTCGCTGGCGAGCGCACCCTGGGTATCATTCACGCGCGAGAGGTCTTCAACCCCGAAGGGGTTGCACAATCATTTCGGCGGCGCTTCATCGTTGTCGCGCGAAATGGCCGGTCCTTCCAGCGCGTTTGTGAAACCCCTGCGGGGTTTACGGGATTTCTTGGCGGTTGCGAACCCAGGGTGCGCTCGCTAATCGCTCGCGGCCCTGGGCTGGGTTGTGAAACGCCTTCGGCGTAAAGTCGTTCTGTTAGCTTCATTTTCCGCGACGAACAGCCGGTCATTGCGTGGATGCCCGCTTCTCTTCACGATCGTCGCGCGCGATAAGGCAAGAGCCAGTTTTCAACAGAGAACCGCGTGCTTTCAGCAACACTTTATCGGGCCAAGCTGGGAGCCACACGCTGTTTCGACGTTGAGCGCCCAAACCGGCCGTAGCGTGGACTTTAATGCACGAAAAGGCCAAGACGTGGGCTGAAGCCCACGCCACGGGTGCGCTCTCATGGGGTGTCTACGCCATCACGCCGCTGGCCCGCAAGATGGCCTCATGCGCCGCCAGGTCGTGGGCGGGTGTAAAGGCAAACTCCTTCTCACCCCGAATCACCGCCGCCAGGTCGATGAAATCACCGTCGTAGCGGCCCCCCAGGGCCGGCAGTTGCACGTCTTGATAGCCTGCCCGAAAGCCGTCCCGTGGTTTCTCCAGGGCCAGCCGCAGCCGCGGCGGCTCGATGGGGTGCATGTCGATCACACCCTGCGTGCCGCAAATGGTGAACTGCCGCCGTTGGCCGCCGTGCGGTTCAATCACCGCGCTGCGGATGGTGGCCGTGGCTTGCTTGTACTCAAAGACCGCCAACTGGTTGTCGGCCAGGCCGTCTTGCTCGGGGCGGCTCTTCCGGCTGAAGGGCCGCACGGCATCGGGCGGGCCCAGCAGATAGACCAGCGGATCAATCAAGTGGCAGCCCAGCTCAAACATGGTGCCGCCGGGATACTCGGCCAGTTCGCGGCGCGTGGCGTCATCGAGCTGTTTGCTCATCACGCCGTGGACCTCAAACACGTCCCCCAGCCATCCTTGCTTGACGGCATTGAAGGCAAAATCAAAGCCGGGGTTGTAACGCAGCATGTACCCCATCTGCACGATCCGCTTGTGCGCTGTGGCTTCGTCCAGCAGGCTGCGGAGATCGTCGAGCGACTCTCCGGCTGGCTTATCGAGATGGATATGCACGCCCGCCGCGGCGCAGCGCCGGGCCGTCGGCACCAGGTCGCGCACCTCCGTCTCCACGGCCACGGCTTGCAAGCCGGGCGCGGCCAATAGTTGCTCCTCGGCCAGCAACGGCACGTCGCGATAAACCTTGTGGGCGGAAAGCCGCTCGCGCAAGGCGGCATCGGGCTCCACCAGGCCCACGACTTCAAACAGGTCGGGAAACTTGCGAAGGGTTTCCATCTTGCCGGCGGCGTGCGCATGGGCCGTGCCGATCTGTCCCACGCGAATCCGGTCGGGACGGGGCTTTTCCGCCCGCGACATCCGCAACCCCGTGACGGCGGCGGCCCCGGCGGCGGAGAGTTGGGCACTATGTCGCAAGAAGTCGCGGCGTTGCATGGAAATACCTCCGTTGAAACCCCAAAGCTACCCGTGGAATTCGGCGACTTGCCCCTATGCTAGCAGCCAGCGCTGCTGGCTGCTAGCAATTCATAGCCATCATGGCACTGACATGAAATCTAACGATGCTGGGCCATTCGGGCAGTCGATGAGTATTCGGTACGGGGCGTCTCACTGCCTTTCGCAACGAGGCGATTGGCTGGCGAATTCCTTGCCAACTCGGAGCGGTCCAATGAGAAGTAATGGCTGGCGGTGGGGGCTGGCGGTGTTGTCCTTGTTCTGGTGCATTGCGGCCGCTTGGGCGGAAACGCCTGCCGTGGAGCCGCCCAAACGGGGACAGGCGAGCCGGCAAGAAGTCGTACAAGCACCGCTGCGGCAAACGGCCGATCTGGCGGCTGTCTCGGGCCAATCAGCCAACCACGCGCGCGTTGGCTCCACCTCGGACCCGCCAGTGGATTTCGTGCCCACGTCAGTAGCCATGTATCAGGCCGAGATTGAAGCCCGAATCATGGCGCTGGAAATGAATGCGGCGGAGGAAAGGAAGGGCGACAAGAAAGACGAAAAGAAGCCCAGCGACAAAAAAGATGGCGACAAGGGCTGGTACGAAGTCGGTAGTGACTTGGGAATGACGGCCGCCTGGAAAGACGGCTTGGAGCTGTCCACGAAGAACAAGGACTTTCGCGTCCATGTAGGAGGCCGTTTCCAACTCGATGGCAGCGTGTTCAGTGTGGACAACAATCTCTACACGGGACCGGGCGGCTCGGCCAATCCTCCCGCGCCAGCCCAATTGCGCGACAATGGCATCGGCAACACCTACGGCAACGGCGTCGATGTCCGCCGCGGGCGCTTCCGCATCGACGGCACGATGTACGAGCAAATTGATTGGGCCTGCGAACTCGACTTCTTCAATTCGGCGAATATTGGCGGTGTCACGCGCACCGTAACAGCCCCCACGGACTTATGGATTCAATTCAAGTCGCTGCCGATCGTGCAGAATGTCAAGATCGGCAATCAAAAGGAGGCCATGGGCTTTGAACACATGGTCAGCAGCCGCTACTTGCCGTTCATGGAGCGATCGTACAACCAGGACACTTTTTACGGCGGACTATACAACGGGTTTACGCCGGGTCTGACAATCTTGGGAACTTACGGCGACGATGAGGATGGCACTTACAACGTGGGCATTTTTCAGCCGACGAACAATGTCTTCGCCTTTAATTCTGGTATCGGCGATTACTCCGCCGTGGGCCGCTTGACGCGGCTGCTGTATTGGGACGACGAAGGGCGCAATTTGGTGCATGTCGGTGGATCATTTCGCCAAGCAACCTTGGTCAGCAACAACATCGGTGGTGGCGCACTCGGCAATCAGCGCTTCGAGCAGTACCGTACGCGTGACGCTGTCCGAGCTGGCCTGTCGGGCAACTGGCCGACGCCGGCCAACATCATTCTGCAAGGCGACAATGAACAGCGGGCCAACTTGGAATTTGTCGTGGTGCACCGCTCCTGGACCTTTCAAAGCGAATACCTGGTCAACGTCGTACACGACGCGCGGCAAGTCCCCTTTGCGGCGGGCCTGGGCACGGGCTCACTAGCCGGATTTGGGCCGGTGCAAGCCACCACCGTCTACCACGGCGGATACGCGCAATTGATGTATTTTCTTACGGGCGAAAGCGACCACTACAGTAAGAAGAACGGGTTTTTTGAACGCGTTCGCCCGTACGAAAACTTCTTCTGTGTGCCAACGTGCAACGGCCATTGCGCCGGTTGGGGAGCATGGCAAGTCGGTGCCCGTTACAACTACCTCTGCCTCAACGATGGCGTCAACAACGGCGGCATCCTGCACAACGGAACTCTCGGCGTCAATTAGTTCTTCAACCCCAATATGAAGCTGCAGTTGAACTACATGCTGACATATCGCGATGCTCCCTTTGGCCCTATTGGCGCCAATGCCAATCCGGGCGATGGCTTTGCACACGGCTGGGGCACACGCCTGGCGTGGGATTTTTGAGAGATCGGCGACACACTAAGCGCCATCCAGGGAGCAAGGCTCGCCAACCATGTCCGCCGGGCAGGCCAAGCCGCCTGCTAGGTTAGGGACTCTCCATTGGCGGGCAGCGACAGCGGCCTGTTAGCGGATGCGGAACATGCCGGTTGTTAGGATTGCACCTATCTTGCCAGCCGCATTGTAGCGATTGGTCCGGTCGGGCCGCGCATAACACGTCTAATAATCTTACCCGCGAGGGCCGGCGATAACGACAGTATCACCCGCAACCTTTGTAACGCGGGCATGGCTTGTCCCGATCACTCGTGAAGCAACCATTATGCGACAATTAACGATCTTGCCAGCGGCGCAAGCGTTGCTGGCGATTGTTCTGTGCGGTGGGTGGCAATTGAGCGGTATGGCGCAAGAACCCGTTCCCTATGCTCCTTCCGCGGCGCCGTCCCCGGACGAATTGCAAGAACTTCGAGAACGGCTGCACGAAACCGAGAGCCGGCTGCGCAGCTTGGAGCGACGTCGCGAGGTTCGCCGGCTGCCGGCGGTAGGCCGGGTCGGTGCGCGGCTGGAGGCGCCGGGCGAAGCCCCTTCCGAGGCGGCCGAGTTGCAAGAGCGCATTGAGGCCTTGGAGCAAGACCGCGAGCAGCGCATCAAGGATGACAAGAAGAAGGAAGAGAAAAAGAAAGCGGACGACGAAAAAAAGAAGGCCGAGGACGAAAAGAAAAAGCTTGCCGAGGCGATCAAGAAAGCCGAGGACGCCAAGAAGCCGACGCAAAAATGGACCGGACGCATCCACACGCCCTACTGGGCCTTTCCGCAAACGTCGCCAGGGGCGAATGCCTTCGAGACCGGTTCCGCCACGAACGACGTCGATGACCGGTTTCTGTTCCGCCGGGTCCGCTTTGGCCTGCAGGGCGATATCCCCGATTTGATGCTCTACAAAGCGGAGTTCGACATCAACCGGCCCGACACGCCGCAGTTCAAGGATTGTTTCATCGGCTTTAAGGAGTTGCCGCTGCTGCATACCGTGCTGCTGGGCAATCAGAAGCGGCCCTACGGCTTGGATCACATCAACAGCAGCCGCTACAACGTGTTCATCGAACGCCCCTTCATCATCGAAGCGGTCAACCCCGATGCCCGCCGCTACGGCATCTGCTCCTACGGCAAGAGCGACGACGAAGCCTACAACTGGCGGTTTGGGGCCTACATGATGGAGGACATGCAGCAGATCGGCATCGTGACCGCCAATTCGGCCTACCAGGCCGAGGTCTGCGGACGCTTTGCCAACACCATCTGGTACGACGAATGCTCCGGCGGACGCGGGTTTGCCCATTGGGCCGTCTCCGGCACGTTGGCCGATCCATCGGACAGCAATCCCAACAGCGCGGCGAGGTTTTCCACCCGGCCCGAGGCCCGCACCACGGGCCGTTGGATCGACACCGGCATCATCGCGGGAACACAACAGTACGAAATGTTGGGTGTTGAAGCATTAGTCAACCTGGGGCCGTTTCAGGTTGTCGGCGAATATCAGCACATCTGGCTGCAGCGCCGAACGGGCCGCGAACTGCACTTCCACGGGGCGTACTGCTATGTCTCCTACTTCCTTACCGGTGAAAGCATGGCTTGGGAACGTTCCACGGGCCAGCTTGACCGCGTCCACCCCTACGAGAATTTTTGGATCGTCGATACCTGCTGCGACGGCGTGCGGGCGGGTTGGGGTGCCTGGCAGGTGGCGGCCCGGCTCTCGGCGGCCGACTTCTCCGACGACAACGTCCGTGGCGGCGTGGGCCAGTCGGTGACGTTAGGGGTCAATTGGCACTGGAATCCCTACGCCCGCATGATGTTCAACTGCATTCACGGCCAGATCGACGACCATGCCCCGGTGAACGGCCAAACCAGCGGTACCTACACCATCTTGGGTACGCAGTTCATGGTCGATTATTAGACCGCCGTCAACTTGTAGGAGGCGATTCCATCGCCGATCCCCCTCTCCCGGTACTCCGGGAGAGGGTTGGGGAGAGGGGGATGTGGCAAGGTTATTTCCGGCCAGCAAACCCTCACCCCGGCCCTCTCCCAAAGGGAGAGGGAGATATCGACTTCATCGCCGACTGATGTGCTAACGGCACACAACCTTCGACCCAGCAAACAACAGCCGGCCACATTCAAACCAAGAAACCATCAGGAGCACTCTTCCATGCGTCATCCTCGACTGGCCGCCGCCAGCATTGCCCTGGGAATCATTCTGGCCGCCGCCATTTCCACGGCCTTCGCCGGCTCTCACCATCATGGTCCCTGCTGCCCCCAATGCGGGCACAAGTATTGCGTGGCCGTGCCGGAAAAGATCACCGAGAAAAAGCATTGCTGGAACGTGGAATGCAAGGATGTCTGCATCCCCCGCTTCAAATGGCCCTGGGAATGTTGCTGCACGCCCCCCAAGTGTTCTCGCGCCCGCACCGTCAAAGTACTCAAAAAGCACGAGTACGAATGCGAAAAATGCGGCTGCCGCTGGGAAGTCCACTGCTCCAGCGGCTGTGGCTGCGATTGCGGCCGCGGACACTAAGGATTCGGTACGAAATAACTTCCCCTCTTGGCCCCCTCTCCCGGTACTCCGGGAGAGGGTTGGGGAGAGGGAGATGTGGCGAAATGGCGGCCATCAACCAAACCCTCACCCCGGCCCTCTCCCAGAGGGAGAGGGAGGTTCCAATGCGGAAGCTATTTTGTACCGTATCCTAGAAACTGAATACTGAAAACTAATGACTGATGACTAACAATCAATAAGCATGCCGATGCCGAAACCCGCGCAGCGGCGTCAGCAGCAAGATCTTCACATCGAGCCAGAGCGACCAGTTCGTGATGTAATACAGATCGCATTCCAAGCGGCGGCGCAGGCTGGTGTTGCCGCGCCAGCCGTTAACCTGTGCCCAACCGGTCATGCCGGCTTTCACCTGATGCCGCTGTGCGTAACTGGGAAGCTGCCGGCAAAATTTCTCCACGAACACGCCCCGCTCGGGCCGCGGCCCCACCAGGCTCATGTCGCCGGCCAGCACGTTGAACAATTGCGGCAATTCGTCCAGGCTCCACCGCCGCATGAAGCGGCCCAGCGGCGTGCAACGGTTGTCGCCGGCGGCGGCCCACACCGGTCCGGTCGTGCTCTCGGCGTCGATCGGCATGCTGCGAAATTTGAGCATCGAAAAGTCGCGCCCTCCCATGCCGGCCCGCGACTGCCGATAGAACACCGGCCCAGGGCTGGTGAGTTTGATCAGCAGGGCCAACAGGGCCATCAGCGGCGACAACACGACCAGCGCGGCCGTTCCCACGGCTAGGTCCATGCCCCGCTTGGCCACCCGCCGCCAACCGCAGTGCGGGTTCTCGCGCAGGCTAAGAAAAGCCACCTCGTCGATCTCCAGCATCCGCAGCCGCATTCCCGCCAGACTGGGAACGTCGGGCACCAATTGCACATCGACCAGCAATCCGTCGAGCGCCTGGTAAACCCGCGGCAACTCACCGAAGCGGGCCAGCGGCAAGGCCACAAACACATGGTCGATGTCGTGCTCCGCCACGATGGCCGCCAGTTCGTCAATCGTCCCTAGGCGCGGCAGGCCAGCCCGGTCTCCCGGCGTGGGCCGGTCCACGAAGCCGACGGCCTCCAGCCCGGTCCAACGGTTTTGCAAAATCGTGTGGGCCACCACTCTTCCGGTGCGGCCCGCCCCCACCACGACGGCGCGGCCATGGTTCAGGCCGCGCCCGCGAAGATATTTCAGCCCGTGCCACACGGCCCGCCGAGCGGCCGCCAGGCCGCAGGCATTCAGGGCCAAGAACAGGCCTAGCGCCAGCCGAGATTCGTACAGGTCGCGGCGATAGAACGTGACGGCAATCGTCAACAGAAACAGCAATCCGCTGGCCGAGGCGACCACTTCCAACTCGCGCGGCAACTGCCGCAAGCGATGGATTTCGTACAGTCCGCAGATGCGATAGGTAATGGCCGCCAGGGCCAACACCAACGGCAGCCCTTGCAGCACGCGGACCAGGCCGGGAACCCCCTCGGGGGCGGGCCACCAGGCAAACCGCAGTTCGTAGGCGGCCAGCCACGACAGCCCCGTTACCGCCAGATCGCAGCCCAGAAACACCAGCCCCAGCTTGTTGCCGTGTCGGCGATACATGGCGAAGACCTGGCCTTACAGACCCTTGTAGGGTGGGACAAGCGGCACTGTGTCCGGCAACTTGAAACCGGTGTACCCGCGATGTCCCACCATGACTTGGAATAGCGGCCGCATTTGGTGGGACATCGCGGACAAACCGTCTTCCGATGGAAGAGCCGATTGTCCGCTTGTCCCACCCTACTTAGCGATAACGAGAATCTTCCTCTTCGTCCGCGTCGGCATCGGCGGAGAGCGGGGCTACGTCCTCCTCGACCGATTCCTCTGGCAGATAGTCGGGCTGGGCGGCGCGCTTGCGGGCCGTCTTAACCACGCCCATCTTGGCGGCCACGGCATCGGTGATGTCGCAGTCCGGTTCGTAGGCGTAGATGACGGTGTCGTTCTTGGTGACGACGATCGTCATGCCGCGGTCGCCAGCGATCGTCTGGGCGATCGGCCGCACGTCCTCGCGAAACTGCTGAATCAAATCCTGGCGATAGCCGGCCAACTCGCCCGACCGCTGCTGGCGGGTCACGTTGAACTTCTGATCCAATTCGGCACCGTAACGGGCCAGCTTTTGCTGCTCCTCGTCGGTGGCGTCCTCGCCCAGTTTTTCTCGTTCGGTCTCAAACTGCTTGACGTAGCCCGCTTGCAGCTTGGCCAGGTCGGCGTTGATCTCTTGCTGGCGCTCCACGACGGCGGCGTCCATTTCCTCGGCGCGGCCAATCCGCCGGGCGACCTCGTCCAGATCGACGATCGCCACCTTGCCCGACTGGGCGGCCGGTTCCGCGGCGGGCCCCGCCCCCATTTGTCCGCAGCCGACAGACATCGTCGCCACACCGCACACGACCATCGCCCACAACAGATGCCGCATAACAGGACTCCTTCCCTGACCGAAATGTGTAAATGGTGACTCACGCCCTCGAAACTCAGGACGCATGCTCCGCATCGCGCCGACCGTTTCGGAGGCATGGTATAGTCGAGTTGGCCGCGGGAAGTCCAGTGCGGTTTGCGGAGGCGGCCATGTGCGCAGGCAATGCTAGCCCGGCCCCTCTTCGCGCGGTTCTACAATCGGGGCGCGCAAGTCGGAAAGCATCGCGCCGACGTACGCCGCGGGGATGAATTCCAGCAGCCCGACGATCCAAAACCACACCGGATGCGGAAACTGCAGCATCTGCCAGATACCGGCCGCCATCAGCAACCCGCCCACGATCAGCCCGTGCGTGACAATTTCGTGCCGGGCGACCTTGCCAGCCACCCAGGCCCCTCCGAGCGTCCCCACGCCCCATGCCAGCAGTACCGCCAGAAAATGGCCCGCGTGCAACTGCGCCAAGGATGCCGCATCGCTGGGGTCCAAGCCCGCGGGGGGCGGAAAGACCAGATGGCCCAGCGCCTCCAACAGGCCAATCAGCAACCCGGCCGCTAACACCCCCAACACCACCGCCAGCACGCTGCGAAGTAATCGCGTCACGGTCGCATGACCTCCGAAGTACATTGTCCGCAATAGCTGCCGCCTCAAACTCCCTCTCCCGGTACTCCGGGAGAGGGTCGGGGAGAGGGGAAGTGACGATAGATCGTCCACGTATTAACCCTCACCCCGGCCCTCTCCCAGAGGGAGAGGGAGATAAAGTCGCATGACCTCCGAAGAACATCTTGCCGCCAGCGGACATTTCCTGGTAGATAGCACTGCCGGGGGCCTGGCCGCAACAACCGCTATTCTGCCGCGATATACGCCGTATGACAAACGCCCCCCCCAAACAATGCGACCTCTGCCAAGGACAGCAGTTCCAGGAAATCAGCCGCCGCGACCGCCGCGGCCACGAACTGGCCAGCGTCATCTGCACCGCGTGCGGGTTGGTGGCCCATCGCGACATTCCCAGCGAGGACGAACTCAGCCGCTATTATGCGGATGAGTACCGCCGCGACTATCACGGAGAAAGCCGGCCCTCCGCCCGCCGCGTCATGCGGGCCTGGAAAAACGGCGAACGCATCCACCGTCTGCTGCGGCCCCATTTGCAAGGACACGAGCAAGTCTTCGAGATTGGCGCCGGCCTGGGCTGTACGGTGAAGGTCTTCCAGCGGCAAGGCTTTGCCGCCTCGGGTATCGACGTGGGGCAAGATTTCCTCGGCTTCTCGCGCGACGAACTGCGGGCCAACGTCTCGCTGGGGAGCCTGTTTGAGCAACCGGCCGACCGCAAGCACGATTGCATCTTGCTGGTGCATGTCATCGAACACTTCCGCTCGCCGCGGGCAGCCTTGGAAAAAATGCACACCTTGCTGCGGCCCGATGGGTTGCTATACGTGGAATGCCCCAACTTTGTCGGGCCGTGCGCCACCTGGCCGCGAATGTTCCACACGGCCCACATCCACAACTTTTCGCCCGCCACGTTGGCATTGCTGGCAGCGCGGTGCGGGTTTGAAGTCGAGCACTGCCTGTCGTCCGACAACGACCCCCAGATTCAATTCCTCTTCCGCCGCGGCAAACCACAAACGGGCAGCATCCCGGCCGACAACTACCGCCGCACCCTGGCCGCCGCCCAACGATTCAACGCCTTCACCTACCATCTGCGGCCAGCCTATCTCACGGCCCGGCTGAAAAAAGTCGCCAGCTATCTGGCCGAACGCATTCAAGCCGGCCGCTTCGTCCGTCGGCTACTGGCCGACTGTCAAACAACCCCGCCAGACCGTACCCGTAGGGTGGGACAAGCGGCCTAGGACAAGCCATTCAACCACGGCCTATCCGCGATGTCCCACCACGATTCGCGACGATGGCTACTGTATCTGGCACACCGACAACAGCGGAACATGCTGACGGCTGATCGCTGACAGCTTCTCCGCTGACAGCTTCTCCGCTCTGCCTGGCACATCGACATCGGTGGGACATCGCGGGTAATCCCTATCTCAATGGGCGGTCGATAGCCGCTTGTCTCACCCTACTGCTGCTCCACTCCTCCCGGTACATCGACAACCACCCCCACCGCCCCTTTCGCCCCTGCTGGCCACACCGTAAAGTGGGCGCGTGCAACACGAACCAGAGACCAGCGCAACAGGCCAGCAAATGCGGGACAATTTTGGCGATACTTTAGCCGCGGCCGTCCGCGCCAAGGGCAACCCGGTGGTAGTCGGGCTGGATCCGCGGTTCGAGCAGTTGCCCGCCCCTTGCCGTGGGAACTGCCAGCCGGGCGACCGGGCCGGCCAGGCCGACGCTTACCGCCTGTTTTGCGAAGGGGTCATCGACGCCGTCCGCGGGTTGGTGCCGGCGGTCAAGCCGCAGGCCGCCTTTTTTGAGCAGTTGGGACCGCACGGCATGTCGGCCTTGGCCGCGGTTGTCGGCTATGCCCGCCGCGCGGGCCTGCTGGTGTTGATGGACGGCAAACGCAACGACATTGGCAGCACGGCCACGGCCTATGCCCAGGCCTACTTGGGGCCAGACAGCGCCTGGCAGGCCGACGCCCTGACCGTCAGCCCCTACCTGGGTGAAGACAGCATCGCGCCCTTTTTTGATGCCTGCTCCACTAGCGGGGCGGGCATCTTCGTCCTCGTCAAAACGTCCAATCCCGGCGGCGGGCAGTTTCAAGATCTGGCCGCGGCCGGCCAGCCGGTCTATCGGCATGTGGCCGAACAGGTCGAACGCCTGGCCCAAGCGGGCACCGGCCCGTCGGGCTACGGCTTTGTCGGGGCGGTCGTCGGGGCGACCTATCCGGGGCAACTGGCCGAACTGCGGGCAGCCATGCCGCACGCTTGGATCTTGGTCCCCGGCTACGGCAGCCAAGGGGGGACCGCCCGCGACGTGGCGGCCGGCTTCGACGGGGCAGGCCTGGGGGCCATCGTCAACAACTCGCGCGGCATCATCTTCGCCCACGCCCGCCGCGAATACTCCCAGCAATTTGGCGAGGCCCGCTGGCAATCGGCGGTGGAAGCCGCCACGCTCGACATGATCCAACAACTGCGCGCCGAAACCCCCGCCGGCCACCTCTCGCCCCTGTAGCAGGCGATTGCAACGGTGTATTGCACCAGTGCTTACAGCAGCCGCAACCTGAAAGGCGGAAGGATTCCTGCCCTGAGCTGAGTGGCCGTGCCGCCAATGGCACGTCAACCCCAGGCCCCGTCCGGCAGACGGGGCCTACAGTAGGTTCCGCCTGCCGGGCGGAACCTGGCGATGCGTGAACGCCCGCCATACAGTTCGAGAGGCCGCACAGCGAGCGCCGCCCGAATCTCGCCGCAAGGCGCGAACGCGTTCCCCATACTCTCACAATAATACGTAATTTATTTTGAAATATTATATATTTACAAAACAGATCACCCTTGTACAATGCAAGGCAACCGGCTCCGCGCGCCGGCGTGGCTTTTGCACGCCCCCAGGTCGCGGCGTCGCCAAACCGCCCAAGCAGCGTTGTCCGCCGCGTGCTCGAACAGCATGGCCGTGGCGGCCGTCGCGTTGGGCGAGCCCTTAACCACGGCTATCGCGGCCGGCTGGATGGTCGAGATGCGGCGGGCGGTTTCCTCGCCCGTTCATCGGCGGGCCAGTACGTGCCACGGGGCCTGTCCATAACTTTTGAAACGCGGCACCCACGCGCGGCGCTATCGGTTCGCCCCCCCGCATTCCCCGCCGCAGTCACGTTTACCTGCACCACAACCCCCCGAAACACGGCGATATTGGAACAGGTAACGTCCAGCCACATAGGCCGAAAGCAGAAATCCTCTCGTTTCATCCTTCCGCCTTCATCCTTTCCCAATGCTCCCGCCTTGCGACTTGAAGCGCGCTCGATACCCCATGCCCAACAACCCCGCGCGAAGTTACGCATCCACTTGCGCATCAAGCCGGCAAAGCAGGAGCTTCGCGGCTACGTTTACCTGCACCACAACCCCCCGAAACACGGCGATATTGGAACAGGTAACGCCCAGCCACATAGGCCGAAATCAGAAACCCTCTCGTTTCATCCTTCATCCTTCCGCCTTCATCCTTTCCCGACGGCTCCCGCCGTGCCGCTGGCGGCATGCTCGACAATCCCCGCGTACAGACTGCCCCCCTCTCCCCGCCGCGGGAGAGGGGCCGCGCAGCCATCGACAATCCATGCCAATCAACCGCGCGCAAAAAGCAGCCACCAATACGCATCAAGCCGGCAAAGCAGGAGGTTTGCGGGGACGTTTACCCGCACCACACCCCCCCGAAACACGGCAATAATGGAACAGGTAACGCCCAGCTACGGCTCTCAGGAAGTTTCCTCGACCCGCGTTACGGAAAACAACCAGGATGAATGTCGGGTATACGCGAGCAGACCGCCTGTGTTCTTCGGACGATAGAAGACCGTGCGGGACTTTACGCCGAAGGCGCAGCGCTGGGTTCGTCGTTTTGAGTCGTCGCATTGTCCGCAAATATCCGCTGGCCGTCAAAAAAGCTGGCCCTGGCTGGCTGGCAGGGGTATGCTGGGGGGATATTGAACCTATCGCTACGCATTTCCCTGGCGGAATGCCCTGTTTCCCCAAGGCACCAAACTTAGAGGCCCAGCAATGTTGATTGTCGTTCGAGGTGGATTGCTGTCTTGCCTGGCACTGTTGTTCGCGGCTGGTCCCGCTTGGGCCCAGGTGAAATTGCCGCCGAATGCCCAGGCTGAGCTGGCCAAGTTTCCTCCCACCGACGTGTCGGGCACGGTCGTGGGCGTGGAACCCGGCCAGGTGATGATCAAATCGACCAGCGGGTCGGACTACGTCATTGGGGCGTTTGACAACTTTGGCACGATTGAAGTCACCGGCAAGGCCAAGTTTGAATTCTTGCGGCCGGGCGTCTTCATCACCTTCACCGTGGCCGAGTTGGACAAAAAGGGGAACGCCACCGGCGACATCACCGGCCTGACCGTTTACACGCCAGAGGAAGGCCTGGAGCCAAGCGTGGAGAGCGACGACTTGGAGGGCGTCTCTGGTCCGTGGCTGATACGGGGCCAGATCAAAGCCATCAACAAGACGGGCAAGGCCACCGTTTTCGCCGGCAAGGGGAGCGTGAAAGTTCAGTTTCCGGAGGACGCCGAGATTGAAATCGCCTGCCGCGACTACAGCTTGGCGCAAGAGGGAGACTCCGTCACGGTCAACGGCCACGAAGTCAGCGGACCCGCCGAAAACAAGCCGGGAAAAATCGTCGCGGTCAAGCTAGAGATTCAACTGGCCGAACCGGCCGGCCTGCCGGCCAAGAAAGGCAAGCGGCCCAGCAAGCCCAGCCGCAAGTCCAAGGAGAAGCCCGACGCGCCGAAGGATCCGTTCAACCAGGGCGACGAATAAGAGCGGACGTCCGCGCCGTTTCTGTAGGAGGCGATTCCATCGCCGATCCAAATTGTAGGAGCCGTCTCCGACGGCGATAGTGCGGGTGCGTGGGGTTACCCCTTGGCTGCCTGGCCGCGCAGCTCGACCCGGCGTATTTTTCCGCTGACCGTTTTGGGAAGCTGCTCCACAAACTCAATCTCGCGAGGATACTTGTAGGGAGCGGTGACCTTCTTGACGTGTTCTTGCAGCGTGGCCACAAGCTGGTCGCTGGCTTGCCAACCGGCGGCCAGCACCACGAAGGCTTTGACGATCTCTCCCCGCAGCGCGTCGGGCTTGCCGACCACCGCCGACTCGGCCACCGCCGGGTGTTCGATCAACGCGCTCTCCACCTCGAACGGGCCAATGCGGTAGGCCGAGCTGGTAATCACATCATCCGCGCGGCCCACGAACCAGAAGTAGCCGTCGGCGTCCGTATAGGCACAGTCGCCCGTGTAATACCAGCCGTGGCGGAACGACTGCCGCATGGCTTCTGGATTTTTCCAATACTCGCTAAACATGCCCAGCGGGCGCCGCGGCTCCACGCGTATCGCCAGGTTTCCCTCTTGGCCCGTCGGCAGGCGGTTGCCGTCGTCGTCCACAATCGCCAGGTCGAAGCCGGGCGTGGGCCGCCCCATCGATCCGGGACGGATCTCCACACCGGGAAAATTAGCGCATTGCAGGACGGTTTCGGTCTGGCCGTAGCCATCGCGAATGGTCATGCCGGTGGCCCGCTGCCAGGTCGATATGACTTCGGGGTTGAGCGGTTCGCCCGCCGCCACGCATTGCCGCAAGGCGGCCGGGCGGAAGGAATCCAGATTGAGCTGCACCAGGCAGCGGTAGATGGTCGGCGCGGCGCACAGCGTGGTGATGGGGTATTTGGCCAGAAACGTCAGCACGTCCTCCGGTTGAAACTTGCCGCTGCTGTACTGCACGAAGACGGTAGACCCGCACTGCCAGGGGCCAAACAAGCTGGACCAGGCCGCCTTGGCCCAGCCGGTATCCGAGATATTCCAATGCACGTCTTGCTCGGCCAGGTTGAGCCACCAGCGGCCCGTCACGGCGTGGGCCAGCCCGTAGCTGGCTTGCGAATGCAGCACCATCTTGGGCATGCCGGTGGTGCCCGACGTAAAGTAGATCAGCGCGGGGTCATCGCTGGCGGTCGCCCGCGGCGCGGCCGGGGCAGCGGCCAGCATCTCCTCGTACAAGGTCCAACCGGCGCGCGGCGAGTCATCCAGCAAGATCTTGCGGCGCAGCAGCGGCAGTTGCCCGGCGATTGCGTCGATCTTGTCGGCACCGGCGGCATCCGTAATCACGGCGGCGGCTTCGGCGATTTGCAGCCGGTATTGCAGGTCGCGTTCGGTCAGCAGCGACGTGCCGGGCATGGCCACCAGTCCCCCCTTCAGCAGCCCGGCCATCGTCTCCCACCAGGCAACCACGCGCGGCAGCAGCACCAGCACGCGGTCGCCGGCGTTCAGGCCCAGGTCGGCCAGGCCTTGCGCCGCCTGGCCGGATCGTTGCGACATTTCCGCCCATGTCACACGGCGTTCTTGGCTGCCGCCTACCCACCACAGGGCAACCGCGTCGGGCCGGGACTGGGCGTGGCCGTCAACCACCTGTCCAAAGTTGAACTGGCCCGGCCGATCCCATTGAAACGTCTGGCGCAAGCGGTCGTAATCGGCCTGGCTGGTGATCGGATCGAACATGAAAACTCCGTTCGGCTGGTTCGTAAGTCAGAACGATTGGCGATCGCTCGCCGTCATCCTCCGCGCGGGGACTTTCCCCACGGCACTCCACAACTCGGCCAGGCCTTGGCGTTTGGCCGAGCTGACCTGCACGATCGGCACGGGCCGCTGGCCGGGCAGGTGCAGTGCCTCGCCCAACTGCGCTGCTGCCTGGTCCGCGCCGGGCAGGTCGGCCTTGTGGACCACCACGATGTCGGCCACCTCCAAGATACCCGCTTTTTCCCATTGAATGGCATCGCCCGACTCGGGCTGCACGACCACCACCACAACATCGGCGATTTCCGCCACCGCGGTGTCGCCCTGGCCCGCCCCCACCGTCTCGACCAGCACGTTGGCAAAGCCAAAGGCATGCAGCAGGCGGGCCATGCTGTCGAGATGGGCCGCAATCGCCTGCTGGCCGCCGCGGGTGGCCAGGCTGCGGATAAACACGCCCGCATCGTGGCCCTGCTGGCTGATGCGGATTCGATCCCCCAACAGCGCGCCGCCCGTCAGCGGGCTTTGAGGGTCGCAGCACAGCACGGCCACGCGTTGTTGCCGCTCTCGCAGATACTCCACCAACCGGCCAATCAGGCTGCTCTTGCCGACGCCGCCACCGCCGATGAAGGCGATCATGCGGCTGTCGGCCGCGGCCTCCGGCGGCGAGGGAATTTGATCCAGCGGCAAGTGGCCTTGCGCGGCCAGCGTGAGCAGGCGCGACAAGGCGAGCCGGTCGTGGTGTTGCAAGCGCTGCAACAATTGGGGCACATCGCTCATGGCGTTTGGTCCCGCATGAACTGGACGATCTCGGCGATGGGCGTGGCGGGACCAAACACGGCCGCCACCCCTTGGGCCTTTAGCGGTGCCACATCCTCGCTTGGGATGATGCCCCCGACAATCACCCGGCAGTCCGCCGCGCCTTGTTGTTTTAGTTCCGCCAGCACTTGCGGCACCAGCGTCATGTGGGCACCACTTAACAGGCTGATACCGAGCCAGTTGGCGTCTTCGTCCAACACCGCTTGCACCACCGCCGCCGGAGTTTGCCACAATCCGGCGTAAATAACGTGAAAGCCGGCATCGCGCAGCCCGCGGGCGATGATGCGAATTCCCCGGTCGTGGCCATCCAACCCCAACTTGGCCAACACCACCCGCGGCACTTGCTGGTCGTGCGGCACTAGACACCTCTCGCGGTGTAACGGCCAAAGACTTCGGCCAAGGCGGCCATGCACTCGCCGACAGTCGCCCTGGCGCGAGCCGCTTGCAACAGGGCGGGCATCATGTTTTGATCTTGCCGCGCGGCCTGTTGCAGTCCGTGCAAGGCAGCCTGGACGCCGGCATTGTCGCGGGTCTGCTTGAGCTTGCGCAGTTGTTCGATCTGCCGGCGTTCCACTTCGGGATCAAACTTTTGCAGGTCGATCGGCGATTCTTCTTCTTGCGTGAAAGCATTGACCCCCACGATCAGCTTCTCGCGGCTATCGACCGACCGCTGCCAGGCAAAGGCGGCATCGGCGATCTCCCGGCGGAAGAACCCGTTCTCAATCGCCGCGATCATCCCGCCGCGCTGGCCGATCTGGGCGATGAACTCCTCGGCTTGCCGGCGCATTTGAGCCGTCAGCGACTCCACGAAGTAGCTGCCCCCCAGGGGATCGGCCGTGTTGACCGCTCCCGTCTCGTAGGCCAGCACTTGCTGTGTCCGCAGCGCCAGCGTGGCGGCATGCTCCGAGGGGAGCGCTAGCGTTTCGTCCATGCTGTTGGTATGCAGCGATTGGCAGCCCCCCAGCACCGCGGCCAGCGCCTGGTAGGCCACGCGGACCAGATTGACTTGCGGCTGCTTGTCGTGCAGCGAGCAGCCGGCCGTCTGCGCATGAAAACGCAACTTCCAAGAAGCCGGCTGCTTGGCACCGTATTGGTTGCGCATGACGTCGGCCCACAAGCCGCGGGCCGCGCGGTACTTGGCGACCTCTTCAAACAGGTCGTTGTGCGCGTTGAAGAAAAAACTAAGCCGCGGCGCAAACTTGTCAATCCGCATGCCGCGGGCCAGGCATTGCTCGACGTAGTGCATGCCGTCGGCCAGCGTGATCGCCAGCTCTTGGACGGCGGTCGATCCGGCCTCGCGAATGTGATAGCCGCTGATCGAAACGGTGTTCCACCGTGGCACATGCTCGGTGCAGAACTCAATCAGATCGACCACCAGCCGCACCGAGGGCTCCGGCGGAATCACAAACTCGTTCTGGGCATGAAACTCCTTGAGAATGTCGTTCTGGATCGTGCCCCGCAGTTTGCTCCAATCGCAACCGGCCTCTTCGGCCTGCACCAGAAAGAAAGCCATCACCACCGCCGCCGGCGCGTTGATGGTCATCGAGACCGAGACCTGTTCCAGGTCGATCTGGTCGAACAGCTCGCGCATGTCTTGCACGGTATCGACCACCACGCCCAAACGGCCGACTTCGCCCGCCGCGCGGGGGTCGTCGCTGTCCAGGCCCATCAAGGTCGGCAAGTCAAACGCCGTGCTTAACCCGGTCTGCCCCTGGCTCAGCAAGAAGCGAAAGCGTTCGTTGGTCTGGCTGGGCGAGCCAAAACCGGCGAACTGCCGCATCGTCCACAGCCGCCCGCGATACATGCTTTCGTGAATGCCGCGGGTAAACGGAAAATGCCCCGGCAGGCCAACTTCGTCGTCGGCCTGGCCGCATTCCGCCGCCAGACTTTCGGCGGTGTACAGCGGATCGATCGGCACGCCGCTGACGGTCGTGGCCGGCTCGGCCTTGTCGGGCGGCGGTCGCGACGCGCCGGGCAGGTTCGATCCCGTGGTTGCCAGTGCCATGAAACGTATCCAGAAAAGCGAAGTGCCGCGTCAAAAAAATCGCCGCCCCGCACTGAATAATACCGGCAAAGCGTAGCGGAAAGTAGGCCGTAACAAAATCGCCACCCCCACGTCGCATCAACTTGCTCAGCGAGATGGCTAGGATACAAACTGTCGTTCATGTGGTTGTTGGTGCCGTTGGAGGGAAGGATCTTCCGTGAAACGCTTTCATCAGGCCATGTTGATAGCGTCCGCCATTCTCGCATCGTGGCTTGGGATGCAGGCAGTGCATGAATTGGGCCATGTTCTCGGTGCGCTGTTGACTGGCGGCGAAGTCAACCAGATCGTTCTACATCCCCTGACGATCTCGCGAACCGACCTTGGATTGAATCCGCAACCGTTGTTGGTCGTTTGGGCGGGACCAGCCTTTGGTGTTCTGTTTCCTCTCGCTCTGTGGAGTGCCGCGGCGGCGGTGAAATTCCCAGGTCTGTTCGTTATTCGATTCTTCGCTGGCTTCTGTCTGGTTGCAAATGGAGCTTACATCGCGCTGGGTTCATGGAGCCAGATTGGCGATTGTGGAGAAATGCTGCGCCATGGTTCCCCGATTTGGCGGCTTTGGTTGTTCGGAGGAATCACGATCCCCCTGGGTTTCTGGCTCTGGCATCGCCAAGGGGCCGGTTTCGGGTTTGGTTCAGCCAATGGGGAAGTCAACCTGCGCGTGGCGTATATTACTTTCGCAACGGCTTTGTTGTTAATTGTGCTGGGGCTTGCGGTCGGAGGGACGTAGGCCGCCTGGTACCGAAGCTAGTCCCCAGGGTACGCCTTCCGCGTAAATGTTTTGTGTTCTCTTCCAATGCCTGTGTTTGCCGGTTCTTGCTTGGCGTTCCGCCGGACGGCTGCTAGACTTCAAAGGGTGGGGATATGCACTTCCGCTCCGCATTTTGGCTGCATGTTTTGTTGGCTGTCCCCGGCCGCCAAGGCCCGGTTTTTCGTATTCTGGCTGGCTCTTTCAAGCCCGCCTGTCCGGCACTTAGGAGACGCTCTTGATGGCTCCGCAGGATCCCACTCAGCCATCGGGCGGAGCTGCGCGGCCCTTGCAGCCACAGCCGTTGCGTCCCATGCCGATTCCGCTCAAGCCCGCACCGGTGCCGGCGAGTAATGGCGCACACCCGCAACCGGCTGCCGTTCCGCCAGCCGCGCCCCGTGTTCCGCAACCGTTATCGCCGCAACCCCTGCCGCCCCAGCCCATGCGGCCTCAGCCGTTGCCGCCGCAGGGGGCCGCGCCGCCGATGCCCCGTGCGCCGCAACCAATGCCGCCTGGCATGGCACCCCAACCGCTGCCCGCGGGTGCCGCCCGGCCCGCGCCTATTTTGGTTCCGCAAGGCTCGGCCATGCCGCAGGCCCGGCCAGAGCCCGAGGAAGAACAGCCGGCGGTGGAAGAAGTCGTCAAGAAGAATGCTCCGCCGTGGCTGATCAGCATGGTGGTGCAGATGTTGCTGGTGATTGGCCTGGCCTTATGGACGATTCCCGAGCAAGAACGGGAAGCCTACGACCTTAACGCCAGCTACTTCGACCAGGTGGGCGAGGAACTGGCCGACAACTCGTTTGATTTTGAAAGCGAGATGCCGCAAGACAACGAGATCGCGTTGACCGATCTCAAGCCGGTCGAGAACCCCTTTGCCGCTCCTCCGCAGTTGACGACAACCTTCGATGGCAACGTGGCCACCAGCGATATTACGGCCCCCGTGGCCGGCATGGCCTTGCAAGGCCGCGAAGTCGGCATGAAAGACGCCTTGCTGAAGGCCTTTGGCGGCGATGGCGATACCGAAGCCGCCGTCCGTCGCGGGTTGGAATGGCTGGCCAAGCAACAGAAAGCCGACGGTTCATGGAGCATCAAGGGGCCCTATCCCGACGGAGCGATTTTTTCCGAGAACAGCTCCGCGGCCACCGCCATGGCCATGCTGGCGTTTCAAGGGGCCGGCCACACGCATATCCGGGGTGACTTCAAGAAGAATGTCGAAAAGGGGATGAAGTCGCTCCTGAAAAAGATTGAAAACGACGGCCGCTTCCCCATCGAGGGAAAGAAGGACCAAACCTTGTACACGCAGGCCCAATGCACCATCGTCCTGTGCGAACTGTACGCCATGTCGCGCGACTCGGACCTGCGCGACCCGGCCCAACTGGCGGTTAATTTTTGCCTGGCCGCGCAGAACGAAGACCTAGGGGGCTGGCGTTACACCCCCGGCCAAGACAGCGACACCTCGGTGACAGGCTGGATGGTGATGGCCCTGCAAAGCGCCCGCATGGGCGGGTTGGAAGTCCCCAAGGAAAACCTGGACAGGGTCAAGCGCTACCTGGACAAGGCTTCGCAGATGGGGGGTGCCCGCTACTCTTACCAATCGAGCGGCGGACTTTCAGACGACACCACCATGACCGCCGAGGGGTTGCTCTGCCGGCAATGGCTCGGTTGGACCCGCGACGACGTCCGCATGCGCAAGGGAGCCGAATGGCTGCTAGAGGATGAGAATCTACCGACCATGGCGTACCAAGATGTCTATTACTGGTACTACGGCACGCAGCTCATGCATAACCTGGAGGGTGCCGCCTGGAAGAAATGGAACACCAACATGAAAGGCATGCTGGTCAAGGCACAAGTTGGTTCCGGCAAGGAACGGGGTAGCTGGAGCCCCACCAAGGACCGCTGGGGGCAGCATGCGGGCCGGCTCTACCAGACTTGCCTGTCGCTCTACATTCTGGAAACCTACTACCGGCATCTCCCGCTGTATTCCGGCGCGGCCAAGTAGCAGGCTGTTGAAGAATTCAACAGGCTGCGTCATCGCACGGAAGCGCTGCTCCGAACTTGGCGAGGTTGAAAAACGCCACGATGGCGTTTTTCAACGGGCTACTGGTCTCATCCCACCGCGACTTCGCTCAGCAAGTCGCAGATTTGCTGCATGCTGATGGTACGGCTGGCGGGATTGGCAACCAGCGCTTCGCGGACGATGCCCGCGAATGGATCGGGCAGGCCGGCGGCCAATTGTTCGGCATCGACGCGGGCGATCTGCCCTAATAGTTCCAACAAGCTGGTTCCGTCGAAGGCTTGCCGCCCGGAGATGACCTCGTAAACCATCAGCCCCAGGGCAAACACATCACTGGCGGGCGTGGCCGGCTTTCCCTGGGCTTGCTCGGGGGCCATGTAGCGGGGCGTGCCCGACAGAAAGCCCTCGGCCGATCCGCTGAACGACGCGGTGTCATCGGTCGGGCCGGTGTGGTCCGATCGGCGCGACAGGCCAAAATCCAAGATCTTGGCGGCGCCCCCTTCGGTAATCATCACGTTCGCCGGCTTCAAGTCGCCATGCACAATGCCCACGGCGTGGGCCAACGCCATGCCGCTGGCAACTTGCGAAATAAACCGCGCGGCTTGCGACACCGGCAGCGGCCCGTCTTGCAGCAATTGGGCCAACGTCCGGCCGTGCAAGAACTCCATGGCAATTACCGGCACGCCTTCGCTTTCGTCCACGGCATAGATGGTGCAGATGTTGGGATGGTTCAAGGCGGCCGCCAGGCGGGCTTCCGACATGACACGGCCGCGGGCGATGGGGCACTCGTTCTTGATGATCTTCAGAGCGACTGTCCGTTCCAGCACCAGGTCGTGCGCCCGATAGACCGAGGCAAACGTGCCGCTCCCCAGTTCCTCGCTCAACCGGTAATGTGCCACCACGCTGCCAGGGCCAACAACCTGGGTGGCTTCAATAGTGTCCTGGTCGGGCGACCAGCCTTCGCTGCAGAGGCCGCCCGTTTGCAACCCGGCCAAGACGCGCAAGACTTCATCGCTGCGGCGGCCGATGCTCAGATTGTGAACCACCTGGTATTGCAGCACGCCGTTGGGGTCGATGATGAACAGGCCCCGCAGCGATACCCGCTGCATGGGCAAATAAACGCCGTATGCTTGCGCGGCGGCACCCTCTTCGTCGCTGGCCAGCGGAAACCGCAAGCCCCCCAGCCCGCCCGACGCCCGCGGCGTGTCGATCCAGCGGCGGTGCGAAAGCAGATCATCGGTGCTGACCCCCAAGACCGCGCAGCCTTGCCGCTCGAACTCCTCAATTCGCCCGCTGAGAGCCGACAACTCGGTGGGGCAAACCAGCGAAAAATCGCGCGGGTAAAAGACCAGCACCAGCCATTGCCCGCGATACCGGGCCAGGTTGGCGCGAGTGGGGTCCCCCTCGCGGACTTGGGTGCAAGGCAGGTCAAACCCGGGAGCCAGGCTGCCAATCATGGGTGGTGGCATGGTTTTTTTGTGATTGAATGAAACGGTCGGCCCCACGCGGTTTGTTATCGCACATGGCAACTGGCCTGGCCCCGCTTCTCCAGGTATTGCTGATGGTACTCTTCCGCCCGATAGAAGTTGGTATAGGCGGTAATCTCGGTGACGATCGGCCGTTTGAATGTGCCGCTAGCATCCAGCCTCGCCTTGACGGCCTCCGCGGCGGCCCGCTGGGCATCATCGTGATAGAACACCGCCGAGCGGTATTGCGTGCCAAAGTCGGGCCCCTGGCGGTTGCGGGTGGTCGGGTCGTGGTTTTGCCAGAAGACTTCCAGCAGTTGTTCAAAAGTGACCTGTTCGGGGTCGAACCGCACCTGCACCACCTCGGCGTGGCCCGTCGTGCCGGAACAGACCTGCTCGTAGGTTGGTTTCTGCAACTCTCCGCCGGAATAGCCGACCGCCGTACCCACCACGCCGGGCACGCGGCGGAAATCGGCCTCAACACCCCAAAAGCAACCGGCCCCAAACGTGGCCAAGCTGGCGCTCATGACATTCCCCCTCAAACAATTGGTAAGTTTCGTGGCGACGGCACAATTGTAGGAGGCGATTCCATCGCCGATGTGGCCGAAAAATGCCATTTCAATCGGCGATGGAATCGCCTCCTACAGGCAGTACAGTATATCCCGGCGGGTCAACCTTCGCTGGGGGAGCCGCGCCGAACCCGCGGCTTACAGGATGAATTTGCTTAGGTCTTCGTCCTTGGCCACTTTGTCGAGCCGTTGTTCCACGTAGGCCGCGTTGATGGCCACCTTTCCGCCCCCCATGTCGGCGGCCTCAAAACTGAGTTCCTCCAGCAGGCGTTCCATAATGGTGGAAAGCCGCCGGGCACCGATGTTCTGCGTGGTCTGATTGACCATAAAGGCGTAGTTGGCGAGCGATTCCACGGCGTCGGCGGAAAACTCCAATTGCACCCCTTCCGTCTCCAGCAACGCCACGTATTGCTTGGTCAGCGCGCTCTTGGGTTCGGTCAATATACGCACGAAGTCTTCCTTGGTCAGGTCGGTCAGTTCCACGCGAATGGGAAACCGGCCTTGCAGCTCGGGCATCAATTCACTCGGCTTAGCGCGGTGGAAGGCACCCGCCGCGACAAACAACACATGGTCGGTCTTGATGCTGCCGTACCGCGTTTGCACGGTGGTTCCCTCGACGATCGGCAACAGGTCGCGCTGCACTCCCTGCCGAGAGACATCGGCCCCCTTGCCGTCGCTGGCTACCACCTTGTCGATCTCGTCGATGAAGATAATCCCCAGATTCTCGGCTAGTTCTATGGCGGCCGCGTTGACCTTTTCGGGGTTGATGAGCGCCTCGGACTCTTGCTCAAACAGCACGCGGCGGGCCTCGGCGACGGTCAGTTCGCGGCGGCTGCTGTTCTTGGGCATGATCTTCTCGAACATGCCTTGCAGGTCGAAATCCATCTGCTCCATGCCCATGCCAGTGAGCATCATGGGGACGGCCTTCTGCTCCAACGTCAGCTCGACCTTACGTTCGTCCATGGCCCCGCTGGCCAGCATCTTGCGCATTTTCTCGCGGGTTCGCTCGCGTCGGCGGGCCTTGGCGGCCGCGGTGGTGGATGATTCGTCCTCGGCCTCTTCGTCATCTTCGTTGCCGCCGGGTGCCACCAGCAGATCCAGCAACTTCTCTTCCACGCGCTGCCGGGCCTCAGCCTCGACGCTGACCCGTTCGGACTCGCGAACCAGTCCAATGGCGTTCTCGAGCAGCTCGCGGACCATGCTTTCCACATCGCGGCCGTAGTAGCCGACTTCGGTGTACTTGGTCGCCTCGACCTTGATGAACGGCGCGCCGGTCAGTTTGGCCAGCCGCCGAGCGATCTCGGTCTTGCCGACTCCGGTGGGGCCGACCATGAGAATGTTCTTGGGGGCCACCTCGGGCTGCAGTTCTGGGGCCAGGCGCTGCCGCCGCCAACGGTTGCGGACGGCGATTGCCACCGCCCGTTTGGCGTTGGGCTGTCCCACGATATGCCGGTCGAGTTCCGCGACGATTTCGCGCGGCGTCAGTTCTTTCACGGGCTGTTCTACCTTCCGGCCCTGGACCAGACGGTTCAGGGCATTGAGTTGAGAGTCGATATTGGTGTCAATAACAAACGATCTCCCTCTCCCGGAGTACCAAGAGAGGGAGCATCGGCGTTGGAAACGCCTCCTACGTTTCGCACGCCAACTGTTCGACTTGGATATTGTGATTCGTGTAGATGTCGATCTCCGAGGCAATTTCCAAGGCCCGGCGGACGATTTCGGCGGCGGACAGGGTGGAGTGGCCGACCAAGGCCCGCGCGGCGGCGATAGCGTAGCTGCCACCCGAGCCGATGCCCAAAACGCCGTCGGTGGGCTGAATCACGTCGCCATTGCCGGTAACGAGCAACGTATGCCGCGCATCGACCACGGCCAACAACGCTTCCAGCCGGCGCAAGGCCCGGTCGGTACGCCACTCCTTAGCGAGTTCCGTGGCGGCCCGCGGCACGTTGTTGGGATAATCCTTGAGCTTGGCCTCGAACCGTTCCAGCAAGGCAAAGGCGTCGGCGCTCGATCCGGCAAACCCGGTAATTACCTTGCCGTCCAGCAAGCGACGGACCTTGTTGGCGTCGGCCTTCATGATGGAGCTGCCCAGCGTCACCTGGCCGTCGCCGCCGATGGCCACCACACCCTGGTGCCGGACGGTAAGTATTGTCGTGGAACGAGATTTCATGCAACACGGCTCGTGTGGGATACTGGTTGTCCGGCATTTGCCGCCTACGGCCGTCACCTTGGACGGACTCTCCCAATATCCGTCAAATTGCCCTCCTCCACCAGGGGCGGCCGCCGAGCAGGCTCCGCCCGCCGGGCAGCGCCTGGACCTGCCTAAAACGCTGCCGCCGGCGCGGGTTCCTTTTGACGGAAGGTGCATACAGCGGGGCTTGGCGGCCCGCGCCGGGGTGCGATATGCTGCTGGCATGAGCCACCCCCTTCCACGCAGTCCCGAATTGATGTCACGCGGCGATACCGGCTTGCTGGTCGTCGACGTCCAAGAAAAGCTGATGCCGCTCATTCCGCGGCAAGCCGCCATCGTCTGGAATATCCGTCGGTTGATCGACGGCGCGCTCCTGCTGGGGGTGCCGGTCGCCGCGACCGAGCAATACCCGCGAGGGCTGGGGCCGACGGTCCCTTCCCTGGCCGGCTTGCTGGGCCAAATTCCGGAAAAGCTGCACTTTAGCTGTGGTGCCTGCGGGCAGATGTTCGACGATTTTGGCAACCGCGGCGTGCGAAAGATTCTGGTCGCGGGGATCGAAGCCCATGTCTGCGTGCAGCAGACCGTGTTTGACCTGCTGGCCGCCGGATTTCGCGTTTATCTGGCGATCGACGCGATTGGCGCTCGGCACGACATCGACTGCCAGACGGCGCTGCGCCGCATGGAGACGAGCGGAGCCACGCTGACCACCACCGAGTCGGCCTTGTTCGAGTGGTGCGAGGTGGCCGGCACGCCGGAGTTCAAACAAATCAGCCAACTCGTCCGTGAGACCCCGCCAGAAGGTTAGCCGCCTGTTGCAAAGAGTGGTGCCATGCGACTACGCCAGTGAATGCGGGGTCTGCTGTGGCTGGCGGCACTTGCGATGTCGTCAACTTCGGCGGGCGCGTGCCGAACGTCGCGGCGGCCACCGCGTCTGGCCCTTTGATTCTCTCGCGGCGGAGCGTGAGAACCGTAACACGCTAGGATCAAATCACTCGGATGGCAGCTTCCTTGCTACCAGGCCCAGCATCATCAATGTCCATCCGTTGAAGACCAAGTCGATCCCCATGAACAGGCCGATGATCCACAGCCCAGAGACGGGCCATTGCCGCCAGATCATCAGGCCCAAGGCAAGATTGATGAGGCCGTGCAGCAGCAGCCAGCCCCAATGGTGCAACCGATTCGTCAAAGCCACCGCAATCCTGAACGTGCCGCCGAAGATCAAGAACATGGCGATCAACAAAGTTAACGCGGCCGCCGTCCCTTCCGGGTGGGTGACAATCAAGATACCGACCACAAGCGACAAGATGCCAACGATCAGATCGACGACGTAACCACCCCAACGACGAAAGACGATGGCACTAGCAATCTGAAACAGACCGCCGACGATTATCAGGCACCCGAAGAAGAGCATCGTTACCAAGGTCACCGTCGCTGCCGCCCCGATGGCAATCAACCCCAAGACGAACAGCAACAGGCCTAGCCCGAAAAACCAGGGCCAGCGCCGCCGGAATTCGTCGAGCCCAACTTCGGAAAAAGAAACTACGGTCAATGGGCCAGGCATTGGGGTTTCCCGTCGTCTTGCGATCGTTCGTCAGACCACACAGCAGTGAGTCTATCTGGCCGTTGAGGTTGTGGATACGATCGTAAAACCGCCAGGCTAGAACTATCCGATTGTCTTGGTTGGTTTGCTCCGCATGGGAACCACAAGTAAGCTGGCAACCTGCCGGGCCAAGCTTCCGTTTGCCCCGCGACAACAGGCAACCCGTGGAGTGCATCATGAAGTGTCGTGCTATTGTTTCCCTGGCGATTGGTCTTGCGCTGAGTGCGATCGTGAATTGCCGGGCCGAGGAGGTCGGAGAAGTTCGCGAATTCCCGCTGGCCTGGCCGGGCCACATGATGGGATCGACCCACGAGATCACCTTCGATCCCCAAGGTGGAAACGAGTTTTGGGTTACCGGCATGCACCACGACCACGTTGCCCGTGTGACGCTGGAGGGCAAGGCCGAGTTTTTCCCGATGCCCAAAGGGAGCCACCCCCACGGCATTCAATTTGACGCGGATCGTCAATTGTGGGTCTCCCTTGAATACCTGGGGGTTGTGGCGGCCCTCGACAAGCATGGGAAGATCATCAAACAGATCGACGTCCGCCTGCACCCCAGCGGAGCACAAAAACCGATCAATACCCACCCGCACGGTTTGGGGCTGGACGCCGACGGCATGACGATCTGGTTTACGGGCAAAAAGACCAACACGATCGGAAAGATTAACCCCGATGGCTCGGTTGAGCACTTTGAACTGTCCAAGGTCGGTGCCGTGCCGATTTATCTGGCGCCGGGTCCAGACGGAAACATGTGGTGTACCGAACTGGTTGGCAACAGCATCGCGCGTATTTCACCCCTGGGTGAGGTCGCGGAGTTTACCATTCCTACCGCCAACAGCCGCCCCATTGCAATCGTGGCTGGCCCAGACAAGAAGTCGATGTGGTTCAGCCAAGAGGCCGGCAACAAGCTCGGCCGAATCGGCCTGGACGGCAAGATCACCGAGTACGCGGTTCCTCTATCCCAAAAGAACGTCATTCTTGGTGGCGTGGCATGTGACTCCCAAGGAAACCTTTGGACCCACAGCTACGTCGATCCCAATAACCCGCTCCCCGCGGGCTTTGATTACATCATCAAAATCGACAACGCGATCCACACGGCCCCTGACGGTGATCTATCGAAGATCCCGATCACCTACTACAAGGCGATCTCGCGGAAGACGATCATGCATCGCATTCTGCAAGGGCCAGACAACAATATCTGGTTCACGGAAATGGGAGTGGACAAGCTCGGTAAGTTGACTGTCCGTTAAGGACGGCAATAAACGGAAGCGCCGGACACTAACCTTTTGCCGGGAAGTCGATGAAGACTTTCAGCGCGCCGTCCTTTCGGCCGGCGAAGACTTCAAACGCCGTTTGAATGTCGGAGAGCGGGTAGCGGTGCGTGATGATGGGGGAGACGTCGATGCGGCCCTCCGAAATCCAACGCATGGCCAGCGGAAAGTCGCGGGCGAAGTCGGGGTTGATGCTGGTCTGAATGGTGATGTTGCGCATCAGGGCTTCGCGCCAGTGGATGTTGTCCAGGTATTGCGTTGGCACGCCGAAGTACAGCAGCCAAGCACCGCGGCGGCACAGATCGACACATAGATTGAAGGCTTGCTCGCGATGGCCGACCGCCTCGATCACCACGTCGGCCATGGCACCGCCGGTCGCCCGGCGAACCGCTTCCACCGGGTCTTCCTTGGTCGTATCGACGACCACGGTGGCACCCGTCTTGGGGCTGGTCGCCAGGCGCGAGGCCAGCTTGTCGATGGCGATGATCTCCCGCGCACCCAGGTTGCGCAGCGTGGCGTTGAACAACTGGCCGATCGGCCCCTGGCCCACCACGGCCACGTTCAAGTCAATCAGGTTAGGCAGCTTCCGCAAAGCATAAATCACGGTCCCCAGCGGTTGGGCCAGCAAGGCTTCTGGCTCGGGCCGGCGCGGGTCGAGCGGAATGGCCCGCTGCTCGCTAACGCGGTACCGCTCGTATAGCCCTTCCTGATTGACCGGCACGCACAGAACGCGGTCCCCCTTTTTGAACCGCGTGCCATTGGTATCGACCACGGTGCCGGTCATTTCGTGCAGCGAGTGGCCCACCACCACCGGGTACTCCGGATAGTCCCGCTCGAAGAACAACAGGTCCGACCCGCACAGGCAGGCCAGTTCAACCTGAAAAATAATATCGCCGGGCGGGCCGTCCAAGGTTGGCTCGGGAACGTCGACCAGGCGGATTTTTCCGGGCGCGTAAATATCTCCGGCCAACATGCGAGGGATTCCTTGCGGCAAGCGATGAAAAACAGGGAGAAAGCACAAGTTGCCCAGCAAATTAGGCCAACCCGGGGCGATTTGCAAGGACCGGCCCGGGTGCCGCTACCGGGCTACTTGCGTGCTAGCATTCCCGGTCGGAGCGAACTGCGATTGTCGGCAATTCGCCCATAGGATAGGTTTTGCTTGCATGGAGGGGCGCTACAGTAAACCCTTCAAGGACGAAGGCGATGAGAATTCTAGTCACTGGTGGAGCGGGTTTTGTCGGGTCGGCGCTGGTTCGCCAATTGATCGGCCAGACGGAACATGTGGTCATCAATTTCGATAAGTTGACCTACGCCGCCAATCAACAGGCCGTGGCCCAGGCGGCCCGGTCGCCCCGTTATCACTTTGAACAAGGCGATATTTGCGACTTGCCGCGGCTGCGGCGGGTGATGGCCAAGCACCAGCCCGACTGGATCATGCATCTGGCGGCAGAGTCGCACGTCGACCGTTCGATTGAAGGGCCGGCCGCGTTCGTCGAGACCAACGTCATCGGCACCTACAACGTGTTGGAAGCCGCCCTGGAATGCTTCGAACACAAGCTGCCCGACGAGCGGCGGCGGTTTCGCGTCTTGCACGTTTCGACCGACGAAGTGTACGGCTCGCTGGGACCGGCGGGTGAGTTTCGCGAGGACGACCCCTACCGCCCCAACTCGCCCTACTCGGCCACCAAGGCCGCCGCCGACCACCTGGTGCGTGCCTGGCACAAGACCTACGGCCTGCCGGTGCTGACCACGCATTGCTCCAACTGCTACGGCCCGTATCAGTTTGCCGAAAAGCTCATTCCGCTGATGATAAATAACGCCCTGGCCGGCCAGTCCTTGCCGATCTACGGACGGGGCGACAATGTCCGCGATTGGCTGCATGTCGATGACCATGCCAGTGCGCTCTTGTTGGTGGCCGCCCGCGGCCGCCTCGGAGAAACGTACAACATTGGCGGGCAGAACGAGTGGACCAACGTGCAAGTCGTGCGGGCCATCTGCCAAATACTGGACGAGTTGCAGCCGTATTCGCCCCATTTGCCGCACGAGTCGCTGATCTCGTTCGTGGCCGACCGCCCTGGCCACGACCGGCGGTACGCCGTTGATGCCCGCAAGCTGACGCGCGAGTTGGGCTGGCAGCCGCAAGAGACCTTTGAGACCGGCCTGCGCAAGACCGTGGCCTGGTACTTGGAACATCGCCAGGAAGTCTCCGTGGCCAAACCGTTTGACTGGCGGGAACCGGCCGCCGTGCCGGCTACGTAGGGTCGGCAAAACAACCAATGTCGTGTTTCGCTCCGCGAAACGGCGACAATGCTCTCGACCCGCCATCATGATGCATGTTGTCCCCAGCGAACTGCCCGAGGTCTTGCGGATTGAGCCCCGCGTTTATCGAGATGCGCGCGGCTCGTTCGCGGAACTGTGGCGGCAAGAGGCTTACGCCCGGCATGGCATGGCCGAGGATTTCGTGCAAGACAACGTTGCTGTGTCACACCGCGGCGTGATCCGCGGGCTGCACTTTCAACATCCCCGCGGACAGGGCAAGCTGATCCTGGTTATGCACGGCGAAGTCTTCGACGTGGCGGTCGATGTCCGCCGCGGCTCACCCACGTTTGGCTGCTGGACCTCGACGATTCTCTCGGACCGCAACCACCGCCAACTCTACGTACCGGTGGGATTTGCCCACGGCTATTGCGTAACGAGCGAATCGGCCGTGGTGGCTTACAAATGCACGTCGGAATACGCGCCCCATTGCGAACGGACCATCGTCTGGAATGATCCCCAACTCGGCATCCCCTGGCCAGCGGCCGCGCCGCTGCTCTCTCCCAAGGATGCCGCCGCGCCAACCCTCAGTGACCTCTCGGCGGATGAATTGCCGCTATTCTCGCCATTCGCCTGCGCTTCTGGCTAAGGGCAGGCTGTAAGCCACCGCCGGCCATCCATTTCTCGCAACGGCTGGCAACTCCGCCTATCATGGGTTGCGCCACAAGCGGCGATCTAGAGGCCGCTTTCCCCAGCAACGTCCCTGCCGGAAGCCACGACTCATGACGAACTGGCCACGAATCTCCGTTTGCGTCGGTGTCATCGCAGGTTCGGCCTGTCTGGCGGTCGGGGCGATACCCGCTCAGGCTCAAAAACCCGACCCTGGCCACTACTCGGCGGAAGCGTTTGAGTTGCAAGAGGTTCGCGGCGTGAAGGCCACCATGCGGGACGGCGTGCGGATAAGTGTGGACGTTTATCGGCCCAATGCAAAAGGCAGCTTTCCGGGGTTGCTGGTGCAGACGCCGTACAATAACAACACCTTGGGGCTGATGAACCGCGCCCGCTGGTTTGCCAAACGAGGCTATGTCGTGGCCCTGGCCGATTGCCGCGGACGGTTCGACAGCGAAGGGGAATGGGATCCCTTCCAAGCCGTCTTAAAGACCGACGGCTACGACCTGGTGGAGTGGCTGGCCACCCAGCCGGGTTGCGACGGCAAGGTCGGCACGTATGGCGGTTCGTATCTCGGTTGGACCCAATGGTGGACCGCCGTCACCGCGCCGCCTTCGTTACGCGCCATGGTGCCGGAAGTCGCGCCGCCTGACGGCTTGTATAACGGGCCTTATCTCAATGGAGCGCTGGTTAGTTGGGCGGTCGATTGGGCCGCGCTCATGTCGGGCCGGACCATGCAAAACGTAGCCGAAGGCCCCTATGGCGGCTTTTCCAACCAGCGGGTGAAGGATTACAAGGTCTATCCCTATTTGACCCTGCTGGCGCGGCGGGGGGCTGCCGACAACAACTGGTTCGAACAGTGGATCCGTCAGAACAAGTCGACGGATGAATATTGGCGGGCGATCTCCTATCAAAGTCCCGAGCATTTCGCCAAGGTGGCCGTGCCGACCTTGAACGTCACTGGCTGGTTCGATGCCAACCATACCGGTTCGCCCATGAACTATCGGGGCGTGCAACAGTATGGTTCCACGCCACTCTCCCGCCGGCCACGGTTGGTGATTGGCCCTTGGCAGCATGGTTTTAACACGCGCCAGGTGGGAGCGGTCGATTATGGAGAGGACGCCAAGATTGACTGGGACGGCTATTGCTGCCGCTTCTTCGACCACCATCTGAAAGGCCAGGCTAACGGCCTGGACGAGGAATTGCCGGTCCATCTGTTCGTCATGGGCGAGAACCGCTGGCGGGCCGAAAAAGACTGGCCGCTGCCGGGGACAAAGTGGACGAAGTTCTATCTGCACAGCGGCGGGCAGGCCAATTCCCAGCAAGGCGATGGCGAATTGAATACGTCGCCCCCCTCCGCCGAATCGGCGGACAAGTACACCTATGATCCCCAAGACCCCACGCCTTCCCCCTTCAAAGGAGGGCATACCGAGGATGGCGCGGTCGATACCCGCGAGGGTGCCAGCCGCCAGGATGTCTTAGTGTACGTGACTGCCCCTTTGGAGCAGCCCATGGAGATCAGCGGTCCGATCACGGCCAAACTATTCGCCTCCACTTCGGCCGCCGATACCGACTGGATGGTGAGGCTGGTCGATGTATCGCCGGACGGTTCGACGGCTTTGCTGTGCGATGGCTTGCTGCGTGCCCGTTTTCGTGATCCGGCCCAGGGTGGGGCGTACAACCCGGCCCAACTCAGCACGATCGAACCGGGCCAGGCCTACGAATATACGATCGACTTCTGGCGGGGAACGGCCAACCAATTCGGTATCGGCCACCGCATTCGGGTAGAAATCTCCAGCAGTTTCTTCCCCTATTTCTTGCCGAACCTGAATACCGGCGAGGACAATGTCGGCTTGGCGACCCAGCCGGTGGTGGCCCAACAGCGGATTCTTCACGATGCGGAGCACCCCTCGCACCTGATTCTGCCGTTGATTGAGCGTGAGCCATAGACGCTTGTTCAGGCTGCGTGCTCGGCACGTCGCTTTCGGCTTTTCGCCCTTTGGCCCGGGGAAAATCGTGGCAACTTGGCGTGGCTCAACGGATTGCAAGCTGGGGGGGATGTTTATTACAATCCGGGCTTCCCCATTTGGCCCAAAATGGACGGCGATGGTGTCGTAAGTCGTCTGGTTTTGGTGCTTTGAGCCTTTACGCATGTTCGAGTCCATCCAAGAAAGTCTCGGTTCCGCTCTGCGCACGCTGGCCGGCAAGGCCAAGCTGTCCGAGGGAAATATGCGCGACGGGCTGGGCATGGTCCAAAAGGCCCTGCTGGAAGCCGACGTCAACATCGATGTCGTTAAGGACTTCATGGCTCGCGTGAGCGAGCAGGCCGTGGGGGAGAAGGTTCTCAAGTCGCTCAACCCTAGCCAGCAAGTGGTGAGCATTGTCTATGAGGAGTTGAAGGGCCTGATGGGCCCGGTCGATCACTCGATCCATCTCCGCGGCGATGTCACCGTGCTGATGATGTGCGGGCTGCAAGGTTCGGGCAAGACAACCACCTGCGGCAAGCTTGGCCGGCTGATTAAAGAGCGCGGCCAGAAGCCGCTGTTGGTGGCGGCCGACTTGCAGCGTCCGGCGGCTATCCACCAGTTGCAGGTGATTGGCGAACAGTTGGGCATTCCGGTCCATGCCGAGCTCGGTTCGACCGATCCGGTGGCCGTCTGCCAAAATGCCGTCAAGAAGGCCAAGGAGTTGGGGGCCAACGTCGTCATTCTCGACACGGCCGGCCGGCTGCATATCGACCAGGAGTTGATGCAGCAATTGGAGAAGATCGACCGCAAGGTGCAGCCCGAGCAGATCTACCTGGTGGTCGACGGCATGACCGGCCAGGACGCCGTGAACAGCGCCAAAGCCTTCAACGAGGCCCTGGAGTTGGACGGCGTGATCATGACCAAGCTGGATGGCGACGCCCGCGGCGGCGCGGCGCTGTCGGTCAAAGCCGTGACGGGCGTGCCAATCAAATTCATCGGCGTGGGCGAGCATCTCGACGCGCTGGAAGAGTTTCATCCCGACCGCCTGGCGGGCCGCATTTTGGGCATGGGCGACATGCTCACCCTGATCGAACAGGCCCAGAGCAAGTTCGATCAAGAGGAGATGGAGCGGCAGCAGAAGCGCTTGCAGGAGGGTCAGTTCACGATGGACGACTTCCGCAAGATGCTCGACCAGACATCGAAGCTGGGCCCCATCGGCAAGATCATGGGCATGATCCCCGGCATGAGCGCCATGAAAGACATGATGGGCGACACCGACGCCGACGGCGAAATGCGCCGCCTGCGGGGAGTGATCGACAGCATGACCCCCGAGGAGCGCCGCAATCCCAGCAAGATGATCGACCAAAGCCGCCGCCGCCGCATTGCCGCCGGGGCGGGTGTCGAGCCGAGCGCGGTTAGCGATCTGGTCAAGTCGTTTGACGGCATGGCCGACATGATGAAAAAGTTTTCTGGCATGGGTGCCCGCGACCGCATGAAGGCCGTGCAAGGCATGCAGCGCGGCGGCATGCTCAACCCCGGCTCGCGGTTGGCCAAGGAGAAAGGCAGCACGGGCAAACGGCTGACCTCGCAAGAAAAAGCCAAACTAAAAAAACAACGTGAAAAAGAGGCTCGCCAGCGCAAACGCTTTGGCAAGGGGGGCAAATAGCCCGGCGAGCAGTCCTTTGCAAGACAACCCGACTTCAACCACACATTCATTGACCAAAACAGGAGTTTCTCGTGGCCGTTAAGATTCGCATGAAACAAATGGGCCGTAAGCACCGCCCGTTCTATCGCATTTGCGCCATCGACGCCCGCAAGCCGCGCGGCGGCCGGGTGCTGGAGGAATTGGGCACTTATGATCCGCTGGTTCCAGAGACCGACGCCCGCGTGGTGCTCAACGGCGAGCGGGTGAACTACTGGATCGGCGTCGGCGCGCAGCCCACGGAAAAGGTGGCGGTCTTCATCAAGAAGTACGGTGCTGGCGGTACGCACACCCAAGCCAGCGACGAAGCCCGCGCCAAGCTGTCGCTGCCCAAACTGGTTCCGCCGCCGCCCGAAGTGATTGCCCAGCCCAAGCCCAAGAAGAGCGAGGCCCCTGCTGAAGAGGCCGCCGCGGAAGAGGCTGCTCCGGTCGAGGAGGCATCGTAACGAGTCGTTGAATACAACAGGTGAGAACGGCGAACGAGTGACTGGCCATGCGGTTCGACGTGCTGACCTTGTTTCCTGAAATGTTCCCTGGCTATTTGGGCCAGAGTTTATTGAAGCGTGCCATTGCCGCGGGTCTGGTGGATGTGCGGTTAGCCAACATCCGCGACTGGGCCATCGGCAAACACCAAACCGTGGACGACCGACCTTACGGCGGCGGGCCCGGCATGGTGCTAAAGGTAGAACCCGTTGTCGAGTGCGTGGAAGCGGTGCAGGCGGATGGAACCGCGCCGGGCCGCGTAATGATGCTGACACCGCAAGGCCGTCGGCTGAATCAACGGGTGGTAGAGGAATTGGCGGCCTTGCCGCGGCTGGTACTGTTATGTGGCCGGTATGAGGGTTTCGACGAGCGCGTGCGAGAGATCTTGCAGCCCGACGAAATTTCGATCGGCGATTTTATCGTGAATGGCGGCGAGGTCGCGGCGATGGTGGTCATTGACGCGGTGATCCGGCTGGTGCCGGGAGTCTTAGGCGACGAGGAAAGCAACCGGCAAGATTCGTTCTCGACCGGCAACCGCTGGCTAGAGGGCTCGCAATACACGCGGCCCCGCGAGTACCGCGGATTGGCCGTTCCAGACGTGCTGTTGAGCGGCAATCATCCCGAGATTGCCCAATGGCGCGCGGAGGAGAGCCTGCGGCGGACGCAAGAGCGGCGGGAAGATTTATTGAAGGACGCAAATGAATAGGCTAACGGCATAATCCTCCGCATCGGCGGAGCAACCATACACGCGGGCTACTTCACGAAAGGAACAAAACATGAGTCAGCAAATCCTGTCGCTCGTCGAGCAATCGAGCCTCAAGCCAGAAGTTCCGGCTTTCAACGTCGGAGATACGGTTGATGTGCATACCCGCATCTTGGAAGGGTCCAAAGAGCGGATCCAGATTTTCAACGGCGTGGTGATTGCCAAGTCGGGGTCGGGCAGCCGCGAGACATTCACGGTTCGCCGCATCGTGCAGGGAGAGGGTGTCGAGCGGAAGTTTCCGCTGCACTCCCCGAAGATTGCCCAAGTCGAGGTCAAACGCTCCGGCATTGTCCGCCGCGCCAAACTGTACTTCCTTCGCGACCGGATCGGCAAGGCCGTTAAGCTGCGCGAGAAGAAAGCCGTCAAGACCGGCGGCAAGGCCGCTAAAGCCGCCAAGGCAGGCAAGTAACTCCACGATGTTGGAGCGTGGCACATGCCAGGCACCTGGCTAGCGGCTTTTCGCGCGTGGCTGGGCCGCTGGCGGACGCCGCCCAGCCTGGGGCAGCGGGGTGAGGCCGCGGCGGCCAAGTTTTTGCGCGGCTTGGGCTACGTCATCGTGGCCCGTTCGGCCCGCCACCGCCTGGGCGAGATCGATATCGTGGCGGTCGAAGGCCGCACGGTTGTTTTTGTCGAGGTCAAAACCCGCGAGTCGCACGACGCCGGCCACCCGGCCGAGGCTGTCACGCCCGACAAGCAGCGCCGCCTGACGCGGCTGGCGCTCAACTATCTCAAACGGCACGGGCTGTTGGAACATGCCGCCCGGTTTGACGTAGTGGCCATCACCTGGCCTGCCGGCGGGCGGCGTCCGGTGATTGAACACATCAAGAACGCTTTCGAGGCCAGCGGCTTCGGCGGCATGTATAGCTGAACGCCGGTCCCTTCAATCGGCCAGCATGGCGCGAATATTGTCCGTCGTCACCGGTTGAATCACGCCCCGCTCGCACACTATCGCCCGGATCAGCCGGGCCGGGGTGACATCGAAGGCCGGGTTGTACACTTGCACGCCGGCCGGCGCGGTCTGCCGGCCAAAGCCGTGTGTGATTTCACGCGGGTCGCGCTGCTCGATGGGGATACCGGTTCCGTCCGCTAGCGTCAGGTCGAACGTGCTGGTCGGTGCCGCGACATAGAAGGGAACATCGTGCGCCGCCGCCGCCAAGGCCACGCTATAGGTGCCGATCTTGTTGGCCGTGTCGCCATTCGCCGCGATACGGTCGGCTCCCACCACCACCGCCTGTACCCGCCCCTCGCGCATGACTTGCGCGGCCATTGAGTCGCAAATCAAGGTAACATCCATGCCCCGCTGCATCAGCTCCCAGGCTGTCAACCGGGCACCTTGTAGCAAAGGTCGAGTTTCGTCGGCGTAAACATGCAACCGCTTGCCGGCCTCGTGCGCGGCAAAAAACACGGCCAGCGCCGTGCCGTAGTCCGCCGTCGCCAGCCCGCCGGCATTGCAGTGCGTCAATACACCGCTATCGGCGGCCAGCAGCGCTGCGCCGTGCCGGCCGATTTCACGGCACATCTGGCGGTCTTCCGCCTCGATAGCTTCGGCTTCGGCCAACAGCCTGGCGGCTATTTCGCGGGTGGCGGCCTGTCGCCCGCGCATCTCTTCTGCGGTGCGCCGCATGCGGTCCAAGGCCCAAAACAGGTTGACCGCCGTGGGGCGGCTGCCCGCCAGGTAATCCGTTACTTCTTGCAGCCGGGCGAAGAAACCGGCTTCGTCGGGGGGCGCGGTTTGCAAGCCCACGACCACGCCATAAGCGGCGGCGATGCCAATGGCTGGCGCACCGCGCACCCGCAACGCACGAATGGCCTCCCAAACGGCGGCAACGTCGCGGCAGTCGATTTCGACGAACTCGGTGGGGAGCAAAGTCTGGTCGATCAGCCGCAAATGGCCGTTGGCGTCGCCTATCCAACGTAGCGTGGGAAGCGTAGCAAGGTTTGTAGACATTCCCAAAGTTTACCGTAAACCACCCGTCAGCAGGAATGGCTCGCCAATCGCGGTTTCAGCCGCCACGGCGGGGACCGGCCGGGTATCAGCGCCGGAAATAGCGGTCCAAAACGCAATATTCGCCGGTTTCTTGGCTTGGTAACAGGGCACTCCTCGAATAATATGGATAAAACGAGGAAAACAAATGGGTGTGCCACAAGTCGTCATCGTAGGCCGGCCAAACGTCGGGAAGTCCAGCATTTTCAATTGGCTGGCGGGCCGTCGGCTGGCCATTGTGGACGATGTGGCGGGCGTTACTCGCGACCGCATGACCTACCTGATGCGC